>JBAXKJ010000012.1:0-138122 GCA_037137375.1 Prolixibacteraceae bacterium
GAAAACAAAAAGAAATTTTGGAACCGGTCACCGGAGACGATCTTCCTTTCTAAGGAGAAAAAGAGCCTTGCCGAGCAAGGTTTTTTTTATGGTCGCACTTTTTAACCCTATCTGATAAATAAGCTGTTACACTCAAATTACGGTGCGAAGTTATTGATCGCCAGCCGGAAAAGTCAAGGGCCGTCAGCTGCTGCAGGTTGAAGTTAATGGTGCAGCACCCTCCGGCACTTCGTGGTAGGTCACTTTCTCTTTTCTTCCCATTCTCCTCTGGTTAAAACTGACATTTCCCCTTGACAGAATCCGCCCGGCTCAATCTGGTTTGCCCGAAATTTAATTATAACCGGCGAGCCAGAAGCCATTAAAAGTCCTCAGGGCAGAGGCATAAATATTATGAGTAAATCAAATGTTGCTGAGAAGTTTGTAGTAGTTCCTGAAGTAGTCACAGAAGTTGCCGCACCTGCTGCGGTAATGTCCATTGTCAAAGAAGAGACGGTAGAGGTAAGAAAACTCACCCTGGATGAAAAAATTCAGAAGGTTGAAGATCTCTCCCTGATGATCGACCGCTGGAGAACGCTCTCTGACTCCAGAAGGAAGCTGCAGACCTTTCAGATCGGAGCTGATTCACTAAGCTCTACTATTCTGCTGAAGGATGGCGCCGGGAATGAATTCAGGACTTCCAACTCCACTGTCATCACCTCGGTGATTGACGAAATGAAACGGACCCTGGATGTGAAAGTCCGAGAAGTGGAAGAGATGATTAGTCTTTGAAATTGGGGAGCCTGCCGGCTCCCTTTTTTTGTTCGTTTTAAAGAAATCATACTGTCAATAAAATAATTATGTCCCAGAAAAAGACCTTTATAAAAAATGACTTGTAAAGATTACCCGGGATTTCCCAAGTTATTTCTTATTACCCGGCTTGAACACTAAAAGAGAAATAGGTGGAATGTGCAAATATTTTACAATCTTGCAGGGTTGGGATTCGTCTGGTTAATATTGGTTATAATTATCTGTCACTACAGTTTCTACTTTCCATTGATTGATACCGGTTGTCGAAAATTCTGCTGGATTTCCTGGCGGGTCTTCAAATCCACTTTTATTAGCCCACTTTTAGGAAGGCCAACATCGATAACTCCGTTTAAATTTAGACTAATTCCCTTTTTGAAAAACATACAAAATATTCTGATCCTTATGGACAAATTATTTTTATCAAAAATTAGCTTACTTTTAATTTTTGAAAACTTACCGGTCTTCTCAATGAACACTGGCAACCAGACATAAGAGCTATTTTAAATGGCCACAAGCAATATATTTACCGTTCGTGATATAGAAGTGATTATCAACAGGCTGAAGCGGGACGAAAAATCAGCCCTGGACGATCTGTTTGGGTATTACTATCCGCGGTTGTTTCATTTCTCGAAATCGATTCTTAAAATTGAGACAGAGATCGATGACATTCTTCAGGAGGTTTTTGTCAAACTCTGGCTGAACAGGCAAAAAATTGGCAATGTAGAAACCTTCAATTCCTACATTTTTACCATTACAAAAAACGAAGTGCTGAATTTAATCCGTACCAATATAAGGAACAATAGCTTCAAAAATGAGCTTTTTCAGCGAACAGTGGTGGAAGAATTTCAGTTACAGAGCCAGTTGGAGTTCAACGAAGTTAAATCCGGCATCGATCAGGTTGTCTCCCAACTTCCTGAAAAGAGGAGACAGATTTTTATTTTAAGCCGGACGGAAGGCCTTTCCAACAAAGAAATTGCGCAACAACTGAATATCTCCGAAAAGACGGTAGAAGACCATATCACCCACGCAATCAAAAAGATAAAAACCTCACTGAAAGAGATGGGGGTCATCTCCCTGCTCTATTGTTATCTTTTTATGTAATTTTTTGGAATTCGGAGCAGGGGATCCCCTCCCTTTTCGTGTATTAACAGTAAATCATGGAAAAAAAATTCACAAAATATTGGAATGGCACAGCCAATCCGGAGGAATTTTCCTCTGTTTTAGAGGCGCTGTGCGGAGAAGACAACAACGGCAAAGTGTCGTTGGAGCTTCTCAAACGCTGGGAAGAGACCCTGGACAACGCGATTGAAAACAAGGAGAACAGCCACCTGCTCGATAAAATACACCACCGCATCGCGCTGGAAGAATCAAAAGCAGTAGCCCGAAGGTTATCCATTTACCAAAATCTGCTCAAGGTGGCAGCGGTATTGATCCTCGGACTGGTTATTTCGACCCTTGTCATCATTCGGAAACAGCAGCCGGTCAATACTAATGTCGTAGAAACTGTTACCACCCCTTATGGCGCCAGGACCAATTTTAAACTCCCCGATGGCTCAGAAGTATGGCTGAATTCGGGCACGACCATCTCCTTTCCGCGGCAATATGGAGAAACACGAAACGTCGAACTGTCCGGTCAGGCCTTTTTTAAGGTTGTAAAAGACGGAAAGCCGTTTGTCGTCAAAACCGGTTTTGGCAGAATCGAAGTCATGGGAACCTCTTTCGATGCAAAAGCCTATGCCAATGATAATTTCGAAACGACCCTGGTGGAAGGTTCTGTAAAAATTGTGGATGGGAACAATCGCACCACCACCTTAAAGCCCGGGCAGCAAGCTACAGTCACTCCTGCAGGAGAATTCTCTATGCTGAATGTCAATACAGGAAACATCACCTCCTGGCGCGAGGGCAAACTTATCTTCGTAAAAACGCCTTTTGTTGAGGTGGTCAAAGACCTGGAGCGATGGTACAATGTAAAAATAGAGTTACAGGGAGAGCGGCTGAAAAAGATTGGCTATACGGGAACCATCGAATTGGAGACCTTCGGCGAGGTGCTGGAATTGATCAATGTTACCACACCGATAAAGTATTCTTTTAACAAGCAATCCCGGATTCTTAAGATATCCGGCAGATAATAACCCTTGAACGGGGCAACCAAACAGAATAATAAACCAAATTATCTTACTTATGGGGAGAAACAAATGACCAACACAAAAAAGTAAAGGCGGGAATGGCCGTTCCCACCTTTAAATGATTCGATTTAAAAAACCATTAAATTAATTAAACCATTGCAAAGTTATGAATAAATTGCTGGAACAACATGGCAATATGCCGTTATCGTATCAATTTTTTAGAAAAATGAAACTAACTATCCTTGTCGTAACGATCTCAATTTTCAGCTGTTTTGCCTCCAATACCTATTCGCAGAACACAAAACTGAACATTGCTGAGAACAACTCAACCTTGCTGAATCTGCTCCATGCCATCGAAGGCCAAAGCGAGTTCAAATTTTTCTACAACGAAAATGTGGATGTCAGCATGGCTGTATCGGTCAATGCCAATCAAAAAACAGTTATTGACATTCTTGATGCTGTTTTAGCCAATACCTCCGTCAAATACAAAGTCATTGGCCGTCAGATCGCCCTTTATGATAAAGACGAGATGGAGCCTTTTATGAGTACGCAACAAAAAAAATCCCTTTCGGGCAAAGTTAGTGACTCTTCCGGAGCAACACTTCCAGGCGTTTCAGTAATTGTTAAAGGTACTACCACAGGTATAATCACCGATAACAACGGTTCTTACTCGCTTTCAAATGTTCCTGAAAATGCAATTTTGCAGTTTTCGTTTGTGGGGATGAAAACGCAGGAGATTGCAATATTAAACAAGACAACAATTAATGTAACACTTGCAGAGCAAAATGTTGGAATTGAAGAGGTAGTGGCTGTTGGTTATGGAGCTCAGAAGAAAATGAATGTTACAGGTGCAGTTTCAACTGTTAAAAGTCAGGAGCTGACTGTTGTTCCAGTTGCAAGTACCTCTAATGCTTTGACAGGTCGTATCTCTGGCTTGATAACTACGCAACAAAGCGGTCAGCCAGGAGCCGATGCTGCCTCTTTAAGTATTCGTGGTTTTGGTAGTCCATTAGTAATTTTAGATGGTGTTGAAAGCAGTTTCAACAATATTGATGCCAATGAAATCGAGAGTATTTCAGTATTGAAGGACGCTTCTGCAGCCATATATGGTGCACGTGCAGGTAATGGAGTTGTGTTAGTAACAACCAAGCGGGGAAATATGGGCAAACCGACTATTACGCTCAATAGTTCCTGGACATTTCAGGGTTTGGTTAATTTACTTAAGCCTTTATCTGCAGGTGATTATACCCGGTTGGCTCGTGATAATTATCTTCAGACAGGAAAAAATGCCATTAATGCTCCTTATACAGAAGAAGAAGTTCAAAAATATTATTCAAGAGAAGATCCCGATTATCCGTCAACCAATTGGTTTGATGAAGTTGTTCGTCCATATGCTCCATCACAACAACATAATTTATCGTTAAGAGGTGGCAATGAATCAATCAAATACTATGGTTTTGCTGGTTTTCTGGATCAGGAAACGATGATCAAAACAAATGGGGGTAACTACGGCCGCTATAACTTGCGTTCAAATATTGACGCCAAAATTCTTGATAATCTTTCAATGAACGTCGATTTATCCACCATTATGGAAGAAAGAAATTTTCCTATTCGTACTCTGGCAGCTAACGATACAAAGTCAAACGTTTGGTATGATTTGTGGCAAACCCGCCCGACTTACCCTGCCACATTGCCTGACAAAAATGGTGAAACAATGCTTTCCTATGCTGATGGTAATGGTACAGGAGGGGCACATTTGTCTACAAACAGGGATATTTACGGTTTCAACGATCAATACGATCAGAAACTTCATACACAGGCTTCTTTGAAATGGGATATTATTAAAGGTCTTTCATTAAAAGGTACTTACACGTATGATAAATCAAACCAGCGAACAAAAAGATTTAATAAAAAGATTACTACTTATGAATACAATTATGCCAGTGATAAATATATTCCACATCCAATTAGCAATTCACCTATTCTTAATCAAAGTGCTTCCGAAGCCTGGGTTAAGACAGCTCAATTAATGATTACATACGATAAAGTTTTTGCTGAAAAGCACATTGTGTCATTATTAGGCGTTGCAGAAAACATTGAAAGTGCCGGTATGAGTTTATACGGACAAAGAGAAGGTTTTCTCACTGACCAGATTCCTTATTTATTTGCCGGTGGTGTTACAAATCAGGCTGCTGATGGTGGCGCTTACGAAATGGGACGTGCCTCTTTGATAGGGCGTGCCAATTATTCCTACCTAAGCAAATATCTGGTTGAAGCCACAATTCGTCGTGATGGCTCGGCACAGTTCCCCGAAAATTCAAGGTGGGGACTTTTCCCAAGTATTTCCTTAGGGTGGAGACTTTCTGAAGAATCTTTTATCAAAAACAGTTTTGGTGGTTTCATAACTAACTTAAAAATTCGCGGTGGTTTCAGCAAGACTGGTAATGATTATGTAGCTTCCAACTTCCCTTATCTTACCGGATTTGGTATCAATAATGTGGGGTATGTAATTGGAGACAAATCCTTGCAGGGCTATTATCCCAAAGGCATGCCAAATCCTAACCTAACATGGGAAACGATGACATTGTACAACTCAGGATTGGATTTCGGACTTTTCAATAATAAAATTTACGGAGAATTTGATTTTTTCTATCGTTTAAGAGAAGGCATCCTAGGTACCAAGAATTTGTCTATTCCAAACACTTTCGGGGCAACGCTGCCCGTTGAGAACCTTAACAGTCAGGATACGCGAGGGTTTGAATTTTCATTCGGTTACAAGGACCAAATCGGTGATTTTAAATATAATGTTTCAGGAAACGTTTCCTGGTCGCGTTCCAAATGGGTTTCATTTGATGAACCAGTATATACAGATCCGGATGATATCAGGATGAGCCAAATGACCGGTCATTGGACCGACCGAACTTTCGGGTATGTTTCCGATGGCCTTTTTACTTCACTAAAAGACATTTATTTCTTGCCTTATCAATATAAAGATATTGCAGGCGGCAACAATTCTTTGAATAAAGGTGATATCAAACTGCTTAATCAAAATGGAGACAATGTTTTGGATTGGAGAGATAAGCTGGAACTGGGACAAGGAACAACTCCTCATTGGATGGTTGGTCTTAATACTGACTTCAGGTATAAAAACTTCAATTTGACCATGCTGTGGCAGGGTGCTCTAGGTTTCTACAAGAATATTTCGACTGTTGTAGGTGCCAACCAAACAACTTTCAAATATCGCTGGACAGAGCAGGAAAATCGACCTTATGCACTGATTCCTCGTATTGGAACCAACGCCGGTTATTATTGGGGAGGAACCGACTATTTTCTGAAATCATCCGATTATCTGCGTTTAAAAAATATTTCTTTTGGGTATTACATTCCCAAAGCCTTACTTAAAAATCTTAAGATTCAGGAATTAAGGTTGTTTTTTGCCGGAACTAATTTATTCACTTTCTCAGGATTAAATCGTTACAATATCGACCCGGAAGCTCCAACTGGCAACGTTGGATACTACTATCCGCAAACGAAGACAATATCTTTTGGGTTTAATGTTTCATTATGATAATTATAAGGTTATGAAGAATATATTAAAAATGTCATCAATAATACTTCTATTAGTATTTTCATCGTGTTTTAAAGATGTACTGGATAAACAGCCTTTAGATACTATCTCTGATGCTCAGTTATGGAATGATCCTGCTTTAATTGACGGATATTTAAGGGAGTGCTATGGTCAGATGAAATTTTATATGGATGGGAACGATAACTCAAATTACGGACATTATGTTAATCCGCAAACTACGCCAAACACTATTGCCGACGAAGCGATTAACTTTTCCCGTCCAACATGGAATCACTTTTTGTATTGGAATGATGTTTATCCATGGTGGAATTACAATCTAGTCCGTCAATTGAATATTTTCCTCTCTAAAATGAAAACTGCTGAGGTTTCGGAGGATGTCAGGAAATCGCGCATTGGCGAAGCCCGGTTTTTACGTGCATTTTCCTACTTTAACATGGTGAAACGTTATGGAGGCGTTCCCTTAATCCTCGAAGAATTAAAATTGGACAGCCCCGAAGAAAAGATGTTTCCCAAAAGGGCTAAAGAAGAAGAGGTATATCAATTTATCATTAATGAGATTGACACTATCACCCAAGGCAATTTTCTAAAAAAATCCTTGGCTCCCTCTGAAATGGGGCGGCCTTCCCATTATGCGGCACTGGCCCTTAAAAGTCGGGTTGCCCTATATGCAGGGTCAATAGCAAAATTCACTTCCGAAAAGGCACTCAGCGAGTTGGTCCAGAGCGATGGAAGAATTGGCATTCCTGCAGCTAAAGCCAATTATTTCTTTCAGGCATCGTACAATGCAAGTAAGGAGATAATTGATAATGGAGGATTCAAACTGTTTGATAGTTATATTGACGGTACCAAAGCCGGATACGTAAAAAACTACCAGCAACTTTTTCTGAAAAAGAATAACAATGAAATCATTTTTGCTGAAATCTTTGACGGCCCTCCTGGAAAGTCTCACTCCTGGGATATGTGGCAATGTCCAATGGGTTATGATGGCTGGATAAAAGGTCAGTTTATAAGTGTTCTTCCTGAATTTGTTGATATGTATCAAAACATGGATGGAACAACTGCAAAGGCATTGAAAAGCTATGATGATGGCAAAGAATATACCACTGAAGATATTTTCGGACAGCGGGACCCACGTTTAAATGCATCGGTTTATACCGAAGGGACTAAGTTCCAGGATCCGGTTCTGCCTAATACACTTGAATACTGGAAACAATTGATTGCCTTGGATGGCAGCATTAAGACTTCGGGGATATATGATAATTTTCAGGTAGTTGGATTCAGTGCCCGCTCAGGTGGTGATCGTCTTGCTGAGACCCCTTTTGGTGTTTTCAAATATCTGGACGAACTTGATGCTTATTCACGGACACTAAATTCCTGTTCAAAAACCGATTATGTCGTTTTCCGATTGGGTGAAATATTCCTGAACCATGCTGAAGCATCCATTGAAATAGGAAAATCCGGCGAAGCATTGGATTATACAAATCAAATCAGAAAGAGAGCTGGCATAAAGGCTTTACCCACAGTTGATCGCGAAGCAATCCGCCTGGAAAGAACAATTGAAACGGCCTATGAGGGTTCAAGGTTGTTTGATGTCCGGAGATGGCGGGAAGGACCAAAATATTGCGGTAAAAATCCGTATGGTATTATTTACCAGCTGGTTTATAAATCGGTAAAGGATGGTGGTGCATATAGATATAAAATCAAAAACACTGGAAATATTTATTCGGCAACAACAGACAGAACCTGGTATTCGAAATTCTATTACAACCCAATAACTCCGAGTCGTATTGATCAGAATCCTTGGAAGGAAGATAAACAAACAGGGTTAAAAGAAAATCCGGGTTGGGAAAAATAATTTTTAAAAAGTATTATACCATGAAAAAACATATATTAAAGGGAGTTCTAATGCTCTTAGTAACAGGAATTTTAAGTTCTTGCAGTAAATACAATCCGGGAGATATTGTACCAAGCATTACAAATCTGGAAGTTTCATTTAATACAAGCGGCGGGAGCGAATTGCCTAAGTTAATCGTTCCAGAAGAAGGTGGGTTTGTTCAACAGCCATTTTCTCCCGCAAAATCAGGCTTTGCTTTCGAAACCTGGTGTGTAGATAAAGAATTGACCAAAGAATTTGATTTTGCCAATGTACGGATATTCGAAAATTCCTCTATTTATGCCCGGTACATCACTGATCAGGCCAATCAGGATCGCTTTAATTTTGATGTGCCAACCAAGACCATTTCAACATTGAAAGAACCGGACTTCAGAAAGAAAATGAAAAATGTAGTTATTCCTGCGAAGATGGGTGATGTTCCAGTTGAGAATTTATCTGCATGGGGATTCTATCAAGACCCGGCATTGGTTTCGGTATTAATTCCTGAAGGTGTAAAAACAATCGGGGATGAGTGCTTCAGGCAAAGCAAAAAGCTAAAAGTGGTTTATATTGGTAATTCGGTAACAACAATCAAGGGCAATGTTTTTGAAGGATGTACAGAATTAACTACTATACATTTACCCGATGGTTTAAAAAGTTTAGGAGGCGGAAATTTTGCCAATATGAAGAAAGTTTCCCATAAGCTTATCATACCTTCCGGAGTAACGGATATCCCCGGTTATTGTTTTTATCAGTCTGAATTTGCCGGCGGTATTGAATTGGGAAATGCGGTAACAACCATTCAAGGAAATGCTTTCACAGATTGTGCAATTCAATCAATTATTTTACCTGCCACCCTTACAAGTATTGGCGGTGGCGCACTTGCCCGCAGTGCCCGCACAATTATTGTCAAGGGAACCGATCCAGCCAAAATTGCACTTGCCGGGTATGCGTTTTTGAACCCACTTGGCGTAACCATTAAAGTTCCGAAAGCCTCTTTGGAAGCTTTCCGAACCAATGCCAAATGGGCGGAATACAATGTCAGTCCTTATCAAATTGTGGCCGACGAGTAATAATCCATTGCTCAGAAATTTTCAGAGGCTGTCCAAAATATTAAAGAGATGTATTTTGCGACAGCCTCTGTTTTCTACTATCTATATAATTTGCCGGACAAGAATATGTTCAGGTAAACTCAACCCATTTTTATTTTGGAAAAATGATAAGACTAATATTTGCGATTTTCGGGTTAGTTCTAATTGCGAACAGACTAATTGCCTCTGATGCAACTAAGATCAGCTTTTCCTTCAGGGAGCCTTGGGGTAATTCCATGCCGAGGTCAGAAGAAAGTGCCATTTATAATCAGGAAATAGCCAAACTTACATACGATAGTTTAGGTTTTTACAGATCAGGTAAACCCGTATTTATTCATAGCGGCGAAATACAGTATTTTCGTATTCCGGAAAACGAGTGGGAAGATGTTATTTTAAAAGCTAAAAACGGTGGATTGAACTGTATCGCCACCTGTATTTACTGGGGAATTCACGAACCCAAAGATAATGTCTGGAATTTTTCGGGCAGATATGATATTGCACGGTTTCTTTCGTTGTGCAAAAAACATGGTCTTTATGTGATTTTGCGCATTGGTCCGATAATTAATGCAGAAACGCGCAATGCAGGACTTCCTCAATGGGTAAGACAACAACTTCCAGGACAATATAACCATCAGTTGTATCCATCGCCCAAATGGTATTTCGAGGCTGTTGACGATTTTTACAACCATTTGGCTCATGAAGTAAAACAATATTTTCCTTCCAAAGGTGGTAATGTCATCATGGTTCAACTTGATAACGAAACCAACTGTAGCTGGATTTGGGGACGTGCAGAAACCCAAAAGGATGCACAGGTTACTATTGACACCTATCAGGAATTGGCTAAAAAGGCAGGATTTGAGGGGTCTTTTACTTCTACATATTGGGAGCCGACCCATGCTGTGAGAGCTAAAGGAAGTATCCCGGGAACGGGTGCATATCCTTTGGGAAACTGGCACCTAAAGAAAACATATCCCGTATTCGATGGCTTCAAACTGACCAAAACCAACCACTTTGAGGGGTTCAAGGATACGTTGAACTATCCTGTATTATCAATTGAAAACCAGGGCGGCGGTGGTTACTACACCATTACACCTCCTGAATTTCCGGCTTTTTACAATCTGGCAGATATCGCTTCAGGCGTAAATGCAACGAGTTATTACATTTATGGGGCAGGAACCAATCCGCAACGTTACCCAGGTCCCTGGTTTAACGATTATGTCGGTAAATCGGTAGCACGGCCTGATGTTACGCTGATGTCGTATGATTTGCATAGCCCGCTGGGCGAGTTTCAGCAGGTAAGAGACAGCTATCATTATATCAGAAGATTAGGCCTGTTCCTTGATGCATTTGGTGGCACTCTTCAAAAACTTTCATACATGAATCAGGATACCATTACAGAAATATTTGGTAAAAAACATCAAGTTTGTATGCGACACAAAGATGGGAGCGGATTTGTTTTTGTAAATGCTTATGCACTTCCTTGCAAAAACCTGAAAGAAAAAATTGACTTTTCATTCCAGGCAGGAAATCAAACCATTACTTTTCCACTGAAATCAACGCTAAATGTTTATCAAAACAAACCGCTCACAATACCTTTCCGGTTAGATATCAATGGAATAAAGCTACGCTACGCAACTGCAAATCCGCTAACTCGCTTTCAGGATAAAAAAGCAGAACATTTGATTTTTTATGCGAATGGCAATGATCAGGCAGAATTATATTTGGAAGGTGTTGAAATTAAAGATATTGTACAGAAATTAAATGCCACAATTTTCGAACAAAAGGATGGAGTTATAGCAGTGATTGACCCATCTCAAAAAGATAACCTTATTGTTATTCAAAGGAAAGGCCGAGAACCCATGGCAATTAAGGTTTTATCGGAAGAGTATTCTTTGAAAGCGTATAAGTTGCACGGAAGTCAAAACCATCTTTTATTTACCAACCTGATTCCGGTGAGCGTGCAGGATGGGAAACTTCGTTTTGAATACACGACGGAATATGGGACTGAAAGTCGGGTGGAAATTTATCCTTCGACAACATTCCCGGTCAAAAAACTGAACAATCAATTTGCAGTAATCCCGGTTAAGTTAAGCCAAAACAAACTCGCATTGGAATTTAAGAACGAGAAAGATGGTTATAGCCTTTGCCTAAATAAAGCAACACTCCCCAAAAACACCAAAGAAATTTATATGAACATCTCTGAATTGAAATACGGTAAAGGGGCAGAACTGTACGCAGATAGCATGATGGTTGCCGACACCTATTACCATCTTTCCAGTGACAGTACTTACGCTCCCTGGAGTTTTGGGTTGAAAAGATTTTTAAATAGTCCTAATCAGCAATGGGTGGTTGAAAAACAGCCCGGCGCCAATGATTATAAGATAATCAACAAATTGAGCGGACAAATTATTGGCAATAGTAACAACAAGATTTGTATGGTGGTTGATAATGATTCAGATGAAAATCTTTGGATAATCGTTAATTTTGGAAGAGAGCACAAAATTCAACACAAAAAAACCGGAAAATGGTTAAGTGAATTCAATAACATGCTGATATTATGTGAAAATCAGGAAATTTGGAAAATTAAAGATTTTGACGACTTCTACAAAACAATAGGCACAGCCCAACAAAATTTTATAAGCCAGGATGGTGAAAACATCAAGGTTTCAACGTTGAAAAAAGAAGCTAATTTTAGTTTGAAGTCTTACGAATTTATACTATCTCTGAAAGATTTTACTTTTAAAAGAGAAAAGGGGATTTTTGCAAAACCAACGCATTATTCCTTTTTAATGGAAGGAAACGTTGATTTGAAATTGAATAAACAGTAAAAATTTAGTCTGTAAAAATGAAAATTACACCAGTTAGACTTGGATTTAAGAAAATGTCGAATATTTGTAAATCCTCAATGGGTTGTATCATTCGCTTCATTTTAATTCTCGTTGTTTTTCAGTCATGCAACAAAGACGAAGCGCCAATACCGGAAACCAATGATTTAAAAGTCAAAATTGAATCAATAACCATTGATCCGGTTTATCCAAGAGCTGAGCGCAACTCCACACTATATGTAAAAATTACCAACACCGGCACTGATTATCAGGTAGGTAAAGTGGAACTTATTCTTCCATCGGGTGTAACCATGGTTGCCAATTCCGCTCCGCAGCAATCATTTACAAGCTGGAAAGCAAATGAGACTAAAACGCTTAAATTTTACATACAGGCTAAAAGTGCGGAGCCTCAGGAAATTAAAATAAAGGCGCTTGTTGGTTCTTCTGCGTATAATTTTACAACCGAACAATCCTGGTATCCGGCAGTAAAAGAAACATCCGGAGCTACTCCGTCGCCTCAGGTAGTTAGTACAGGTAAATATCTTGTTGGTGCTCAGCGTTGCGATTTATGGAGAAAAGATGGTGTATGGGGACTTTACAAAGACAATAAATTTCCCGAAAGACAACCTGTAATCGGTTGGTACAAAGAAGGTGAACCTGATGTTACCGATTGGGAGATCAAGTACGCCCTTGAACATGGAATCAGTTATTTCATGCATTGCTGGTACCGGAAGGAGGGCAATGCCGGGAAACCTTTGATAACAGAATACGACCATGTAATGAAATCATACAAAACTTGCAGGTTCGGCAATCAAATGAAGTTTATGCTTAACTGGGTGAATAGCGAAAATAGAGGTATTTCCGGTCTTGATGATTTGATGAATAATATCTTTCCTGAATTTCTTAAATACTTCAAAGAATCGAATTATGTAAAAATTGACAATAAACCAGTTTTAGGTATTTATGGACCCACAAGTTTTATTACCGAAATGGGTGGAGAAGCCAACGCCTTGAAAGCCATTCAGGCATTGAATCAAAAATGCATCGATGCGGGTTTTGCCGGAATTATGGTTTGGGGCCAATTTTGTTGGGGTTCTTCAACTTCAGTCAATCAGCCGTTAAAAAATGCAGGAATGGAGTATATTTATGCTTATCATGTTCCAACTTTTGGCCAGGTAATGTCCGGCAGCAGCGACACATACACCGCATCCGAGATTATTGTGGGGCACAAAACGTACTGGAAAAACCAGGCGCAGTATGCTTCACTGCCCAATATACTAACCGTTTCAATGGGATGGAACTCCGCACCATGGGGATACATGACATCTAAGAAAATGTGGCGGCTAACCCCTGCTGAGTACAAATCTGTTTTACAGGAAGCAAAAAACGCAATGGACGCTTATCCGCAAGATAAAATTCATAGTAAAATGCTGTTACTCGATAACTGGAATGAATATGGAGAGGGGCATTACATTTTTCCAACCCGACAATATGCGTTTGGCTATCTTGATGCCATCAGAAGTGTATTTGCAACTTCACCGGTTGCGCATACCGACTATATTCCGGAGGATTTTGGACAGAACCTGGATACCTGGTAGAAAATGATGACAAGACGCGAAGTAATAAAGCTGACCCTCGATGGACAAATTCCTCCATATACCCCCTGGTCGTTCAAATACACAGTCGAGGCCAGAAAAATGTTGGTTAACCATTATGGTACAGAGGATTTGGATGAAGCTTTGTACAACCACATTCTGATGCTTGGCAGCGATATAGGTTTTTTCGACAATTTGGGAAACTATCTTTACCGCGATGTTTTCGGGGCAGTCTGGGACAGAAGCATTGACAAAGATATCGGCAATATTACCGGGAGCCTGATTAACGAACCTACACTTTCCGGTTATACATTTCCCAATCCACTCGACAAACGATTTTTTGCCGACATTAAAAGTTCCATTTCTGCTAACCCTGATATGTTCAGGCTTTTCCAAATTGGTTTCTCGCTTTACGAACGTGCCTGGACATTGCGTGGAATGGAAAATCTGTTAATGGATTTTCTGGTGAATCCAGGTTTTGCGCATGAGTTGCTCACAAAAATAGCCGACTACAATATTGCACAGGTGACTGAAGCATTGAAATATGATATCGATGCCGTGTATTTTGGCGACGACTGGGGACAACAACAGGGTTTGATTATGGGTTACGATACTTGGAAGGAGTTTATATATCCTCAGTTAAAAAGAATGTATCAAGTCGTTCGCGATGCCGGGAAATACGTTTTTATTCATGCCTGTGGCGATGTTGACGAATTGTTCGATGACCTGGTTGATATTGGTTTGAACTGTTTCAATCCCTTTCAGCCTGAAGTGATGGATGTTCATGCTTTGCTCGAAAAATATCGTGGAAGACTTACTTTTCACGGTGGATTATCGATGCAAAAAACCCTTCCGTTTGGAACAGTTGAAGAAGTAAAGGCTGAGTCGGAAAAACTCTTAAAGGCCGGATTGAAAGGCTCATACATCTTTTCTCCATCGCATTCGGTTGAAGGCGATACTTCGCTCGAAAATATGATTGCATTTATCAACAGTGCAAAGCAACAACTCGAAAGAATTTAATTTGATACCAATTATGAATAACAGTTTATTCTGCAAACTATCAACAGGGCTGGTTTTAAGTTCAGTGATAGGATTTCAGGCGACAGGGGCTAAACCTGAATATAAAAACAAAAAACCCAATTTAATTTTTATCTTTTCCGATCAGCATTCGTTCGATATGTTGGGTTGCAATGGCAACAAGCAAATCAAAACTCCGAATATTGACCAGTTTGCAAAGGAAGCCGTACGGTTTAATCATTGCATTTCGAGTTGTCCTGTATGTACACCCTACAGGAGTATGCTACTCTCTGGTCAGCACCCGCTTAAAAACGGAGCAATGGTGAATGATATCCAGATGCTTCCAGGAAATGGAAATTACTTGGGCCAGGTGTTACGTGATGCCGGTTACCATACTGGGTACTACGGCAAGTGGCATTTGTATGGTGGCGACCGGGAACGGGCAATCCCGGAAGGTCCATACCGATATGGCTTCGACAACGAGTTTTTGTCAAATAACTGCACCATGTTGTATGATAGTGCAAGGGCTTATTACTGGAGTGAAAATGGCGAAAAAACTCTTTATGGCGACTGGGAATGGAATGCCCAAACCCGCCAGTCTCTTGACTTTCTGGATAAAAATGCCGGAAAAGAAAAGCCCGTTGCTATGTTTCTATCGTGGCATGCTCCACACGACTGGATGGCCGGTGGCGTGCGCGAGCATAAATATTCAGCTCCGGAGCACCTTGAAGCGCTATACAATCTAAACAGTATTATTCTCCGAAAAAATTGTGAGGATACTGAAAAGCACCGCAAATATTACCAGGGCTATATGGCCATGGTCACCAGTCTTGATGAAGATTTTGGCCTGATCATGAAAAAACTGGAAGACCTTGGAATTGCCGATAACTCAGTCATTATTTTTACTTCCGATCATGGCGATTTGCTCGAGTCGCATAACTGGCCTTTCAACAAAGGGCGTCCTGAAATTGAATCCATCAGAGTTCCACTGATTATTAAATTCCCTGAACAAAAAGCAGCCCGTGTCAGCGAACTCTTGGTAGGAACACTCGATCTGATGCCGACAGTCCTAGGATTGCTTGGGATTAAGGAACCAAAAACCTGCGATGGCAAAAACCTGGCAGATGCCATTCACAGAGGTAATGATAACGCAGTTAAATCAGTTCCTTTATTCTATTTTGCAGGCGATTGGCGAGGAGTCTATACACACCAGTATACATACACTTTCGCTTTGCCTGGAGGAGCGGCAGAGCCTCATGCCGCGAAATCAGGTTTTTTAGATAATAGTGTGCTCTATTGTCATACAGAAGATCCTTTCGAATTGAATAATCTTTTTAATAATCCTGAATATCTAAAACAAAAAGAAAAATTGCATCAACAGGCTAGCAAATGGATGAAGAAATTTAATGATAAAGGGATTCCTTCCGGTAAGTTGTTACCCAGGGTAATGTACGAAGACGACTATAAAATTACCACGTTACCTCATCCTCAAAAACCAAAGGGATTTGAGACGAGATTAAAAGGCCGCCCTGTTGACTACCAATAAAAACAGGGAGGTGAAAAGAGACTCCAAAACAGCAAACAATCGTACATATCTTAATTAAACTCTATGAATAACGCCATTTCATATTTACGAAGTTTCATAAAACTGACCTTTATAATTGTGTGTTTTTTTACATCAACATGTACCATGGCCAGCAGAAAACCGTCAAATCAGGGAAACACCAGGAAGTATATTCCTGTGCCCGAAAAAGCAAACACCGGCAAATACATGGTTGGGGCATTTCGTTGTCCGCTTTGGAACAACACCAGTATGCCCGGATGTTGGAACCCTATCAAAAAATATCCTGAACGGCAACCCCTTATCGGATGGTACGATGAAGGAAATCCTGAAGTCACCGATTGGGAGATTAAATTCGCCACTGAGCATGGTATTTCGTTTTTTGTTGAATGCTGGTTCCGTAAAAAAGGTACCGAAGGAAAACCTGCCGAATACAAACTGGGGCACTGGCTCGACTCTTTGCCCAAAGCAAGATATCGCGATTCTATAAAGATTGTTTTGTTGTGGGAAAATCTGAATGGAATCGCAGCAGGTATTGCCTCAGAGCACGACCTGATGGAAAACCTGATGCCTTTCTGGATTAACAAATATTTTAAGCAGTCGAACTACCTGCTCATCGAAGGTAAACCGGTTTTTATGATTTATGGTTACGGGAAGTTTATTGATCAGCTTGGCGGAATTCAAAAGGCTAAAATTACAGTCGAAAAAATGAAACAGGCCTGCATTGATGCCGGATTCAAGGGGCTTTGGCTCATCGCCGAACACCACATTGATTTCAAAAATGAAATTCCACAACCCAAAGAAGCTGGGTTCGATGCTATAACCTCCTATCATTGGCCATCTTTTTCAGGGCTGATGCCCAAAGTTCCGGAAGATAAAAATACGATTGCAGCTCTTCAGGAGCAATGCTGGAGTGAGTTAAAACGGGTTTCGAAAATGCCTTCGATTCCAACCGTTTCGATGGGCTGGGACTCCGAACCTTGGGGAAGTACCTATTACAAAGGGCAGTGGTATATCGAACCTAAATTATTTGAGAAAGTTTGCCAAAAGGCAAGGGATTATGTTGATGCCGGAAAGGTAACAGGTCCGTTTGCAAACATGATTTTATTGGACAACTGGAATGAATACGGCGAAGGACATTACATTTTTCCAACCAAACAATTTGGTTTTGGTTACCTCGATGCGGTCCGCGAAGTGTTTTCAGATGCTTCCGGCGGGCATCATGATATTCTTCCTGAAGAAATTGGCTTAGGTCCTTATGAAGCAAAAGATTAATAATCAAGTAAATATAAATAACATGAAATTAAAAAAACCATTATTACTGATTGTTTTGTTGCTGACAGGTATATCTTTATTCCTTTCAGCCCAAACCAATGCACCACTTAAAGCAATTGACAAATTTTCTCCTCTTCCTAAGGGCGCTGTTGCCATCCGGGGCTATCTTGGTCAAAAACTCGATTCCTGTATAAAAAACGGGATCATGGAAAAAGATTACGAACTCTACATCAAGCCGTTTGCCGTTCGCAACGACGACCCCAGCAAATGGCAGGGTGAATTTTGGGGCAAGTGGTTTACGTCGGCAGCATTGGCTTACAATTACCAGCCAACCAACGGGCATCTGAAGCTTATTCAAACAGCTACCGAAGGCCTGATGAAAACCCAAACCACGGACGGTCGATTAAGCAGTTATACCAAAGACTTTGGAGACTGGGATATATGGGGCCGTAAATATGCCTTGCTGGGGTTGGTTGCTTATTACGATCAAACAGGAGACAAGCGCGCCCTTGACGTAGCTTCCCGTGGTCTTGATGACCTTATTTCGGTGGCGGGACCCGGAAAACAGAAGCTCACTGAAACCGGTTTGTCGTTACTGGAAGCACTTTCTTCAAATTCAGTTCTCGAACCGGTGGTGTTGATATACCAGCGCACAGGTCAGCAAAAATATCTTGATTTTGCAAATTACATTGTCGAACAGTGGAGTTTACCTAATAAGTTCACTACAAAGGGGATGCGTCTGGTTGAAGATGCCCTTGCCGGCGTTGATCCTATTCATATTTCCGCACCCAAGGGTTACGAACAAATGTCGTGCTTCGAAGGCCTTTGCGAACTCTACCGTGTAACCGGTAACCGCAAGTACTTAGATGCCGTGGTTACCTTTGGGCACAAAGTCAGGGAAACCGAGAACATGATTGTTGGCTCTGGTTCCAGTGGCGAATTGTGGTGCAATGGCGCCATGCGTCAGACCGAACTGCTTGAGCAACCAATGGAGACTTGCGTGACGGCTACCTGGATAAAATTCTGCTACCAATTGCTTCGGCTCACGGGCGATCCTGTCTGGGCCGATGAGATGGAAATTACCTTGTATAACGCGCTTCTGGGGGCAATAGCTGATGATGGCAATTGGTGGGCCTATTTTTCGCCGCTTATGGGTGAGCGCATGCCCAGTCCGATGCAGGTGCCTTCGTGCAATACCAGTTGTTGTGTAGCCAACGGACCTCGTGGCTTACTTACTGCACCCGGCTGGTCAGTCATGCAAAGTATTGAAGGCCCAGTGGTTAACCTTTATACACAGGGCATATGGAAATACGCTTTACCAGAGGGAAACGAACTGGTTCTGAAACAAAATACTGAATATCCGAAAACCGGAGAAATTGAATTGCTCTTCAGCCAGAAAAAGCCAGCGCGATATACTTTAACACTTCGCATTCCGGCCTGGAGCAAAAGCGCCACAGTAACTGTAAACGGCGATGTGGTTGAAGTCAATCCAAGTGGCTACCTCAAAATTAACCGCGATTGGAAAGAGGGCGACAAAGTGAAACTTTCGCTTGATATGAGAGGACGTGTGCTGAAAGCTCCCGGAAATCCCAACCAGATGGCGGTAATGCGGGGACCGGTGGTTTTGGCGCTCGACAACCGGTTTGTGAAAGAAGATAATCACAACCTTTGGTTATTGCACAATGGATATAACTGGAAATACGATCAGGCCTGGAAGATTGACTACGCATTGCTTGAGCCTGTTTCTTCTATTCCTGATGAAATGTACATCGAACTGAAACCGGTAAATCCGGCACCTGCAGGGGTCTGGATGGCTTTCGAAGTGCCTTTCCTCTATCGACCTACACATTTTGTCAATCACAAAAAGGAAACACTTGTCATGTGCGATTATGCATCGGCTGGCAATCAATATTCAACCGAAAATCTGTTCCGTGTCTGGATGCCGCAACCCCTGTTCCTGAATTATTTGTATCCCAAAAACTCGTGGCGTGTTCTCTATCAGAAAGATGGGGATCGCCCGGGATTCCCGGACCAGCATTGAAAAATGAATATCATTAAAGACTGATTATGAAACGATTACTTATTTTCATTTTAACACTTCTCTTTGCCATTCAGCTAAATGCACAGCAACTTCGTCTGGCATCAGTTTTTGGCGACCACATGGTTATACAGCAGGGAAATAATGCTCCTGTCTGGGGTTGGGCAGCTCCTGGACAGTTGGTTAAAGTTGAAATGGCAGGATTTATTTCTGTTGCCAAAACCCAACCCGATGGCAAATGGATGGTTCGCATGCCTCTGCTTGACTACGGAGGTCCTTTTGAAATGACAGTAATTGCCGCTGATACCATCAAAATAAAAGATGTGATGGTAGGCGAAGTATGGCTGGCCTCTGGTCAGTCGAACATGGAATGGTCGGTTGGAATGGGTATTGGCCCCAAAACGGACGAAACAATAAAACATGCTGATTTTCCAAACATCCGCTACTTTACCGCTCCATACAACACATCAGTCATTCCCTTGGAGAATACATCACCAGCCGGATGGAAACCGGTAACCACTGAAACTGTAAAAGGCCTTTCGGCAGTAGCTTATTTCTTTGCCCATGATTTACATCAACACCTGGGGGTGGCGGTTGGCATTCTTTCATCGTCGTGGGGAGCCACCAGCGCTCACGCCTGGATGAGTTCCGAAATCCTGGGAATGCATCCCGATTTTAAGGAAGTCGTCAAAAATCAGGACAAAAACCCTGCAAACTGGGAGGCCGCTGTGGCAAAAAGTAAATGGAACGACCAGCACCGCGATAGTATTGCAGCACAATGTCAGGAAGGGATTAAAAACAAGGTGTTTTCACCCGAATACAATGACTCTCAATGGAAGACAATTTCCTATCCTGCCAACAATGAAAAGACTGGAATGCAATGGTTCTGGGGGGTATCATGGTTCAGGAACAGCTTTGAAATGCCACAGTTGGTTAAGGAAGGAAAACTCACCCTGTTTTTGAGGGGAAAAGAGGTGAGCCTTTATTTAAATGGTAAAGAAATCAGCAAGTTGTCAAACGTTGAAAAGGAAGTAACCTTATCGATTCCGAAAGGGTTGCTAAAAAAGGGGAAGAATATACTTGCAGTGAGATTATATGAGGTGTGGGGCACCGGACTTATCGGCTCTTCAGCCTCGATACCGGCAATCATAACAGATAAAAAGGAGCATATTTCACTCAATGATACATGGAAAGCCAGTGGCGCAATTGAACCTCAGATACCCGGGAACCAGGGGTATTACAACCAGTATAGCGTGCAGTATAACGGACGGATTGCCCCTCTGATTCCTTATGGTATAAAAGGGGTTATCTGGTATCAGGGAGAAGGGAATTCCTCTAAAGCATTTCAGTACCGGACGCTGTTCCCGATGCTCATTGAAGATTGGAGGACAAGATGGGGACAAGGGTACATGCCTTTCCTCTTTGTACAGTTGGCTAATCATAAAGAGAAGAAACAACTTCCGGATGACGATCAAGTGGCAGAATTGCGCGAAGCACAAGCTTTAACGCTTCGCTTACCCAATACAGGAATGGCTTGCGCCATTGATATAGGTGATGCCCTTGATATTCATCCTCGCAATAAACTCGATGTTGGGAAACGCTTGTACCTTGCTGCCCGAAAGATTGCCTATGGCGAAAATATTGTTTCATCAGGACCTGTGTATGATGGTTTTAAGGTCGAAGGAAATCAAATTCGGGTAAGCTTTTCTTCAGTTGGAGGAGGCCTGATAGTTAAAGATAATCAGCAATTAAAAGGGTTTTCCATTGCCGGTGCTGATAAAAAATTTTACTGGGCTGATGCCAAACCGGATGGAAATACTGTTTTGGTCAGTTCTCCGCAAGTACCTAATCCTCAAGCTGTCAGATATTCCTGGGAGATAAATCCGGATGGGAATTTATACAACAAGGAAGGATTACCAACAGTTCCATTCAGGACGGATAATTTCAAGATGATTACGGATAATTAAATTCCGTTCTGTTCTTTGTTCTGATTGGCTATACCCTGACTGAAAGCAGTCAAAAAAAGTATTTAAATAACCTGTTATGTCACGACTATTTATCTTCATTTCGTTAATATTTTTTTTGGCTTGCCATGCACCCGAAAAAGGGGGATTGAATCCTGCATTGTTTCTCAACCCACCCGAAAATGTAAAGCTGCATGCTTACTGGCAATGGATTGATGGTTGTGTAACCCAGGAAGGAATTACCCGCGACCTGGAAGAAATGAAAAAGCAGGGGATTTCGCAGGTTGCAATCCTCTGCGTGAGTATGTTCGAAGGCAAAGACCTGGGAATAAAAAAGGTAAAGTTTGCCAGCAATGAATGGTTCAATCTGTTTCGATGGACATTGAAGGAAGCCAATCGTCTAGGAATTTATGTGGGCATGCACAACTGTAACGGTTGGAGTGGCTCCGCAGGCCCCTGGATTACGCCCGAAATGTCAATGAAAAAATATACATGGACTTCGACAACCATGAAAGGAGGCAAGACGCTCGCAATTTCTTTGCAGAAACCTCTTGGTCTTCTGAATTTTTACAGGGATGTGGCAGTGGTGGCCATGAAGTCGACTGAACCGATTGTTGCGGAAATTCCCAATATATACAGACTGAATGGGAAAACTGATGCCAGCGCTTTGTGCGACGGAAGTCCGATAAGTCATATTCAGTTGAAGAAGGGTGATACGATTCATATCTCGAACGAAAATGGATTGCGGTTCAACCGGATTGCGGTTACGCCATACCACAGCTCGATGTGGGGCGATGCGGAAACTTTCGAATATAGGATTAAAATACTGGTCCGGTCAACCGGTTCGGTATTCAAAACCCTTGCCGAAGCAACCATAAAAGGGGCCAACAAGGTTGCGATTGCCGGTTTGCCCGAAACAACAGCAAATGAGGTACTTCTGGTAATTGCATCGGCCAAAAACAGCACCTACGATGTGCCTGCAAATTTTGGCGAAGTGGAACTGCTCGGGGCAGCGCAGAAACCAAAGTACTTCCCTGAAATTCCCGATTTTCTCGAAAAAGCAGCTTTCTCCCGTTCGAAACAGGAACAGTACTTTTCAAGAGTTTCTGACCATGAGTCTGTAAAACATAAATCAAAAACAGAAAGCATAATTCCTGATGTTTTTGACCTGACTTCGAAGATGGACAGCACAGGACTGCTTCGATGGGATGCTCCGGAAGGAAACTGGACTGTTTTTCGATTTGGCTATACTACAACAGGTGCTGTAAACAACCCCGTTCCATCCGATGAAGCAGGACTTGAATGCGATAAAATGGACACTCTGGCGCTGAATCTTCATTTTCGTAACTTTCCCGAAAAACTAATCAGCGAAGCCGAAAAATACACCGGAAATACCTTTAAGTTTTTGCTGTCAGACAGTTACGAATGTTCCTACATGAACTGGACAAAGGCATTTCCTTTAGAATTTGAGAAACGGACTGGTTATTCAATCACTCCCTGGATACCGGTTCTTTGTGGAGCCTCCGCTAATAATAATGAAGAAAACGAAGCTTTTTTATATGATTTCCGAAAGGTAATTGCCAGCCTGATTGAAGAAAATTATTATAAGCACCTTCAAACGCTTTGTCACCGGAATAAGTTGGAGTTTCATGCCGAAGTGATTTACGGCAATTACAGTTATCCTCCCCTTGAAATCCTTCGGACAAACCAATATGTTGATTTGCCAATGACTGAGTTCTGGACAAGCTCGGATAAGAATTCTATGATTCAGTATTCGCCCGCCGCGCAGCGGGAAATCCACTTTCCGGTAAGTGCAGCGCGGATTTACGGAATACCGGTTATTGGCGCCGAGGCATACACAGGTCTGGCACATTTCAGCGAGTCACTTGGCGATTTGAAACCTTTTGCTGACCGGGCGTATTGCCAAGGGATAAATCAGTTTATACTGCACAGCATCGTACACCAGCCTGATGAGCGAAAACCCGGTTTTACCCTTGGAAGATATGCCTCTCATTTTAACCGGCATAACCTTTACTGGCCGGCAATGAAGGAATGGGGCGAATACCATGCGCGAATCCAGTACGTGTTACAAAAGGGAACAACGGTTGCCGATGTTCTCTATTACCCCGGCGACCAGTTGCCGCAGTTTAATTACGCGAACCAATCGACAAACATTCCATTAATCCATCACCTCACGGCCATCAATTCCGATGCTTTGAAAAACCGTATTGAAGTTGCAGATAACAAACTGGTACTAAACAAAAAGGACAGTTCCCGGTTGCTCATCCTATCGCCACACGGTTTTATGAACCTCGAAACCCTGAAGCGTTTGGAGGAATTGGTCGCTGCCGGTGCAAATGTTTATTCTCCAAAGCCAGAAAACCTGCTCATGCTTTCGGAAGTAAAAAATGACTCGAAAGAATTTCGACAGATTGCAGTCAAACTTTGGGGCGAGGGGAAAGGCATTATTGAAAAACAATATGGAAAGGGGCACGTTTTCAGTGGAATACCAGTTGGGGAGGTACTCCATAAAATAAATCTCACACCCGATTTTTCTCATTCATCAGGGAATTCTGTAGCCTTGAATTTTATTCATAAAAGGATTGGCGATACCGATGTTTATTTTGTGGCCAATCAACTTGATTCAGCTTTTCAGACCGAAATGAAGTTCCGTGTTTCCGGAAAGATACCACAAGTATGGGATCCTGTAGATGGTTCCGTTAAAAAAAATGTAAAATACGACTGCCAGAATTACCTTACATCAATGACTTTCAGGTTTAAACCTTACCAGTCACTCTTTTTTGTTTTCAAGCCCATAAGTGAGGCAAATAACTCGATCAAGACCTTTAGAGAATATGGTGAGGAAATCCAAATCAAAGACTTAGTGGGTGAAATGGAATTTAAGGCTCCTTATCCTTCCAAAATTAAACCAAAGCAGTTCGATGGCCTGATTCCGATCAATGAAGCGGGAAATGCTGATATTAAGTATTTTTCGGGAGATATTATATACCGTACGAAGTTCAAATGTCCGCAGAAATTTCTTCAAACAGGCCAAAAGATTTGTCTGAACATCGGCAGGTTTGGAGGAACAGCGCGGGTATGCCTGAACAGACAGGCGCTTCCAACGCTTTGGTACCACTATCAGGATTTGGATATTACAGGGTTTCTGATGTCCGAAAACACACTTGAAGTAACGATTACCAATAACTGGCGCAACCGTATAATTGGCGATTTTGTGCAATATGGGCAATTAAAGAATCTATGGACAACTGCCAATGTTCAAGAATTTCTGAATAAGAATAGCCAATTGGAAAATTCGGGATGGACAGGACCCTTAAAAATCATATACAACAAATAATAAATGGAATCCCACTTTTCTTACTAAAATGTGATTGCTATTTCTGCGATTTCTGAATGCTCTATCAAAACACACGAATCTTTTCCTATTCTTTCCCAAAAAACAACAATACCCGCTGATAATCAGCGGGTATTGTTAATTCATGGTGCCCAGAACAAGAATTGAACAAAGAGCAGGAAGTGATCCTGATAAACCGGGTTCGCAAGATGGATATTCTGATCACCAAAAGAACAAAACAGTTTATAGATGAAGAAAATATTCATCATGGTAACACACTAGGATTGATTCGAATCAGACTTGCTTGTTAATCTCATCAGCGGTATTGAGCCTAATTTCAAGTTGGGAAGCGGAAAGTTTACTTAAGCAATTTTTTCCTGGTTTATTGGGCTCTTTCATTCCCTGTCATGCAACGGCAGGGGATGTTTTTTTCTTCCTTGGAGGTTTTGCTTGTTTGTCGGCAACTTTGGAATCCTTGTTCAAGTAGTCAATCAGCTTCCGGTTTGCCTTATCAGCCCGTGCAAAATCTTCATTGATGTAAATTCCAGTCACTTTCATGGATTGTTCAGGGGAAACATGCCCCAGACAAAGCGAGATATCGTCTTTGCTGATGTCTAAATCTGTTCGCATAATGGTGCTAAATGAGTGCCTGACAAAATATGAAGAAAATGAAACAGAAAGATTGAGCTCAAGATTATCATGGATTGCTTTCAGATTGGTATTGATCATTTTATTGAATGCCCTTTGATCCTTATATTGATATTCTGAGCTTCGAGTGCGAAGCTTTCGTACTTCCTTCCGCTCCTCCAAACAATTATCAGCAAACCAAAGCAAATATTTTTCTCCCTTGTATTTTTCAATTAACCTGGAAGCTTCAGGCTCGATGAAGATATTGTAAGGCCTATCCGTCTTAAAACGGTCAAATTGCAGCCGTCCACTTACAATATCTGCTGGTTTCAGGTAAAACAAATCCTTGATATTGATTCCAAACAAGTAGAATTGAAGTAGAAACACATCCCTGGTTATTTCCTGTCTCTTCGTCGCAGGGATGAAATCGCGGATCTTCCTGATAGATTCTATTGGCAGATTTCGATTTTTTGTAGCCTCTCCTACTATTTTAAACTTCCTAAATGGATAATTCAGGATAACCGGTTTGGCAGGATTCACATTTAATTCATCAATAGCATCATTAAACATGGTCCGTATATACCTTAAATAGAAGGCAACAGAATTCCTTTTTCGACCTTTTTCAAGGTAATGAGCTTCAAATAATTCCAAAAATCGAACATTAATTTCATTGAAATCAAGTTTTGACTTCCCCCAAAAATCATTTACATTTTTTAATGTTGTTTCAAGTGGTGTAACAGATCCCTTTTGTGTAATCTTCATTTCCTCAATCCTACGCTTAGTAAAAACAAAGAAATCTGTACAGACTTCCTCTTCTTCAGAAAGAAGAAATTTTCTCAATCTGTTAACATCCATCGATTTAATAAGATCAGCATTGTTAATGATCTTAAAATCACAATCATTTTTTATATGGGTAAGCCTGACGTTTTTAGAAGCAGCAAGTTTATCTCCTAACTTCCCTCCTTCTACAAGGCCACTCTTCTTATTCCAGAATTCTTTAACAACTGCAACATCTGTAGGAACACGAATTGTATTCTGCAGTGCAGAGATTTGTAGCATAACAACGCATTCACCGTAACGATTTGGCCGGTTGGGGGTTATTACTAGACTTACTTTTGCCATAATATTTGCTAATTATTTACACAGAATTTACACAGAATCTTAGTCAAATATAGGCAATTTTTAGCAACATCTGGCAACATCGGACATGAAAAAAGGGCTTACATATTGGCTTTTAACCTATGCAAACCCCTGTATTTCAAAGCTTTTTCCCTTGTAGCGAGGGCGGGGCATGATCCCGCGACCTCATGATTATGAATCATGCGCTCTAACCAACTGAGCTACCTCGCCATAATGTCAAAAAAATTCTATGCCCCACAACAACCTTTCCGAATTTCAATCATGCCGCTGTAACCAAATAAGCTACATCGCCATTATTTCAAAAGTTTGAGCCTGCAAATATAATACCTTTCTCTTTTCGGGCAAGACCGTTTTCATAATTTCATTATTTTTTTGTACCCCATTAAAAATTTTTGATTTCCATGAAAAAAATGTACTTTGCAAAAGAAACAGGAAGAAACCAATCCTGAAAATCTTATAGTACCTATATTATCTAAATGAAAAAAATCGAACTCGAATATCAGATAAGGTCATCTCCCACAGTCCTGTTCAGCCGGCTGAGTACAGCTTCCGGACTGGCTGAATGGTTTGCTGACAATGTTCAGGTTGAGGGATCAAAATATACTTTCATTTGGGGAAACACCAGTCAGACTGCCGAACTTCTTGCCATTCGTCAAATGGAAACCGTCAAATTCAAATGGCTCGATATAGATGAGCCCGCCGAATTTGAGTTTAATATCGTACTCGGTGAAATTATCGAAGACCTCTCCATGATCGTGACCGACCACGTAGAAGATGAAGATGAATCTGATGCAGTAAAACTTTGGGACGCAGCCATCAGCCGCCTCAGGAAAGCTATTGGCTCCTGAATTCTCCGATAAATCATAAAAAAGCGTTAACTTTGTAGTCGAATCTTCATTCACTTCATGAAGCGATTACATCTATATATTGTCAAGCGTTTTATTGGTCCGCTGATCGTCACCCTGTTCATCAGTTTGTTTGTTCTTCTGATGCAATTTCTATGGGTATATCTCGACGATCTGGTTGGTAAGGGTCTGGAATTGAATATTATAGTAGAATTTCTGGTTTATACCCTCGCTATGCTTATGCCCATGGCCCTCCCCCTTTCCGTGTTGCTGGCCTCCCTCATGACCTTCGGCGATCTTGGTGAGAACAATGAGCTCCTGGCCATGAAAGCAGCCGGAATATCCCTATTCAGAATCATGAAACCCGTTATCGTACTGAGCCTTCTATTAAGCATCGGCGCTTTTCAATTCTCCAACAAGGTGATTCCGGTCTCCTACAAGAAATTAATTGCCCTGATGGCAAGCATCCGCCAGATGCGGCCTGAAATAGTCGTGAAAGAAGGTATCTTCTCCAACGATATCGACAATTTCTCTATCAAAGTCGGCCGAAAAACAAAAGACGGCTCGATGCTTTACGATATCATGATCTACAACCACCAAAACGATCGTGGTAACGAGACCGTGACCCTGGCCGATTCGGGCACGATGAAAATCACGACAGACAAACGTTTCATGATACTCAACCTCTATTCTGGGGAAACTCATGAAGAACTTCAGGTCGATAACAAGGAAAATCGGGGATACCCTACCAGGACAGATAAGTTTGGCAAACAAGTCATCTATTCAAAACTTCAGGGCATGGAACTGGAGCGAAAAGATGAGAGTATATTCCGAAATTCTTACAGGGCACTCAACAACAGACAACTAGCCTATTTCGCTGATTCAATATCTAAACAGGTTGAAATTTCCAGTACGGAACAATCCCTCACACTGTCCTATCCTCACCCGATTTCTTCCTCAATGGCTGCGCTGGTTCGAAACGATTCTACCCTGGCGCCTAAAATCTGGCTGCGTAAGTATTACGACATCGACAGCGTGTTGCGATATGCGATCCAACCTGTTCGTAAACAAGTGATTGAGGCGGCCTTAATTAGTGCCCGGAACAACGTCCGCGCCCTCAAGCAAGCCGACGATCAGAACACTTCCAACATCCGGAACCTGAACCGCTTCGATACCGAATGGCATAAAAAATACACTTACTCCATCGCCTGTCTGATCTTCTTCTTCGTCGGAGCTCCATTGGGCGCAATCATCCGAAAGGGAGGACTCGGGATGCCACTCGTCGTTTCAGTCATACTCTTCATCTTCTACTGGATCATGTCGACGACCGGCGAAAAATATGTCAGGGAAGCCTTCTCCGGTTTGTGGTTCGGAGTATGGTTTTCCACGATCATCTTTTTGCCCTTCAGCGTCTTTGTTACCTACAAGGCAGTGACGGATTCCACCCTGCTCAACATTGACTCTTATACCGCTTTCTTTAAAAAATTCCGTTTCTGGAAAAAAGAGAATTCAACATTATGACAGATATAAAATTAAATACCATCGAAGAGGCCATCGACGATATCCGCGAAGGCAAATTTATCATCGTTGTCGACGATGAGGACCGAGAAAATGAGGGCGATTTCATTACTGCGGCTGAGAAAATCACCCCTGAAATGGTGAATTTTATGGCCACAGAAGGACGTGGTCTCATTTGCGTGGCCATTACCGAAGAACGATGCCTGGAACTGGAACTGGATATGATGGTCGATAATAATACTTCGATACACGACACTCCCTTTACCGTTTCGGTAGATGCCGTTGGCGAACATGTTGGTACGGGCATTTCGGCTCACGATCGTGCAATCACCATTCAAAGACTGGCCAATCCGGCCACGAAACCGAATGAACTCGGTCGACCCGGACATATATTCCCGCTGCGGGCAAAGAGCCGTGGCGTGCTGAGACGCGCCGGGCACACGGAAGCTACAGTCGACCTGGCCCGCCTGGCTGGACTTCAACCAGCGGGAGTACTCGTCGAAATCATGAATCCAGACGGGACGATGGCTCGTCTGCCTCAGTTGTTCGAAATAGCACAGAAATTTGGATTGAAACTTGTTAGCATCGCCGATCTCATTGCTTATCTACTTAAAAAAGAATCACTTATCGAACGTGGCGAAGAGGTAAAATTACCTACCGAATTCGGCCATTTCCGCCTGATTCCTTATCTGCAAAAATCAAACGGAGTCGAACATATTGCCCTGATTAAAGGTTCCTGGACTCCGGATGAGGCCGTCCTGGTAAGGGTTCACTCTTCCTGCGCTACCGGGGATATCTTCGGTTCCATGCGTTGCGAATGCGGGGAACAGCTTCACAAGGCCATGCAACTAATTGAAAAAGAGGGAAAAGGAGTCATTGTGTATATGCAACAGGAAGGCCGGGGTATCGGTCTGATGAATAAAATAAAAGCATACAAGCTTCAGGAACAAGGGTTCGACACTGTCGAAGCGAACATCCATCTTGGCTTTGATCCGGATCAGCGGGAATATGGCGTGGGAGCTGAAATTCTTTCAAACCTGGGCGTCAGTAATATGAAACTGATCACCAACAATCCCGTTAAAAGAGTAGGATTGGAATCATACGGCCTCAAGGTGGTTGAGACGGTTCCAATAGAAATAAAGTCTAATCCTTACAATAAGCTATATCTTCAGACCAAGCGCGACAAGATGGGGCATTCGCTGGATTCGACGCTATAAAAGGAGATCTGATCAATGGAAGATAACATCAAATTTGGTGACGACCTGGTAAGGGGCATCGATTATGAACTTTCGCCGGAGGGGTACCGTGTCATGACCGAGAAATACCTTAAGGAACGAGGCTATTGCTGTGGAAACGGCTGTAAAAACTGTCCTTATTTCCCAAAGGCGACGAAGGGAAATACAAATCTGAGATAACGATGACCGTGAAGGAACTTCGGATTGTTTTCATGGGAACGCCTGAGTTTGCCGTCGCAAGCCTGGCAGCACTCCTCGAAAAAGGTTATAACGTCGTTGGCGTGGTGACTGCCCCCGATAAACCTGCGGGTCGCGGACAAAAGCTACAACAGTCTGCTGTCAAGGATTTTGCTCTGGAGCATAAAATTCCTGTCCTGCAACCGGAGAAACTTAAGGACGAAAATTTCCTTGAGGAACTAAAATTCTTAAAGCCTGATCTTCAAATAATTGTCGCCTTCAGGATGCTTCCTGAAGTGGTCTGGAAACTACCCGCATTGGGTACTTTTAACCTTCATGGCTCCCTGTTACCTCGATATCGCGGGGCAGCGCCCCTCAACTGGGCGATCATGAACGGAGATACCGAAAGCGGCGTTACCACCTTTTTATTGAAGCAGGAGATCGATACCGGCAACATCCTCTTCCGCGAAAAAGTACCCGTGGGACCTGATGAGACCGTTGGGGAACTGCACGACAAATTGATGGTCATTGGGGCAGAACTGGTTACCAGAACAGTCGAAGCATTGGCCGCCGGAGACATTCAGCCGATTCCGCAGGATCAACTTGTACTGGAACCGGAAAAATTACACGCCCCAAAAATTTACAAAGAGGATTGCAGGATCGACTGGACTTTCCAGCCGCTGACCATTCATAACAAGATCAGGGGATTAAGCCCCTACCCTACTGCCTGGACAGAAATATCCGCCCCTGCGAAAGAGAAAATTTCGTTGAAAATATTCAGGACGCAACCAGAGCAAAAGGTTCATATTTATGCTTCAGGCACGATCCTTTCGGATCAGAAGAAATGGATGAAAATTGCCTGTTCTGATGGGTTCCTGTCCGTCACGGACCTCCAGCTAGCAGGAAAAAAAAGAATGGGAATCGAGGAATTTCTCAGAGGTTTTCCGAATGTGGAATCTTATATTGCCCTCTGATTAACCATCATTCTTCCCCTATCTGTACTGCGTCTAGCCTCTTATTTTACCCGATGCCTCAATGATATTTGCATGCCCGGCGCCACATCCACTGAATCGGGCAGATTGTTCATTCTCCTGAGTGACTGTACTCTGACACCATACCATTGTGCGATAGACCTGAGCGTCTCGCCTTCCTGCACCTCATGGAAATCGTTTCCCCTTGGAGCCTTCGCACGCTTGGTCTGCAGGTAAACCGGTTCTCCCACGACAGGAACATCTCCCGACTGAGCATCATTATACTTGTATATCTGCCAGTCTTTCTTGCCAGTCTCTTCGGCTATCCGGGCATAATCATCCCCCTCGATGGCAATGAATGCCTTACACCGGTTTCTTTTCTCGACAGGACGTACCTTATATCCGGAAGCCACTTTCAGTTCCTGACCGGCCGGCTTTTTACGGAGGAAGCTAAATATGGAGAAGATGGAGTGCTTGTGCTCCGGCGCCTTAACATATTTCCAATCCAGCTGGTCGAGCTCATACAGACGGAAGTCTTCAATAATTTTGATCAGTTTGGCAGGATAGGCTGGATCCGTGGCATAACCGGCTTGCCGAAGTCCGTGTGCCCAGCGTTTGAAATCCCTGATATCATAGTTAAAGAGGAAACCATATCTCGGACTGCTTGTGATAAAATTGGAATGATCGCGGAAGGACTCTTCCGGGGTACGGTATTTCCTGAAACATTCGTTGGCCGTTTCGTCGTTGTGACGAACGGAAGGACCCGTCCAGTTACTCCTGCATTTGATGCCAAAATGGTTGTTGGACTGTCGGGTCAGCTCTGAATTGCCGTCCGAAGATTCAAGGCAAGCCTGGGCCATCGTTATACTCGCCGGAATGTGAAAATCGATCATCTCCTGCACTGCCAGACGGGCGTACTTATCAATATATTCCTGCCTGGTCATCCTGACTGGAGAGGCAGTAAGCACATTTAGGGTAAGGATAATTAAACCTTGAATAAGTACAATCCGTCGAAACACGCTACGCATCTGCTTATGTTTGCGCCAAAGTTAATAAAGTAAAGGAATATGCTTACTTTTGAGATAGCAAAATAGAGACGGAAATGAAGGAGATACAACTTGAATACAGAGTCAGGAGTTATCAGTCGCCGGATGACCTCCCTGAAATTTCCCACGAATTAATTCTTATGGCCCGGGAGGCCGCCACGCGAGCTTATGCGCCCTATTCGGGCTACCAGGTAGGTGCTGCCTTATTGCTCGAAAATGGCGAATTCATCACGGGAAACAACCAGGAAAATGCAGCCTATCCTTCCGGACTCTGTGCCGAAAGAACAGCCCTGTTTTATGCTTCATCGAAGTATCCGGGTGTAGCCATCTGCGCACTGGCTGTCACAGCCCTTGCCAACGGTCAGTTGCCTGAAGCTTTTGCCAAACCCTGCGGAGGTTGCCGTCAGGTCATGGCAGAGTACGAAGACCTCAGCGGAAAGCCCATCGAAATCATTTTGGACGGGAGAGCGGCAATCATGGTAATGGAGGGTGTCGACACTTTGCTTCCCTTCCGGTTCAAGAAAGAAGAGCTGACAGCTAACAGATAACCGTATGAATCCGGATCAATTTCCTTCAAAACTACTGGAAAATGCCGTTTCTGAGTTTTCCAAACTACCCGGGATTGGGAAGAAGACTGCCTTGAGGCTCGTCCTGCACCTCCTGAAAAGAGAGTCGGAAGAGGTGCATCGTTTCAGTGATGCCATGACCCGCCTCAAAGATGAGGTGATGCATTGCAAGGTGTGTTACAATATTTCCGATACGGAAGTGTGCAATATCTGCGGCAATGGCTCCCGCGACCACGGGCTCGTCTGTGTGGTTGAAAATATCCGGGATGTGATGTCGATCGAAAACACCCAGCAATTTCGGGGAGTTTACCATGTTTTGGGCGGGATCATTTCACCCATGGATGGTATCGGCCCTGCCGATCTGGAGATCGAATCCCTGTTAAGACGGGTAGAAGCAGGAGAAATCCGCGAGGTGATATTTGCCCTCAGCACAACAATGGAAGGAGATTCGACCAATTTTTACCTTTTCAAGAAACTGAAAAACAGCAATATACGAATTACAACTCTGGCCAGAGGTGTCTCAGTTGGGGATGAACTTGAGTTTACCGATGAACTTACTCTCGGACGTTCTATCGTCAACCGTTTGCTATACGAACAAATTATTTCCTGATCCCTTTCATTACCATGAAGCTATTCCTCAAAGACGATCTCATTTCCCTGCGCGCGCTGGAACCAGAAGACGTGGAAAGGCTATATTTATGGGAAAATAATGAGGAGATCTGGACCATCAGCCATACGCTGGCCCCTTTCTCCAAACACACGCTGTCGCTTTACATTCAGAATGCAGATAAGGATATTTACGAATCCCGTCAGCTAAGAATGATGATTGACAACCCGGCAGGAACCACCGTCGGGGCCATTGATCTCTTCGACTTCGATCCCTATCATTTACGAACCGGGATAGGAATACTGATTCACAAGCAGGAAGACCGTTCCAAAGGAACTGCCACGGCAGCCCTCAACCTGATGATCCGTTATTGTTTTGAAAAATTGAACCTCCACCAGATTTACGCCAACATCCTATCGGACAACGATATAAGCATGAAGCTTTTCGAAAAGGCCGGATTTGTGGTTACCGGGACGAAGAAAGAATGGATCAGGGAATCGGGGCAATGGAAAGACGAGCATCTATTTCAGCTGGTAAGAAAAGAATATTTTATTGATTGATCTCCCTGAAATCCGGCAGCTCTTTCAGAAATTCATAACTCCCTGCTAGCTTGTCAATCCGGCAGCAGAAATGCGATAATCCATTCGTCACGATCAGGTAATCGACCTGCAGTTCGAAGTTGTACCGGATGATTTGATCGAAGGTCTTTTGAGTAATCTTCACCTCCGGCGCCTTGCATTCGATGATCAGCAACGGTATTCCAGAAGTAGAAAAGACTACTGCGTCCGTCCGGAAATCCTGTTGGTTCATCCTGAGTGATTTTTCGATGGCCATCAGCGAAGCCGGAAAATGCTTCTCTTCTATCAGGTACTTAACAAAATGCTGCCGCACCCATTCTTCCGGGGTCAACCTTACCCACCTGCGGCGATAGGCGTCGAAAATCAATCGCCTTCCCTCTTTTTGGGCGGTCCTGAAAGTGTATGTTGGCAGATTAAGTTGCATCTTTACTGAAAATCTGCTTAAATCTAAATTTTTATTTTCAATTCAGCCAACATAATGTAAAAAGCAGGTAATTTTGCAGAAAAGCGCCTATGAAGACGAAAGAAGAAATAGTTCAAAACTGGTTACCACGATATACCGGAAGACCATTAGATCAATTTACCAAACATATTCTGCTGACAAATTTCCAAGGTTACGTGGAGAATTTCGCGGAAAAATTCGGCGTCCCGGTTATCGGGGAGAATGCGTCGATGCCCAATGCCAGCGCCAATGGCATAACAATCATCAACTTCGGCATGGGTAGTCCGAACGCCGCCACCATCATGGACCTGCTTAGTGCGGTGATGCCTGATGCCGTACTTTTCCTGGGCAAATGCGGAGGATTGAAGCGCAAGAGTGAACTGGGAAATCTGATTTTACCCATTGCCGCTATCCGAAGCGATGGTACCTCCAACGATTATCTGCCCCCGGAAGTCCCCGCCCTGCCCGCCTTCAGCTTGCAGAGAGCGGTCTCTTCCACGATTCGCGATATGGGTTTGGACTATTGGACAGGTACGGTTTTCACGACTAACAAAAGGGTGTGGGAATACGACGAGCGTTTCAAGAAATACCTCATTAAGACACGTGCCATGGCTATTGACATGGAGACGGCTACGGTTTTCACGGTAGGTTTCTGTAACTCGATTCCGACGGGCGCTTTGCTTCTGGTTTCTGATTCACCCATGATTTCGACGGGTGTAAAGACGCAGGAGAGCGACCGGGAGGTGACGCGATTGTTTGTAAACACCCATCTTGAAGTCGGGATCAATGCACTGATGGAAATCATCAACGACGGAAGATCCGTAAAACACCTGAAATTCTGATTGAATGGAATATCAGAAAATCCTTTCCGATTTAAGAGATAAAAAATACGGTTCCGTCTATTTTCTGGAAGGCGAAGAGCCCTATTATATTGATGTTGTCAGCGATTACATTCTCGAAAATGTACTGACGGAGAGTGAGAAATCTTTCAATCAGACGCTGCTTTACGGAAAGGATATCTCCCTTGATACGATACTTACCGCGGCCCGTCGTTATCCCATGATGGCCGAAAGACAGGTGGTGGTGATCAGGGAAGCCCAAAATATCAGGGATATCGATGAGTTGACATCTTATGTCGAAAAACCCGCCCCGACTACCTTGCTGGTGATTTGTTACAAATACAAGAACATCGATAAGCGGAAGAAATTGTACAAGGCAGTCCAGAAGCACGGGGTGTACCTCGAATCGAAGCCCCTGTATGAAAACCAGGTACCGGGCTGGATTGTCGATTATCTGAAGACTCAGAAACTGGGCATCGAACCGAAGGCCGTGCAGATGATTGCCGATCATGTTGGGAACAATCTACAACGAATTGTCAATGAGCTGGATAAAGTTATTTTTTCGGCTATTCCCGGCACCAGTATCACGGTAGACGATGTGGAGAAGAATATTGGAATCAGCAAGGAATATAACGTATTCGAATATCAGAAGGCCCTTGGCGGGAGGGATTTGTACAAGGCGAACAGGATCGTGAACTATATGATTCAAAATGAAAAGGCTAATCCAATGATTATGATCGTGGGTATCCTGGTCTCCTTTTTCAGAAAAATCCTGACCTATCACTCCATCGAAAACAAGAGCAATACAAGTGAGGTAGCGCAAAAATTAGGCGTCAGTCCCTTCTTTCTCAATGATTATCTTACGGCAGCGCGGAATTTTCCCTTGCAAAAAGCCATTCTGGCGGTGTCGCTGATCCGGGAGTATGACCTCAGGTCTAAAGGCGCGCGGGGCGGTACAACCGATAACGGTGAACTCCTGCGTGAATTAACTTACAAAATTTTACACCTCTGAAAATATGGCATCTATCACAATCATGCTGGTCGTCATTATCTCGCTGACTTCAATACTAGCCTTTTCGAACAGAGAAGTGATCAAGCAATTTGAGTTCAATGCCTTTAAAATCTACCACAAGAAACAATATCACCGGTTGCTTTCCCATGTTCTGGTGCATGCCAACTGGGAGCATCTGCTGGTTAACATGATTGTTCTTTGGTCATTTGGTGGGGTCGTCGAGCACTATTATGAGATGTATTTCGGGGGATACTCCACCTATTATTACCTTATTCTCTTTGTGGGATCCGCCATTTTCTCGAGCCTTTGGGCACTGATCAAACAACGGAATAATGTGTATTACAGCGCAGTAGGGGCTTCAGGGGCCGTCTCAGCAGTCCTCTTTTCCGCTATATTTTTCAATCCCTGGGAGAACATCTATTTCTTCGGTGTCTTACCGATGCCGGGAATCATCTTTGGGCTGCTCTATCTTTATTATTCCTTTTACATGAGCCGCAAAAAGCTGGACAACATTGGTCATGATGCCCATTTTCTGGGCGCCGTCATCGGTTTCTGCATGCCAATGATTATCAGGCCTTCACTCTTCTGGGATTTTGTCAACCTGCTTTTTTCACCAACCATGCATCAATAAATAGAGGAGAGGTGAAAGATGAAGGGTGGGTATTTCCTTTTCAATGGTCAGTTTCACAAGGAGAGCGATGCCGTTTTCGCACTAGCCGACTTGTCCGCAAGGACGGTAGGATTTAGTGACGTGTTCCGTGCTGAGCACAATGAAATACTCTTCCCCCTCGCTATTTCGGCCCATCTGATTGCTACCGCGGAAACTATCGGACTGGAAATTTCAGGTATAATCGGTCCTGATGGCAGACTGCTGCGAAAGGATGTTTCCAGGTTACTGAATAAGAATAAACTCTTTCTGGCAGCGAGGATTAGGATTCAGATCTATCCATCCGGGGATAGAATCAATTGCATCCTTGCGGCTGAGGAAATTGAAAGAGGTTATTATCCACTGAATGAACCAGGATTGCTTCTCTCGTTTCAAAACGATCAATTGAATGAGGGCTCAAAATTTTCGATTTTTAAGTCAGATCAGTTGTTTGTTGGTCAGGGAACAGGATGGTTATGTGAAGATATAATAAATGGTTCATTTGCTTTTTTGAATGGGGATCGGGTCATATTCCCGTCTGCCGGCACATTTGGAACCCGATGTTCAATCCGGAATGAGGTGATTCAAAGCGTGAAAGAATCTGGATTTCAGATTGAGGAACGTGATGAAATTAATTCCGATGACCTATTGGAGGCGGATGAATTATTTCTTTATGATGCTTGCAGCGGTATTCAGAAAGTACTAGGCTTGAAGGATCGGCGGTATTTCAGTCCGAAAACCAGATTAATAGCTGAGAAATTGTCTGAAAGGGCTAAAATGGGGAAATTTGTTGAAATTTAAGCTAGTTCCCAAGGTCTGAGATGCTTAATCCCTTCATAATCTGAGAATTTGAAATCGTCGAGAGAAATGACAATTTTTTCGTAATTATCCTTAATTAACAGCAGATTTCCGAATTCCCGCTCTATCGTTTTTGTTTCATTTAATACGTAACAAACCTGGATGTACAATGTTTTTCCCGGTTTCTGAGCAACAAAATCAATTTCAACATCATGATAGATACCTACTGATACTTTGTATCCCATGCGTCTTAGTTGAATATAGACGTAGTTCTCTAAATTATTGCCAATATCAGAAGGATAATTTCCCAGCAAATAATTTTTAAACGACAAATCATTCAAGTAGTATTTACATTCACCCCCAAGTAGTTGTTTCCCGCGAAGGTTGAAGCGTTCTGCCTGATGGATGATAAAAGTGTCTTTCAGAAATCCGACGTACGACGAAATGGTCTCATAGTTAGTTTTCTTCTGTTTGCTCTTGAAATAGTTTACGATACTGCTAAATGAAGTAAGATTACCAATGTTAACCGACAAGAATTTAAAAACTTCTTCGAGCAAGGAGAGATCCTTGATATTGTGCCTTCCCACAACATCTCGAAGAACGATTGTATTTCTCAAACTTTCAATGTAATGACGGTTCAGTTCCTCCTGCTCAAAATTGAACATTTCAGGCAATCCTCCGCTTTGCATATACACCAGAAAATTATCCTTGCTGACCGCTAAGTTCTTTATTCCTACAAATTCAAAGAAACTAAATGGGAAAATTTCAAATTCGACATATCTCCCTGAAAGCATCGACGCCAGTTCACTGGATAGAAGATTGGAATTTGATCCCGTTATAAACACTTCATATTCACTTGTGAAGTCCTGAGAATAGGAATTCGTAAAAATTTCCCAATTCAGAATATTCTGAACTTCATCCAGGAAAATATAGATTTTACCCGTTAAACTGAATTGCCGGCGATAGTAATTGAATAGTGAATCCAGATCCGTGGAAGATTTTATTTCATCGAAAGCAGTAAACTCCTTGTTGACATAAAAAATATTTTGTGGGTTAATACCTTTAACTGTAATTAAGTAGTTCATAATCTGACGCAAAACATAGCTTTTCCCGACACGGCGCTGCCCAACCAGTACCTTAATCAGCTTGTTTCCAATGTATTTTGTAATTGTATTAAGGTATTCACTACGTTCATATCCGGTGTTGAAGAATTTCCCGTCCCAAACATTATATATGCTTATTTTTTCAAAAATAGATTGCATGATTTTTAAAGCTTGATCGAATAATATTTCATTTTTATATATTTTTCAAATATACTTGAATTTTTTTATATTATAATACACCAATTGAGTTATTTTTCGTTTCCAGTTTCTACGAAAAGCCACGTGAATAAAAATCGAAAAAGAGGTAAGGTAAAGAATGAATTAGTTGAACTCGGGATTTTCGGGGAAGTTCTCCCAGAGTAAAGCATTCCCGCCGATGGTCTTGACGCTTTCGTTCCAGAAATTCTCATCACTGGACAGGATATTTTCGACGGTAGGTTCGACGACCACCCATGAATGATCTGCAATTTCATCGGCTAATTGTCCGGCACTCCATCCAGAGTAGCCTAAAAAGAACCGAACCTCTTCCTCTTCAACTAATCCAGCACGGATCAAAGCGATTAGCTGCCCAAAATCCCCGCTCCAGTACAAATTATCCATAATATGCAGGCTATCGTGGATTTTTTCTCCCAGGGTATGCAGAAAAAAGAGTTTATCGTTGCTGACAGGTCCGCCCAGAAAAGCATGTGATTCAAAATCCGGAAATCCCTTGAAAAGATCCCTGATCCTTAATTTCGTAGGCTTATTGAGGATGAATCCGACATCACCCTCATCGGTGCACTGAACCAACAGAACCGTTGAACGACTAAAATAATCGCCAGGAAGAAATGGCTCGGCAATGAGGACTCTCCCCATTCCTGGTGCCAGTTTGTTCTCAATGGTAAATATGTCAAGATCCAGTAACATAGCCTAAAAAACGATTAAAAACAGCAAAAGTTTCACTTCTCAATAATAAGAAAAATATCTTCATCTTTCTTTTTCATCAGAAATTCTTCTCTGGCGAATTTTTCGAGATTCTTTGCATTGGCCTTCATCTCCTGCAAATGAATGCTGTCGTTACGGATTTTTTCCTGAAAATATGCCTTCTCGACGCGGTACTGTTTCAGTTTATTCACATTTTTCCGAAGAAAAAAGACGTTGTTGTCATCAATAAACAACATCCAGACACTGAATACCACGAAGGCAACTAAATATTTGTTACCAGGGACACCGATAATTTTCTTCAGGTTCAGTGACTTCATGAGGGCAGGCAAATTATCCACAAAGTTAGAAAATCTGCCTGCCAAAAAAAATTATTCAGGATAACATTATTTTTCCGGAAGGAAATTCGGATACATGAAGTCCCTGGCCGGTACAAAGGTTTCCTTTACTGTCCGGATAGATACCCAACGCAGCATATTGAACACAGAGCCGGCCTTATCGTTCGTTCCTGACCCCCGGGCTCCGCCAAAAGGCTGTTGCCCAACCACAGCGCCTGTTGGTTTGTCGTTGATATAGAAATTACCTGCGGCATTTGCCAGCCTCCTGGTCATGTGATCGATTGAAAAACGGTTTTGCGAGAAAATCGCACCAGTCAGCGCATATGGGGAAGTCTCATCCAGCAGCGTCAACGTCTGCTCCATTTGATCATCCTCATAAACAAATATCGTCACCACCGGACCAAACAGTTCTTCCTGCATGGTGATATACTTTGGATTTTTTGTCAGAATGACTGTCGGCTCAATAAAATAGCCAAATGATTTATCACAATTTCCGCCAAAGATGACCTCTGCGTCTGCATCGGACCTCGCTCCATCGATAAATCCTTTCAGCTTATCGAATGATGCTTCATCGATGACGGCATTGACAAAATTGGTGAAATCTTCGGGCGGCCCCATTTTCATTCTTCCTAACTGTGCTTCACACTTCGCCCAGGTCTCTTTCCAGATGGACCGGGGGATGTACACACGTGAGGCGGCTGAACATTTTTGTCCCTGGTATTCGAATGAACCTCTCACAATCGCGGTAGCGAGGGCTGTAGTATCCGCAAAAGGATCAGCAAAAATGAAGTCTTTCCCGCCTGTTTCACCCACGATGCGCGGATAGGATTTATACCTGGAAATATTGGCACCGATGGTTTTCCAGATATCCTGGAATACGCCTGTGGACCCTGTGAAATGGATTCCTGCAAAATCGGGATGACTGAAAATCACTTCACCCGCGGCAGGTCCGGAGACAAATACCAGGTTGATGACCCCGGCAGGCAATCCCGCTTCCATCAGAATTTCCATGATTACACTGGCTGAATAAACTGCTGTCTTTGCAGGTTTCCACACGCAGACGTTACCCAGCATGGCCGGGGCTACCGGTAAATTTCCTGCTATTGAAGTAAAATTGAAAGGTGTGAGTGCAAACACGAAACCTTCCAAAGGCCTAAATTCATTATAGTTCCACATTCCCGGATTCGATTCGGGCTGCATGGCATAAATATCTGTCATACATTTGACCCCGAAGCGATAAAAATCCGCCAATTCACAGGCTGCATCGATCTCAGCCTGGTAAGCATTCTTGGACTGCCCCAGCATCGTTGCAGCGTTTAGTCTGGCGCGGTACGGTCCGGCAAGGAGATCCGCAGCTTTCAAGAAGACACCTGCCCTGTGTTGCCATGGCGTATCGGCCCAGGCAGCCTTGGCTTTCAGAGCTGCATCGATGGCCAGCTGGACATGCGATCTATCCCCCTGGTGGTAGCATCCCAGGTGATGAGATAAGTCGTGGGGTGGAGACATCCTGACTTTCTTACCTGATCTTACCTCATTGCCATCAATGATCATAGGCAGATCGACGAGCTCAGCACGCATCTCCTGAATTGCCTTCTGCAACTCGATACGCTCGGGTGAACCTGGTGCATAGCTTTTTACAGGCTCATTTTTGGGAATCGGGACATTGTAAAATCCGGTTGACATATTGTTGATTTTTTGTATTATTGCATTAGATTGAACTGACCAAAGATCAAAATTGATCATGCAAATCTATGAGATCTCTGTCTTATAATTGCTAATAAATGTCACCTTTATAATATTGAGACTGAATTTTAAGTATTATCAAATAGACGTTTGGATATATTAAATGCCAAAGAAATTTGAAAGTGGGTTGAATAGCAAATACCCGCATTTGCATAAACAGGAATTAGGCCATATCCGACTTTTTTTCTACGTCAATCTGCTTCTTCTGGCAGGTGCATCGATTATGCTGATTCTCGACTTTCTTGATTTCTTCAACACCAACTATGCTCCCCATATTCTGTCCTTTACCGGAATCTTCATCCTAATTTATTTCTTTCTTAGAGAGGGCAAGAAGAATACGGCTTTAAACTTGCTTCTGCTTTTACCTGTTCCGGCTTACCTGTTGATGATATCGGCAAGATATGCCATCTTCCCGCCAGAATCTTCTTATAATTTCGAAGTCTACCTCTATGCCTTTGGCCTGGCAATCCTACTGCTCCTTTCAGAAAAGCCCTTTCAGATAATAACTTACCTGATTGTCACCACTGGAGTACTGATCGGTCATGTTCTTTTTCAAGCACGGAAAGAACTCTATTTTCAGCTATTATGGAAAGAATCAAATTCCTTTCATCCGGTATTCCTGTATTTATTAATCGGTGGACTAGGGTTTTTGCTTTTCATGGCTTACCACCTGAAACTGCTTGAAAAGAAGCAAAGAATCCACTCTTTACGAGAGAATCAAATCAGGATATTCTCGCAATATTTCGAAGCGATTCTTCGTTTCACGACTGAACGCGACGAGCTTGGGGAAAGAATCGGGTATAAGGTTACCTATATCAATCCCGCCTTCGAAGAGTATTTCGAGGTGAGAAATTCTGAGGTAAAAGGCATGCCTGTTCATCTTTTATTTCAGAAATTATTCCGTGGCGAAATAGACTGGCAATCGTTGTTCGATCCTTCCAAAAGGATGAAGAAAGAGATTCTTGTTCCGCACACGGAGAAGTGGTTTCAGGTAACTTCCATCCCGGTAGACAAGGATAATATGATCTGTTTCTTCGAAAACATTACCAGTATCAAAACCACCATTACCGAGTTGGGAAACAGCAAGCACCGCTACAAGCTTCTGCTGGAGACCATCCCAGATATTTTCTTTGTTATAGATAAGGACGGAACCTATATCGACTATGTTCCAAAATCGGATACAGGCATAGATAAACAAGCAGCTGAAATCATTGGCAGCACCATCTCTGAAGTAGGATTCTCCGCCAGAATGGTGAAGCAGGTAAGTAAATCCATCAAGACTGTCCTGGTAAGTGATTCCATTGAAACCATTGAATATGCCCTGGAAGTGAAAGGCAAAGGGACCTGCTTCTTCGAAATGAGAATGGTCAAACTCAACAATGATGCTGTGATGGCCGTCTCCAGGGATATTTCAAAACAAAAATTCGCCGTACAGGCTATCGAAGAGGCCCGCAAAAAAGCCGAAGAAGCCGATATGCTCAAGGCCGCCTTCCTGCAGAATATTTCGCATGAGGTTCGCACACCGTTGAATGCCGTTGTAGGATTTTCCAATATTCTTTTGACGGATGAAGTCTCCAGAAATGAACGGATGAATTACCTCCAGATTATTGCGAGGAATTGCCAGATTTTGCTGCATGTTTTTAGCGATACTATCAAGCTTTCAAAAATACAGAGTGGAGTAGAAAAGGTTAATAACCAATTATATAACCTAAACGGATTGGTTAATGAACTCTATAGGCAGACCGCTTACGAAAAGGGACAACTGGAGAAAGATCATCTTAAAATTTTTCCAGTCATGGGGAATGACAATCCAAAATTCTCTATAGTTTGCGATGGCAGTAAGATAAAAGATATCCTGGATAGCCTGATTGATAACGCTCTCAAATTTACCGAGGAAGGCGAGATTGAATTCGGATACTATTTGATGGGTAATAGCCAGATTGAATTTTTTGTCAGGGACACTGGTATTGGGATCCCGGAAGACCAATTCGATAAAATTTTCGATCGGTTTTACCAGATAGATTCCAGAATGAAAAGAGCCTACGGCGGCTCTGGAATTGGACTCTCGCTTGCCAATGATTTTGTAAAAATGCTGGGAAGCAAGATAAAAGTTGAATCAATTTTAGGCGTTGGTTCCCGTTTTTCTTTCGTATTGCATTACGAACCAGGGAACAGTCATCTGAAAATAGTACGCTGAATTTACTATCTTCACGCCGCAAAATATTGCCGATTTTTGATTATTTTGTGGATTCTAACGACTGATGTGAAAAAATGGAAATAAAATATCCTGTTTACAGACCCTGTCTGAGAGGCAATGAGCTTAAGTATGTAACTGATTGTGTTGAATCAACATGGATCTCTTCCAGGGGAAAATATACAGATAATTTCGAAAAAAAATTCGCCGAATACATTGGTGCAGAATACGCCACAAGCGTCTGTAACGGGACTGTTGCACTGCACCTGGCAATGCTTACGCTGGGGATCAAACCGGGCGATGAGGTCATCGTTCCAACTTTTACCTATATCGCTTCTGTCAACGCAATTGACTATGTGGGGGCAATCCCCGTTTTTGTTGACTCCGTCAGGGAAACATGGCAAATAGACTGCGCCGATGTTGAGCGGAAAATTACTCACAAGACAAAGGCCATTCTTGCGCCACACATCTACGGACATCCCTGTGAGATGGATACTTTGCTGGAAATTTGCAGGAAAAATGACTTGTTTTTGATCGAAGACTGCGCCGAATCTATTGGCAGTAAGTTTAACGACCGTCATACCGGAACCTTCGGGGATATCTCCGCCTTTAGTTTCTTTGGGAATAAGACTATCACTACCGGGGAAGGCGGTATGCTCACTACCAACTCAAAAGCGTTGTTCGAAAGGGCTAAAAAACTCAAGAATCAGGGACTCTCCGACCGGGAATACTGGCACGATGAAATTGGGCACAATTTCCGGATGACCAATATCTGCTCCGCCATTGGTGTTGCCCAGATGGAGCGGATTGAAGAGATCATGGCCGATAAAATCCGGATCGCGAATACCTATAGAAAAGCCTTTGAAAATACAGGAGTCGAACTTCAGGGAGAGGCTGCCAATACCTTCAACTCTTACTGGATGTGTTCTGTTCTTATCCCGGATGCCCGACAAAGGGCCGACCTGAGAGCATTTTTACGCGAATCGGGCATTGAAACCAGGCCATTGTTTTTCCCGGTTCACACGATGCCGATGTACAGGCATTTTACCGAAGAGGAATTCGCGGTAGCTGCCGACATCAGTTCAAGAGGAATAAATTTGCCCAGCTATCCGGATCTGAGGGATGAGGAGGTAAACTTCATTGCGGGTCAAATTGTAAAATTCATTTTGCAGCATGGATAAGTTATCTGTATTGATCGACCTCGACAGGCTCAAGGATCTCAATACAGGCCTTGGGCAAGTCGCCGAATTTTTTGGAGCAGAAATAAGCAGGGAAGCTGATGAGAAATTCAAATTCACCCTCCTGGTACCAAAAAAATTCGTGGGGTATTTTGGAGATCTTGTCGACTATGAAGTCGTATCTCTCAAACGCAGGTATTTCCCATCTCTTTGCAGGAAGTACGATTTGTGGTATACCATACACCAGGATTCGGCTTATTTTCCATCTGATCAATCAACGCCCTACCTACTAACAATCAATGATTTAAATTTCCTTGGAGAGAAATCACCTGCAAAGGCAAAGAAACGGTTGGCTATATTACAGAAGAAAGTCGACCGGGCAACAGCCATCACGGTCATTTCACAATACACAGAAAGCGTCGTGAGGGAGCAACTGAATGTCGGAAATATCCCGATCCATGTGATCTATTGTGGGGTGAAAGTCAAGACTTTTGAGTCTGTCCCACCACCCTCATTCGCTCCTGCCGGAGATCTTCTTTTTTCTGTTGGAGTCGTTCAGATGAAGAAGAACTATCACGTTCTGATTGATTTCATGAAACGGCTTCCCAAAAATTACAAACTCATCATTGCGGGGAATAAATCTTCCGATTATGCGGGCGAACTGCAACAAAAAATTGATGATCAGGGACTTCATGAACGCATTTTGATTCCCGGAATTATTTCGGAAGAAGATAAATTCTGGATGTACAACAACTGCAAGGCCGTTCTCTTCCCCTCGAAATTTGAAGGGATGGGTTTCCCTCCGGTGGAGGCTATGCGTTTTGGGAAACCAGTATTTGCGTCAACCTATTCTTCGATCCCTGAAGTGAGCGGAACAAATGCCTATTATTGGGAAACTTTCGAGCCGGATGAGATGGCAAAATTCTTTCTGGAAAAACTGGAAGAATTCAGCAAAGACCCTTTGAGACCGAATTTATTGCGAACACATTCTCAGAAATATACCTGGGAGGCTAATGTTATCAGCTATAAGGAACTGTTCAGAAGCATTCTGGACAGATAGGAATTAACCAATAAAACCCACTTGACAGCATGAAACGAGCATGGGCTAATCCCACAAAAGGCGATGTAAATTCAGCTGCGAGTTCCATGAGTACTTACAGATATTCAATAATTTAACTAATATTTTTACGAATGAAAGTAGCACTAATTAGCGGAATCACCGGCCAGGATGGTTCCTATCTGGCCGAGCTGCTCATCGAAAAAGGATATGAAGTTCACGGAATCGTCAGGCGCTCTTCTCAGTTTAACCGCACCAGAATTGAGCATTTGTATATTGAGGAGATGATCCAGGACATGCAGTTGAAGAGTAAGCTCACCTTACATTATGGCGACATGACCGACTCCAGTTCGTTGGTGAGAATCATCCAAAAGGTCAAGCCGGAAGAGATCTATAACCTTGCAGCTCAATCACATGTAAAAGTCTCTTTCGATGTTCCTGAGTATACAGCTGAAACTGATGCCATCGGTACCCTGCGAATACTGGAAGCGGTGAGGATCCTTGAGATGGAGCAGCGAGTCAGAATTTACCAGGCTTCTACTTCAGAATTATATGGACTGGTTCAAGAAACCCCCCAAACCGAAAATACCCCCTTTTATCCTCGTTCACCATACGGAATCTCCAAGCAGTTTGCCTTCTGGATGACAAAAAACTACCGTGAAGCTTACGGCATGTATGCAGTTAACGGGATCCTTTTCAACCATGAGAGTGAACGCAGGGGGGAGAATTTCGTCACGAGGAAGATCACCCTGGCGGCGGTCCGCATCGCCACCGGAAAACAGAAAAAGCTCTACCTGGGAAATTTGAATGCCTTACGGGATTGGGGCTATGCAAAAGACTACGTGGAATGCATGTGGCTCATGCTTCAACATGACACCCCTGAAGATTTCGTCATTGCTACAGGAACGATGCATACGGTCCGGGAGTTTTGTACCCTGGCATTTCAAGAGGCTGGAATTGAGATTGAATGGCAAGGGGAAGGCATCCATGAACAAGGTGTCTGTAAAAAAACGGGAAACATTATCATCGAGATAGATCCTATTTATTACCGGCCGACGGAGGTCGAACTGTTGTGTGGCAATCCGGCGAAGGCCCAGAAACTTCTTGGATGGAATCCAAATCAGACTTCCTTTGAAGAAATAATCAGAAAAATGGTCCGTGCCGATTTTGAGTATATAAAAAAATCGTGAAAAAACTATTTTTGTCCAAACCAAACTACACAGATGATCATAGGATTTGAAGCAAAAAAAGTATTCGAGAACCGTTCAGGACTGGGTAATTACAGCAGGAATACCATCAATCTGCTGGCGAAGTATTATCCGGAAAATCGTTATAAACTCTTTGCGCAAAAGAAAACAGACCTTTTCACCTTGCCGGATTCCGCTGAAATTATCACTCCAAAAACAAAAATTACACGATTTTTCAGTTCCTACTGGCGAATTCACTTGGTTTCTAAAATCCTGAAATCACATAAGATTGATGTTTTTCACGGTCTCAGTCAGCTCCTGCCTTATGGTATTGAAAAGACAGGAATTCCATCGATTACGACTATTCATGACTTGATCTTTCTTAGGTTTCCAAATTACTATAAGAAAATAGACAGAAACTTTTATCTCTCTTTTTCAAAAAGTTCCTGCGAACGATCAACTAAAATACTGGCTATCAGCCAACAGACAAAATCTGATATCATCCATTTTCTGGGAATTCCTCCCGAAAAAATTGAGGTAATATATCAAACCTGCAACAAATTATTCTACGAAAAGATCAATGAGGCCCAGAAACAAGCTGTACGCAAGAAATTCAATCTTCCGTCGCAGTTCATTCTCAGCGTTGGAACCATTGAGCGGAGGAAGAACCAGTTAGCCTTGCTTAAAGGTATGGTTCATGAAAAACTTGATCTTCCAATAGTCATTCTGGGCCGGCCCCGACCCAAAGAGTACAAGAAAGAACTGGACGAATATATTCTGGAATCGGGAATCAGGAAACAGCTGATTTTTCTGCAAGGCACTAATACGGAGGAACTTCAGGCGATCTATCAGATGGCTGACATCTCGGTATATCCATCCTTGTACGAGGGATTTGGCCTTCCTGTCCTTGAAGCGCAGGCTTCAGGATGTCCGGTCATTACCTCCAACATCAGCAGTCTTCCTGAAGCAGGAGGCAATGGTGCTTTATATATCAACCCACGGGATAGCGAACAAATCGGATATGAAATACGCAGAGTGCTTACCGACAGTCAATTGAGAAATGATTTAATCCTTAAAGGGAACGAGAACGCCCTTCTGTTCAAGGATCATATCGTTGCGGAAAACCTGATAAAATTGTATCAGTCTCTCTGCTGATCAACGTGCCAGAATTTCAATACTTAATTCCGGGGAAAAGCCTGCTTGAGTCCCATAGCCACTTCCGGCTCGATATCTTGCTTGGCAGAATGATAATTTACCGACCTCTCACTTAACCAGGTTCCCGACGGAATCACATTCAAATAGTAATCCATCAATCTGAAATAGGTCAGGGAATAAACTCTTACTGGCCGGATGAAGAATAGCGGGATTCCCAGAGCAGCAGGTATTAATCCAAAGACCATATTATTTAGAATCAGCAACGCATGCATCAGAAAGGCATTGCCAACGTTCTCATGTTTTGATATGTAAGTATGCCTCGAAATGTGCACCTCCGTCTTGGTGGTGACGGTAATTTCCATATTAATTCTGGACGAACCTCCATGAATGTGTCCAACAACTGCGTTTTTAAGCTTTACAATCTCACCCTCTTTTTCAGCAGCCCTTCGGCACAAGTCGACATCTTCAAAATACATCCAGAAATCCTCGTCCCATTTTCCCAGCCGGTAAAAGCTATCACGCCTTATCATAAGAACAGAACCGGATACCCAGTCGGGATAGATATAATGCTTGGTCTGGCTAATCGCAGCTTCAATTTTTCCTGTAAAAAGGTAGCTAATAGCACGTTGCCAGCCTGTTAACGTATGAAAGGTCAAGAATTTTCCGTAAGGCCTGTCATCCGACCCGTCCTCTTTAACCTGGCGGCAAGTAACAATTGAATTCTCAGGTCTGACACGGATTTCCTCCAGCATATCATAAAGAGCATCAGTTGTGACAGTTGTGTCCGGATTAAGAAACAGAAGGTGACGACCCTTGCTCCTTGCGGCTCCCAGGTTACATCCATTGGCAAAGCCATTATTACCTGAGTTTACTATAAAATCAAATTCTGGAAAAAGAGTGATAAAATCAGTTATTCTTCCGTCATCAGAACGATTATCAACGATAATAACTTCAAATGCAAAACGCGCATCGTCAATATTCCGAAGAGATTCAAGACATTTATTGAGTCTGTCCCAACCCCTGTAATTAACTATAATGATTGATAGGTCTTTCAACGTAAAAAATTAAAAAGAAATTAATATTTAACTTCTCTGTCATCCGAGCTTTAGACTATCGGAAAAACGAAAAGTTTAATCCTGGTTTGTTACCAAATCAAAATTTTCACCAAAATAATAGCCCTTAGAACAGAATAAGATAAAATTTCAGTAAATTGACCCTCTGAGTCAGTATATAATCCAAATAATTCAACAAAATGTACAGAACAATTTCGCTGATTGGCCTCTTCCTATTTATTTCCATTCATTGCATATCACAATCCAAATTCAACGGACTGGAGATGAACATGGGAAATATCTACCGTCTTTCAGATGCAAAGACACGCTCTATCAGTCCTGAAAACTTTACCGGAGAGAAGGGTAAAGGTGGAATGGCTGATCCGGCTGAGAAAGGCAAACCTAATGTTGCCAATGCTGCCAATGCTGCGCGCGATCTTGGTCAGGGCTGGAAAATAAATCCGTATATCCGGATTCAGCCAGGACAGACTTATACGCTTGCCGAAATGGAAGGTCCGGGAGCCATTCAACATATCTGGATGACCCCAACCGGAAATTGGCGTTTCTCCATCCTGCGTATTTATTGGGACGACGAGAAAGAACCTTCCGTAGAATGTCCCGTCGGCGATTTCTTCGGTCAGGGATGGAACGTATATGCCCAGCTGACCTCATTGCCTGTCTGCGTGAATCCCGGTAGTGCATTCAACTGTTACTGGCCAATGCCATTCCGTAAAAAATGTAAGATTACCATGGAAAATGTCAATGACAAAGATGCCATGTCTGTCTACTATCAGGTCGATTATACCCTAACGGATGTCCCTTCCGATGCAGCCTATTTCCATGCACAGTTCCGACGCGCAAATCCTGTTCAGAATTCAGTATATACCATCATAGACGGTATCAAGGGAAAAGGTCAGTACGTAGGGGTTTACATGGCCTGGGGCGTTACAAACAATGGTTGGTGGGGTGAAGGGGAGATTAAATTTTTCATCGATGGTGACACCAAATTCCCGACCATCTGCGGTACCGGTACGGAAGACTATTTCTGTGGTTCCTATAATTTTGACCGGGAGGGGAAATACAAGGAATTTTGTACGCCTTATTCGGGCTTACACCAGGTAATCAGGCCGGAAGGCGACTATAAAGTAATGATGCGTTTTGGACTCTACCGCTGGCACATCATGGATCCTATACGGTTCGAAAAAGACCTGAAGATTACCATTCAGGATCTTGGATGGCACTTGGGTGGCAGATATCTTGCCCAGCGTTCAGATATTTCATCTACCTGCTTCTGGTACCAAAACGATCCGCATGTTGCGTTCCCAAAATTTCCCGAATGGAGAGAACTCGAAGTAAATTGAATTCTTTGTCTATTTTTGCGGCATAAAATTTAAAACTTTCCATGATTGGATTTTTGCAGAGAACGAAAGCTTTTTCTATACCACTTCTTGTAATAGTCGCAGGATTATCCATTTTATTGATCTTTATCGATAAAATCCAGATTGAGCTTTGGGTAAATGCCTGTAACAGTGTGCCATTGGATTTCTTCTTCCAGTATTTTACCAACTTGGGCGACGGGATCGTGGCACTTATTATATCCCTGATATTCATGGTATTTAATATAAAGAAAGGCCTCATTCTCCTGCTTACTTTCCTCATTTCCGGTCTATTAATTCAATATTTAAAGATTCATATCTTCCCTGATATTGACCGTCCAGTCTCCCTGCTGAAAAACAATTATGTTCTTCACCTCGTGGATGGGGTGAAAATGGGCAGGATACAAAGCTTCCCTTCCGGTCATACTGGAACGGCCTTCGCGATCCTTTTCTGCCTTGCCACTTTTACACAAAGAACCTGGCTTCATGTTTCCGCTCTGGCCACCGGCGTTCTGATAGGTTTCTCCAGAATATATCTTTGTCAGCACTTTTTGCCGGACGTTATTGCCGGCGCTGTCATAGGAACATTAACTTCCCTTATGTTACTGACACTATTTGAACGGACTAAATTCTTTAACAAACTTAATCACCCAATATTTTCCAGAAGAGTCCCTTATGCTGAAAAAGATAGTTAAAAAAGAGTGGGTGGTCCAGATAATCCTGGTAATATTCGCTTCTCTCCTGTTCATTCCTCTTACCGGAAGACTGCATTTATTCGACTGGGATGAAATAAATTTCGCAGAATCGGCCAGGGAAATGCTCGTTACCAAAGATTTCCTGACGGTTCAGATTGATTTTAAGCCATTCTGGGAGAAACCGCCGCTTTTCATCTGGTTTCAGGTCCTCTCCATGAAATTATTCGGAATCAACGAATTCGCAGCTCGCTTCCCCAACGCGATTTGTGGGATTGCCACTGTGTTAAGCCTTTACAATCATGGTAAGAAATTATTCGATCAGAAATTCGGGCTTACCTGGGCGTTCCTGTTCTGCTGTTCCATCCTACCTTTTCTCTATTTCAAATCCGGGATCATCGATCCCTGGTTTAACCTTTTCATATTTAACGGAGTAGCATTCTTTGTATATTATATCTACCAACTTTCGCAAAAGACAGAACACCTAAAACAGCTTAAATTCCTGATCATTTCTGCCTGTTTCATCGGACTGGCAGTATTGACAAAGGGTCCGGTGGCCTTTCTCATATTCAGTCTGTGCCTGATCGTTTTTCTGATTCTGATCAGATTCAGGATGCAGATCAACCCTTTGCATGTCATCATCTACCTTGCCATCTTTTGTCTCGTGGGTGGATTCTGGTTCATCATCCAGTGGCTCAGCGGACACGGGGATGTCATTATGGAGTTTATCACCTACCAGATCAGGCTATTTACGACCAAAGATGCGGGTCATGGCGGATTCCTGCTCTATCACTTTGTTGTACTCCTGATGGGTGTTTTCCCAGCTTCGGTTTTTGCGCTACCGCTGATACTCAAACATCTGCCTGCCAATCCATTGCAAGTTCTATTCCAACGCTGGATGATCATTCTCTTTTGGACTGTCCTCATCTTATTCACGATAGTCAAGACGAAAATCGTCCATTATTCTTCGCTTTGCTATTTTCCAATCACCTTCCTGGCAGCCCTTTACGTTTATTCCGTAGAAAAAAATGGAGTTCAGCCGAAAAAATGGATACGCACCTTACAACTAATTATCGGTGGATTGATTGCCCTGGTTGCCATCGCCCTGCCTTTCTTTGCCATGAACATCAAATATATACTGGACAAAGGATGGGTCGACGATCAATTTGCTGCGGGTAACATGCAGGCTGCCGTTCATTGGACGGGAATGGAAGCTTCCGGCGGGATCCTTCTGCTTACCGGATTAATCTTCTTTGGTTGGTATGCCTCTAAAAAATCTTTCCTTGCGAACAGGATTCTTATGGCCGGTTCCCTGGTTTGTGTAACCCTACTGACGCTAATGGTAACGCCCAGGATTGAAGCTTACAGCCAACGTGCAGCCATTGAATTTTACAAGGATCATGCCGGGAAAAATGAATATGTCTATCCGCTGGATTATTTCAGTTATGCCCCGCTCTTTTACGGGAAGAGGCTGCCGCCGGTCAACACAAGAGTCTATGACACAGAATGGCTGCTATCCGGTGAAATTGATAGAGACACCTATTTCGTTGTAAAAGTCAACGAACTGGAACCAAATTTGAAAAAATATCCAACCCTTGTCGTACTGTATGAGAAGAATGGATTTGTATTTCTAAAGCGAAAAGCAATTAAAAATGATTAAAGAGAAGACTATTACTGTTGTGCTGCCTGCCTATAATGCAGAAAAGACGCTGGAACAAACCTACCGTGAAATCCCTTTTGACATCGTAGATCATGTGATTTTGGTCGACGATCTAAGCAGAGACAATACCGTGGAGGTTGCCAGGAAACTGGGCATCAAATACATCGTTACCCACTCTGAAAACAAAGGTTATGGAGGGAACCAGAAATCCTGCTACGACAAGGCACTAGAACTTAATTCGGATATAGTGGTCATGTTGCATCCTGATTATCAGTACACTCCGCTATTAATCCATTCCATGTGCTATCTGATCGCGAATGGAGTATATGAGGTCGTACTGGGATCGCGCATTTTAGGAAAGGGCGCGATGCGCGAAGGAATGCCCGTCTATAAATACATTGCCAACAGGTTTCTTACCTTGTTTCAGAATGTTGTTATGGGACAGAAACTATCTGAATATCACACTGGCTATCGTGCCTTCTCTGGTAATGTATTGAAAAAAATAAATTACAAAATCAACTCAGACGATTTTGTGTTTGACAACGAGATGATTGCCCAAATATTTTATGCAGGATTCGAGATTGCTGAAATTACCTGTCCGACGAAATATTTCGAGGAAGCCTCTTCCATCAATTTCAGGAGGAGTACGATATATGGAATCGGTGTTCTTTTTGTCTCTATGAAGTACCGCCTTCAAAAATGGGGTATCGTGAAGTATAAGATTTTTAGCTGAGCCAGACGTTTTTCAAGCCCTCACGAAGATAGCCTTAACAATATGCCAGACCATGTTGGGGTTCTCTTTCAACCTTCTTGTTGAGTAATTGAACCATTGCTTTCCAAAGGGTACATAAACCTTCATCGCATAGCCCTTATCCAGTATGGAACGACGCAAATTGGAGGTCACGCCGTAAAGCATTTGAAATTCAAAATGGTCTTTAGAAATATTCAGCCTTTCGATGATCTTCATAGACTGCTCAACAAGATAAGCATCATGCGTAGCAATACCGACATAAATCCCATTCTTCAGCATAAACTCAAGATCCAGGAGGTAATTATCCCGAATCTCCTGGTATCCCTTGAAGGCAATAGCCTGATCCTCCACATAGATTCCCTTGCATAAACGAAAATTTAAAGGTGAAGCAGGGGTATGGACATCCAGTAGCTCCTGCAGATCGGTATGGGTACGCTTGAGATAAGCCTGAACAACGAGTCCGACGCGGGTTGGAAATTCCGCCTTTAAACGACGGTATAGTAAAATTTCATCGTCCGTGCAGGTTGAATCCTCCATGTCGATGCGGATAAAACTGCCGGCCAGATCTGCGGCAACGACAATCTCCCTGAAATTATGATAGCAAACTTCTTTGTCCAGGAGCAATCCAAGCATGGATGGTTTCACTGAGAAATTTCCATTGATTTTTCGGTCAGTGAACTGCTTGATCACATCGAGGTATTGGATTTTGTATTGCTCGGCTTCAGATAATTGAGAAACATACTCACCCAAAATATCCAGGGTAACCGAACATCCTTCAGCATTCAGTTTCTCAGATTCCCTTAAAGCATCAGACAGTTTCTCGCCGGAAATGTATTTTCTGGAAAAGATCCAGACCAATCGCTTAGGCATGTACGGGAGAATGTCTGCTATAATTTTATTTATCATCGTTTTGGTTTATCCCTTTTGTTTGGTAAAATTAACGAGTTGAGAGTCGACAATCTATGATGTTTATCAACTCATCAGAAATTTAGAAAAGGAAAAAACGAGAGGTTAATTACACACAATCAACATTTCAGTTATATTTGTCAACTTAAATAGAAAAATAGAACATCATTTCTTTGATATGAAGAATTCTACGATTGTTTCGGTAATATTAGGAATTGCAATAGCGGTGCTTTACCTGCTACATTTTACAAGTAAAAACAGTAGCCTGGATGTGACGGGTCAGTCCAACGAAAAGGCAGGAAAATCTGTTTCGATCGCTTATGTCAAAATGGATTCGGTACTTTTTACTTACGCATTGGCGAAGAAACTTACTGCTAATCTGCAGTCTAACCAGGAGTCATTTAAGAAAGAATACAGTCTTAAGAGGATAAATTTCGAAAAAGAGGCGGCTTCTTTTCGGGAAAAAGTTCAGCGGGGTGGATTTCTGACTGACGAAAGGGCCAAACTGGAGCAGGAACGATTAATGGGTCAACAGCAAGAAGTTGAGCGTCTCGATGCAGAGTTGACTCAAAAACTCAATGAGATGCAGAGTCAGATTAATCAGCAGATTATCGACAGTATCTCTTCGTTTCTGAAAAGCTACAATGCAGACAAGAAATATGATATCATCCTCAATAGTGCCAGCATGTTGGAGGGGACGCCAAAATACAACATCACCAAATATGTTGCTGAAGGACTGAACAAAAGGTACAAACCCTGAATTCGGAATATTTGTCAAGATTCAATGCCTATCTGGAGAGGCAGCATCCCCCTGGGTTAATCGATGTCCTCCCGGTGAATGATCGGGGAAGTTCGTTGTTCGTTACTATTCCATGTTATGATGAACCAGGTCTTCTAACCGCGCTGGAATCCCTCTCAAAATGTGATGCTCCTTCCTCAGGAGTCACCGTCATTGTGGTGATCAACTCTTCAGAAAAATCACCTCAGGAGGTTCTGGACCAGAATCAGCGGACTATCGGTGAGATCCTGAATTGGTGGAAAAATTCTTCGAACAATCTTTATCAGCTCCGGTTGTTGCATGCCCCTGCCTTACCTTCCAAATGGGCCGGTGTGGGCTGGGCCAGGAAGATCGCGATGGATGAGGCGATACGATTGTTGGCTTGTTCAGAAAAAGAGGAAGGTATTCTGATCTCCTTCGATGCTGACAGCACGGTTTCGGCCAATTACCTGACAGAAATTGAATCGGCTTTCCGCCTTCATCCTTCTTATAACTTTGTCAATCTCACTTTTTGCCATCCTGTTGATGATCCGGACTTACCTGCCTCTCTAAAGGAAGGAATCATTCTCTACGAGTTATACCTGCGCTATCTTCGAAATGCCATAAAATGGTGCGGATATGTTCATTCGATTCATACCGTAGGATCCAGCTTTGCGGTCAAGGCCTCGTCTTATGTAAAGCAGGGTGGTATGAACCGCAGACAGGCCGGCGAAGACTTCCATTTCCTTCACAAGATTGTCTTATTGGGGAATTACGGCAAGGTCACTGAAGCCACTGTTTTTCCTGCTGCGCGGATTTCGCACCGGGTCCCTTTCGGTACAGGGGCTGCTTTGAAAAAATGGGAAGAGGGGGACCAGGAACTGTTTTCAGCCTATTCCTTGAAGATCTTCGAGACCCTGCATCCCCTTTTTGCTGAGCCTGGATACTTTTTCGATACGGATCCATCTCTATGGGATAGAAAATTCCTCGAATACGACAGGTATTTGGTTGATTTCCTCATGAAGGCAGGAACCAGGGAACGCCTGATTGAATTGAGGGACAACTGTGCAGACAAGAAGAATTTCGTGAAGCGGTTTTTTCACGAAGTCAGCGCCTTCCGGATTATTCAATATCTGAATAGCCGCGAATCGACGGAAGGCGGGAAAGGCGATTTGATTGTGGAAGCTTCCAGGCTACTGGAAATCCTTGGCAAGGAAGGGAAGGGAAAAAATGCCCGCGAATTACTGGGGATTTACAGGGATCTGGATAAAGAAAATGCCTGAAGTCCAGGACTTCAGGCACTCAAATATTTCAATAGTTTCTCTAATTATTATCTTCTTCCAGAAGTATCATTATCTGATCTTTTCTGACCTTATCACCGGCGCTGACCAGCACTTCTTTGATCACCCCGGTAAAGGGCATCTCAATGATGGTCTGCATCTTCATGGCTTCGTATTTGATCAGCTTATCGCCTGCCGCAACTTCTTGCCCGGCTTTCACATAGACATCCAGAATTGTACCCGGAATGAAGGACCGTACCTCGTTCTGATCGATTGGTTGCCATTTCTTCCGCAACAGGTACTTCTTGGTATGAAGGGTATAGTATTGCGCTGTATTGACAACGAATACCTCATATTTTGGTTTATTTTCTTCCATATTTAATTTTAATTAGAACGGAGGAATACCGTGCTTTTTCGTTGGCCTTCTGTCTACTTTGTGTTCAGAGATTTCGAGCGAATGGATCAGTCTTGCACGTGTTTCGAGTGGCTCAATCACCTCATCGATGTAACCTTTGGAGGCCGCAACGAATGGATTGGCAAATTTATCCTTGTACTCCTGAATCTTTTGTTTGCGCATTTCTGCCGGATTTTCTGCTTCGTCAATCTCCTTGCGGAAGACAATATTTGCAGCTCCTTCAGGACCCATGACTGCAATTTCGGCTGTCGGCCAGGCGTAAACAAAATCAGCTCCCAAATGCCTTGAGTTCATCGCGATATATCCACCGCCATAAGCCTTCCTGATGATAACCGTAATCTTTGGAACAGTAGCCTCGCTGTAGGCATAAAGCAACTTGGCGCCATGGCGGATCACTCCCGCATGCTCCTGGTCGATACCAGGCAGGTAACCCGGCATGTCCTCATAAGTCACAATTGGAATATTGAAAGCATCGCAATAGCGGATAAATCGGGCGGCCTTGTCGGAGGAGTCACAATCCAGAACACCCGCCAGGTACATGGGCTGATTGGCAACGAATCCAACCGTATTCCCGGCGATGCGACCAAATCCGATCACGATGTTACGGGCATAAAGTTCCATGATTTCAAAGAAATCAGAGCTATCAGTGGTCGCTTTAATGATATCGCGGATATCATAAGGATAATGTGGATCACTGGGCACGATGTCTTCAATACTGACGTGGAAATTCGGGGCTTGGGTCGGGAAACGAAGCGCCTTTTGTGTATTGTTCCAAGGAATGAAGGAAATCAGTTTCTTGATTTGTTCGAAACACTCATCTTCACTCAGTGCATAGAAATGGGCATTGCCGGTTATCTCACTGTGAACCAGTGCACCACCAAGCTCTTCCATGGAAATTTCTTCACCAAGTACGGTTTTTATTACGCTGGGTCCGGTAATAAACATCTTGGAAATATTCTCAACAACGAAAACGAAGTCTGTGAGGGCAGGAGAATAAACGGCTCCACCTGCACAGGGTCCGAGGATGACGGACAACTGAGGAATAACACCAGAGGCTGCAGTATTGCGGTAGAATATTTCACCATAACCGGCGAGGGAGTTAACCCCTTCCTGGATACGGGCACCACCGGAGTCGTTGATTCCAATGATCGGAACGCGCATCTTCAGGGCATGGTCCATGATCTTGGTGATTTTACGGGCGTGCATCAATCCAAGAGATCCTCCTGCTACCGTGAAGTCCTGGGCATAGATACAGACAGGCTTGTTGTACATAGTTCCGGTACCAATGATGACACCGTCGCCATGGAGCACCTTCTTCTCCATATCAAAGTCTTTTCCCGTATGTTCAACGAACAAATCATACTCGTGAAATGAATTCTCATCCAGAATCGCCTTGATTCTTTCGCGGGCAGTTTTTTTACCCATGGCTACCTGTTTGCCAATGGCAGCTTCTCCACCACCCTGCTGAGCCTCTTTCTTCCTTCTCCGAAGGTCAAGAATGTTTCTTTTTAGTGACATAATTTAGCTTTTAACTTTTGGACAAAAATTATCCGACAAAAATACAAAATAATTGTCGGGACGTTCCCTATTTCGCTGCTCTTTTGTAAAGGATCAGCGCAATCAGGGCATAGATGATGTTCGGCAGCCAGACCGCCAATAATATATTGAATCCTGCCTTGAAGGCAAAAATAGTACTCACTTGCATGAACATGATGTAAGAGAAACCCAGCAGGAGACCTAGCCCCAGGTGTAAGCCGATTCCTCCGCGTGTTTTTCTGGAAGCCAGAGACACACCAATAATAGTTAGGATAAACGTACTGACCGGTCCCGCCGTGCGCTGGTAGTTTTCTTTTTCAAAACTCGAAACATTGTCTACCCCTCTTAACTTGAGTTCCGCAATATACTGGTTCAACTGCCAGTAATCCATTGTCTCCTGGCGGGAGTTCTGCTGACCAAATTCAGCAGGATTCATCTTCAGGGTGGTGTCTATTGCACTTCCCTTGGTAATTTTTTCAATAGGACCACTCGTATCCCGGATATAATAATCATGAATAACCCATTTCTTCTTATCCCGGTCCCATTTGATGTAATCAGCGATCAGTTTCGATTTTAGCTGGCGACCTTCAAATTTCTCAATCGTAAATTTATATCCAACATCAGCCCTGTTGCTGTAGCTTTTCATGTAGATAAAAACTCCTGGTTCCAGCTGTCTGTGGATGTTTTTATCCTGGTTGACAAAATTGCTGATGACGTACTGATTAATGAAGTTAATCCGCTCTTGATTAGCCGGAGGAATTACAAAATTTCCAAGAAACCAGGACATTAGAGCAATGATACCAGAAGCCACAAGATATGGCCGCATGAGTCTCTTATAACTGATCCCACTGGCCATCATGGCGATGATCTCGGAATTGGCTGCCATTTTCGAGGTAAGGAAGATGACGGCAATAAAATTGAATAGCGCGCTAAAAAGATTCGCGAAATAAATTAAGAAATTAGGATAATAATTAATGAGGATCGCCTTTAACGGAGCATTATTGGTGATGAAATCATCAATTTTTTCAGAGACATCAAAAATTGCAGATATACTGACAATCAAAGCGATAGAAAGGAAAAAAGTTCCCAAATACCTCTTGATGATGTAGCGGTCAATCCTCTGAATAAATTTGTTTGTCATCCGTTTCAAATATAATACATCTTCAGTTGCTCAAAGCCTGTTGCGCATTTGTCTGACCATCTTTTCTTTCCATGCCTTAAAAGTACCCTGAAAGATCTGGGCGCGTGATTCGTCGACCAGCCACATATAGAAGGCCAGATTGTGAATACTGCCGATCATCGGTCCCAACATCTCCTTCGACTGAAACAGATGCCTCAGATAGGCCTTGGTATATTGTTTGTCTACAAAAGATTCTCCCTCAGCATCGATTGGGGAAAAATCATCAGCCCATTTGCTGTTCCTTATATTAATAACACCGTTACGGGTGAATAACATGCCATTACGGCCATTCCTGGTAGGCATTACGCAATCAAACATATCGATTCCCCTGTCAATTCCCTCAAGTATGTTGACGGGATTGCCGACCCCCATCAGGTACCGCGGACGATCCTCCGGCAAAATTTCATTTACTATCCCGATCATGCTGTACATGTCCTCCTCCTTCTCCCCTACCGAGAGACCACCAATGGCATAGCCGTCCGCGTGATAGGTAGCGACCTGTTCAGCTGCTTTCCTCCGCAGATCAGGATAAATACAGCCCTGAACAATGGGAAAAAGCGACTGGGAATATCCATATTTGGGCTGTGTGGCAGCGAATCTGTTCACGCAACGGTCCAGCCACCTCTGTGTCAGTTCGAGAGATTTTTTGGCATAATCATAATCTGCGTCGCCGGGAGTGCATTCGTCAAAAGCCATGATGATATCGGCTCCGATCGAACGTTGAACATCCATCACACTCTCTGGAGTGAAAAGATGACGCGATCCGTCGATGTGTGATTGAAACTTAGCGCCCTCTTCGGTTATCTTCCGTATTTCCCCGAGCGAAAACACCTGAAAGCCACCACTATCCGTCAGGATTGGCTTATCCCAACCGTTGAAACGGTGCAGTCCACCCGCCTTTTCCAGAATATCAATACCCGGACGAAGATAAAGATGGTAGGTGTTCCCCAGGATAATCCGTGCCTTGATATCATCTCTTAAGTCTTTAAAATGTATCCCTTTCACCGATCCGGCCGTACCGACAGGCATAAAAACCGGAGTTTCAACAACACCATGATCTGTGTGGAATTTTCCGGCCCTTGCCTTGGAATCTGTGGATGTATGTTGTAATTCGAACTTCATTTTAAAGATTTCAAGCCGCAAAGATAGTCATAATCGTATTATTACTTTTCCACGATCTTTCCTATTTGTTCTTACCGTGGCATTGTGTATTTTTGAGGACTTTAGTTTTAGCTATGTTAATAGATCTCGGGGAATTTCAATTTACAATAGGTGAGCTCATCGGACTCATATTGTTTGGGTTGGCCTTTTTAGTTCAGATTGTGTATCAGATCCTGCTGATAAAATTCATTTTTAGTGGGAACCAGAAGAATAAAGAGCCTAATCTACCATCCATTTCCGTAATTGTTACTTCCAGAAATTACAAGACCCTTCTGCAGGAATTATTACCTGTTTTGCTATCGCAGGATTACCCTGATTTTGAGATTGTTGTCGTGGATGACTGTTCTACAGACGGTACCGACTGGTTACTTGCCGAGATGAAGATCAGTCACGGTCATCTGAAAACCACGCGTATTATTCAGGAGACCGATTTTCCCAATGCCTTGGCGATTTCCATAGGTGTGAGAGCCTCCTCGAAGGAATGGCTCCTTTACGTGAGTCCGGTATGTAAGATTCCCGATAACCAATGGCTAAAAAATTATGCCCAGAGGCTTGAGCCCGATAAAGAAGTTTCGATTGGCTATATACATTACCATGAATCTACCGGGAAATATAACGGTTGGATCCGATTTGAGAACTTCGCTTCTTTTCTGCTTTCCGGTGCCGGGAAATACTTAGGCGTCAGCATGCCTGTCTTCGAATACAACCTGGCTTATCGTCGTGAAAAGTTTTTGGATCTGCGTGGATTTGCAGCTGTCCTCGATTCACCTTTCAGCGAGAACGAATTATTCATTAATAAGATTGCTACGCGTAAAAACAGCGTTCTGCAAATAAACAAGACCACTCCGATAGCTTATATCGGAGAATCTGATTGGTTTGATCTGGTAGAATTTAAAAAGAAACAACTGATGCTCAGGCGCAAATTCACTGCCGGTCAACGATTTTTTCGCACCTTCAACCTGATTAGCAGAATGTTGCTAACGATATCATTGATACTAATTCTTGTTATTTCTCCGTGGAGATTCTGGGTGCTCGGTGCCTGGGGATTATTAGTCATATCTGAAATGGTGTGGATTGCAGTCGCCACCAAGAAACTCGGCGAGAAGAATTTCTTGCCAATGCTACTGATTTATAAAGCATTTTTGCCTTTGATTAACAGTTATTTTATTGTTGTCCAATTGTTTACAAGTCAAAAACGAAAATGGAAGTAAGTCAGGGCCCATCCGGAAATGCCAAACGCGACATCGAATTAGTCGAAGCCGCCCGTAAAGGGAGCGAGAAGGCTTATGCTGATCTGATGCGCCGTTACAAGGATACCATCTATTTTATGCTGTTAAAGATGGTCAACAACCGGACGGATGCTGAGGACCTGACAATTGAGGCTTTTGGGAAAGCCTTCACAAATATCCACCAGTATACACCTCAATACGCCTTCAGTACCTGGCTTTTTCGCATCGCCTCCAATAATGCGATCGATTTTATGCGTAAGAAGCGGGCCATAACTGTGCCACTGGAACCATCCTCAGGAGACCGCCAGGTGAGCGGCGAATACAATTACAACGCACGGGCTGAAGGACACAATCCTGAAGAGAGCATGATCAGGGACCAGAACTCACTCATCCTTCGCAGGATGGTTGCCAAACTGAAACCCCGCTACCGAAAATTACTGGAATTAAGGTATTTTCAGGAATACTCCTATGACGAAATCGCTAAAGAACTCGACCTTCCCCTTGGAACGGTAAAGGTTCAATTATTTCGTTCCCGCGAGATGCTTTTTGAGTTGCTGAAGAATAACGAGATAGCGAAATAATTGGAACTACTAAAAAAATATTTTCCCGAGTTGACGCCGCTGCAGATCAGTCAATTTGAGCAGCTGGGTCCTCTTTATCACGAATGGAATGAGAAGATAAATGTGATTTCACGGAAGGATATTGACGAACTTTACATCCGGCACATCCTACATTCAATGGCTTTGGCGAAAATCATCCGCTTCACCCCTGGAACAACCATTATCGATGTAGGTACAGGAGGAGGCCTGCCAGGAATCCCGCTGGCAATTTTATTTCCTGAGAGTCAGTTTACCTTGATCGACTCGATAGGAAAGAAAATCAGGGTTGTACAGGAAATTACCGGACAGTTGAAACTTCAGAATATTAATGCACAAAAAAACCGCATTCAGGAGATTAAGACCCGCTACGATTTTGTCATCAGCAGGGCTGTTACTGCCTTTCCGGAGTTTGTCTCCATGGTGCGCAAAAATATCTCCCCGCATTCGAAAAATGCATTACCAAATGGAATACTCTACCTGAAGGGTGGTGATTTTGAGGAAGAAATTAAACCCTTTAAGTCGTCAGCGGAGATCTTTGGGCTGTCCCAGATATTTTCCGAACCCTTCTTCGAAACAAAGAAGGTGATCTATCTGCCTGTCAGATAATTTATAAATAATATAAATTTGAACTATTTCCTTATTTATTTGGTCGATATTTAAAAAAACCCTATTTTTGCACTCCCTAATTAGGGGAAATAAGGGAGATGAATCAGTAGTGGCATAAAGGTTTGTTCTCTCAACTGAAATTTGAAATAAAAATTACACATATATGAAAAGAACATTTCAACCTTCTAACAGGAAAAGAAAAAACAAGCACGGATTCCGTGAGAGAATGTCAACTTCCAACGGTCGCCGTGTCTTGAATGCACGCCGTGCAAAAGGCCGCCACAAACTGAGTGTCTCAGACGAACCAAATCACAAAAGGTAAGAAAGAACGTCTCACATCGTGACAGACAAAAGGTAAAGAACTGGATTCTTTACCTTTTGTGTTTTTCAATAACTTTGTGGCGACACACGAAAAAATAAACGCTTATGGCATCCTCGATATTTTCACTTTTCAGTCAGACCGGTATCTCATCAGAACTAATCAACATTGCTGAGAAAATCGGAGCCAACGAACGAATCACACCAGCTGAAGGAATTTTGCTTTATCAAAAGGCTCCCTTGTCCTTTCTTTCCGTCCTTGCTGATGCCGTACGCCACAGAATCAACAGAAAGCAAGTCTTCTACAACCGCAACATCCACCTCGAGCCCACCAATATCTGCGTGAACCACTGTGCCTTCTGTTCCTATCGCAGAAAAAAAGGAGAAGAGGGCTGCTGGGAATTCGGGATTGATGAACTCGTAAAAATGGCAGAGAGTCATGCACTTTCAGGTATCACGGAGATTCATATCGTCGGAGGTGTTCATCCCGACCGCGATGTCTATTTCTATGCCGATCTGCTGCGGGAAATAATGAAGATCGTTCCCAACGTCCAGATAAAAGCCTTCACTGCCGTGGAAATCGACGCCATGTGCAGGTTCGCTTCCATCGATATCAAGGAAGGACTAAGCTTGCTGAAGAAAGCAGGACTCGTCTCCCTCCCGGGCGGTGGAGCGGAAATCTTCGACGAAACTCTGAGGGCAAAAATCTGCCCCGACAAGACGGATTCCGCCGGCTGGCTGAGCATTCACCGGACAGCCCATCAACTGGGGATACCGACAAATTCCACCATGCTCTACGGACTGCTGGAGGATTATACCCACCGAATCGACCACCTTAACAGGTTGCGTACACTTCAGGATGAGACCGGCGGTTTTAACGCCTTCATTCCGCTGAAATTCCGCCATTACAACAACAGGTTCTCTTATGTCGAAGAGACGACAACCATCGAAGATCTCAGGAATTATGCCGTGTCCAGAATCTTCCTCGACAATATCCCACACCTAAAGGCTTACTGGCCAATGATTGGCAAAAAAGTGGCACAGCTCTCACTGGCCTTTGGAGTCGACGATCTCGACGGTACCATCGACGATACCACAAAAATATATTCTATGGCAGGGTCAGAAGAACAGTCGCCTGCAGCCACCACTGATCAACTTGTCAGTATGATTACAGGTGCCGGGCTAATTCCCGTTGAAAGGGATACTTTATACACTCCTTGCTAAAGAATATTTCCTAATTTTACATCAAATAACACTTTAACAAGATCAAATGGCCTTAAAGGAATTCTTCCTCAGCAAAACATTCAGAAACAATATTCTGGCAGCCCTCGGAATGACAATCCTCTTGCTTTGGATAACCATGCAGATCTTGTCCTTATATACTCACCGCGGCGAAAGTCTTGCCATTCCCGACTTCTCTGGTATGACGATGGATCAGGCCCGGCAAGCCGCAAAAAAAATGAGCCTGCGTTTCGAGGTGGAAGATTCAGTTTTCCGTGCCGGCAGAAGGCCCGGAACCATCCTGATGCAGAATCCCGGTGCCGGACATAAGATCAAATCCGGCCGATTGATTTATCTGACCCTGGTCTCCTCTATCCCGGGGCAGGAAGAAGTCCCTAAGTTGACCGACATTTCACTACGCCAGGCGAAGGTATTACTTGAATCAAAAGGCTTTGTCGTTGGAAATATTGAATTCAAACCATCTGAATTCAGCGATCTGGTCTTGGAACAGAAAAATAAAGGCGTCCCAATCTTACCAGGATCCCGCCTCGACAGCGGTTCCTCTATTGACCTGGTTGTGGGACAGAATGGCTTACCTGGCGAGGCCCTTGTCCCGGATCTTACCGGGATGACTTTGGCAGAGGCCCTTGCCGTCTTCACCGCAAAACAACTCATCGCAGGATCCATACAATTTGATGGCTCCGTCACCAACAAATCAGACTCGATGAGCGCAAGAATTATCAATCAGTTCCCGCTGGCCGATTCAACTGTTTTTGTTCCTGCAGGAAGTCCAATAAACCTCTTCCTTTCCACGAAGCCAAAGGAATAATACACAAATGAATCAGATAGATTTACCGATTTTTGACGAAACAGATCCATTCGACGAGAGTGAAGAACTGGTTTCAGGTCAGTTTGAACACCACCGGTTCATGGCAGATCCCGGACAAGGGTTGATGAGGGTCGATAAGTTCCTGGCCAACCGCATCGTGGGAACTTCCAGGAACCGGATTCAGATGGCTGCTGACGCCGAAAGTATCCTGGTAAACGGTAAACCGGTAAAATCCAATTACAGGGTAAAGCCAAACGATGAGGTAACCGTCGTGATGGACTATCCCCGGAGGGAAACGAAAATTATTGCGGAGGATATACCGCTCAATATTGTTTACGAGGATGAAGAATTGCTGATTGTCAACAAACCTGCCGGACTTGTCGTGCATCCCGGACACGGAAATTATAGCGGAACACTTGTTAATGCACTGGCATTCAGATTTCAAGGATTACCGCTCTACGGTGGAGACGATCCCCGGCCAGGACTCGTTCACAGAATCGATAAGAACACCTCGGGATTACTGCTGGTTGCCAAGACTGAACATGCCAAGCTTAATCTGGCCATGCAGTTTTTCATGAAGACCACTAAAAGGGAATATGTTGCACTGGTCTGGGGTAATCTGGCTGCAGAATCGGGCACAATTGTAGGCAATATTGGCCGCAGCACCAGGGACAGACAGGTCTTTACCGTCTACCCGAATGGAGATCATGGTAAGCCGGCCGTGACCCATTACAGTGTGTTGGAACGACTGGGTTATGTCAATCTGGTATCATGCGTTCTTGAAACAGGCCGGACTCATCAGATCCGGGTTCACATGAAGGAGATCGGTCATCCGCTCTTTAACGACGACGTTTATGGCGGCGATAAGATCTTAAAAGGAACTACTTTTGCCAAATACAAGCAATTTGTTGAGAACTGCTTTGTGCTGCTGCCACGTCAGGCTTTGCATGCGAAGACTCTTGGGTTTATCCATCCGACCACCCATGAGGAGATGATCTTCGATTCGGAGCTACCTGAGGATATGCACGTTGTTATTGATAAATGGAGAAATTACCTTGCAAATCGAGAATAAAAATAATTTGCTAATTATGAAGAAGAATATCGCGATCGTTACTGGAGGGGATTCTTCCGAATATGTCGTTTCGGTTAGGAGCGGCGCCAATGTTTTCAATGCCATCGACCGAAAAAAATTCACCCCATGGATCATGCAGATCCGTAATGGAGAGTGGAACGTTATGGAGGCAGAGACGGTACTTGCTTCCGTCGACCGGGGAGATTTTTCCTTCATCCTGAACGGGGAAAAGATCCGTTTGGAATATGCTTATATCATGATTCACGGCACTCCCGGCGAAGACGGAAACCTTCAGGGTTATTTCGAAATGTTGGGAATCCCTTACTCCTCTTGCGGCGTTCAATCGTCAGCCCTCACTTTCAACAAGAATTTCTGCAATAATTATCTTCATTCATTCGGCATCCAGATGGCCCGATCCATGCGTTTGGTGATGGGCGAGAAATTCGACCCGGCAGAGATCGTGAAAGATCTTGGACTTCCACTATTCGTTAAACCCAGTGCAGGAGGTTCCAGTTTTGGCGTTACCAAAGTGAAGAAGCAAGAAGATTTAACCGCAGCCGTCACGCACGCACTGAACGAGAGTCCGGAAGTGTTGGTCGAGCAATTTATCGACGGAAAAGAGTTTACATGCGGGGTAGTTAAAATTTCAGATAAGAAGCTGGTTCTTCCTGTGACAGAGGTGATTCCAAAGAATGAATTCTTCGATTATGAAGCCAAATATACCCCTGGGATGGCAGATGAAATTACTCCTGCCCGGCTCAGTGAGGAGCTAACACTCAAGATTCAGAACCTTTCCTCTACTATTTATGATTTATGCAATTGTAAAGGAATCGTAAGGGTTGATTATATCCTGAAGAACCAGATTTTCTATTTTCTTGAGATCAATACCGTTCCCGGAATGACTGCTACCAGCTTTATTCCGCAGCAGATCAAAGCTGCAGGGTTGAATCTGTCGGATCTTCTTTCAGAAATTATCGAAGGATAATTTTAAACATGAATGTTCTATTAAATTTTACAATTTGGAATAGATATCTTTAGTAAAAAATAATGCTTATGACATCTTCTGATATTAAACTTCAAATTTTTCGCCAGATTGATTCACTTGGAAAAGATAAGTTAGAGGAACTTTACGGTGTATTGCTCAATTACATCAATGGACAACATGATGTTACAGATTGGAATACCTTGACGGAAGCACAAAAAATAGGAATTTTTGATGCAATTCATGAAATTGAAGTTGGTAAAGGAATTCCAAATCAGGTAGTTATGGAAAAACTTGATTCAAAATATAAAAATGACTAAACAAATTGTTTGGTCACCTTTATCAGAAAAAGATCTCCACAGTATTCTCAGTTATCTTTCCTCCAATTGGGATCAAAAAGTTTCAATACATTTTATCCTATTGATGAAGAATGCATTGCAGCATATTGCTACCTATCCTAAGCAATTTCCCTTTATCAATAAAACAGAAAGGGTAAGAAAATGTGTGCTAACCAAACACAACACGCTATTTTACAGGGAAAATCCCTCACAAATCGATATTCTAAGGATTTATGATACACGTCAAAATCCGCATACTCTCCGTTTTTAACCACATTCAGCGTTCAAATTTCTTCGGAATTTCTTCCTGTTATTTTTTCACAAATGGTTTATAACTAATGTTGAAAAGCTGTTCATAATCACTAAACAACTGATTTATGCGGTAATGATGTCATGAGTTGATTGTAAAAGAAATGATGAGTTTCTGCATCACTTCACTACCTTTGAGCAAGAATTTAAACCCATTATGGCAGAATCATCCAACAATTACCGCACCAAAAACAAGCCCGGCAATACTATAGAACAATTAAATGCCTACTATGGCAAAGTCCCGCCTCAGGCCATTGAGGTAGAGGAAGCTGTTCTGGGCGCCCTGATGCTTGAGAAGGATGCCTATCATACCGTTCAGGCGATACTCAAGCCTGATAGCTTTTATAAGGAGGAGCACAAGAAGATCTTTAACATAATCAAAGAGCTGGCATCCAAAGAGAAACCGATCGACTTACTGGTTGTTACCCAATCACTGAAAAATAATGGTCAACTGGAAGAGGTCGGCGGACCACTATATATCACTCAGTTAACCAGTAGAGTAGCCTCTGCGGCACACATCGAATTTCACGCCCGTATCATTGCTCAAAAATACATCCAGCGGGAGCTGATCCTGATCTCGTCTGAGATTCAGAGCAAGTCGTACGAGGATACCATGGAATTGAATGATCTGATCGATTATGCTGAATCATCCCTTTTCAGGGTCACGGAAGGCAATATTACCAAGGAATCACAGCCCATCAAACCCTTGCTGCAAAGGGCCGTTGAGCAGATTGAGATTAACTCAAAGAAACCCGATGGATTGAGTGGCATCCCTTCAGGATTCAGTAAGCTGGATCAGATTACGGGTGGGTGGCAGAAGACCGATCTTATCATCATCGCCGCCAGGCCGGCGATGGGAAAAACGGCCTTCGTTCTGACCATGGCGCGAAACATGGCAGCCACACACAAGGTGCCAGTGGCAGTATTCTCACTGGAAATGTCTTCCCTGCAGCTGGTCAACCGTCTTATATCAGCCGAGACGGAGCTTGGATCAGATAAAATCAAGAGCGGTAGGCTGGAGAACTGGGAATGGGAAGTCTTCAACCGCAAACTGAAAAACCTTGAGGAGGCGCCATTGTTCATCGATGATACCCCTGCCCTTTCGATCTTCGAATTCAGGGCCAAATGCCGCAGGTTAAAGATGCAGTACAATGTCGGGATCATTGTAGTGGACTATTTACAGTTAATGACGGCAGGAGGCGATATCCGCGGTAACCGTGAGCAAGAGGTCAGCATGATTTCCCGCAACCTGAAAGCCATTGCCAAGGAGATTGATGTTCCGATCGTCGCACTCTCACAGCTCAACCGTTCGGTGGAATCCCGCGAGGGAAAAAGGCCTCAACTTTCTGACCTGCGTGAATCAGGAGCCATTGAGCAGGATGCCGATATGGTCATGTTTATTCACAGACCAGAGTATTATGGAATCCTGAACGACCAGGATGGCAATTCATTGAAGGGGATTGCCGAAATCATTGTCGCGAAACACAGGAATGGTGCGATCGGCGATTTCCACCTCCACTTTAAGGCACATCTGGCCCGGTTCAGCGACCTGGAATCTGCTCATGATGAGAGTGCTATCAGCGATCTTCATGAGACCAGGGGAAGGAACGGCATTTATTCCTCCAAGATGAATACAGAACCCAATGTCATGGAGAATGATCGGGGAAGATCCGATTTTGGAAGGGCCGGATCGAATTTTGCAGATGACACACCTTTTTAAATATTCTTGACTAGTTCTGAAAATCAATGAAGGTTTAACAGAACCAAACACTTATAAAATAATAAAGGCTGCCCTTGTGAGGCAGCCTTTATTATTTTCTTTTCATGTAGTTAACTTGGATTTTGTACGATCAGCGGATTGGCGTCGATCTCGGCCTGAGGAATCATCCAGGTCCAAAGATTGCCACCGGCTGGAACATTGGTCACAGTTGCGATTGATTCAATGTGTAATCCTTGTCCTGCTGTTGGACCCATCGTCCTGACCATTGGGAGACCTAAGCGCTTCAAGTCAGTCCAGCTTCTGCCCTCGCCCCAGAGTTCAATTCTTCTCTGAATCAGAATCTCATCAATCAGCGCTTGTCCTGAATTGGTCGATTTAACATATAAAGGATTTCTGTCTTTGGCCATTAAATAAAGCACATCCCTTGCTCCAGTTTCATTCCCGGATCTGGCTAAAGCTTCCGCCTCAATCAAGTACATCTCAGGAACTCTGATCCATGCGAAATCACCACGACTATCCGATACAGAGACAGCCTTAAATTTGGAACTCATGTAATTAAATCTCACACCTGCTGGTGGTACTTCAGGCTGCTTATCGGCAACGGCATTGGGATACCAGAAAGTCCTTCTTACGTCGGTAGCTGCAATCTTATCAAACAGTTCCTTAGCAATTGACTTTGGACAAGTTCTAATCACCGTAGAGTTGTAATTATGAGACAGATAGGCAAAGAAAGAGTAAAAATAGAGTGTCTGATCTTCCTGTACATATTCACACCATAAATTTTCCGGATTGGATTGATTCTTATAACCCTCCTGTTGCTGCGCAGCAGTCATGAAGGAATATCCAACTTTCGCAGCATTCGCGGCTGATGCAGCAAGTGTCCAGTTTCCCTGAACCAGGGCAACCTGAGCCTGAATCGCCAGAGCTACTGACTTGTTCAAATGGGACTTGTTGGCCCTGTTATATCCTTCAAGATTGGTTACTGCTGCCGTCAGGTCAGCGTTAATCTTGGTATATACCTCCGCTACTGTATTCCTCGCCTGACCATCATAAGTTATTTTCTCCATGTAAGGAACACCTAACTGACTATTGGCCCCTCCAGGAACATATCTGTCGGCAAAGAGCTGAACCAGCATAAAATGTGCCCATGCCCTGTAAGCCAACGCTTGGCCCTTGACAATTTTCTTATCGGCATCTCCTCCGACAATATTATCAATGTTATTGATAATCTGGTTAACATTGCCAATCAATCGGTAAAGGTTCGTCCAATATAATACGGTGGTCGATTTTTGATTCCTATGGTCAACCCAGCGGTAGGTATTCAGGAACCATGTACTGGCAGTATTATTGAAAACGAGGTCTGATCCCAGCCAGTCTATGTGCTCGTATAAACCTGCAAAACCACCATGGTTCTGCGAACTGTTGTACTGAATGTACATGAGCCGGTGAATTCCATTGATAGCCCCCCAGGCTCCGGATATGGTAGTAAAAACCTCACCTCCGGATAATTGATCCGTTGGACGGGTTTCGAGAAAATCTTTAGTACAGGACATCGGAATCATCATCAGTCCTGCAGCTAACGTCAAAATATATATTCTTAATTTTTTCATAACATCTTTACATTTAGAAGTTAACATTAACACCTAAGGTTACAACCCTATTAAAACCTACATCATTTAAGATTTCACCGCTGTAGTTCTGAGTTGGATCGAGTCCCTTCTTTGCTGCAAAAAGGGCAAGGTTCTCAGCAGATAAATACACACGCAAAGCTTTCAAATCCAACGCCTTAAGAATATTCTGCTTGAAATTGTAAGAAACGTTGATATTTCTCAGCGAACAGAAAGTTGAGCTGAGTAACCACCTTGTAGAAGCTGCATTGAAGTTGGTCGTCTTGGAATTATCCATTCGGGGAACGTTGGTGATCTGACCGGCAGTTGTCCAACGCTGAAGAATGTCCACAGATTTTGCCGAGCCCATTCCTCCGGTCGACATCAGTGATTGCCAGTTGTAATCGTAGACTTTTCCTCCAATTGAATAATTGAACTGTACCGAAACATCAAAACCGTAAATATTGAAAGAAGGTGTAACAGAACCGAAAACATCCGGCATACTAGTGCCAGCCCAGTCGTACCTGGCCTTTGCCTGATTATTGGTTACTTTTGTACCATCAGCCAAAACCTTGCAATCTGTTGCAGACCAAGTCATCGCATTATCAAACTGATAGAGTGCATCCCCGTTGTCAGGATCTACGCCATACCACTGACGAAGCCAGTAATCATAAATTGAACCGCCTTCATATCTTTTATAGTTACCCGTGATGATACCAATGGCACGATTCTTCTCAGGCAACTGAGTAATCATGTTTTCATTGGTAGAGGCATTCAGATTAAGACTAAAACTAAAATTCTTTTCTTTAATAATCTTGCCCGAAAGATCTACTTCCAATCCCCTGTTATAGAGTTTTCCAATGTTCCTATTTTGAGAAGTATATCCGGTTGTCGGAGCAAGAGGAACAGCAAAAATGAGGTCTCTGGATTCTTTGTTGTACCAGTCGATCGTTCCTCTTAACCTGTTGTTGAATATTCCAAATTCCAAGCCTACGTCAGTCTGCGCGGTCGTCTCCCATTGAAGGTCCGGATTTCCGGGTACGGTAGATTGGATATAACCAGGTTCTGCAGCATTGAAATTGTAGTTGTACAGCACTTGCCAGGCATAATAACTGATGCCACCATCATTACCATTAAGACCGTAAGAAGCTCTTAATTTCAAGAGATCAACCCATTTGATACCAGACATAAAACTTTCGGTATTGATTTTCCAACCACCGCCGACAGACCAGAAGTTACCCCATCTGACGACATCATCAAATTTTGAAGAGCCATCTTTCCTGAATGAAGCTTCGGCAGTATACTTGCCTTTATCGTAAGAGTAAGTAGCTCTTGAAATATAGCCTTCGGTCCGGTGGTTATCCATGTATGAGGAGAGGCTGTTGGTTGTGGTGAAGTTAACCAGCTCAGTATTGTTAGGAATAACCTGACCCTGACGGAAACCATAGAGTTGCTTGTATTGGTTTTTGTAGCTTTCATGACCGGCCATTACATTCACCTCATGTTTCCCAAAATTCTTATTATAAGTAAGTATCTGGGTATTGGTGAAAGTATATCGCAGGGAGCTGGTCTTGGAAGAACGACCCGAAGGAGCTCCATCGCCGACCATTGTGTTTTCGTAAGTTCCAGAATATGCGTTAGCTATGTCTATGGAATTTGAAAGGCGGAATTTGAAATCTTTAAGAAATGTAAATTCCGTATAGGCCCTAGACTGAAGGGTATTTCTTTCGAAGCTCCTGTCATTCAGCATATGCTCGGCAATTGCGTGACGACCATTGTTTTGAGCTCTGGAAAGATAGGTGACACCATTCTGAACGACTTGGCCACCGATATCCCATTGCTTTTCGCCTTGTGAATCAAGAATATAAGCACCTGATAATCTGTCGTGCTGATAGACCGGATAAATAGGTCCCATTGTTCTTGCAAAATAGATCGGGTTGGCATAGCCCGTATTACTATCCGTATTTGCAGAATTGGAGGTATTGTAAGAGGCGCTTAAGTTTATTCCGAAAGCGAGCCACTTTTTGGGTGTCACATTGATGTTACCCCTGGCGGTCATACGGTCGTAATCCGTCTTCTTGATCCATCCATGGTCTGTGGTGTAACCGGCTGAAAGGTAATAGTCCATCATTTCCGTTCCGCCATTAGCTGTCACGGTAGTTTCGGTTCTGTTACCTAGTCTTGCAACCGGAGAATACCAATCCGTGTCGTCCCATAGGAGCGTATTGGCCGCAGCATTCAGTTTTCCGTCCACACCAACAATCTGATCATTGGCAACTCCTTTGAAAGGATTGTAACCGAGTTGTGATACAATACCATTGGAGGTCGATCCTGATGCCAGGATACTGGCCTGGTCGATTGGCCGCGCGGTTGTTACCAAACTGTTTCTCAACGATTCCCACATGATTGGATAATATTGGAATGCATCAATGCGGTCATACTCTGGTAGACCCCTTGAAGATATACCCTGAGATATATTCGTATTGATGTTCAATTTTTCTTTCTTTCCTTTTTTTGTTGTGACCATGACAACCCCGTTTGAACCTCTGGCACCATAAAGAGCAGTAGAGGCAGCATCCTTAAGGAAATTCACTGATTCAATATCGGCAGGATTAATGTTAGCCATTACACCATTAAAAGGGGAACCGTCAAGAATAATAAGTGGATCAGTTGCATAGTTAACTGAACCAAAACCCCTTATCCTGATACTCGGATCACTTCCGGGTTGTCCGTAAGAAGTATTTACCTGTACTCCGGCTGCAGTGCCGGACAAAGCAGATAAAACATTGGTGACCGGTCGCTTCTCGAGACTGGCAGAGTTAACTGAATTGATCGCACCAGTTAAGCTTGATTTTTTCGCCGTACCATAAGCCACAACAACCACCTCATCGACGGTAATTCGTTCGGACTGCAAAACTACTTTGTAAGTTTTGACATTAGTAAGAACAATTTCCTGTGTCGTAAATCCGACAAAGGATATGACCAGCGTCTTAGCCCCTGGCGTCACTTTTAGGGAAAAACGGCCATCAGCATCAGTGATGGTTCCAATAGTAGTCCCTTTAACCACTACAGAAGCACCGGGAACAGTTGCCCCGTCATCAGCGGATGTAACCACACCGGCCACATCCCTGGTTTGGGCCAGGATACCCTGAATTCCCAAAAACAAAATAAATACCAGCAACGCAGAAATTTTTTTCATAGAAAAAATTTTAAAGTTAAAACTCACAGGCTGTGCAAATACACAATTAATCAAACCTTTGTTAGGAGGGCTAGTTGTTAAATTGTGTACATTGACGCGAATATATGTTAAATAATTCATATTTGAAAATTCGATCGAATACTATGAATAATTTATTTTTGTACTAATTACAAAATATAAAAACCACCTGATCCATTGTGGATCAGGTGGTTAAATTTAAATATTCTTATTATTTTAGTAACAGTATAATTCTTATTACCAACCAGGATTCTGTTGTTTAGCCAGAGTTGGATTCGCGTTGATCTCGTCCTGAGGGATTGGCCACAAGAATCTATAATCGCTGTAAGGTATTGCAACCGTTCCCAATGCTCCGGTATAAGGAGTTCCTAGGGTATAGAGTGCATAGGCAGGAACTGCGTTGGCTAGTTTGGCCGGAATACCATTGATCGGGTAATACGGACATTGCTGCAATCTGGTAATATCAGGCCAGCGACGGCCTTCCATGACGAATTCAATTCTCCGCTCATCCAGAATTGCACCCAACATGGCTACGTTGGTAGCAAAGGTTGATGCCGTATAAGCTTGTGTTGCAGGAGTGGCCAATGCCCTGTTGCGAACCATGTTCAAATAAGTCAGTCCATTGGTTACATCTCCCTTTCGGGTATAAGCTTCTGCCATATTCAACAACACTTCAGCATAACGGATCATTGGAGAAGGATCAGTCTTATTGACAATATCTTTATACTTGTAGGTATAAACTCCGGTTGTTCCTGTTGGAGCCTTGGTAACCATCAAACCATCAGTACGTCGTTTATCATCAGCGAGCCATGTTGTAAGTCTCCAGACAATTGGGCTCATTGCAACCAGGGCACGGCCGCCAATGGAAGCTGCTCCATACATGTATCCAAGCGCGGCATTTGTATTCGGATTCTGGTTGGCTGAATTCTCCATGCCGAAGATTGATTCAGTATTTCCATAAGGATTGGTAAAAGGGCCGGAAGGATCAGCGGTCAAAGAATAGGTGCCGGCAAGTGATCCAGAAATAAATTTCGTTCCCTCTTCGATTACCTTGTCCATGTTCCACATGTGCAGGTAAATCCGCGTTTTTTCGGCAACCGCCGCTCCTTTGGTTGCTCTGCATAATTTGGCGTTGCCAGTCAAGGCAGCTTTTAAAGGAAGATTGGCCTCCGCGTAATCCAGGTCAGCAAGAATCTTGGTATATACCTCAGCTACGCTGCTTCTGCCTGTTGTCATGCCAGCCTCGATAGCAGCCGCTGTTGTGAAAGGCTGATCGAAATAGGGAACTCCCATGTGGGTAGCAGCAGGGGTGTCTTTGTAAGGCTTCGCAAAATGGATCAGTAATTCATGGTACGTCATTGCTCTGAGTAATCTTGCTTCACCGGCATAAATAGCTGCCTGGGCATCGGTAATGATCTTATTGGCTGCAGCAGTTTTAACTCCGTCAATCACAATGTTACAACGGTTAAGCAGTCGATAACTGTCTTTCCAATAGTTAATGTTATTCATCGTAGAGGAGGCGTTGTAAGCAGCAGTATAAGTAGCCTGATAAAAAGTACCGACGTTCACCACATCCTCACCGCGATTGTCACCTTGTTCGACGAAAGCAGCCCCAAACGGATACCCTCTGGGGGCTGAAGCAACCGGATTAGCGTAGTAGCCCATCTGAGCCGCTTCATACATTCCGGTTACAGAAAGTGCAACCAGAGCAGGAGTCTGGAAAGCTGCTGTTTCAGACACCTGGTTGAAGGGTTGCAGATCAATGTTCTTTTCACAGGAAGAGAATACCATCAGGAAAACAAGGACCGGGATGTAGACCAGTTTGCCTGAATTTATGTTTATTTTATTTATATTTTTCATCACGTATAATTTTTAAGAATTATAATTTGAGGTTAAGTCCAAAAGTAATAACCTGTTGACGAGGAGTTCCATTGTAGTCAACACCACCGGATTCCATTTCCGGGTCGATACCTTTGTACTTGGTGAACATGAGCAGATCCTGTCCCTGGACAAAGAATCTCAGATTCTGGATTTTCAGCTTATTTAACAAGGATTTCGGCAAGGTATAACCCAACACCAGGTTCTGCATTTTCAGAAAGTTACCGCTTTCTACCCAACGGGTGCTTGTATTGTTGTCCATATTGACAAAAGCATCGCCAGAATACCATAGACGAGGGGTCCAACCATCACCTGGTTGGGATGTACTCTGCCATCTGCCCAGGATTTCAGTGCTATTGTTCTGAAATTTCTGGTTCAATAAATCATTCCGGGTACGATCCATCACCTTGTTTCCGCCACTGTAGCGGAACATCACGCCAAAATCGAAATCCTTGTAAGTTGCTTTCACCCCAAATGATCCGAAATAGGTTGGAATGGTGGAGCCAAGGAGTTTTCTGTCAGTTGAAGGCAATGTTCCGGCAACGGAAATGTCAGATGGATTGGCTTCAGTATATACCTTGTAGGTTGAAGTTGGAATATTTGCCTGCACCATGGTCCCGTCGGCTTTTCTGTAGATAGGATTACCATTGGCAGCATTCACCCCTACATAATCGTAGCCAAACAATGTATTGAAGGATTCACCTTCGCGAACAATGGTATAGGTATTGATAATATCCAGGTGATTGACTAATTCTTTTACGGTATTTTGAACCAATGAAATGTTGCCGTCAACAGTCAATGTGAAATCTTTCTTGCTGATCAACAAGGCCTCAGCAGAAAATTCGTAACCCCAGTTTTTCATAGCGCCAATGTTCTTGGAAACCGTGTTTCCGGGAATACCGAAAGAGGGAGGAGTCGGCACACCCAATATCAGACCATCGAGATTATTGTCGAAATAATCGAAGGTGAATTTGTATTTATTGTCCATAAAGGCAGCATCCGCCCCAATATCGATTTTCTTGCTAGTCTCCCATTTCAACTGGTCATTCCCCATCTGGGAAAAGGCAATCCCATTGTTATCTGCATATTTCGCATTGGAATAAAGTCCCAGGTAGGGATAATTTCCAATATTCACGTTGCCTACTTCAGCATACGATGCACGAACCTTTAGATCAGATACCGCTTTCAAATTAGCCATAAATGATTCCTTTGAAATAGTCCATCCCAAGGAAGCGCCCGGGAATAAACCATATCTGTTGGCTGGCGGAAGTGCGGAAATACCATCCCGGCGAATTGAAGCCTGGAAAAAGTATTTTTGCCCGTAATTGTAATTGACCCTGGCGGCCAGAGAGTTAAAACCATTCTGATTCATTGATCCTCCGGAATTTTGTGTTCCATATGATCCGCTGATCAGGTTATGGCTAAAAAACGAATCCGACATATTGCTACCACCACCATAGAAATAATTGTAGGTCTGCTGTTGAAATTCGTTAACCAGGTTAACGTTGATATTGTGCTTCTCAGCCAGTGTTTTGGCATAGGTCAAAACATTTTGCCAGTTCCATCGGAAATAGCTGGTATAGTCATTTTGAATCACACCATTGGGCCCCCTTCCATCACCATGCAAAGGATTCCAGTACAAGAAACCGGCGGTTCCCTTGATGTCCACACCTAACTGTGTTTTAAAAGTAAGGCCATCCATGATGGTAAACAACCCGTAACTGCTCGCAGTTACGCCCATAATCTTGGAGGATTGGACGTTCGTATCCAGAGTATAACGGATATTTGGCAGGTTATCGTCAATTGACTGGAGGTTTTGCCCGCGGCCAACTACGGCAGCATTGAGATCATCAATATTGTATCCGGTAGGATCTTTGTCATCAAAAACTGAAGTATTCGGCAGTTGGCGAATAGCAGAGAAAATATTCCCGGACAGGGAGTTAGTACCCGTATTCATACCAAAGTATTCTGATCTGGAGACAGATGAATTTAAACCAAGTGTCAACCATTTATATACTTTGGTATCGACATTGGCACGCAAGGTATAGCGGGTCATTCTATTTGGACGGGAAACCCCCTCCTGGGTTGTGTAACCTGCAGAGAAATAGTATTTGGTCGCATCGTTGGCACCCGAAATGGAAAGGTTATGGTCTTGCTGGAAAGCATTCATCCGGAGAACGGCTTTCTGCCAGTCGGTATTTACATCTGATCCTACTGCAATGGCAGTCTGGCCGCGATTCGTCCTTTTCTCATTCGCAATAGTGATGAAATCCGGTGTTTGCAGCAGGTCAAAGAGGTTAACCGGAGAGGCTACACCAAAATAGTTATTGTAGGAAACACTGGCTTTGCCTTTCACCCCTTTTTTGGTGGAGATTAAAATGACCCCGTTAGCAGCCCTGGATCCATAAATTGCAGTGGCTGAGCCATCCTTCAAAATCTCAACGGATTCAATGTCGGCAGGGTTGATATCCCCCATGGCATTCACGGAAGCATCACCACCCACATCGCCTGTAATAATCGGCATTCCATCAACAACGACCAGTGGATAGGTACCCTGTGAAAGAGAACCGATACCCCTGATCCGGATACGAGGTGCTTCACCAATTACACCTGTTGCAGTTGTAACCTGTACACCTGCTGAACGACCCGCTAACTGGGCTTCAAAACTCGGAGTGGCCAGATTGGCCATCGCATCTCCTTTCACTTGTGATATCGCGCCTGTCACTTCACGCTTTTTTTGCGTGCCATAACCCACTACTATTACTTCGTCTACTGCAATACGCTCAGATTGTAAGATGACCTTGTATTCCTTTGCGCTGGTAAGAGGCACCTCCTGTGAAGAAAAACCGACAAAGGAAAATACCAGGGTTTTAGCGCCTGGTGCAACCTTGAGCGAAAAATGACCATCCAAATCTGTTATGGTTCCCAATGTAGTGCCTTTGACTACAACAGAAGCTCCAGGAATTGTTGACCCATCTTCGGCTGATGTAACCACACCGGTAACATCTCTTGTTTGAGCCAAAACAAACTGCATTCCCACGAACAGAAGGAAAATAAGTAAAAGCGAAAGTTTTTTCATGGAATTTGTTTTAAGATTAACTTCGATTGAGTCAGAAAATGTTAACTGTATGTTAATTTATGCTGACATATGCAAATATATGTAAATTGTCGGAAAATACAAATACGAACGCCAGGAAGGAGATACACACCATAATCGAAGCAATAACGATTTTAAAAGGGGATATCGTAACAGAATCCAGCCAATCAAGACCACATCATCAATCTTAACTTATTGTTAAGCAGGAAATAGCACCTAATTAACAGGCGCTTTATAAAAAAAGAGGAGCCTCCCTGCCGGGAAGCTCCTCTTTTTTGCATTACAGACAATTACTTGTCAGTAAAAGATAATGTGACTACTTCTTGGTATAAGTATGTACTCCGGTCTCAATAGATTTACCATTTTGGTAAATGGTGTAATTACCCTTAAGTTGTCCGCTTGTAGGATTGATGGTACCTGATTCAATTCCTGAATAACCTCCACCGAAATCTGTCAGCGCCATAGAGTAGGTATTAGCCGTAAAATTCAGCGTGAAAATAGCTGGCCATGAAGCCCAGTACTGGTCAATCTTCAGTGTAGTTGCACTTGTTTTTGTAAATGCTACGGGGTAAGTCCAACCCTCTGCAGGTTCGTCACAAGTATAACTTGCGACAAAAACGCCAATCGGTTCAAACACGGTAAAACTCCAGGTGGGACCATATGTTTTCACCTTATTGGCATCAATCATGTCAACATGCCAATAATAGGTCTTACCAAGCTCAACAGGAACGGTCAGGGTTAAGCCTGTAGCCCCAGCCTTGTACAATGAAGGTTTGGAATCAGTTCCAAAATATACATCGGCCAACGGAGAATTGCCATCCGCATTGGTACTTGCCCATTTCAGATCGACGGTCGTACCTGTAATCTTAACGAGTGAACCATTAAGAGGCGCACTCACGGTAGCTTCAGTGAAAGCGTTGTACACTGTGAAAGTTGCATTATCCTTGGTTGTACAACTATGCAATACAATAAGTCCCAGGATAACAGGAATTATTGCAGCTATCAAACTATTTCTTTTCATATTCTTCATTTTCATAAAATATTATTGCAATTTCTCAAATATGATTATAATCGTGTACAGGTTTCGTACATGATACGATCACCTGCAGAACTGGAGTAAAAGCAATTCAAAATAAACTGCCTCTTAACAGGATTGTAATAATTGATCGTAAGATCCGCAGGTTTTAGAGTAGCATCGCCTGTCCAAGCCGGCCACATTCCACCAACAGATGAACCTGTAGAAGGATCCACTGGAGTAGCGATCACCTTGTAACATGTTGTACCACCTACCACTACGGCATTTGTGGTGATTTCAATCGTAACATCATAAGAGAAGTAGTTACCGAATCCGTTTTTCTGAACAGTCTTGCAATTGAGGGTCTTGAAGGTCTCAATTGTTCCAGCAGAAATAGGCTCTGTAGCATTACCCGGACGGATACGATAACCTGTAACAGCATAATCTGCAGCATAAGGATTCGAAATTGGCAATGAAACCAAATAGGATTTCATGTTTGCTGCAACCGGAATATCTATTCCTGAGGCTGTTTTAGCAGAAGTGATAGAGATGGCAGTCATGAATGTAGCACATGCATCCAATGTCTCAGCACCCCATACTTTTGCAGTTGCATAACCATTCCTGGTACCTGCTTTGATTGTAAGAGTTGGTGTTACAACAGAAACAGTTGGGAATGCCTTGAAAGTCTTGCCAAAAGCGGTATTGTAAGCCGTAACCGCATTAGCGTCAACAGCAAGATTCACAGTGATGTCTTCCGTTGGAAGGGCATCTGTAGCGATGTTTACCAAAAAGCTGAAAGTTACTTCTCCTGCAACCGGTTTCAATGCCAATTGCTGAAGCGTGGCAACTGCAATTGTGGCATATTGTTTACCGGCAAGATCGTCCTTCCAGTATTCTCCAATATTGTCTTTAAGGCAGGAATTCAAAAGAAATATGCCTGCAAGAAAGGAGAGGGTCAATGTTATTTTATTTTTCATGCTTAAAATTTTTAAAATTGATACTTTCGATCATTAGCGGTTCTGCCAGAAAATCTTGGAAGTAAATGCATTAATAGCACCAACGGCAACAAGATTGTCATTGTTTACAGAGATCTCACGTTGCGGATAAAGCAACCTGACAGGAGGAGTGGCGTTTAGCTTGTTCGGGTCACTTGTGAAAGTGAGTGTAGTTGGAATACCTGATCTGCGATAGTCCGTCCAGATCTCAATCGGAGCAACTCCATTGAGAGAAACCCATTTCTGAGTAAGAATCAGAGTGGTTTTATTGGAAGCAAGATCATAGTTAACAGATGCTTTGTCAGAAATGAGGAATGCAGAAGTGGTAGCAGCGGAAACGCCCATGTACTGACAAGATTGAGTTATAGCAGCGTTGTACAGCGCTTTTCCCGATCCTGTAATGAATCCTCTTTCAACAGCCTCAGCCTGGATGAACAAACTTTCGAAGTCGGTCAGAAGAGGGGAACTCTTGTCGTAAGTACCGATCATGTAAGTTTTATCACCAGATTTATATCCTAAATAGGAAGTCTTGTTGGGAGCTAATGCCTGTGCCAGGTCCTGACCAAGGATATTACCATCCCAAATAGTTGCATCTGCAAGAGTTGCATTAAAGAAGTGGCTCAAACGTGGGTCAGCGTTATCCTTCATGAATTTGATAACGTCTTTCCCACCCATGTGATAAGTAACACCATCCGACTGCTGTGTTCCGTCAGCCTTGTAATACCTTTCATAGAATGGGTTCATTTTACCGACTGAATTAAGGAATCCTGGATTAACCAGTCCGCTTTCGCCAGCACCAAGGAATCCAACAGATGCTGTAGTAGCAATCGCACCTTTGATATAAGTATCACGACCAGTCATAGTTGATTGATGAACCAAAATTCTCAATTTAAGCGTATTGGCAAATCTTGCCCATTTGCCCATATTTCCGGCGTACATGATGTCGCTGCTTGAAGGAATCTCAGTAGCATCAGAAGGTGCGTTTTGAATTAATTTAATAGCTGCATCCAGTTTTACAATCAAATTTTCATAGATGTCCTTTTGCTTGTCATACTTAGGCTTAAGAATACCATCACCAGTACTAAAAGCCTCTGTATAAGGAACATCTCCCCAAATATCAACCAAGTTTTGCATGATGTAAACCTTCAAGATCATTGCGATCGCAAGGTAGTTGCATTCTTTAGGATCTGCGGAACCCTTCTCTATTTCAGTCAGATTCTGACCATAAGTATAAATATTACTGAAAGGATTCTGATAACTGGTGTTTTGCAAGTTATATTGCATGAGGGCTGTTGGTTGGGTATAACCCGTACTGATCGACCAAAGTCCATGCCACAGGTAAACAAATTCAAAGTTACCCGGAGTATTCATGACTGTTGCAATGTTTTTCAAAGCAGCAGGCAACAAAAGCTTAGCTGGAGCTTGTGAAGCACTGTTCGGATTGACTTCATTCACGGTAAGAAAATCTGAGCAGGAACTTCCTAAAAGAACCAGAGAAACTAAAAGCGTTATAAATATCTTATTCATCTTAATATTCATTTAAATTTTAGAAAGTAAGTTTAACACTAAAACCGTATACTCTGGTTGGCGGAGTCTGGTCTTCTGTGGTATAACCAACTGCGTTGTTGGTAGGACCTTGAGTATTGAATTCAGGATCCGTCCAAACGTTGGATTTAGGACGTAGCATAATCAGGTTTCTTCCAAGTAGTGCAATCTGAGCACCCTGAATTGAATTGCCTCCGAAGAGTTTCTTCACAGGAACATCATAGGAAAGGGCAACCTCTCTAAGTTTCCAGAATGCAGCACTGGTAGTATAAGTCCTCTGAACGTTATGATAGTCAGAGTTTACCCAGAAGATACGACTTGCGTCTCTGATCAGAAGATTGGTGTTTGGTGTATAAACTCCAGGAGAAGTCTGAACAACAGAGTTAGGAATTACAAAGGGCTGACGGCCATTTTGAGCAGAGTGCTCAGAAACACCGGTGAAGTCGAGTGCGTTACCAACAGCGTTAACAATGATGTTTCCACCACGGTATTCTGCGGTAGCTGATAAACGGATTCCTTTATAGTTCAGGTCAGTGGAAATACCAAGAATGTGATTAGGATTACCATGACCAACTTCCTGTAATGCAGGATCTTTCACTGGCTGACCAGTATTCGGATCTACAATAATTTGTCCTGTAGGTGTTCTTTTAACGTCAGAAATTTTAATTGCAGGGAATTGTGACCCAACCTTTACATATGAAGCATCAGCAATACCAATTTCGTCTAGTCCCGGGAAAATGGATACAACTTTAGACTCCATATAAGAGTAGTTGATAGAAGCATTCCAGGTAACTTTTCCAAGATTGAAAAGCGGAGTAAATTTCAAGTCGGCTTCGATACCTTTATTGTCAAGTTCACCGGCATTGATCAAGGCACTGAAATAACCAGTTGCTGCAGAAATCTGAGCAGGAATGGTTTGATCCATTGTCTTGGTCTGATAGATATTTGTTTCCAGATGAATCTTGTTTTTCAGGAAGCTCATTTCAATACCAAACTCTGTTTCGTCAGTCTTCTCAGGTTTGATCAAAGGGTTGCTGAGGGTTGTGCTTAATGCATAACCTGCTGTGCTTCCGAAAGGGAAACCAGCTGCTGGATTGTATGACGGTAAAGTTCCATACCAGTCTCCCAAAGAGATCTGACCAGTCTGAGACCAACCTCCGCGAACTTTCAGGAAGGAAAGAACACTGTTGTTGATAAGGGAAGGAAACATCTGCGACAAGATAACACTTGCGTCAGCTGCTGGATAAAAGAACGACCTGTTGGCTTTTGTTAATCTGGAGTCCCAGTCATTACGTCCGGAGAAGTGAATGAAGGCAAAATCCTTGTATCCAACAGAGAAGTCAGCAAAAGCTCCGATGGAATTACGTTTGTTGGTTGCCTGTGTAACAGCAGCTTCGCCGATGCGGTTGCTGACATTATAGAGGCCTGGAACAACTAGTCCACCATTCGCTGCATCATAAATATATTCATTCTTATTTGCGTAAATTGAATTACCCAAGACTGCCTTAACATTAAATGCACCAACTTTTTTATCCACTGTTGCTGTAAAGTCATTGGTCAGAATCATGGTATTGTTCATCTGATCGCTTGAGTTTCCAGCATAAGGAGAACTTACACCCATATGGCCCTGGCTCCATGGATCCGATTTAGAATAACTGCTGTAAATGGCTTCGTCCTTGTGATTATGATAATTCGTACCGTTGTAAATTAATCCTGAACGGTTGGAAATCTCCAGCCATTTGGTTGGTTTAACAGTCAGGTTGACAGAACCCAGCACGTCGTTGCGGCGGGTATTGTTCCTTGCATGTTTGATCTGCCAGTATGGGTTTGGATAATAAGCATTGAAGTATCCATCAAGGGTAGCAAAAGGATTGTTGATAATATCCTTGTAAGCTGTAAGCGGCACATGAGGAGGAGTATTCAAAACATTCCAGTACACTCCACGATTCTGATACATATCACCTCCAGACACGCTGGTAGAAGTATTGGTGAAGGAGATAGAATAATCAGCAGAGAAAATACCATATTTCCTTCCGGCAGCCATACGGGCACCAGTTCTTCTGTTGGTATCATCCGGAACAGTACCGGTACTCTTCACATCCTGTGCTGAAAGATAGAAATGGCTTTTGTCGTCACCACCAGACACAGAGATGTCATTTTGCATGGAAATACCAGTATTGAAGAAGTTTTTCTTCTGGTCCTTCACTGCGCTGTAAGGAACCATCTGGTAGGATCCGTCAACCAGCATACCACCTAGGATAACCATCTGGCCATTGAATTCAGGACCGTAAGTCTGGTTCTCATAAGAAGTATAAGGGTCAGTATTCCGGTCTGGACCAATCCACATCGTGTAATTGTTATCTGAATTGCTCAGGTTCTCTCCAGAACCACTACCAAACCTGGTTTGCAGATTAGGAAGATAAGAGATCTGCTCAAAAGTCGTGATATTACTGATTTTAACTGTCAGCTTGCCTTTGTCTCCTTTTTTCGTGGTAACGATCATCACACCATTGGAAGCATCATTACCATAAAGAGCAGCAGCCGAAGATCCCTTCAATATATTGACATCAGCAATATCATTAGGGTTAATTGAATTAAGATAAGTAGCACTTACTGGTACTCCGTCTAAAACAACCAATGCCTGGTTACTGGCAAGGAAGTGGCGGTTACCACGAAGTGTAATTTTTGTATCCGGGTTAACACCGTTATTGATGGTATTGATTTGCAGACCCGAAACTTTAGCTGCCATACCATTCATTACGTTGGAAGCACCGGCAGAGGTGAGTTCCTGGTTGTCAACCTTGGCAGTTGCAACCCCCATCTCTTTAGGTTTTCTCTTGATACCCATTGCTGTGACGATTACCTCATCAACCTTGACGGCCTCAGCTTGCATAACAATTTTATAGTTACTTGCAGACGTCAAGGCTACCTCGGAAGAAGCCATCCCAACAAAAGATACAGAAAGTGCTTTAGCAGTCTGTGGAACTTTGAGGGTAAACTTACCATCCATGTCGGTAATAGTCCCAAGCGTAGATCCTTTCACAACGACAGATACCCCCGGTATAGAGGTGCCGTCATCGCCGGAAGTCACAACACCCGTTATTTGACGGGTCTGTGCGAAGACAACTTGTAATCCTATAAAGCCCAGGAAAACAAGCAACAGCGAAATTTTTCTCATAGACAAATTTTTAGCGTTAAACAAAAATTAAACAGTGATATAGTTAATAATACTAAAATTTTTCGAACAATTCATTAAAAATGTCAAAAAAGTAGCAGGATAAAGCCAAAGATGCCGATCTAAAGCTCAAATACCCCATTTTTGAGGATACCCTAACCCTAAACGACAAATGTGTTAAAAATTGTTATCCGATGCAAATATATTTAAAGAAAATAATCTTGCAATAGCCTGTATATATTCTTTTTCCTGCCTTTTTCTTGACTTTTATGACAAATGTCATGGTAATCAAATTTCTGGAAATATAGCAAAGTCTATCGTCTTGTATATCTGCAAATTAATTTGTGCGTCTTGTTAATTGTAAAATTGTCCGGAATCAATTTAAATAACCAAGATTAACAAAATAATATTTTAAATGCCTGAATTTAGGGGGTACAAACAAAATATTGTTGTTTTTTACGTAAATACATGCAATATTTAGGGGGTATCTAAAATATTTTTCACAAATTCTTTAATTAGATTTATCAGAGAACTATAAAATTGATTGTAGTATATACATACTTACCTTTCTGATTACTCCTTTTATAACAGAAAAAATGTTTAAAAATGTAAATTTCTGCTCAGGCCTTTGTTCAGGAAACTATCAGCAGGTACGACAGTGGTAAAAAATTGGCTTATAAAAGATCCAAAAGTTGCTCCAAATGGGCGATCACGGTAGTTTTAGTACGAGTAGGCTGACCGGAAGCGTCTGCACCCGGGGAGACCAATTTATCCGTTTTGGGGCAATAATAAACCTGATCCATTCCAAACTGCATAGCCCCAACAATATCCGCGTCCCAGGAATCACCGATCATCAGGCTCTTTTTCTTCGGAGCATTCATGGATTTGACAGCGTGCTCGAAAATCAACCTGTGAGGCTTTTGTGCGCCAACTTCCTCCGAGATAAACATCTTATCGAAATACTTCTTCAGGCCCGACTGATCCAGCTTGTCTACCTGTACTTCCCTGAAACCATTGGTAATGATGGCCATTCTGTATTTATGGTGCAGGTAATCCAGTACCCTGATCGCCCCGGGGACCAATCTCAGCTGCTTTGGCATTTCAGTGAGGTAAGCCTCGTTGATTGTATCTCCAATTCCAGGCATCGGGGTACCGTGTAATTCGAGTGATTCTTCAAAACGCAATCCTCTGAGTACGTTCTTGCTCATCTTATTATCGCGGTAAAGTGCCCAAAGTCTTTCATTAACTTCCTCGTAAACAGAGAAATACTTATCATAATCCCCTATCCGGGATAAAAGGTCCATCTTCTTCAAGGCATCATATAACGCATCATATGAATTGGAATTGAAATCCCAAAGGGTATTGTCGAGATCGAAAAACAGATGGGTATAGGTCATGGGTCAGGAGGGTTTTCCCTGCAGCACGACTACGATCTCGCCTTTCACCGTCTTGGACTGGAAATGCAGGAGAACATCCGCTACTGTACCACGAAAATTTTCTTCGAAGACTTTGGTGAGCTCCCTCGATACGGAAACAAGGCGATCCGGACCAAAATGTGCCGAAAATTGTTCGAGCAATTTTATCAATCTGAAAGGGGATTCATAGAAAATCATGGTTCGGCATTCAGATTCCAACTCTGTAAGCTTTTTCTCCCTTCCTTTTTTCTGTGGCAAGAACCCTTCAAAACAGAATTTGTCACTTGGGAATCCGGAATTGACGAGTGCCGGCACGAACGCAGTTGCACCAGGCAGACATTCTACTTCTACTCCCTTATCGAGACAGGTCCTTACCAGAAGGAATCCGGGATCCGAAATCGATGGAGTACCGGCATCAGAAATCAGGGCGATAGAAGTTCCACCCAGGATCTGATCTGCAATCCTTTCGACCATCTTATGCTCATTAAACTTATGATGGGAGGCAAGCTTGGTCGTGATTTCAAAATGCCTTAGCAGGTGATAGGAGGTTCGGGTATCCTCTGCCAGAATCAGATCAACTTCCTTTAATATCCGTATCGCCCTGAGCGTAATGTCTTCAAGATTTCCAATAGGAGTAGGAATGAGGTATAACTTGCTCATGAAAATCTCCTCTTTACCAGGTGTACGAACTTTTCTGAAGCTTCACTCTTGATCCATTTAAAATTGGCTTTGAGAAACGCTACCGCTTCCTGGATATTTTTCAGGGCGTCCAAAGCAGCAACCGTCTCATCCAGTCTGGTCTTATCATTATCAAAAAGCTCTCGTTGAAAAAGATACCGGTCATTCAGGCTCAGACCATCCTTGAGACTCTTCAGCGGTACAGCCTTGAATTGTGGCTGATGTTCCTTAATATCCTCTATGTTCAATACATTTTGATCGGCAGGTTCAGTTGATGTAAAAGCTTCTGCCGATTCAACTTCAGGTGTAATATATATAGTATCCTTTAACGGTGCTTCTTCTGTTACAGGCGAAACACTAACAACAGGTTCTATGGATGCTTCTTCCATTGAATGATCCATGGCTTCAGCTGGCGAGGGTTCAACAGGAGCAATTACTACAGCGGTTTCCTCTTCTGCAGGAGCAATATTTACCTTAGTTGGTACCACCTTGGTTTTGGATACTTTTTCTGTTGGTTCGAAAACTGCAGTAATTTTAGTTACAGGCGCGGAATCTGCAGAAATGATTTCCAGGGAAGGTGGTGTCACAGGTATTTGCTTATATAACACCTCAAACTCGTTAGCCACAATTTTCGATCTTGTGATAGCAAGCTCCACCTCTTCCCTGGTCAGGCTAGCATCTTCTATCATCCCGGCAGCCAGCCGATCGAGTATCGCAAGCTCTTCCCTGATCACCTTCAGCCACATAATCTTATCCATATCAGAATATTTTCGGATTATTTTCTATCTGTCAATATGTTGGTAAAAATACAAATTTAACCTTACTACAATCACCCAAAATATGATTGAAAGAGAGAGAAAAAAACTATTTTTGAGCTATGTTTATAGAGAGTAACTTAAACAACGGCCGGAAACGAGGCAGTATTGAGGTCGTCGTCGGTTCCATGTTTTCCGGAAAAACGGAAGAATTGATCCGCAGGCTGCGTCGTGCCGAGATTGCGAAGCAGAAGGTGGAGATATTTAAGCCTGCCATCGATACGAGGTATTCGACTTCGGAGGTGGTCTCGCATGATGAAAACTCTATACGGTCGACCGCCATCGATAACTCCTCCACGATCCTTTTACTCTCCGGCGATATGGACGTCATTGGCATCGATGAGGCACAATTTTTTGATGAAAATCTGGTTGAAGTATGCAATAAATTGGCCGACATGGGCATACGTGTAATTGTGGCCGGACTGGACATGGATTTCAGGGGAGCTCCATTTGGCCCGATGCCGGGATTAATGGCCTGTGCGGAATTTGTGACCAAGGTTCATGCGGTCTGCATGCGCTGCGGCCATATTGCTCATTTCAGTCACCGGCTTACAGATGCAGAAAAACTCGTGATGCTGGGTGAAAAAGAGAGTTATGAACCACTCTGCAGGGAGTGCTTTCAGGCTGTCAACAAAAAACCATGATTCCATATCCCCTTTCTGAAATTGCCAAAATCGTCGGAGGCCGGCTGATTCGGCGGGGAGAAGCCGGGGATTCCCTTATCAAATATCTTTCCTTTGATAGCCGTACCATCCTCTCCGGCGGGGAAACACTATTCTTCGCGCTAAAAAACGAAAGGAACGATGGACACCATTATATTATAGATGCGCAAAAAAAGGAGGTCGCGGCTTTTGTCGTGGAGCGACTTCCTGATAAGGGAAATGGGAATCATCCTGTTTCATTCATACTGGTTGAAAATACCCTGAATGCCCTGCAGCTACTTGCTGCACACCATCGCCGCAGATTCCATTACCCGGTTACTGCCATTACCGGCAGCAATGGCAAGACCATGGTCAAAGAATGGCTGGCCGAAATCCTGGGCCCCCATTTACATGTAGTCAGAAGCCCTCGGAGTTATAATTCACAAATCGGCAACCCACTGTCGGTCTGGCTAATGGATGAAAGCTTCGATCTTGCCTTGTTTGAAGCCGGAATTTCCTTTCCTGGAGAAATGGAGAAGCTTGAGGCAATTTTACGGCCTGACACCGGCATTTTTACCCATCCGGGGAATGCCCATCTGGAAAATTTCGCCTCCGAGCAAGAGCTAATTTCAGAGAAAGTCAAGCTTTTCATGAACTGCAACCTCGTAGTCTATTGCCGCGATTTCGAATTGGTACATAAGGCCATTTCGAACGTGCCTTACAAGATAAATCCGGCATTTTTCAGATGGTCTGCCAACGAAAAAGCTGATTTGCAAATACTTTCAAAGGAAAATCTAGGTCAATCGACCCGCATTAAGGCGCTGTTTCAAGGATTTGAAATTACCCTCTGTATTCCATTTACTGACGGGGCGCACATCGAGAATGCCATTCATTGCTGGGCTTACCTTTTGGCAACTGGATTCCAACCTGGTAGTTTTGAAGAGCAGTTCATGCATCTTTCATCGATCTCAATGAGACTGGAAATCAGAAAGGGGATCAATGGATGCGCCATTATCGACGACAGTTACAATTCTGATACCGCCTCACTGCTCAATGCGCTGGATTTTCTGGAACAACAGAACATCGCGCGCAAACTTAAAAGCACCATCATCCTTTCAGATATACTTCAATCCGGTAAAAATTCAGGAATCCTCTACCGGGAAGTCGCGGAATACCTTCGTCTGCACAACATTAACAGCATCATTGGCATTGGTGCCGAGATCAGCCGTTTCCGAGAACTGTTCAACACTTCCGAATCAAGGTTCTTTGCTGATACCGGGGAGTTTCTGCTCCATTTCTCGGAATCGGATTTTCGCAACCAACTAGTACTTCTCAAGGGTGCAAGGAGTTTCCGCTTCGACCGGATTTCCTCGATGCTTCAGGAGAAGAAACACCAGACGGTGATGGAAATCAACCTGAGTGCCATGGTTCACAACCTCAACCATTACCGTCAGCAACTTCGGCCAGAAACCAAACTAATGGCGATGGTAAAGGCTTTTTCTTACGGGACAGGCTCAGTAGAAGTCGCACGGATCCTACAGTTCAGAAGAGTCGATTACCTGGCTGTCGCCATCGCAGACGAGGGAATCGAACTGCGCAACGCCGGTATCGATCTGCCAATTGTCGTCATGAACCCGGAGGAGCACAGTTTCAGTACGATGATTGAAAATCGTCTGGAACCAAACCTCTACCGGTTCTCTCTCCTCCGTAGTTTTGAGGAGGCAGTAAGGAGAAGCGCCACAACCAGTTTCCCTGTGCACATTAAAATTGACACAGGAATGAAACGCCTGGGATTCGATTCGGCACAAGAGATTGCAGATCTCGCAGAATTTATCCTTTCAAGGGATACCTTATATATCAGGTCCGTTTTTACCCATCTGGCGGTCAGTGAAGATCAAAATAATGACGCCTTTACACACCAACAATTTAACCTATTTCTGTCACTTAGCAAAATAATCATCTCCCGTTTCGATTATAAAATCCTCCGGCATATCCTTAATTCTGCAGGAATAGAACGATTTCCCGAGATGCAGCTGGACATGGTAAGATTAGGTATCGGTCTTTACGGAGCCAGTGCCGGACAGTCAGCATGGCTGAAAAATGTCGCTACACTCAAATCGACCATCTCCCAGATCAAGACGGTTCATCCGGGTGAAAGTGTAGGATATGGAAGACATTTTGTGGCAGACCGACTTGCCAGGATTGCCGTTATCCCGATAGGCTATGCCGACGGCTTCAGCAGAAAGCTTGGCAATGGCGCAGGCAGTATACTCATCAGCGGACAATCTGCTCCGGTCGTTGGAACCGTCTGTATGGACATGTGCATGGCCGATGTAACAGATATTGATTGCAGGGAGGATGATACAGTCATCCTGTTCGGCGAGGGTCAACCGGTCAGCCAAGTAGCGGAATGGATGGGGACGATTCCTTATGAAGTCCTTACGACAGTTGGTCAGAGGGTAAAAAGGGTCTACTTCGAAGAATAACTATCCTTGCTTGCTGATTTTCTCCAGTTTCGCAAGATCAGTGATCTTGATTTTACGGCCATCCATGGCAATAATTTTCTCTCCTGCAAAAGTCGAAAGCGTCCGGATGGCATTGGAAGCAGTCATGTTGGAGAGACTGGCCAGATCTTCACGCGAGAGGTACACTTTCAAGGTCTGGCTATCATTTTCAAATCCATATTTCTCCTTTAAGAACAGAATCGACTCGGCAAGTCTTCCACGGATGTGCTTTTGTGTAAGACTGACCGTCCGGTGATTGGAATGACCCAGTTCGAGTGCCAGGTCCTTAAGCAAGGCAAGGGAAAAATTATAGTTTTTCAACAAGACCTGGTACATGATTTCAGGAGGTATCGTCACAATCTCGGAATCTTCAATGGCGATTGCTGTTCCGTTGTGGGGCTCTCCAGCCAAAAGGGAGCGATAACTGATCAGTCCGTTTTCGGTAAACATCCTGATGATCTGCTCTCTGCCGCTGATGCCTTCTTTGATCATCTTGACCTTTCCCTCTGCAAGATACTGCATCCCGTCTGGTGTGTCACCTTCTTTGAAGATATAATCATTCTTCCGGAAACGGATAACGGTGCAATTAGCTTTCAAGACAGACATCTCCCCTGAAGTCAGCAAATTAAAGATGCAGTTTTCGCCTCTAAATTGACTCTCAAAACTAAGGATATCGGACATTGATCTAAAAAAATGTTTTACAACATCAAAAATATAAAATAATGTGATAATTTGCTAATGTGCTAATATGCTAATATGCTAATCCGCTGGAGTGAGTGGACGAGAGCAAGCGAAGGGCATACGCCTGCAGCGCAAACTACTTCGGGTAAACCGCCACAATCGGCATCTTTCTTCCGAATCCGAATGCCTTAGAGGAAACGCGTAACGTCGGAGGTGCCTGAAAACGTTTGTATTCATTGCGGTTGACCAGCGTCACCACCTTCCGGACAACAGATTCTTCAAATCCTTCATCGATCAGCTGTTGCACACTCTTCGCAAGGTCTATGTATTGATATAAAATCCGATCAAGCAAGTCGTATTCCGGTAAGGAATCAGAATCCTTCTGCCCCGGCCTCAATTCTGCCGAAGGAGGTTTCTGGATTGTATTAATCGGAATGATCTCTTCTTCCCTATTAATATAATTTGAAAGCAGATAAACTTCTGACTTGTAGAGGTCGCCGAGAACAGAAAGTCCTCCGTTCATATCCCCATAAAGGGTACCATAGCCCACTGCAGCTTCACTCTTGTTGGAAGTATTAAGCAAAATGTACCCAAATTTATTCGTGAATGCCATCAGCAGCGTTCCCCGGACACGGGCCTGAATATTCTCCTCAGTCAGGTCAGAAGGCAATCCGTGAAAAACATCAGCCATTGCCTGGTCAAATTCATTTGCTATACCATGAATAGAAACGATCTCATAGGAGACACCCAGTTTATTTGCCAAATCGATCGCATCGGTCACTGAATGGTCTGAAGAATATTGTGAAGGCATCAGCAGAACCTTCACATTTTCGGCACCCAGAGCCCGGACCGCCAGAACGAGGGTTAGGGCAGAATCGATACCGCCCGACAGACCAAGTGTGGCCCTTTTAAATCCTGATTTCCTGAAATAATCGCTTATACCAAGAACGAGAGCCTGGTAAATTTTCTCCATCGGATCCGACTGATTTTGCATCTCCTCAGGGATAACTTCACTCGTATCAATAATGGCAAAATCTTCCCTGAAATAGGCCAGTTCTTTTACCACTTCACCTAGCCGGTCGATCATCATCGATCCACCATCAAATATCAATTCCGTCTGGGCTCCCACCTGGTTCACATAAACCAACGGAACATCATATTTTACCGCATTCCCGATAAGTATTTCTTTTCTGGTAAATTCCTGGTGGAAAGAGAAAGGAGAAGCCGAGAGATTAATGACAAGATCAGGTTTCAATTTACTGTATTCCTCCATCGGAGAGGTCGCATAAAGGTTCTCCCTTCCAAAGGAATTCATGACCTTCTGGTTATACCAAAGGTCCTCACAGATCGTCACAGCCAGTTTTAAACCCTTAAATTCAACAATATTAAACTCCCTGTTGGATTCGAAATGACGGTATTCATCGAACACATCATAAGTAGGCAGCAAGGTCTTGTGGTGAATACTTTGGATGCATCCGTTGAGTAGGAAAAAAGCAGAATTATAGAGCATTTTCCCGTTTGGACTCGGGTTGATGCTGGGACCCCCAACTACGGCTGCGATACCATCACAATGAACGGCAATCTTCCGGATAGCATCAAGCGACTCCTGAATGAATTCAAGCCGTTCCAAGAGATCGTTAGGATAATAGCCACAAACTGACAACTCCGAGAAAACAATGAGGTCGGCTTTACCGGCTTTCGCCTTTTCAATGGCATTGATAATGTTCCCACTATTTTCGGGAAAATTTCCTACATGGTAATTCAGTTGAGCCAAGGCAATCCGCATGAATCAAAAAGATTGGTGACACGACAAAAATAGATAAATTCACGGCGAAAAGTGAAAAGGGAAATTGGGAAATGTGAAAATTGGGAAATGAGGTTTGGAGTTATGTAGCAAGTCGTTGGCAGAAGGGAGAATAAGGAACAGGGGGAATGTAGCCCAAATCCTGGATGGTTACCCTTTAAATTACGCGCAATGTTGATAAATTGAGAACGATACCTGAGAAAACAAAAGAATAGTATGAAATTGAATATCAAATATTTAATCGGGATTTTAATTATTGCCGGGATTTTCTCGTGCAGCAGGAATCCATTGAAGATTGATGTGTCAAAGATTAATATACAAGTGAAAGTTGGGCGGTTGGATCAGGACCTTGCGCAGGTAAACGGTGAAAATTTCAAGGTCATCCTTCCTGCCCTGCAAAGGAAATACAATGAATTTTTCGAAGTGTATAATCAGGAGATCCTGGGTATTGGCGGATCGCAGGATTCACTTTTTTCTACCTACCTCTTTACTTTTCTGAAGGATTCTTCCTACATCGGTCCCAAACACTATTCTGATTCGCTGTTCAAAAATTTCGAACCATACGCTGATCAGCTGGAGCAAGCCTTCAGGCATTTCAAATACTACTATCCGGAGCTCAGGGCACCCTTCATTTGCACCTATCTCTCCGGATTTAACCAATCGATCGTGACTACTCCGGAGGTTCTTGGAATCAGTCTGGACAAATACCTTGGATCACAATGTAGATTTTATAGTCAGCTTGGCATTCCGGATTACAAGCGACGCAACATGAATCCGCAAAAAATTGTCTATGACGCATTGTACGGCTTAGCTTCTCAACAATTTGAATATAAGGGAAATACAGAAAACCTTGTGTCTGCGATGATCCATCAGGGGAAGCTTCTCTATTTTCTGGATGCAATGATTCCGGATGGTCCTGACAGTCTGAAGATAGGATACACCCTCGATCAGCTGAAATGGTGTGAGGTTCACCAGACAGAAATGTGGAGTTACCTCATTGAGAAGAAAATGTTATTCTCAGGAGAAAGGATGGAATTGGTCAGATTTATCAACCCAGCTCCTTTTACCTCCCCATTCGGACAGAAATCACCTGGAAGAACCGGCGCCTGGATCGGATGGCAGATTGTTAAAAGCTTTATGAATAAGAATCCCCAGGTATCGCTGAATGCCTTGATGCAAGAAAACGATTACCACAAAATCCTGAATGAATCAGGTTATTCACCAGACTGATTAACAGCAAGAATGCTTCTCTCGCAAATCCCCGAAGGGCAAAAAATTCAACTGACTATTTTTACAGAGGCCTGATCTTGATATTCCTGAACCAAACATCGTTACCGTGATCCTGTAGTGCGATATAACCTTCCTTAGGAACATTGGCCCAGTCAGGATTATAGGAAGGGAACTTTGAATTCTTCACCATTTCGTTCCATTCAGGAGTCCAGAGATGGTACTCCAAAATCGTTTCTCCATTTTGTTTGTGAACGACAGTACCCTGATAAACAATAATTTCAACAGTGTTCCATTCGCCTGCAGGCTTCGTATTCTGTGGCTTAGCAGGAATCAGGTCGTATAGTGATCCGGCTTTCCGGTTACCGTCCTTCCCCAGCAATGCATCAGGATGACGTTCGTTATCGAGCACCTGGAACTCAGGAGCGGTTCTCCATATCTCCTTACCTTTCTTTTCGGCACCCAGGTAAAAAATCCCTGAATTACCTCCCTCTGATATCTTCCATTCAATCTTCAGATCGAAATTCGAAAATTGCCTTTGGGCAAAAAGAATGTCACCACCATTCGCTGCCCCTGCTTCTCCACGGCCGGATCCGATGCATTTAAGACTACCATCCTCGACGACCCATCCGGCAGGAAACTCCGTTTTATTGACTCCACGCCAGCCTTCTCCATTCTGTCCGTTAAATAACAGGAGCCATCCCTGACTCGCTTCGGAAGGAGTTAATTTATTCATCTCCTGAATTGGAGCGCTCTTCAAAGCCTCATTGCCTTTCTGCGAATCGGCAGAAGGTTTCTTCGGTTGAATATTACAACTTACCGCCATTAAGGCAATTGAAGTCATTATAATAAATATCTTCTTCATATGAAAAATTGTTTTGATTGTAAAATCTTCTATTGCGAAAATACAAATTTAATGCAAAACAAATAAAAAAGTTACTAATTATCGGCAGTGGATTGTAATCGTTGTAACTTTGGAAACAGAAACGACGTAATGAATTCAAGGTTAATGACAATATGGCAAAAAGAATAGGGATATTAACGGCTGGGGGAGATTGTCCCGGATTGAACGCAGCCATCAGGGGTGTTGGAAAAACAGCCATCCTCAACCATGGAATGGAAGTAATCGGATTTACCGCCGGATACAGCGGACTCATCTGGAAAGAATACATCGAACTGGATGAATCCAAGCTTTCAGGCATTCTTACCGTGGGTGGGACGATCCTGGGTACTTCACGGGAGAAACCTTTCAAGATGGAAAAGGGTGAAGAAACGAATGAAAAGCCAGCCTTAATCAAGAAAAATTACACGGATCTGGAGCTGGATTGCATCGTTTGCATCGGAGGAAATGGTACCATGAAGACTGCAGCCCAGCTACAAAAAATGGGTATCAATGTAATCGGAATCCCGAAAACCATCGATAACGACGTTTTTGGCACCGAAATAACATTTGGCTTCGACTCGGCAGTCACGATAGCAACAGAGGCTATTGACAGGCTGCACACCACCGCCAACTCCCACCAACGGGCAATGGTGATTGAAGTGATGGGGCACGATGCCGGCTGGATTGCACTCTATGCCGGATTAGCCGGAGGTGGCGATATCATTCTCATACCAGAGATAAAATACAACATTGATAGTGTCTGCCAATCCATTGAGGACCGATTTTCCATGAGAAAACCCTATTCAATCGTGGTGGTTGCCGAAGGAATAGAACATCCTCCACACTTATCGGCTTCCTCTTACATTGCCGAAAGAATTCAGACACTTACAGGAATTGAGACACGAGATACGCGTCTTGGGTATGTTCAAAGAGGTGGAAGTCCGTCGGCAATGGATCGCATTCTTGCTACAAGGTATGGCGCCTATGCGGTCGAACTGATTGCGGATGGCAATTATGGTCAGATGGTAGCCGTGAAAAACGGTAAGATTGGATCAATTCCCCTTGAAAGAGTAGGCGGAAAACTCAGCCTCGTCGATCCAAATGATTCCCTGATTGAAAAGGCCAGGAAAATGGGTGTCTTTTTTGGGGATGAATAATTTTTTTAGTTTTGTACCTGACAAAATATATAGTACGCCATTTGGCATAAATTTTGTAGATTTTTTAAACTAAGGCAACTTAATTTTTTTATTATGAGATATTCAGTTCGATTGTTTACTGTAGCGCTTTTCCTCATTTTTGGGTTGAATGCTGGCGCTCAGACTATTGCCGACATGGCTTTTGAAGGTATGGAGCATGATTTTGGCAAAATCAAGGAAGATGGCGGTTTGGCCAACTTCAATTTCAATTTTAAGAACACAGGGAAAGTTCCCCTGGTCATTTCTGCCGTCAACGCTTCTTGTGGTTGCACCACCCCGGAATGGAGCAAAGAACCTGTCTTACCAGGAAAATCAGGTTTCATCAAGGTTTCCTATAATCCACAAGGCCGCCCGGGAAGATTCGACAAGACTGTCACCGTCGCTGCCAACATTCCTAATGGATCACAGGTACTGAAGATCTCCGGAGACGTCGTACCAAAAGCGCTGTCAATTACGGAACAATATCCGATCGATCTGGGAAAACTCAGGATGCTGAACAATAACCTCTCGTTCGTCCGGATCAAAAATAACGAAGTGAAGACGGATTCGCTGAAATTCATCAACGTCTCCGGTAGTAACGTCAAGATTGCCTTCAAGGGTGTTCTTCCATATACCACCATCAAATCCCTTCCTGAAAATGTTGCTCCTAATGGCACCGGATTCTTCGTGGTAACTTTTGATGGATCTAAGGTTCCGGAACTGGGTTTCCAGATGACAAGAATTTATGTCACCTATAATGGCGAAGAGAATTACAATTTCGGTATCAACGTGAGCGCCACAGTGGAAGAGGATTTCTCCAAACTGACTCAAAAAGAGTTACAAAATGCACCTCAGATTGATTTCAATGAGAGAGTCTATGATTTCAAAGATGTCACGGAAGGAACGAAAGTCGAGTATACCTTTAAAATTCTGAACAAAGGGAAGAGCGATCTGCTTCTTCGCAGTGTAAAAGCTTCCTGCGGATGTACTGCTGCCAATCCAACAACCAATGTGGTTAAACCCGGCGCAAATACAGACCTTAAAGTTATATTTGACTCCAATGGCAAGGTCGGACTTCAGAACAAGACTATTACTATCATCTCCAACGATCCAAATTCTTCGACTTCTATCCTGAGGATCTCAGGGAATGTGCTCCAAAAGAAATAGCCATGAGAATATGTTCACATCAATCCAAAATGTAAATGTGGCTATTCCATGCGACCATTGAAAGACAAAATATTAACGCATGAAATAAGATGCTTCATCCGGAAAACGATCCGAAATTCGTTGGACTGAACGTCCACAAAGGTATTGAGCAACCTGATGCTGTAAGTGCAGACTCGGTTAACCGTTTTCTGAAGAAAAATATCCATAAGGAGCTATCCGTTCAGCAATATCGGGAAGGGATCCTTGAGGGAAACCGAACGATCCTGAGCAGGGCTGTTACGCTGATTGAGAGTAATAAACCGGATCACCAGCAGATTGCCCAGGAAATCGTTGGCCAATGCCTTCCCCATTCGGGAAATTCCGTCCGTATTGGAATTACCGGTGTTCCGGGAGCAGGGAAAAGTACCTTCATCGAATCGTTTGGGACCTACCTTACTTCCATTGGTAAAAAAGTGGCTGTTCTTGCCATCGATCCCAGTTCAGAGCGTTCAAAAGGTTCCATCTTAGGGGACAAGACCCGGATGGAAGCACTCTCAGCCGACCCAAATGCCTATATCCGCCCGAGCCCTTCATCCGGCACGCTGGGGGGAGTGGCCCGCAAGACAAGAGAAACCATTCTTCTCTGCGAGGCGGCCGGATTCGATATAATCCTCATAGAAACGGTGGGTGTGGGACAGTCTGAGACCGTCGTACACTCCATGGTGGATTTTTTCCTGCTTCTTCAGATTGCAGGTGCCGGAGACGAATTGCAGGGAATAAAACGCGGAATCATGGAGATGGCCGATACCATTGTGATCAACAAGGCTGACGGAGATAATATCAACCGTGCCAACTCAGCTGTCACCCTTTATAGAAATGCACTTCATCTCTTTCCTCCACCTGTCTCGGGATGGAATCCACAGGTCATGGCTTGCTCTTCCATTAGGAAAACAGGTATCAACGAAGTATGGAATTGCATTGAAGATTACCTGGAACTGGTTAAGGAAAATAAATATTTCCAGCAACGACGTGCGACACAATCCAGGTATTGGATGTTTGAAACCATCGAAGAGAGCCTGAAAGGAAACTTCTACCACAATAAACAAGTAAGAACTGCTTTGGCAATTCTGGAAAATAAAGTGACAGACGACAGGATCAGTCCTTTCGTTGCCGCACAACAACTGTTGGAAAAATATTTTGAATCGATTGCCAAACAGTGAACCTTGCTTCTGAAAAACTTTCCTATTTTTGACCTTTATAATATACATGCGGGTTGCAAAATAACCCTTAAATATTGAAAACCAAATGATTAAGAAATTTCTATTTTTAGGATTGATTACATATAGTATCATCTCCTGCGCCAAACCGGATAAATTCGTAATAAATGGTGAATTTAAGGGGAAAGAGACAGGTCAGATTCAGCTGATGAAATATGCAGATGGGAAATGGTTCGTCGAAGATTCTACCAATATTAGCAAAGGCAAATTTCAGCTCAAAGGGAAAGCCGATCTTCCGGAACTTCGTGTCGTCGCCATGGGTCCGAATCAGATGATTGCCCAATTTTTTGCCGAGAACGGAACCATGACACTTGAAGCAAGTACTGACAGTATTGGTAAAGGGATTGTGAAAGGATCTAAATCCAATGATGACTTCAGCATGTACCAAAAAGAACTGATGACCCTATCCAAGGAGGCGCAGGGAATGCAGCAGAGATTCATGACAGCGCAATCTTCAGGCGACCAGGAAGGGATGAAAAAAGCCCGGATAGATTTCGATGCAATGAATCAAAATATGGCCGTTTATGCGAAAAACTTCATCCGTACCCATAAAAGCTCACCAGTATCTCCGTTTGTGGCCTTAGTACAATTCGGACAAACTATTAAGGCAGCTGAAATTGATACGCTGATCGCATTTCTGAATCCTTCCGTTCACCCGTCTATCTATGTTAGTGAGTTGAAAAAAATTGCCGATAAGATGAGGGTAGCAGAAGTTGGAACAATGGCTCCTGACTTTACGCTTCCAACACCGGATGGTGGTACTTTTAAACTCTCCTCCATCCAAGGAAAATTTGTGCTGATTGATTTCTGGGCCGCCTGGTGCCAACCATGCCGTCACGAGAATCCAAATGTGGTAGCTCTTTATGGAAAATACAAAGACAAAGGATTCGATATTGTCGGGGTATCGCTCGACCGTGAAAAAGAAGCATGGGTAAAAGCTATTGCCGATGATCACTTGATTTGGCACCAGGTTTCTGAACTAAAATTCTGGCAAAGCGAAATTGCGCAAAAATATGGTGTTTCTGCAATCCCAACCTCCTTCCTTCTAGATAAGAGTGGTAAGATTATCGCCAAAGGCCTTCGCGGTGAGGAACTTGCAAAGAAACTCGCGGAGCTGATGGGAAACTAAAATCACAGAATTACGAATGGCAAACCCAGAAAAAAAATGATAGTCTTCGCAATTTGCATCTGATTATGCATTATTAGTTATTTTGACGCAACCATTTTGATACTGCCACCATCTTGTGTACGGTTGGCAATCAAAAAATAGGTTTGATTGTTGGCTTCAAGTTCATACTTTAACAACTTATTGAGACTTTGGAGCTGATTATTTTAAATAGTTAGAAAATTATCCAAATCCTTTCATTTAGCTGTTAAAGTGAATCACTTAGATGATATTATACAAAAATGCCAGGAGGGTAACAGTAGCGCTCAAACCGCACTGTACCATCACTTTTCGGCTAAAATGTATGGCGTCTGTCTAAGATATGCGAAGGATTCCGACGAGGCTGAAGACATCATGCAGGAAGGGTTCATCCGGGTTTTTAACAAGATTAGTCAGTTCGAATTCAAGGGTTCTTTTGAGGGTTGGATAAAACGGATCATGGTCAACACGGCCCTCGAAAAATTCAGGAAGAATGACCGGCTCTATCCGGTAGAAGAAATGAGAATCTTCGAATCCGTTGAATATGCTGAAGAGACGATTTCCTCTATCTCAGCGAACGACCTGCTCAGGATCATTCAGGAATTGCCACCGAGGTACAAAATGGTTTTTAACCTTTTTGCCATTGAGGGTTATTCACATCTGGAGATTGCAGAAATGATGAGCATCTCGGAAGGAACATCCAAATCAAACTTGTCAAGGGCAAGGGTGATTCTGCAGAAAAATGTAGTCGAGTATTTTGGTGAAAAGATAAAGTATAAATAACTTACAATGAACAGAGAAAATCATCACATTGATCAGCTCTTTAAAGAGATCCTGGGGAATCTGGAAATGACTCCTCCGGCAAATCTCTTGTCTAAGATCAATGAGGAGATGATTTCTCAAAGAAAAGTCCGGAGAATAAATCAATTTAAGACCGTAATCGGAATCGCTGCTGCCCTCGTACTCGCCTTGATGGCAGGATGGTTCACGCTCGATCAGAAACAGGTCAATAACGGTTTAATTTCACAACAAATTACACAACCGAAGGAGTCTTTGAATCCGGGTCAGGAACAGGTAAGTGTTATTACAAAGCCATCTTCCGGACCACTGGCCTCTAATCTGCAAAATCCATCCTCACGAATCAACGTAACACACGCTGCTATAAAATCTGCCAGGAAATCTGTGGCTCCTACAGTCGAATCGCAACTGGCATCAGCCGAAGTAGTCAAAGATCCACAAAAAGCAGAAAAAGAAGGTTCTTCTGCAAGTCAGGTTAAGAAAGATCCTTCCCCAGACTGGTTGAAAAATCAGCCAAAGAATCAGCAATATTATGACGGGAATAACCGCCAGGCAACTGCAGGTAAAAAGGCGACTTCGTCCATAAGCCTTTGGAGTTTAAAAGCGGAAATAAGTGAAACATTTACCGCTATGCTTTCAGGAACCGCCACAGCTGGTACAGATTCCAAGTCACTTAATACTGTCGGAGGTGGTATGGTGGCCTCTTATAAAGTGAGCGACAAAGTAACTATCAGTTCGGGGATCAGATTTTCCCAAATGAAACAGGGAAGCCATTCGGCTTATTCATTGAGCCAGACTTCAGGCATCACCTATCTTCAGCCCATCGAAAAAAGTGGTAACCTCACAAGGGATGTTTCCGTATATCTGCCACCTGTCTCCAGTATTGTATATTCCAACGGAATGGCAACAAATGCCTCCAACGTTTTCATCTCTGATATCTCTCAGGAATTTAAATACCTGGAAATTCCTATCCAGGCAACTTATAAATTGATCGACAAAAAATTATCAGTTGGTGTTACTGGTGGAATCAGCTCTAATTTCCTGGTTGGAAATTCAGCTTCAGTCGTTGAGAATGGCATTACCCTGTCACATGGGAATACTGATAACATCAGGAACGTACTTTATTCCGGTTCTGCCGGTCTTGAATTTGGGTACGACCTTGGGAACAAGCTCATCCTTACTGTTGAACCAAGGATTAAACAGTTTATGAATTCTGTAAGCGTCAATAATATGGTTAATATCAAGCCGATGCAGCTTGGTATCTTCACTGGGATCGCTTATAACTTCTAGAATCCTCCTCCTACAGGGTTTTTTTCTCTCCTTCTGTAAATTCTTGTCTGCTTTGAACGAAAAAACTATCTTCGCAGATTCATCCAATCGTTCACTTTGAAAGTAGTATAAGATGTCAAAATACAGAAAGTCTCTCCCAAAACTTGCAATAACCTTCTCTTTAATAGCCGTTTGTGTTATTTCATGCGGACTGTTTATCAACTCTGCACCAGTACAGGAAAAGTTGCCTGCACCAGAACCTTCCAGAAATTTCACTACTCCGGTAGAAATACCCGCTTTTGTTGAATTTGCCGGGGAGAAGATTGCGCTCAACAATTTCGATATCCGCGAGTCACTCGACCGGGAATTACTAGTTAACAGTTATTTCCAATCCCAAACTATCTTATACCTTAAGAAATCTGTTCGCTATTTTCATCTCATCGAACCCATTCTGAAGAAAAACAACATCCCCGACGATTTCAAGTTTCTTTGCCTGGCAGAAAGCGGATTTCAGGAAAGAATCATCTCTCCTGCCGGAGCAGTTGGGTTGTGGCAATTGATGAAAAAAGCAGCTGCCGAAAACGGACTCGAGGTCAACAACGAAGTCGATGAGCGGTACAATATGGAGAAATCCACAGAAGCAGCCTGCCGGTATCTGAATCACTCTTACCACCAGTATGGAAGCTGGATCATCGTCGCTGCCTCCTACAACGCTGGCATTGCCGGTATCAAAAGGCAAACTGAACTACAGGACAGTAAAAATTATTTTGACCTGCTGCTGAATGATGAGACATCCAGGTATGTATACCGCATCCTGGCACTGAAACTGATTCTCGAAAATTCTGAAAAATATGGTTTCAAAGTTTCCGATGAAGAGAAATACCCTATTCTAAAATGTAAGGAAATTCCCCTGACCGGAAGCGTATCAAACCTTGCTGCATATGCTCATCAGCAAGGCATAAACTACAAACTCCTAAAATATTTTAACCCCTGGCTGAGACAGTCCTATCTTAAAAATCCGGCGAGAAAAAGTTATTTGGTTAAAATTCCGGAGCCAGGAACACGGTCTTTTGAGACATTGAAAAATTGAAGATCAATCCCATGGATGGCGAAGAAAAAATTGTCGTCAGGGGCGCCCGTGAGCACAACCTGAAAAATATTTCCGTTTCAATTCCGCGTAACAAGCTGACTGTTATTACCGGTCTTAGTGGAAGCGGGAAATCTTCGCTTGCATTTGACACTATTTATGCGGAAGGTCAGCGACGATACATCGAAACCTTTTCGGCCTATGCCCGAAGTTTCCTGGGGAACATGGAACGTCCCGATGTTGACGAGATTACAGGTCTGAGTCCGGTCATCTCCATTGAGCAAAAAACAACTAATAAAAATCCACGATCTACAGTAGGAACAGTAACTGAAATCTATGATTTTCTTCGTCTGCTTTTCGCGCGAGCCGGAGAGGCGTTCTCCTTTAATACAGGAGAAAAAATGGTGAAATACAGTGATGATCAGATCATTGAACTGATTATCAAAGACTATGAAAACAAGCGAACGATCTTACTGGCTCCGATTGTTAAGGGAAGAAAAGGACACTATCGCGAACTGTTTGAGCAGATCAGACGAAAGGGATTTCTGCATGCCCGTGTAGATGGGGTCATTACTGAGTTGACACACGGATATAAAGTTGACAGGTACAAGAGCCATCATATTGAGATGGTCATCGACAAACTCGTTGTTGAAGAAAAAGATCGGAAAAGATTGCGGGATTCACTCGAAAGGGCCATGAAACATGGAGAAGGAATCGTGATGATCCTCGACCCTGATGCTGGTTCGGTCCGCTATTTCTCGCGTCACCTGATGTGCCCCACGACCGGAATATCCTACAACGATCCGGCGCCACATACGTTTTCCTTCAATTCGCCAAAAGGTGCCTGCCTAAAATGTAACGGTCTGGGTGAAATCAACGAAATAGATTTCTCGAAGATCGTTCCCGATCCTACTCTGTCAATCACACAGGGAGGAATTGCGCCTCTGGGACCTTATAAGAATACGCTGATATTCTGGCAGCTGGAGGCATTAGCTGACAAGTACAATTTCAACTTGAAAACACCTGTCGGGGAGATCGACGAAGAAGTACTTAACGCCATCCTGCATGGAACAGGCGAGCGGATCCAGCTCAAAAATTCACCCTTGGGAAGCTCCATCGATTACATGATGACCTACGAGGGGATCGTTAAATATGTTGTGAACCAGAAAGGTGACAACCTCTCGAAGAGTGCACAAAAGTGGGCAGACCAGTTTCATAAGACCTGCATTTGCCCCGAATGCAATGGTCAGCGACTTCAAAAGGAACCTCTCCATTTCAAAATTGACGGAAAGAATATTGCCGAACTGGCGAAAATGGATATTGGTGAATTGTCGGCCTTCTTTTCAGGCATTGGGGAGAGAATGAGTCCGCGGCAACTCCTGATTGCTGCTGAGGTCAACAAGGAAATCAGCACCCGCCTGAGCTTTCTGCTGGATGTCGGACTGAATTATCTTTCGCTCGACCGTCCTTCTGCCTCTCTTTCAGGCGGCGAATCACAGCGTATCCGACTGGCAACCCAGATCGGTTCACAGTTGGTTAATGTCTTGTATATTCTCGATGAACCGAGCATCGGACTGCACCATCGTGATAACTTACGGCTAATCCGGTCTCTGCAACAACTGCGTGATACCGGTAATTCAGTGATTGTTGTGGAGCACGACCGCGATATGATGTTGCAGGCCGACTATCTGATCGACATGGGACCTCATGCCGGAAGGTTCGGTGGTGAGATCGTGGCTTCCGGAATTCCGGAAGAAGTGCTGAAGGCCAACACCCTTACTTCCCAATACCTGACGGGTCAGAAAGAGATCGAAATTCCCTCTGCCCGACGCCCTGGAAACGGCAAAAGCCTGATGCTAAAAGGAGCTTCCGGGAATAACCTTAAATCGGTTGATGTTGAATTCCCGCTGGGCAAATTTATTTGCGTAACAGGCGTCTCGGGCAGCGGCAAATCGACCCTGATCAACGAGACCCTACTTCCCATCCTTAGTCAGCATTTTTACAAGTCGCTCGACGATCCCCTGCCCTACCAGGTCCTTGAAGGAATCTCTCATCTCGATAAGGTCGTTCAGGTCGACCAGTCTCCCATCGGACGTACACCACGTTCCAACCCCGTGACCTATTGTGGGGTCTTCACGGAAATCAGAACCCTTTTTACTCTTCTTCCTGAGGCGAAAATCCGTGGGTACAAACCAGGGCGATTCTCTTTTAATGTGAAAGGCGGACGGTGCGAGGCATGCGAAGGAGCAGGATTAAAAACGATTGAGATGAATTTTCTGCCCGATGTTTATGTCCATTGTGACAAATGCAACGGCAGGCGATACAACCGCGAAACCCTGGAGATCAGATACAAGGGCAAATCCATCAGCGACGTTCTTGATATGACCATCCAACAGGGAGTTGCCTTCTTCGAAAATATTCCTTCCATCTCTCATAAGTTAAGAACCATTGAAGAGGTTGGTCTTGGCTACATTACGCTTGGTCAAGCTTCGACAACACTATCGGGTGGAGAGGCACAACGGGTGAAACTGGCCACCGAGCTTAGCAAACGGGATACCGGAAGGACATTATATATTCTTGATGAACCCACTACAGGACTTCATTTTGAAGATATCAGGGTACTGCTTTGCGTGCTGGATAAACTGGTGGAAAGAGGGAATACGGTGATCGTCATAGAGCATAATATGGAGGTGATCAAGATGGCAGATCACATTATCGACATTGGTCCAGAAGGTGGCCGAGAAGGTGGTCGTTTACTTTGTGCCGGAACTCCTGAAGAACTTATCCGGGATGAACATTCCTATACAGCAAAATACCTGCGGGAAGAACTCACCCGTCAACGCGGTTAGTATCTGGGGATATTTGTAACTTTACTTAATTTATCTCGTTTAGAAAATATATGATTGATAAAGACCCCATCAAAATAGAGATGTTCTATACCCTGACTTGTCCCAACTGCAAAATTCTTAAACGGATGCTTCAGGAAATCTTACCAGAATTTGGAGATCGGTTTAAACTTGAAACTACCATGGCCAATTTGCCGGTTGGTATGGTAAGAACCATGAAATTAGGCATATATGCTGTGCCTACACTCTTAATTAACAATGAAATTGTTTACAGGGAAGTCCCTGCCAGGCAAGATTTAATTAATAAACTAAAGACGTATTGAGTATGGAAGAAAAGAAAAAACTAAGATGTCCGCTCGGTGTACCGGGAGGTATTATCGCAGCCTTAATAGGTTTTGGCGGTATCATTTGCAGCATCATTTATTCTAACTGGCCAATGCTGGCCATTTCAGCAGCGCTGTTTCTGATCGCCGGACCGTTCGTACGCATTACCATGATGGTTCACTCAGCCAACGATCGTCTCGATGAACTCGAAAGCAAGATCGATAAGAAGTGATTATCAAAGAGAAATTTATAAGAAAAGCCGCGATGAAAATTGCGGCTTTTCTTATAAATTCTGTTTAATTTTGTTAGCATGAAGAACATTGAAATTTTCTGTGCCAATACCGGTACCAGCGAATTTTTCCCATTGGGAACCACCCTGGCGGAGATTGCACAAACCATGAATATAAAATTGGATGGCGTGATCTGCGGCGCTTATGTGAACCACAGGGTCAAACCGATGGATTTTGAATTAGTCAAACCAAAGCAGATCGAATTCTTCGATTATTCCAACCGCGACGGTCAAAGAATCTACCTGCGCACCTTATCTTTCATCTTTTATGCGGCAGTAAAAAACCTTTGGCCCGATGCCAGCCTGAGAATAGATCATGCCATCTCCAAAGGATATTATTGCAGTCTGCAAGAACTCGATCATCCTCTTACAGAAGAGGATATCTGGCAGATCAGGGAAGAAATGAAATCAATTGTCCACCAGGACCTGCCCGTCCTCCGTAAGGCTATGCTAACAGAAAAAGCCGTCCAGTTATTCGAAGAAGAAGGCCTTACCAGGAAAGCAGAACTCTTCAAAGCTTACGGGCGTTTGTACGCACCTCTTTTCGAACTGGGTGGTCATGTAAATTTTTTTTACGGCCATCAGCTCACCTCCACCGGACAAGTTACCATGTTTGGCCTGGAAAAATATTACGACGGAATCCTGCTACGGTTCCCCAAACAGAACGACTTTTACGAATTGGAACCGGCAATTGAACAAGATAAACTCTTTGGGATATTCAGGGAACACAAACAAAGGGCACGACTATTAGGAGTAAGTGATATCTCGCACCTAAACAAGATGGTCGAAAACGGTGAAGCCGGTAATGTGATTAAAGTTTCTGAAGCACTTCATGAGAAGAAGATTGCCGAGATTGCCACCCTGATCACTGAGAAACATGACAAAATAAATATCGTACTCATCGCAGGGCCCTCCAGCTCAGGGAAGACCACTTTCAGCAAGAGACTCAGCATTCAAATGGCTGTCAATGGTTTGCATGCGAAACAGATCTCTCTGGATGATTTCTTTGTCGACCGCGAGCATACCCCTCTTGACGAGCATGGCGAACTGGATTTTGAATCGCTGCAAGCCATCGATGTAGTGTTTTTCAACCAGCTATTGGTAAAGCTGCTAAACGGGGAACAAGTAGAAATGCCCAGGTTCGATTTCCAAACCGGCTCTCGGGTTTTCAAGGGTGATTATCTGAAAATGGAGAAAGATAATATCCTGATCATAGAGGGAATCCATGGCCTTAATCCGGAACTGATTCCTATGATCGATCCGGACGCAACTTTCAAGATATTCATTTCTGCCCTGACTCAGATTTCTTTTGATGAGCATACTTACGTGCCCACAACAGATAACCGACTGCTGCGCAGAATGATACGGGATGCAAAATACAGGGGTTATAGCGCATCCAAAACGATTAAAAGATGGCCCAGCGTACGGAGAGGTGAGGATAAACATATTTTTCCTTTCCAGGAAAATGCCGATATCATGTTCAATTCAGCCCTGGTATATGAGCTGGCAGTGATGAAAAGATTTGCCAATACCCTTCTGAAATCTGTAAAGGAAAACGAACCTGAGTATGCGGAAGCCGTAAGACTACTGATCTTTATCTCCTATTTCTATTCCATTCCAGAAACGGAGATTCCACCCACTTCGGTATTAAGGGAATTCCTCGGAGGAAGCAGTTTCGACTATTGATATACCGCTTTGAATTCAAGCTTGAAATTATCTTCAGCTGAAATTCCCATCAGAGATGGAGGTGTTATTCCAAATTGGGTCATCTTTAGATTGAAATTGCCAGTAAAAATCAGCTTATTGCCTTCCTTCGTTAGTTTACCCTTAAGCGCTACCGGAACACTGACACCATGAAAAGTAATGTTTCCGCTGGAAGTAAAGTCGCCACCTTCAATAGTAACAGAGTTACTGACGTAAGTGACATTTGGAAATTTCAATGCTTCTGTAACTTCCATCATATGAGAGTCACGGTTAGCATTTTTACTGTCAAACGTGGACAGTTTAGCTGATACCGCTACCTGAAAGATCGTGGTCTTTGCCTCGTCTGTCAGGATTATAGAGTTGATCTCTTTGCTCTCACCCGTCCATGCATGAAGCGGGTGGGTCATTGAATAGGTAATGGAGGATTCTTCCTTTACACAATTGATTTTAATTTTGTTCTGTGCGAAAAGATGGCCTGACAGTATAATGGCCATAACCAGTAACCCATATTTCTTCATAATTTCAATTTTTATTTAAGCATACGCATCCGCAGCCAAAAAGTTAGGGTTCTCTGGCATAATTAAGAAATCTTAACCTATTTTCCCGGGCTTTTAGAACTTTATCACAATCATTGAAGCAGCAAAGGCGCCAAAGGCAGTGAAGGCTGCAGCGCGGTGATATGGCCTGATTGTTGCCCCATTCGGACCATTCAGCTGACTCGCAAGAATATTGGTGGCAATCATGGCAGAAAGATGGACAATCGCCAGCGCACGATGTACTTTTATACTACTATAGCCTTTGTGCTCATTAAGCATTTTAGGTGGGGCAAAAAGAGATAAGGCTGCAGTGGAAAAATAGGTAAAGTTTACCACTCCAGCTAAGGTCTCGTGCGTATTCTTCAGACTGCGGTAATTACTCCCACTGGCATTATAAAGTTTCGCCCCGACAATGCCCTGTCCAATCATGCCTCCAAGTGTCAGTGTTCCCATGATCTGATGCATGACAAGCATAGTACGCCGAACCTTCAATTCATTTTGCCTCTTCTCCGGCGTTAGTTCAAAGGCGTTAAAATTGCGCATGAGACCTTTTTCACCCCAGAAAATGCGCTGGGTAAAAAGAATCTTGTCAGGTAATAACTTTGGCTTCTCCTGAGTGGTGCTGTTCATCTCCCCTAGCAGGTCAACTGCAGCGACAGTATCCTTCTGAGCCTTTAATTTTGTAGTCTCCTTTTGTGCCATTGAACTGAAGGCGACCACTGTTAATAGAAATGCGAAAAGTAATAGTTTTTTCATAACAGTTAAAAATTGTACCCAAACGTACATTATTTTATTTGAATTATGATAAAAGTGCCTTTACTTTCTCCGAAATCAACTTGCCATCAACTTTCCCTGCCAACTCTTTGGTGGCTATACCCATCACCTTACCCATCTCCTTCATCGAAGTAGCACCGGAACTGGAGATGATCAATTTTATAGCTGCAGCGAGCTCTTCATCACTCATTTGTTTAGGAAGATAAGCGTCATAAACCCGAACCTGCGCCATTTCGAATTCAGCAAGATCTGCCCGATTTTGCTTATCATAGATTTCAGCAGAATCGCGACCCTGTTTGGCAAGTTTAGAGATGGCTTTGATCGCTTCCTCATCCGGAAGTTCTTCATTTCCACTCTTGGCAGTTTTGGCTTCCAGCAATACCTTCTTGATATTCCGGACAGCTTCCAGCTTTTCCTTATCACGGGCTAGCATAGCCGCCCGGATATCATCATTGATCTGATCGAAAATTGACATAATGAATATTTTTATATTGATAGTTAGGATCAATCTGCCTTATCATGCAGAAAAGAATTATTCTTACGGAGCTTAAGTCCGTCTTCCGGACTATTTGAAAGAGTATAGCGAGACACAGACTTGCCGTTGTCAGTATTCCCCCCGGGTTTCGATTTCATCCTGCGTCTTTCGAAGGCGGGAACCTTGGAGAGCTCGTTGATGTACTCTTCGGTCTGACTGTAAAAATCAACGTGCATGACTTTTTTGGCCGTTTCCGGGGATCCGGAGAAAGGATCAATCACTCTTTTTGGATAAAGGCGGCTGATGACTTCTTCCTGTTCATCCTCGATCCATTCATGAGTCGGCGTCATATCGCTGGAAAAGAACATTTCAGACCTTGGTGAGGTATGATCATTTTCAGCCATATCATCCATAATCGGCACCCTGACCTTGTCGTCTGCCCCGTCCATCTTCAATTCAGGAATCGAGCTGCTCTTGAATCCAGTGGCCACAACAGTAACTGTAAGTGCCTCTCCCAGTGATGGATCCACTGCAATGCCATGAATCAGGTCGGCATTATTTCCTGCCATCTCCTGGACATATTCGTTCACCTGGTTGACTTCATCCATTGTTACCTCCCTGGTTTCACCAGAGGTAATATTGACAAGAATATTCCTGGCACCGCGAATATCGTTGTTATTAAGCAGCGGTGAGTTGATGGCCCCTTCTGCGGCTTTCCGGGCACGGTCTTCTCCGCTGAAAGTGGCGGATCCCATGATGGCGACACCGGAATTTTGCATCACTGTTTTGACATCCTCAAAATCGACATTGATAAATCCGGTGCTGGTGATAATATCTGCAATGCCCCTGGCAGCTGTCGCCAATACATCATCCGCCTTCGCGAAGGCCTTGGAAATCGGAAAATCGCCATAGATCTCACGGATCCGCTCGTTGTTAATAATCAGCAGGGAGTCTACGTGACCCTCCATTTGCCGGATACCCTCGATGGCTTGCTGAATCCTCAGTTTCCCCTCATTACGGAAAGGAAGGGTTACGATGCCGATGGTCAGTATTTTATTCGTGCGTGCAACCTCTGCAATAACAGGGGCGGCGCCGGTTCCAGTACCTCCGCCCATCCCGGCAGTGATGAAAACCATCTTCGTATTGGAAGTGAAAATAGCTTCAATCTCTTCAATATTCTCATTGGCAGATTCACGGCCGATCATTGGCTTGTTGCCTGCCCCGCGACCCTCAGTCAAGGCAGACCCCAACTGCACCTTTACAGGCACCGGACTCTTGAGCAGATGTTGCAAATCTGTATTGCAGATGGCAAAATCCACATCTTTGATCCCTTGCCTGTACATGTGGTTGACGGCATTACTGCCTCCACCGCCCACACCAATCACTTTGATGATGTTTTCCGATGCAGTCGGAAGATCGAAGTCTATTAACTCTTTCATATTTAATATTTTATTATTTTACCTCCACATCCTCGTCCGAGAAGAGTCCGCCAAACTGGCTGTTAAACCATTTTGAAATCGATTCCCGTTCGGGTTTCTTGATATTTTTATCTCCCTTGGCATTTTCAGGTTTCCCCGCTACCAAAGGACTTTCAGAAGCCTTTGTCACGGCCTCCGTTACCTTAATTGGGGCAGAAGTATCTTCTTCCATCGCAATGCCAAAAAAGTCCACTGAATCAGGTGTTTCCGCCAATTGTTTCTCTTCCGTCACTTCTTCAATTACAAAGGGCGCAGTGTCTTCGATCACGACTTTCGCGGTAGCAGGTGTGCCTATTTTTACTGGATTCGGGTCGTTTGCAAAACCAGTAGCAATGATGGTCACGCTGATCTTACTTCCTAATGATGCATCGTATCCGTTACCCCAAATGATATTTGCATTGTCTCCCGCAGCCTGCTGCAGATAATCGATGATCTGGCCAATTTCACCCATTCTCACCTCCTCTTCTCCCGAGATGATATTCAACAGGATATTGGAGGTTCCGAAAATATTGTTGCTATCCAGAAGCGGCGACTTCAGCGCATTTTCTACCGCTTCATAGGCGCGATCGGGACCTTCGGCCAATCCCGTTCCCATGATAAAGACCCCACTGTCGCGCATCACGGTGTTCACATCGGCAAAGTCGATATTGATATTACCATGAAGCGTAATAATTTCAGCACAGCCTTTCACTGCAGTACAAACGATGTCATCGGCCTTTGCAAATGCCTCTCTTGCAGGTAATTCACCGTATACCTTATGAAGATTCTCGTTGCTGATCACCAGCATACAATCGACATAGCGGTCGAGTTTCATGATCCCCTCGGAAGCCTGTTCGTACCGCAATTTCCCCTCTTTTCGGGAAGGCATCGTCACAACCGCGATAGTCAGGATATCCATGTCTCTGGCTAACTGTGCAATGATAGGAGCTGCACCTGTGCCAGTGCCACCTCCCATTCCTGCCGTGATAAAGACCATCCGGGTACCCGATTCGAGTATCTTCCGTACTTCACCAAGGTTCTCTATTGCAGCCTGCTCCCCTTTTTTTGGTGCGTTTCCCGCCCCTCTTCCTTCGGTAAGGGTGACGCCCAGTTGAATTTTAACCGGCACCGGACTGTTGGTGAGGGCTTGTGCGTCTGTATTACAAACGACGAAATCAACTCCGGCTATACCGTTATGATACATGTGGTTAACTGCATTACTTCCGCCACCGCCAACGCCAATGACCTTGATGATGGAATTAGAAGGGTTCTGAAAACCAAATGATAACAGATCGTCCATATTATTTTCCATGACTTGTATTATTTGTGGTCAGTATCTTCGAAGAGTCCGTCGAAACCCTTCTTGACATTATCTACCAGGTCGAACAGTCCCCTGGTTTTCTTCTTTACAGGCGCCGCTTTTGGTGCCTCTTCCTGAACGATTGGATCGACCATCCCGGTAGGGTATTTTAGATTTCTGGAAGTGATCAGTCCGTGAACCAGAATTCCCAACAGATTCGCGGAACCAGGTGTAGACAGCTGTTCGTTGAAGAGTTGCTCCTTCATGGCGATGATAGGCTTGCCGTATCTGACATCCAGGCCGGTCATATAGCTAACCATCTTATCCAGGCCGGTAAGATTGGATCCATTGCCAGTCAGCACGATTCCGGCCCCCAGCTTATCTACGTAGCCACTCGATTCGAGTTGAAAAATGACCCATTCCAGGATCTCTTCCGCACGGGCCTGAATGATTCCGGCCAGACTCTTGAAAGAGATCTCTTTCCCGGGCCAACCTTCGACTTCCGGAATCTGCGCGACCTTGTTATCAGGAGCCAGGTCTGCCATTGCAAACCCACAGTTGACTTTGACCATCTCGGCATGACGAGGAATAATATTGCAACCTTCCTTGATATCATTCGAAATTACGTTGCCTCCAAAGGGAAGCTCAAGCGCCAGCCGCAGTTTATTTTCATAATAGAGCGAGACTGCTGTCGTGCCGGCCCCCATATCCAGCAGCACTACTCCAGCTTCTTTTTCGTCCTGAGAGAGACAGGCCGTACCCTGAACAAAAGGATTAATAAAGACTCCGGCAAGCTCAAAACCAGCTTTTTCGACTGCACGCGTCAGGTTATTCTCGTAGTTCTCAGAGGCCAAGACGATGTTGAAATTAGCGTCTATCCGACGACCGGCGATGCCAACAGGTTTATTAATATCCCGTTCACCGTCCACGATATACTCGATGGGAACAAGGTGATAAATCTTCTCACCCGGTTGTACCGAGTGCCTGCGCGCCTCGTCTGCCAACGCCTTCACCAGCGACTGCGTCACTTCATTCCCTTCCGTCATCCGGTAGCACGAATATGGCCGGTTTCCGATTTTCTGTCCGGAAATTCCACCATAGAGCTTCCTGACCTTCAGGTTAGTAGCTTTTTCAAGGATCGTCACAGCCCTTCGAATGGAATCTGATGCGTCATCAATGTTGACCACTACACCATTTCTGATGCCCTGAGAGGGAACTTCACCAAAAGCTAGGATATCCAGTTTGTTCTCCGCCGTGAAGCGTCCCAGGATTGCTCTTGTCCGATAAGTGCCGATGTCAATTGCGGCTGCTAATTCTCTTGTCTGGCTCATCTCAATTATTTTTTTAAACAGATTACCTGATTTCTATATGCAAGGTTGATAGATTTATATAACGTCCATCCACCGTTTTTGAAACCCTCCTTATATAACGCCTTCAGATTTCTGAACTTTCTCTCATAATCATCAGGCGATCCAAAATATATCAGTTGTTCCCCAACTCGGGGAACCATCGTTAGATTACCGTTTCCACCCACATGAATCTGGTCGATCTGTGCATTTAGAAACGGATCGTCTTTCAGATAAGTAATTAGCGGAAGTAGCTTTTTGCGGGCAAACTCATAGGCTACTACCCCGGAAACCATCAGTACCCGTGGGGTATAATTCGGGGTCCAGTCAAAACTTTTTCCATACTTATCCATGTAAAAATCCCTTCCTGGTTGATCCACCCTGAACTCAGGATTTCTCTGCCTGATCTTTACGACGAGGGATCCTTCTCCGGGTTTGCCCTTGCCAATGATGGACGTGAAGACGTTCACATCCTCAATAGCCTTAACTTTTCGCAAGCCCTCTTCTATCGAACGAAGGTCAATGCTTTCAAGATTTTGACGTAGAATCCGATTGTTATGACTCAATACCCAATCCCTGATTTCGCGGCTTGTGATAAACTGTGAATCTGTAGAATCGGTTATTTCAACCCTTACATCGGTGCACACGATTTTCCTGCTCTCAAGGATGGTGAATCCCAAGGAGAGGGATACCGCCGCGAGAACGAGGCACCAGAGTATGAGTCTTCCAATTTTCTTAAACATCTTCCTTTGCCTTCATATATTGAACGATGGGATTTACAAGCCGGTCGATGTCACCCGCCCCCAACGTGAGTAAAATATCTAAATCATAATCATCGAGAATGGCCACAAAATCTTTAGCAGCGCACCTTCTCTTCGATTTAAGTGTCATTCTTTCGAGTAACATTCCCGAATCTACGCCGGGAATCGGCTCCTCCCGTGCAGGATAAATTTCCATAATAAGCGCTTCGTCCAGCAAGTCGAGGCTCTCGGCAAAACCATCGGCAAAGTCGCGGGTCCTGGTGAAGAGGTGCGGCTGGAAGATTCCTGTTATCTTCCTACCGGGATACAGATGGCGGACAGATTTGATCGTCGCTTCGAGTTCCCTCGGATGATGACCGTAGTCGTCGATGTAGATGCGGGTCTCTCCCTTGTATCGAATATCGAAGCGACGTTCCACGCCTTTATAATTTGGCACTGAAGCAATGATCTCCTCACCTGTCACACGATTGAGGAGTGCCAGCGCAATGGCGGCTGTCATGTTTTCCACATTCATGAGACCAGGGTAATGTAAGGCGATTCCCCGCACGGTTCCGAAGGGGGAAACGACATCGAAATGATAGGCCCCATCTGTTACAACCACATTTATAGCCTTAAAATCAGCATCTTGTGTGGCTGAATAGCTATAATAGCGGATATCCTTATTCCAAGCCTCATCGATCGCTACACCTTTCCTGAAAAGCAGCACACCGCCTTTGTTGATCTGACCGGTAAAAGTGGCAAAGGCATCCACCAGGTTACCCGCTGTGCCATAAATATCGAGGTGATCCGGATCCATCCAGGTGATGACCGCCATTTGAGGGAACAGCCTGAGGAAGGAGCGATCAAACTCATCGGCTTCTGCAACCATCACATCGCTTTCATTATCAGGCAATAACAAATTAGTCCCATAATTCCTGGAAATTCCACCCATGAAACCACAGCAGTCAACATGTGATTCCTTGAGCAGGTAGGCCGTCATGGTCGTTACGGAAGTCTTTCCATGTGTGCCTGCAATAGCGAGACAATTCTTCCCGCGACTCAGTGCACCAAGTACTTCGGACCGTTTCACTATATTGAAGTTATTTGTCCTGAGCCAGATCAGTTCACCAAAACTTTCGGGCACCGCCGGAGTGAAGATGACCATCGTCTGGTCAAGTTCCGATAAGGAAGGCATCAACTCATGATTCTCGTTAAAATGCACAGGTATTCCCTCCGCTATCAATTCATCGGTCAGTGGGGAGGGTGTCTTGTCGTACCCTGAAACCCTTTGTCCGGCAAATTTGAAATAACGGGCAAGGGCGCTCATGCCGATTCCACCGATCCCCAGCAGGTAAACAACCTTGATATTTCCAATTTCAATCATCCGTTCTTAACACTTTTATCATTTATATCACTCCCTATTCTCTCAACAAAGTAGCCACCACCTCCACAATATCCCGTGTGGCATCCGGTGTCCCCATTTTCTTTATTTGGACGGCAAGACCATCCAGCTTCTGCCTATCCTTAACGAGCGCCAGCGCCTCTACTACCAATTTCTCCTTCGCCTCCGAATCTTTAATCAAGACCGCCGCTCCCTGTTCCTCTAACGCCTTTGCGTTCGCGGTCTGATGATCCTCCGCCACATTAGGGGAAGGCACCAAAATGACCGGCTTACCAACGACACAAAGTTCACTGATCGTTCCGGCTCCGGCCCTCGAAATCACCAAGTCGGCAGCAGCGAAGGCCAGATCCATTCTTTGTATAAATTCCAGCAGATGAACATTCCCGACAGGATTAATATCCATCTCGCCCTTAATTTCATGGTAATATATTTTACCTGTCTGCCAAAGAAACTGAACCTCTGAGGCACGGATTAAATCCATGCTTCCGCGAATGGCATTGTTTAAGGAACGTGCACCCAGACTGCCCCCAACAACAAGCACGACAGGCCTTGCAGGATCCAGTCCGAAAAACCTGAGGGACTCCTCCGATTTGGAAACGATGCCTTCCAGCCCTTTTCTGATTGGATTTCCAGTGAAAACGATTTTCTCAAGAGGAAAGAAGCGGTCCATATGATGGTAGGCGACGCATATTTTATTTGCCTTCCTGCCGAGCCATTTATTGGTGACTCCGGCATAAGAATTTTGCTCCTGCAGCAGGGTTGGGATTCCCATTTGGGTAGAAACGAGGAGGATGGGTCCGCTGGCATATCCTCCGACCCCGATCGCGCAATCGGGTCTGAATTTGCGGACGACCGACCGGGCTTTCCACATGGAAGCGAGAAGTTTCGGCACAAACATCAGGTTTCGCCAGATCTCACCCCGATGAAAACCAGCTACCGGTAATCCCACGATCGGGAAACCCGCAGCAGGAACTTTCTCCATCTCCATCTTGCCAAGGGCCCCCACAAAGAGGATCTCCGAACCGGGGAAACGATTCTTTAACCCTTCCGCAATAGAGAGGGCCGGGAAAATGTGGCCTCCTGTGCCACCTCCACTAACGATGAACCGATGGTTTGTACTGCTCATTTTTCGATGTTAAGTAATAAATCATCTTCCAGAGGATAATCCTCATCCTTCTCATCCATGACCGTATCCTGTCTCAGCAATTCCGCCTGATTTTCTGCGCTTACGCTGAGAATAAAACCAAAAATTACTGCCGTGAATAACTGGGAGGTGCCTCCCCAGCTGACCCAGGGCAACGGCTGACCAGTCACAGGTATCAGGCCTGAAGAGACCCCCATGTTGACGAGCGCCTGCAGCAGGATCATGATGACAGCACCGGATGCCAGGTATAACGGGAACGTCCGCTTGCAGGCCATTACGATCATCATGCCACGTGTCAGTAAGATAAGGTACAGTATGACAATGACAACCGCACCAAGTAAGCCGTATTCCTCCACGATGATGGCAAAGATAAAATCGTTGTAGGCGGCACTCATCCTGTTACTGATGTCACCCTTTCCGGCACCTACACCCAGAATGCCGCCATTGTATATCGCGATCTTGGCAAACTCATCCTGCGTGATGCCATCATCCTGTTTTGGTTCCGATTTCGTCGCATAACGATCGATACGGTTAAAAACGGTCTCCAGCCTCGTCCCTTTGTATACAATATCCGGTAAGGAATTCCTTAGCAGGAAAATCGTAATAAAAACGGTTAACCCAATAACCACCGTTCCACCAAGAAACTTCATTGGAATCTGTGCGATAAACATCATGATAAATGTGGTTGCCAGCACCAGTACCGCTGATGAAAAATTCACTTTCACCAGAAGCAATGCCAGTAATCCCATAAACGCAGAAATCTTATAAAACGCATGTCTGCGGGATTCATCCGTCTCTTTCATGTTCGAGAGAATTCTTGCGACCCACATCATCACCGCTATCTTGGCAAGTTCGGCTGGCTGAAAACTGAAAAAACCGAGCGGAATGGTCCGACCGGAACCTCTTCCAATCAAAATCCCCAAGACGATGAAACCCATGGCGGAGACCAGTACCAGATTGGCAATCTTGTTGTAAAATTTAACACTCAAATTTTTGATCATCAATAGAATAACCATTAGACCGGCCAATTGGAAGATCACTTGTCTGAGAATGTAAAAGGTGGTATTTCCGTTCGCTTTTCTAAACGCCAGCGCTCCCGTCGAACTGTAAACGATGAGCACGGAGATAAACGATAATACGAAAATCACCATCCAGACTTTTCTGTCTCCCTTTAACCTGCTTATGTAATCACTGAATTTCAATGGTTTATTATTTTATAGATTCCTAACTGCCTCCTTGAACTGACGACCTCGATCCTCATAATTTTTGAACAGATCAAAACTTGCGCAAGCGGGAGAAAGCAAAACCGTATCCCCTTTTGTGGCTAGGAAATAAGAACTTCTGACAGCCTCCTCCATACTTTTGGTCTCGACAATTTCAATTCCAAAATCCTTGAAGGCTGCCACAATTTTACTATTGTCAATACCCAAACAGACAATCGCTTTCACTTTTTCCTTTACCAGATCGTACAGCTGGGTATAGTCATTCCCCTTATCTGTCCCCCCGACAATCCATACAACACCCGTCGTCATCGTCTCAAGTGCGTACCACACCGAATTAATGTTAGTAGCCTTAGAGTCGTTGATGAACTCGATCTCATGCACCCGCATGAACCGCTCGAGCCGGTGCTCAACCCCCTGGAAGTCGCTCAGGCACTCGCGAATCTCATCCTTCCGGAGTTTAAGCACCATCCCGGAAATTCCGGCCGCCATCGAATTGTTAAGGTTGTGTTTTCCTTGTAGTGCCAGTTCTAAGATTGTCATATCGAAAGAATTATTGAATACATTAATTTTCATTGTTTGGTTTTCTACCCATCCGCCTTCCAGAACCTTGTGTTTAATCGAGAAAGGCAGTTTCTTACCAGGAAGGTCCCTCTTGACCAGCTCCCCCGCAATCACGGGATCATCGTCGTTGTAGATGAAAAAATCTTCCCCCGTCTGGTTCTGAATAATTCTGAACTTAGAGTCTGTATAGTTCTGCATCAGGTAATTATACCGGTCGAGGTGATCCGGCGTGATGTTGGTCAGGATAGCTAGGTTCGCCCTGAAATCATACATGCCATCCAGCTGAAAACTAGAAATTTCGAGCACGTAATAATCAAAATTCTCCTCCGCCACCTGCCTCGCAAAACTCTTTCCTATGTTTCCGGCTAATCCAACATTTAATCCGGCCCTTTTCAGCAAATCATAAATCAAAAGTGTCGTGGTCGTCTTTCCGTTACTGCCCGTGATGCAGATCATCTTCGCACTGGTATACCTGCCCGCAAATTCAATTTCTGATATTACTGGAATCCCCTTTGCAACCAACTCTTTAACAATTGGCGCTTTTTCCGGGATACCCGGACTCTTCACAACCAGGTCCGCATTCAGAATAGACTCAAAAGTGTGCACCCCTTCTTCGAATGCAATGGCATAAGAGGCGAGATCATTCTTGTACTCAGGCAGAATAACCCCAAGATCGGAGACGAAAACATCAAAGCCTTTCGCCTTACCGAGGATGGCCGCTCCTGCCCCACTCTCTCCCGCTCCTAACACTACCAGTCGCTTTTGCACCATGACTATCGGATTTTAAGCGTTGCAATCGTTAGAACAGAAAGGATAATCCCAACGATCCAAAATCTTGTAACGATCTTGGCTTCCGGAAATCCTTTCTTCTGAAAATGATGATGCAGTGGTGCCATCAGGAAGATTCTCCTGCCTTCGCCGTATTTCTTTTTGGTGTATTTGAACCAGGCAACCTGCATCATGACAGATATATTCTCAATCAGGAAGACTCCGCACAAGAGCGGAATCAGGATCTCCTTCCTGATGACAATCGCAAAGACAGCCAGAATACCCCCCAACGACAGACTCCCAGTATCACCCATAAATACCTGCGCCGGATAAGAATTGTACCAAAGGAAACCGATACAGGCCCCAATGAAAGCGGAGATAAAGACGGTGAGCTCTCCTGTAAAAGGTATATACATGATATTCAAGTATCCAGCATAGATGAAGTTACCACTGAGGTAGGCAAAGACCCCCAAGGTGGTTCCACTGATGGCCGACACCCCGGTCGCCAGCCCATCCAGTCCGTCGGTAAGATTGGCTCCATTGGATACCGCCGTGATAATGAAAATGATGACGAGTGCATAAAGAAACCAGACAAATTTATCCGCATACTTGCCTGTCCAACTGACCAGAATCTTGTAATCAAACTGGTGATCCTTGATAAATGGAATGGTAGTTTCGGTAGATTTCCGATCGATGGTGACTTGTCGGGTCTCCTTTTTCCCCGACTGGGGATTAACAACCGACTCGGTTTTCACTCTTCCGTTCGGAAGATAGACCTGGTCGCGGACGATCACATCACTGTTAAAATAGAGCGTACCGGCAACGATCAGACCCAGCATGACCTGGCCCATGACCTTAAACTTGCCTGCAAGACCTTGTTTGTCTTTCAGAAAAACTTTGATATAATCATCAATGAACCCGATTGTTCCAAGCCAGAGGGTGGCAATGATCATCAGGATTATATAGACATTCTCCAGTTGGGCAAAGAGTAATACAGGAATCAGGATAGAAGCCAAAATGATAATTCCTCCCATCGTTGGTGTTCCCTTTTTCTGCATCTGACCTTCCAGTCCGAGGTCGCGGATATCTTCTCCAATCTGCTGTTTTCTCAATATGCTTATTACCTTCTTACCCCAAATGGTGGAGATGAACAATGCCGCAATAACAGCCAGCGCTGAACGGAACGAGATGTATTCGAACATCCTGGCTCCCGGGATATCAAATTTATCGAGGTATTTAAAGAGGTAGTAGAGCATATTTAGTTAGTTTACGGTCAGTGCATTGAATATTTCTTTTACTATTTCACGGTCGTCAAAATGATGTTTCACTCCTTTAATCTCTTGATAATCTTCATGTCCCTTGCCAGCAATAAGGATGACATCCCCCTTATGCGCCATCATACAGGCCGTCCGGATCGCCTCCTTACGATTGGTGATGGCAAGCACTTTTGAACGTTTCGCGGCCGGTACGCCAGCCATCATATCGGCAATGATCTGATCCGGTTCTTCCGAACGCGGATTATCCGAAGTAAGGATGACCCGGTCACTGGCATTCACAGCCTCCAGCGCCATTTCGGGTCTCTTGGTCTTGTCGCGGTCGCCACCGGCTCCAACGACACAAAACACAAGCTGTTCGCCCGTTTTAGCCTCATTGATAGTGGATAAAACATTCTTTAGTGCATCAGGAGTATGCGCGTAATCGACTACCGCGAAGTACCCGATTGGTGAACGGAAGATCTCGAACCGGCCGTCGACAGGTTTCAGCATACTCATCAACCGTAGTACCTCATCCGGATCGGCATCCAGCAAGACGGCGGTGGCATAAACAGCCAGCAAGTTGTAGGCATTGAAATTTCCGGCAAAATGATTCCAGAATTCTTTGCCGTTGATATTTAACAACATCCCATCGAAATGACTCTCCACGACTTTTACCATGAAGTCGGCCATGGTGCGGGCGGAGTAGGTATATTTTTCAGCTTTGCAGTTTTGCAGCATGATCATGCCGTTTTTATCATCGACATTTGTCAGCGCAAAGGCACCTGTTGACAGTTGATCAAAAAATTTCTTTTTCGCATCGCGGTATTCGGCGAAAGTCTTGTGGTAATCGAGGTGATCATGGGTGAGGTTACTGAAGATGGCACCGTCGAATGAGATGCCAGAAATACGTTTCTGATCGATGGCATGGGAACTTACCTCCATGAAACAATGCGTGCAGCCGGCTGTAACCATCTCCGCCATGGTCTCCTGCAACTGAAGCGCATCCGGGGTAGTGTGGGTGGATGAAAGCTTATGGTCGCCGATGTAGTTGCAGACGGTTGAAAAGAGTCCAGATTTATGTCCTAGTCCGTTAAAAAGCCGATATAAAAGTGTGGCGGTGGTTGTCTTACCGTTCGTACCGGTTACCCCTACCACTTTCATTTTTTCTGAAGGCTGATCGTAATAATTCGCGGCGACCTTCCCCAGATCGGCGGCAGGATCCTGCGAGAGAATCCAGGTTACTGAGGAAAGTGGATTTTCGGGCATAGCAGCGCACATGATAGCAGATGCCCCCTTTTCTATAGCGGATGCAATATATTGATGCCCATCGGCATGCGTGCCGGAAGTGGCCACAAAGAGTGAGCCCGCCTTCACTTTTCTGGAGTCGAAAGCGATGCCCGAGATTTCAAGATTCACATCTCCTGTCACCACCAGTCCACTGATTCCTGTCAATATATCTTTTAAACTTTTCATCTTTTAAGTCTTCAATTTCTCATTTTCCCATTTTCCCATTTTCCCATCTTCCCATCTTCCCATTTTCCCATCTTCCCGTTTTCCCATTTTCCCATCTTCCCATTTTCCCATCTTCCCATTTTCCCATTTTCCCATCTTCCCATCTTCCCATTTTCCCATCTTCCCATTTTCCCATCTTCCCATCTTCACCCCAGCGTTATCACTATATTCTGCCCTCTTCGTGTTGGGTCGCCAGCCCTCAATGACTGAGATTTCACCTTTCCAAAGCCCCGCAAAGAGACCCTAAGACCAGATTTTTCGAGTAAATAGACTGCATCTGTGGCACCCATACCTTTCACATTCGGGATCATACCCGGTGCCATTTCCCTGCTGCTGACAGCCACACCATCCTCTTCGCGGTTGGCTTCCACCCATTCGGATTTATAGAAACTCCAGCCGTTCATGATATCCAGGTCATTCAGCACCTTCGCAATGTCCTTCTTCCGGCCAGCGGCAAATCCCGGATAGTCTTCAACGATCTTTGGATCCTTGTAATCAAAATCCACATTCGTTCCTAGTTCGTAGGCATAAACATAATCTGCAATCTGCTTGAAGACCGGAGCCGCCACCGATGCCCCGTAATAGTCCCCCAACGGTTTGTTGACGACCACAATGCAGGAATATTTTGGCTCCCCGGCAGGGAAATAGCCAACAAATGAAGCCTGGTAAACTTTTCTTCCGTTCTTGTTATAACCTTCATTTTTATTGGCAACCTGGGCCGTTCCGGTCTTACCGGCAATCTTGTAGGTCGCTGCCTTAAGTGCGATACCTGTTCCTCTTTCAATCACCCCTTCCAGCATGGAACGGGCCTTACGGAGCGTTCTGCCTGAGCAGATGGAACGGATCATGGTCTTGTTCCCGAAACTCTTGCTGACTTCACCATCCTTAAGAATAGCCTTCACCAGCCTGGGCTGCATCATGGTGCCATCGTTAGCAACCGCGTTATAAAAAGCAAGTATCTGCAGCGGAGTCAATTTCAGCTCATAACCGTACGAAATCTGAGTCATGCTCACTCCCGACCACATCTTGTCGCCCGGCTTATTGATATAAGGCGCTCCTTCTCCGCTAATCCCAACTTTCAGCGGAAGATCGAGGCCAAAGTCATGAATCCTGTTAAAAAAATCCTTCTCCTCACCGGCATAGGTGGAAGTAATCAGTTTCGCAACGCCCACATTCGAGGATACCTCGAAAACATGCTTGGCCGTTATCTTTCCATACCCACCCTTCTTTTCATAATCGGCATCACGAACCGTCCATTTCTTATTAACCCATATTCCATGACCGGTATCGACTACCGTGGAAGTATCTATTCTGCCGTCTTCCATGGCGGCCATCAAAGAAGCAAGTTTGAATGTTGAACCTGGCTCAGAACACCCGGCGCTTCCCAATGCATAATTCTGATAGCCCTGAATGAGTTCGCCGCTGCTGTTTCTTCCAAAGTTGGAGATCGCCTTGATATCACCGGTTTTCACCTCCATCAGGATGGCGGTTCCATATTGAGCCTTTGTCCTCTCGAGGGTCCTGCGCAAGGAATAAGTTACCTGATCTTGTAATTTCACATCGAGTGTGGTGATCAGATCACATCCTTCTGTCGGTTCTTCGAGGTGCACCTCCATCGTGCGACCGGATATATTGGCTTTTTGCGCCAGTCCGGCTTCACCCTTCAAATATTTTTCGAAAGACTCCTCTAGTCCAAAGGCTCCCACCTGCGCGGGCATGCCATCCGAAACACCTTCTTTCATCTTTCCAAGTGTCCTGCTTTCCAGATTGCCGAGCGGATAGATCCTTTCATAATCTTGCTCTATGATGAGTCCCCCATTGAATTGTCCGTTCCTGAAAATCGGGAATCGTTTAATCTTTTGAAGTCCGTCATAATCGATCTTACGGGATGAAATCAGGAAATAATGATCACCTTTTCGGTAAGCTTCGGTTAAGGAGCGACGATAGGCACCGGCAGATTTATCCTGAAAAAACCTGGAAAGCATCAGGGAGAGGGAGTCTACATCATGTGTAAAATATTTTCTCAATGGCGGCACCCCGAGATCCATGCGCAAGCTGTAATGTGGAATCGAGGCAGCCAGCGGACTCCCGTCAGAAGAACAGATGGTCCCGCGGCGGGCTTGAAGCGGAACTTCGACCACCTTGAACAATTTACTTTTATCGCTCCATTTCGAGGAGAAGAACTGGATTCTTACTACCAGGACAAGTATGAGCAAAGTGATTACGACGATCCCCGCGTAGATCATCTTAAACCTTTGCAATATGCCCTGTTTCACTTCCATAGCTAATCTTTCTCTACATATATTTTTCTGGGTGGCACCTTTGAAGGTTCGAGCCCCAGATTATTATTCTTGACGCGGTCGAGGATTTCGGAAGGTCTGGTCAACTTGATAATTTCCGAAGCCACTGTGATTGAATGGGCTCTAAGCTCTTTTACATCCCGCTCCAGCCTGTCCACTTCCCGCAATACTTTTGCCGCCCTGTACCTTACCGCAATATTCGCCAGCAACATCAGGAAAATGATAAACATCAAGAGTTTGTTGCGCACGAAGATCTGCCGCTCAAAGAATTTTCCATTCAGCAATTCCCCCAGGGTAAAACGGCTATTATTCTTCGTCTCTTCCATCCTCAGTTTTTTTGGGCTATCCGCAGTTTCGCACTTCTCGCCCTTGGATTTTTATCCGTCTCCGCTAGACCCGGCACTACGACTTTCCTGGTAAGGACTTCAAAAGGCAGGTGATAATGGCCAAAAAAGTCCTGTTCAGTCTTCCCGTCGATGCGTCCCGAGCGCATAAAATTTTTGACCATCCTGTCCTCCAGTGAGTGGTATGAAATCACCACCAGCCGCCCCCCCGGTTTCAGCACATCCAGTGTACTTACCAGGAAAGCCTCAAGGGCATCCATCTCACCATTGACTTCGATTCGCAAGGCCTGAAAGACCTGCGCGAGGTATTTTTTCTCGATTTTTGCCGGAACACAGCGGGAAATGGCGCTTAAGAACTGGCTGATCGTCACAATCTTTTCTGTGGATCTTGCCTGTTCAATTGTTTGCGCCAGGTTTCTCCAGTTCTGGATTTCCCCAAATTCGCGGAACATGACACCTAACTGAGACGCGTCATATTCATTGAGGACCGTAACCGCATCTTTTTCGGCCGACTGGTTCATACGCATATCCATCTTTCCGTCAAAACGGAAGGAGAATCCGCGGTCTGGCTGGTCAAAATCGTGAGAAGAAACACCGAGATCAGCAAGGATTCCATCCACTTTGTCGATCCCGTGGAAACGAAGAAAATTCTTCAGGTATTTGAAATTATGATTGACAAACAGGAGCCGTTCGTCGTCGATGACATTGAGTAGTGCATCTTCATCCTGGTCGAAAGCCACCAGTTTCCCACCTTTCAGCTTTTCGAGTATAAGGCGGGAATGACCTCCGCCCCCGTATGTCACATCCACATAGATGCCATTGGGTTGCAGGTTCAGTCCGTCGATGCTCTCCTCCAGCAAGACCGGTGTGTGATACTCACTCATGCGACGAATGTTAAGTTTTTAAAAATTATCCATTGGTCCACCAAGCAGCTCCTTGTACAACCTGGCGTATTCTTCATCGCTAAGTCTTGATGCCTGATACCTCGAAGGCTCCCAAAGCCTCATTCTCGTCCCCTGTCCAGTAAATATTGCCTCTTTTGTTATCCCTGCATGATCGAGCATCTCGTCCGGAATATTCAAACGGCCGTTTTCGGCCATCGTCACCGTTACGATGTCTTCATATAGCCGGGATAGCATTTTGCCGTGAATAGGATCATCCATGTTCAGCCTTTTCCTGATTCTTTCTACCTTTGTTTGCCAGGTAGCATGTGGATAAATGTTCAAACAAGCATCGTATGCATCTCTTTCGACAACAAATAAAGGCTCAAGCGCATCCCCCATCTCCTTCTTAAATGGAGCGGGAAGCACGATACGGCCTTTACCGTCGACAGTTGCACTATACTTGTTTGAAAAAGAAATCATCCTGTCTGTTCAAATTGTAAGATGTAAAAGTATATATTATTACACTTTGTGACAACATGTGACACTTTATTACACAAAACTATTTCTCAACAGGTTGTTAACAATTTTGTGCGAATTGTCATGATTTTTGTTGATAACTTGTTAGCAAAGAATTCAAGCTCGTTTGAAAATCAAAGAGATAATTAAATTGATTTGTTAGGAGTGAGATTATTTTTGGCATTGTCATTGCCCGAGTCAGCTCAAAATTCCGTATATTTACTATGACCAGAAAAATCGATATAAAATGGATATTCCTGCTTTAAAATTGGATTTGGTTCAGAAAATCCTGAATACTCAAAACCAATCACTTCTTTCAGATATTAATGAAATATTGCAGAAAGAATCGGGGAAAGACTGGTGGGAACGACTTCCTTGTGAGGTTCAGGACTCAATATTAGAAGGCATTAATGACATTGAAAAGGGAAAAATCTTTACTAATGACCAGGTAATCCAGGAAGCCAAAGATAAATACGGATGCTAATATGAAGCCAATCGTTTTAAAAGATTTAGTCGCCGAAAAAAATCCCAAACTTGCTAACCGGATTCCAGGATTTGTTTATGGATGGATGAACCGTTTGCTGCACATTCGCGAAGTCAACGATATCATTTTCGGGAATATGGACACAACGGGCATCGTTTTTGTCCAAACCGTTCTCAAACATTTTCAAGTTTCCTTTGATTTTCAAGGCACTGAAAACTTACCCCAAGAAGGTCGGTACATCATAGTTTCCAACCACCCACTGGGCGGGTTTGACGGATTGATCCTGATCAACGGAGTGAATAAATTCCTTGGTCCCTCCGTGTTCCTGGTTCGCGATGAGCTGACAAAAATCCCTCAATTAAGTGAGCTGTTCATCCCGATAAATAAATTCGGAAACCAGCGAAACTCTATCAATCAGATCAATGCAGCTTACGAGTCGAATAATCAAGTCCTGATTTTTCCCGCCGGACTGGCATCCAGAAGGAAGAGGGGAATTATTCGTGACCTGGAGTGGCACAAACATTTCATCCAGAAATCTGTTGAATTCCAGAGAGACATTATTCCCGTTCACATGAGCGGACGTAACTCTAATTTCTTTTATTGGTTTTCAAATATCAGGAAATTCATCGGCCTCAAATTCGGCCTGGAAATGCTTCTTTTGCCCGATGAGATGTTTAAGCAACACGGTAAAAAATACACCATCACCTTCGGAAAACCAATCCCCTGGCAGACCTTCAACAACAGCAAAACCCCCACCCAATGGGCAGAAGAAGTCAAAAAAGTGGTTTACGAACTTGTACTCAAGTGATCGTCTTTTCAAGTAGTTATCTCTCGACAAAAAGAAGATAATTCCCAATTGTAACTAAAATCTTCCATAAGCTAATTATTCTGACCATTGGTATAATGAATCAGTAATTTCAACTAACTTTGAAAAAAGTAAAATTCATTTTTTGAAACTGTCGAAATCATGATGACAAAGAATAGAGTCCATATTATAAAAAGGGGCGGTAGATGGGCAGTAAAAAAAGAGGGAAATCAAATCGCTTCCCGAATATTTAAATCCAAAACTGAAGCTGTAGAAGATTCCCGGAATTACTCAACAAAAGGATTTGATATTGTTGTTCATCGTGCTGACGGAACAATAGAAAAATGGGATAAAGCAAAGAAATAATATATTGGAAAATAGTTTTGAGAATAACGTCTTCATAAACTGCCCATTCGATTCGGAATATTTCAATCTTTTAAAACCATTGCTTTTTACAGTGATGGCCTGTGGCTTTAATCCCAGAATTGCCTTGGAGAGATTTGATTCAGGTGAAAGCAGAATTGACAAAATCAGGGAACTAATTGAAGAATCACGATTAAGTATTCATGATTTATCCCGAATCAAGTCAACCAAAAGAAATGAACTTTTTAGGTTAAATATGCCTTATGAAATCGGATTGGATTTCGGGTGTAAAATTTACCACACGAACACCAAATATAGAAAAAAGAAGAGCTTAATACTTGAAGGTGAGAAATATAGTTGTCAAAAAGCCCTTTCAGATATTGCCAGCTCTGATGTAAAATGCCATGATAACGATTCAGAAGTATTGGTTTCAGAGCTTCGAAATTGGTTCGCAGAATTAGGACGAACTGATTTGAAAAGTGGTTCCTCTATTTGGGATGATTACAATGTTTTTTACACTGACTTTTTTGTAGACCGTACCAGTCACGGTTTTAAGGAGAAAGACATAGACAGCATCCCAATTCCTGAGTTTATTGGATTCATTCAGGGTTATATTGATAGATAAGTAGCGGGTCCAATGGCTAAAAAACTATTTCAGAAAAGAATTCTCCAAGTGTAACGAAGAACCACAATTATCCTCCTCCCCTATTTCTCCATTTCCAAAACAAACCATCTATTGTCAATGACCATGCCAGTGACATCATCGCTACAACCAATCTGAAATACTATCCAGGTGGGAGCATCAAATTCTGTTAGAAACCGGATCAGTCTGTCCGTTCCAAGATCAAATGCTTCGTCCAATTCGGTGCCATCTTCGTCTGCCTTTTCCTGTGCCTCTTCGCATGCACTCACAAGTTGATCCCAGGCAACTTTGAGCGATTCATCCTTAATAAAGGGTTCCATAAAGACTTCGTCAATCCAATATCCCATCAACGATATAGCCTTCTCGTTGTATCCCATTTCTTCACCACAAATAGGCTCACCTGTGGATGGGGAATAGAGATCATAATGAGATAATTCAATTGTTATGATTTGCATTGCTATAAATTATTTGTTAAATGAAATTATTAGAAAATGTTTAAGTTTTGAAGATCAATATGCCAGAGGCATAAAATGTGGGTAGAAAGCAAATGATTGATTGCCCATTTCGTCCTGCCCGGGACGAGATAATCTCCAATTATCGATATTCTACACACATTAAATCCCTGACTGGATAAAAAAATAAATATTAAACGGTATTAATCGTAGGTATAGTAGGTCTCCGTCGATGGATCTTTGTAAACATCGATATCCTCTGCAACACTTACAATCAGGATACTGCGGCTACCATCCCATTCAGTCCAGTACATAAAATCACATCCAAATGATCGGGCAACCTGTTTGGCATCATCCAGGTTATCGGCATAGAGCAAAATAGCCTCTTCCTTTGCTTCAAGTATATCATTCCCCTCTTCATCGAGCGGAATCCTTACTGCTTTGATATACCGGTCTTTGCTGATCTTCTCCTCTGCCAGCTTGTAGGCAACAGGAATAATCGCTCCAAACATTGGGGCATCTCTATCCGGTACAGTTAACCAATTGCCAATATCACCCGGACCTTCGATTTTGTCGATTAGTGTTCCATTTTCATGATAAAATTCAAATCCATAATTTAGTTCTTTGTAATAAGGTCCCATAGTTTTAGTTGTTTGATTGTTAATTTGATAAAATACTTTTCCCATGACTTCTTCATAATTGTCTTTTAGCTGTTGCACGAACAAGGCCTCCCTGTATTCCCCTTCAACTCCCAGCAATTTCGCGATATCGATGGGGGTTATTTCGTTCCTCTTTGGTGTCATAATCAGATGATTTGAATTTTGTGAATAGTTATTTACTTGTTTATTAAATCCTTCCAGTATTCATAGATCATTACCATGGCCAGGGTATCGAGCTCGCAATACCGGAGCAACGCCTTCCTGGCATGTTCCCGTTCAACATCGGTCATCTGCGTAAACTGCATCCTTGCATAGGCAGTCATGGCGGCGCCTCCGCTGGCAATCGTGTCATCAACCATAAATTCCTCTGTCTCCTCGACTGGCATAACTGTAAAGACCGGCTCAAGAAGTTTGTATGGATTGATGACTTTGCCCTGATCATCTGTCCTGTACCACACCTGATTACTGAAATTTCTGCTTTCTATGCCTCCCAAAACACCATAAGTAGGATGAGAATACTTTTCCCTAACGAATTCGCTACTCTCAAGGACAGCTGGAAGAACTACTTTGATTGAGTTGGATCCTTTCATGCTGACATGGTAGAAGTAATTCTTAACCAGTCTCAGCATTTCTACCATGTCTCTTTCGCCAACCCATTTATTCACCAAATCTTCGGATGAATGTGATATGGTTCGAATAAAGTCCATCAGCTCTTTTCTGTCCGGAACTATTTCATCGCTTTCCGAGAAAAGCTGTTTCCACAACTCGACCAGAAATGAATTTTCATGATCGGCATACCTGAAGATGGTACCGTTATCCTTTTCAAGTTCCTTTTTTAGTGCCCTCACAAACTCATAGTTAGGGAAAACTCCGGGTTCAGCCTGAATGAACTCTCCGGCATGTTTTACTATCCCGTTTTTATCAACAGTATGATGGCTAAACTGGAAGGCGATACCCGCATAAGGCCTTTTGTTTTTGTTAAAAGGAATGGCCACACGGCTTGTCTCGAAATCGATAAAGTGCAGCGGGTAGTTCCATTTCGACATCTCTTCACGCATGCCATCCGCATCGAACCAGGATTTCTCCTTATTTTCACGTCTTAACTCCACCTGCAACCATTGCCGTTCATTGGTCGACATTCCACCATTTTTCGAAGGGGTAAATTCTCCGAGAAGATCCTTGGTGACATTTTCAAGATGATAAATGCCGGAATCGATAAGCTGCTGTTTTCTCCTGAAATTCCATATCTCGAAAATATGTGGCTTGGCAAAATCTTCGGTGGTCCAGTTCAGTTTCTGTTTCCAGCAATTACGGAACCCTGAATGAAATCCTAGTTGTTCATCCTCCATGGAGCAGTCAAATTCACACTTGCTGCATTGCAAGCCGACTGGTTGATCGATCATTTCATCCTTTTCGTAATGATCGGCATAGCGTTTTACAGAAGAAGCGAAATCCAATCCAGGTTCCAATTCTCCATGTTTTCCTGCAATGATACCATCAGCAAACTCATCAACATAGATAAGCCTGAGTATCTCTTCACCAAGCGCTTCTTTGGATACGTCACCATGCGTTGCAACTTTTACTCTGCCTCTTGCATCACGGCTGATGAAAAATTTCTGGTTCAGGCCGTCGACAGATGCCACCTTCTCCTTGTCTGCAAGCATTAAATGTGCCTTTACAATGCATCCAGGCATTGCTTTCCCCACAACATACTTTTGGAAGGCAACATCATAGAGGTAGGGTCTCCAGGCAGCATTTAGGCTACCTCTTGCTCCTGCCATCCGCGTATCGTCACCAGCAAATGATTTTGATTTGACCTCAATCAATTTGATTTGGTTCCCTTCCTTTATGACAATATCTGTCCTGATAAAAAGGTTTTCGAAGCGGAAGGCAGCTTCAAAAATCACAACTTTATCGCGTTTCAGAAACTCTATGGTTTTTTGCAGAGGTACGTCGTAGCCCCTCCCTTCAACTTCAATGCCACCAGGATAATAGAGTTTGGCCAGTTCTCCTACCTGGAATCCACCCTCGGCAAGGGCAGCAAGGAAGTCATCCTGTTTTTTCTTATCTGGATATTCAGGCTTGCCGGTATAAAATAGCTTTGCCGGGCATTCCAGGGCAGACTTGAAACGGGATTTGGTCAGGTATCTCGGCTGTTTTAATAATAATTCCATAAGTCAAAAGTTTTAAATGTTAAACTTGTTGCTTATGGAAGGCACTCATCGAGCATGCTCAAATCTTTAGTGCTTTCCACTCACATTCGCTTATCCGCCGGACTGAAGAACAATCAGTCCTTTGTTACGCTGACCACCGTGCCTGGGAGTTTGCTCAAAACTCCAAGGTCGGTTGGTAACTCAACCAGCATCTGCATTTCTGCAAATGCCTTGTTTTTGTTTTCTTAATGTTTAATAGTGATTGTTAGATCTGAGACAAAGATAGGTGATACCAGGGGTTAAACAAAATGGATTCTGAGAATAAGCGCACTATATGTGCATGTGATAATGGCTATAGAAATTGTAATTTCTATTCATACTTTTTAATGATCTGTAAAAAGATTGTTCCCTTTTGAGTTATTCGATATCGCTGCTTTGAACTTTTAGGTTTATCTGGTATAGTCCATTCAATTAGCCCTTGCTCTTTCAATTTGTTTACAACCGAATAGAGTTGTCCGGATATTTCTTTTTGCTCTAAAGCCATTGACAATTCCTTTGTTGAAGATGTTTTTGATGCTACCAGTTGAAGTAATTTACTATATAAAGTTACCTGCTGTAACTCCTGCTGCAACTCTTGCTGCAACTCCTGCTGCAACTCGTGCTTCAACTCGTACTGCAACTCGTGCTGCAAAGATTGAAGATCGGGAGGAGCAGTATAATCTTTCCTAATGAACTGCACCTGAAAGGAAAGTCCTTTTTCGAACCATTTAAATGCAATTTCGGGATATGCATTCAGCTCATCGGCAATAAGTTTAAGCCCATTGCCCCATTGATCGATGATGCCCATTTTTTTGAATATAGGCGCTATTACCTTATTACGGATGTCGCTTTGCCGGGCTTCCATTTCGTTGAAATCGATTGACGGTAATAACTTGCCAGGACTGGTAATTTCAACCATATCATCATAGATGGCCACTTTAATATCTTTGCCGGTTAGTGAATAATCGCGATGTACCACCGCGTTGCGCATAACTTCACGGATGGCGATCACCGGATATTCCCAACGGCTAGCGGTGTAAATACCTGTAACGGTGGCTCCCTTGTTAATGTGACGAAGCACAAACTCATAAGCCAATTCGGCTTGAATTCCAATGTGATCTTCGATGGTTTTTTGGTCGATAAATTCCTCCGAACTGGTTCCTTTAAACCGGGCACACTCAATCTTAGAATAGGGGAAATGCTCTTTTCTCGAATCGTAACCGGCAAAAAGTACCAAGGCATTGGTTGGCAGCCAATTCCCCTGAAATTCTTTCACCAGACCAAGTTTCCTAAAAGCCCCTTCCGAAAGCTCTTCACCAGTTTTATCCTTGAATAAAATTTTAAACCCTTCGGTGTGAAGCTGATGAACTGTCAATTCGTGAACCAATTCACTATCGAATGAAATGTTGCGTTTTTGCCTTTCAAGTTCGGCAATAATTTCGGCATTTGCCTGTCGATTGGAAGACCCGACACGAATGTATGTGCCTTCAGATTTACCTTTTGATTTGAGGTAATAGGGGAAATTACTACCTCTAAATATTTTCACCCGAATAAAGCGAAGCTCGTTTTCGCCATGAAACGAAATGTCTGGTACAATAACCGGATAACAATTATCGTGAATCAGGTTGCTGATCCGTTCTTCCAATATTAGCAAATGATCATCGGGGATCCCAACAATTTCGCGGGGTTCGTTACGAATTCCAATAAATAGTTCTCCTCCCGCATCGTTGGCAAAGGCCACAATGGTTTTACACAAATCAGCAACCGTTGGAAGTTCTTGCTTGAACTCCAACCTGCGACCTTCAGGCTGATGTATCATCTCATTTATCTTCATTCGAAATCCTAATTTCGTAATTCCTGTTTGTTATTACCAATCCACAAACTTCAGTTATCACCAGGGTACCTTTTCCGGTCCAGCTGGATACCTTTTTACAGGTATGTTTATCAGACACCTGATTACCAGGCCAGTTTAAGACAGGTAACAGGGTGGCTTTTCGTAGTCAACTTGGCACCAAATTTTAGAGAACCTCTTTCTATGAAGCATCTGACCATGTCACAAGTTTTGCTTCGATTGCAACCACACAAATAATAATGAACTGCTGGGGCTATGCGACGCTGGAGACGACGTGGAAGCGAAACTATCCGATGATAAGAAACATGCAAGCGAGCAATGCAATTACCTAACAACTTAATCCCCATTGAAATATCAGCCATTTTCACCAGCCGTTTTTTGTTATTCGATGATACTCATTTATGTTCTTTGCCAAATCTTTGCATTAGGAAAATTTGTTGATAATACTGTTTGTATCGAAGAAAAGTCAACTGGCAAAACATTTTTCCCACAAATAACTTCATCTATTGATAATGTAAAGAAAGGGTTTGGAGTAGAATTTCCTTGTAATGGAAGGTCAATATATTTCCTTTGAGTTGATGGATCAGTCTGTATTGGAAATTTTTTTTGTAGCTCATGACCATAACCAGCAAAATCAAAATTATAATGGAATGCCAGCCGACTCTCATTTTCCCATTCATATTTGCCACGTTTATAAAATTTTGAAAATTTAGTTATTCCTTCTATCAGTAATTGTCTGTCAAATTCTTTTATAAAATGATAGTTGATATGATTGATAAAGTCAAAACGGTAACCGTTGTCATAAGAAACGTCTCTGAAATCATATAAATAAGCATATTGTAAGCAGAAATTACAAATGCACAGAAAATGGAAAATTAGAGTGCACAGAAA
>JBAXKJ010000013.1:0-136631 GCA_037137375.1 Prolixibacteraceae bacterium
CCTCGGTGATTGACGAAATGAAACGTACCCTGGATGTGAAAGTCCGCGAGGTGGAAGAACTAATCAAACTTTAAGTAAAGGGGAGCTATTGCTCCTTTTTTTGTTCGTTACAAAAATATTCATGATGAGTTTTTAGGGGAGAAATAAGTTCCGGAATTTTCTTTTTTGAATTAAATTTCAGTTTCCTTTGTATGGAGTGTCAAAAACGCAACAAAATATTCAGTTAAAGGAAGGCAATCCAGCAGCATTTGAGGCATTGTTCAAGCAACTTTTTCCGCGTATGCTGGGTTACTGCAAGCTTTTTGTATCTGATCATGCTCAGGCAAGTGATCTGGTACAGGATTGTTTTGTCAAGCTTTGGGAGAAGCGTTCAACCATCAATCCCGCTCATTCGGTTGAAAGCATGATGTTTGTGATGCTTCGCAACAGATGCCTGAATTGGCTCCGCGACCAAAAATTGCATACCATCCAAAAGGAGATTATTGGTGTTGAGGAAAGCGAAATTCAGCACCTTTACCAACTTGACTTTACCAGCAAAGAAGAAAAATCGATTGAAGAAAGCCTGATTGAAGCCATTCACGAATCGGTTGAAAAGCTTCCTCAGAAAAGGAGAGTCGTGTTTATCAAAGCCAAAATAGAAGGCAAAAAAACCAAGGAAGTTGCTGAGGAACTGGGGATATCAGTCAAGGCTGTCGAAAAACACATTCACCAGGCTAAAGAACAGATCCGTAATGAAATGCTACTGAAATTTCCACTTCTGTCCATTCTCATTTCAATTATCCTGAAATAAACGCTTCACCTCATCTTAAGCAACCTTCGGGCAAATTATTCGAAGGTAAATCTTTAATTGATCTATCCAATGATGTACCCTAAAAGTTAAGCTAAATTATTTCTGCATTTCTCCTCTTTATAAGGTAGGGTTTTTGTGAATCATGTGTACTTATTATGAAAAAACATAAATATGGAATCAATTATTAAAAAATACTTGTCAGGCAGGAGCTCTGCATTAGAACAGAAGGAGCTGTTGCAATGGTTAAGGCTGGACAATCATCCTTCTATTTTTCAGAAAGTTAAAGTAGAATGGGAAAACGAGGTTTCAAAAGAGGAGATTCCTTCTGAATACCGGCAGGATTGGGCAGAAGTGCAGAATTTGATACAACGGAATATGCAATACGAACTCTTTTCGGTTCGACGGAAATTGAATTTCTTTCGTTATGCAGCCATTTTCATTACGCTAGTATTAGTTCCATCCTTAATTTATCTGATGCAGTCGGAAAAAGCACCTCCCAGTCAGTTGGTCTATACTACGGTTGCCGCAGATAATGGTCAAATTTCCAAAGTCGTTTTGCCAGATAGTTCGGTCGTTTGGATCAACTCGGGATCCTCTGTCACCTACAATAATCAGTTTTCTGTCAAAAACCGCGACATCAATTTATTGGGCGAGGCATATTTTAAAATACATAAAAACAAGGAGCTTCCTCTTTTGGTTAACATTTCAGGATTACAGGTGAAGGTTTTGGGAACAGAATTCAGTGTGTCGGCTTATACTGAAGAACCAAATATTCAAGTAGTACTCGAAAAAGGGAAAGTTGAAATTAGCCAGATATACAATACCAGTGCCAGGCAGGAAATGAAACCTGGAGAACTGGCATCTTTCAGCAAAGAAAAAAAGGAGCTGGTTCTCACAAAAGTTAATACGCATATCTACACCTCCTGGAAAGACGGATTGATTAATATTTACAATCTACCCTTAAGTGAGTTGGTTCTTAAACTTGAAAAACGCTACAATCAGAAATTTGAAGTGGACGAATCGATTAAAAACATGCCATTTACGTTTACCATAAAAAATGAGAATTTGAATAACGTGCTGAGCCTGATGGAAAAAATTACACCAATAGAAGTGATTCAACATGGCAATGTCATCGAATTGCGAAATAATAAAAACAGAAAAATGCAAAAAATGAACCATTAGCTTCAGAAGTTTAGCAAGCTAAAAATAAAAAAGCCGGAAAGTGCGTCAACACTTCCCGGCCAATTCACCCCATCTGTGTCAGATGGAATTACTAAATAACAAAATCATTCAAAATTATGAAAAAAAAATCAGGATTCCGAGGTATGATACCTCTGATCTGGAACAAAAAATGTCTTAGAATCATGCGACTAACTATTCTTTTCTTATTTGTGGGATTGATGCAGGTTTCGGCCAGTCTTTACAGTCAAAACACCAAACTCAATCTCGACTTCCACAACACAAGCGTGCTGCAAGTTTTGGAAGCGATCGAAAATCAAAGTGAATTTCGCTTTGCCTACAGTCCCAAATACATCGACATGGAAAGAAAAGTTGATGTTGAAATTAAAGACAAAAGCATAGAACAAACCTTGTCTCTGCTCTTCAACGGAACAGATGTCAATTATTCAATTAGCGACAGGCATATTTTGCTGTTCATCGCTATCGAGCAGGCAAAACCTGCCCAACAGAAAAAATCGGTTTCCGGTAAAGTCACAGACTCATCAGGCACTACTTTACCTGGGGTATCAGTGGTCGTAAAGGGCACCACTTTGGGAGTCATTACGGATATGGATGGAAAGTATTCTCTGTCAAATTTGCCGGAAAATGCGACTTTACAGTTTACGTTTGTTGGGATGAAGTCACAGGAAATCGTAGTTGGCGAAAAGACTATCATTGATATAAAACTTGAAGATCAAACTGTTGGCATCGAAGAAGTTGTGGCCGTTGGGTATGGTATCCAAAAAAAGCGTGATGTAACGGGGTCTGTCATATCCATAAAAAGCGAACAATTCCAAAATGCACCTCAAACGACTATTGCCCAATCGTTGCAAGGGAAAATGGCCGGGGTACAGATATCTCAAACCTCATCGAGCGCTGAGGGAAATTCGAACCAAATCCAGATAAGGGGAGTGCGGTCTATAACGGCCGGAGGAAGTCCGCTGATTGTTGTGGATGGAATTCCCTATTCAGGAATTTTATCCGAGATAAATCCCAATGATATTGAATCCATTGAAGTTTTGAAAGACGCCTCATCTGCTGCAATTTATGGAGCAAGGGCAGCCAATGGAGTTATTCTGATTTCAACTAAAAAGGGATTGATTGGCAAAACAACGGTCTCTTATGAAGGTAATTATGGCCTGGATGTGATGGCTCATACACCCGAAATGATGTCAGCGCAAGAATTTTATAATTTTAAGGTTGCAAGAAAGGGTGTTTCTTCTATTACAATTGCTGAACAGCAGGAATATGCCAAAGGAACCGATACGGATTGGTTGGCCTTGGCAACCCGGACAGGGAAACGAGAGCAGCATAATATTTCTGTTTCCGGTGGCTCTGAGAATACAAAATATTTCTTCTCTGGTTCTGCAAATAAGACGCAGGGTTTAGCCCAAAACGATGATTTCAATCGATACACATTTCGGATTAATATAGAAAGTGCCATAACTTCCTGGCTAAAAATAGGAACCAGCACCCAATTGGGCTACTTTGGCCGCAATGGTGAACCTGCAAATTTCGCTTCTGCCATGACCACGAATCCACTCAATGTACCTTATAATGCAGATGGTACAATAAATTTCACCCCTTGGGCAGGAGATACTTTTATTAAAAACCCATTGGAGCCTTTAGTCTATACATCTGAGGACGTGGCCCGTTCTGCCGTAAGCAATAATTTTCTTCAGATTGATTTCCCTTTCCTGAAAGGCCTTACTTACCGTGTAAACTGTGGCTACAATTACCGTTATCGGTTGTATGAATTGTACGTGGGACGAAATACATTGACTGGGAGTCAGCTTGGGGGACAAATGCAAGTGAACAATCAGGGAAAAGAAGATTGGACGTTAGAGAATATTGTTACTTACAATAAAACATTCGGCAAACACACTGTCGGTTTTACCGGACTTTATAGTGCGCAACAATACACCGAGAAATTTCACGACCTTACGGCAACCGGCTTCCCCGCCGATTACATGACCTATTATCAATCGAAAGTGGCAACCGCCTGGGCACCTACAGATTCATACACAAAAACTGCGACTATTTCGCAGATGGCCCGCCTTAATTATAATTTTTCGAGCAAATACCTGCTAACGATGACGGCCCGCCGCGATGGATTTTCAGCTTTCGGAACCGATACAAAATTTGGTATTTTCCCTTCTGTGGCACTTGGATGGAATGTCAATGAAGAGTCATTTCTGAAATCTATTGTGTGGATAGACAGAGTAAAGTTGCGCGTTTCGTATGGGGTGAATGGAAACCAGGCAATATCTGCCTATTCGACTTTACCCACCATGTCTGGTCAGAATTTTTTGGATAACAACAAAAAACCGTTAATTGGTTTTTATCCCAATAAATTGGGTGATCCCGTTTTAGGTTGGGAAACAACAAGATCTTTCAATATTGGTTTGGACCACTCTTTTCTAAAAGGCAGATTATCTGGAACGATTGATGCATATAGCACTGCAACCGAAAATTTACTCCTCAATTGTGCCATACCTCAAATAAACGGGGTAGGCAGTATTACGAAGAATATCGGAAAAACAACAGGTCAGGGGATTGAACTTCAACTTTCTTCCATAAATGTGAGAACCAAAGATTTCTCCTGGACAACCGATCTTAATTTGTCATTTCAACGCTCTCAAATCCGCAACGTGGGCAGTTATGATGCCAATGGCAACCCAACAGACAACATTGCCAACAATTGGTTCATTGGCAAACCAATCGGGGTAATTTATGGATATGCATTCGATGGTATCTGGCAAGCAGGTGATAATATTGCCAGTTCATGGATGCCGACAGCAAAACCCGGTGATGTCAAAATCAAGGACATAAGCGGGCCCAATGGGGTACCGGACAATAAAATTGATGTCAATGACCGTACAATACTTGGGAAAACAAATCCTGATATGATTGGAGGTATTACCAACACTTTTCAATACAAAGCCATAACCTTCAGTTTTTTCATCAATGCAGTGAAGGGAATAACGAAATACACCGACTACAACAGTACTTGGGTTGATGGAAGGTACAACATGCGCTTCAGAACCTGGTGGACTGCTGATAACCCGATCAACACGTATCCCGCAAACCGGGAAGATTCAAACCCTTACGGAGCTGGATATTTCGGAAATACAAATGATGGCAGCTTTATTAGATTGAGTAATGTCTCCTTGGCGTACAAGTTTTCCCCCATTCTTCTCAAAAAGTTAAAGATGAATAATTTGGAAGTCTATGTGAACGCTAAGAACCTGGCTACTTTGACTCATTTCATCGGACTGGATCCGGAGCTTTCTTCTGATTATGCTGTTCCTTTTTCACGGTCATTTTTAGTAGGTATTCGGTTCAATTTGTAATTTCAAAATCAGATTATAATGAAAAATATAGCAAAAATATTTGTTTTCGTATTGTTCCTTCAATTAATACAAGGTTGCAACGAAAAAGAGTTCCTACAGGAAGCCCCAAAAGACGCAACGTATGCGGATAATTTATTTCTCAGCTATGATGGTTTTTTATTAGCCAAGAATGCTCTATTGGCATTCCCCCGAAAAGAACGTTCGGAAGTAATTCTAAATGGCGAGGTCGGGCAGATATGGAAAATCGGAACCGATGTTGCCTGGGCTATCTCCGAACTTTCAACGTCGAGAGGTCTCAACCAATACACAACAGTTGACCTCGTTCCTACCATGACGGTTTTGAATGGTGATAACTCCAATCCAGGAATCTTTTTGGTGCTTTACCAAACCATTGTTTCAGCAAATACAATTATTGAGCGTGCAGCCAATCCTGCCATAAACTGGCAGGGAAGTACTCCTGCAATAAACGATAGCCGCAAAAGCGAGATAATTGGTCACGCCAAACTTATTCGCGCCTGGGCTTACCGGCATCTTGTAATGACTTTTGGTGCGGTGCCGCTCAATGTAACAGAAATTAATGGGACGAATTTTCGGACCGATTGGAGAAGGGATCCGGTCGAATTGATCCAAAAACAAATTGAAGAAGATTTGTTGTTTGCTGAAAGTTCGTTGCCAGACAATGCAAAAGATGTTACGCGTCTTTCGAAAGTGATTGCACAATACTATCTTGCAGATTTATATCTATGGCAAGGTAAAAATTACGAGGCAGAACAAAAATTACGAGCAATTGTAACAAACACCAATTTTGCACTTATCACCAACCGATACGGCGTTAAATCAACTTTACCAGGATGTCCGTTTATGGACCAATTTTACAGCGGGAATATCATGCCAACACAAGGCAATACCGAAGCGCTTTGGGTATTCCCCGATACAGATGTGGATCTGGCACTCGGTCAGTATGCCAATGCAATGAGAAGAGGCTGGATTCCCACCTATTACAACAAAAATATTGCTTACTTGCCTGAATATGGTGGTCGTGGTATTGGTAGAGAAGGAATTACGGCTTGGGCTTTAAGTATTTATGAGCCAAAAGATGACCGTTACAGTTCTTATGCACTTCGCAGGAGTTATGTGGACAAAACCGGAGCAACCCTGAAATGTGATTCCACTGCAAGCAAAATGGTTACCAATGCCAATTTGTGGGTTTGCACCCGTAAATGGGACTGGACCTTTGCCGATCCTGCACGCTGGGGCGATTCTTATGCCTACGGCGACCAAACCTATATAAGACTTTCTGATGTTTATTTACTATTGGCAGAGGCACTTTTTAAACAAAATAAATCAAGTGAAGTAGATGGTGCCGCCTATTGGATAAATAAAGTCCGCACGCGGTCTAATGCAACTCCAATCACTGCTGGTACCGTTACACTTGATTATATTCTGGACGAAAGGGCACGCGAATTGATTACAGAAGAGAACAGGCGCGAAACTTTATACCGCACTGGCAAACTGCTGGAAAGGACAAGATTGTACAATCCGATTGCAAATGGAACCCGGAATGGTGTTGCTGGCATGCAGGCATTTCAGCAATTGCTCCCTATCCCACAAAGGATTATAGATGCAAATAGTGGTTATAAGATGGAACAAAATCCAGGTTACTAATTGAAAATTCTTTGTTGTTGATTGTGGAATATTTCTTAATTTAGAGTTGAGAGTACATTCTAACAATCAACAACAAAGATAATATTATAATATAAGGAGAGTAAGATGGAAAGCCCCATGCCTATCCATGATCCAGCATAATCAATTCTCTTCAAGAGATTTAAACACTATTCGTCAGCTCACTTCCAAAGAATTTAATCCTATGTGTCATTACAAACCTTTATGCCGGTCTATCCTCCTCGCCACTTTCTGTCTCTTCTTCACTTTATACATTGAAGCCCAAACGTCGGCACCCTATGTATCAAAGGTTTGGGTCTCCGACCAAGGAGACGGAACCTACAAAAATCCGATCATCAATGCAGATTATTCTGACCCCGATGTGATAAGGGTGGGAAATGACTATTACATGATATCTTCAAGTTTCAATTGTGTACCTGGCATACCCATTCTGCATTCTAAGGATATGGTGAACTGGAAACTGGTCAATTATGCTCTGAAGCGACTTATTCCTGAAGATTTTTTCTCCAAGCCCCAACAAGGCAAAGGTGTTTATGCTCCTTGTATCAGGTATCACAAAGGCGAGTTTTTTATATTCTGGCCAGATCCAGATTCGGGTATTTATATGACCAAAACCAAAGATCCATTGGGTGAATGGGACTCATCCGTTTTGGTGAAAGACGGTAAAGGCTTGATTGATCCTACTCCCCTTTGGGATGATGATGGGAAGGTGTATCTGGCTTTTGCTTGGGCTAAAAGCCGTGCCGGATTTAATAGTGTCATAACAGTGAATGAGTTGAATGCATCCGCCAACAAGGTCATTGGAGCTGACGTGCTGGTTTATGATGGTTTAGTTCATGGTGATAATATTATTGAAGGTCCGAAATTTTACAAACGAAATGGATATTATTACATCTTCGCTCCGGCAGGAAGTGTGGAGACAGGTTGGCAAGTAATCTTGCGTTCCAAAAATATTTACGGCCCATACGAAAATAAAATTGTTCTCGCCCAAGGAAAAACGGACATCAACGGCCCGCATCAAGGGGCTTGGGTTGAGTCTCCAAACGGGGAATCGTGGTTTTTTCATTTTCAGGATAAGGGAGTTTATGGTCGAGTAGTCCATTTACAGCCAATGAAATGGATATACGATTGGCCAATTATAGGATTTGATTCTGATCATGATGGTTGTGGCGAACCTGTTCTGACGCATGAAAAACCAAACGTTGGTAAAACTTACCCTTTACAAACAGTTAAAGAAAGTGACGAATTTGAAGATGAGAAAATAGGAATACAATGGCAATGGCCCTGTAATCCCAGTCATTTTTGGGCACAACCTTCCCGATTGGGGTTTTTGCGGATGACAGCTGAATTTACACCGCCGGATTTTGTGAATTTTTGGAGCGTATCAAACCTTTTACTCCAAAAAATACCGGCGGAGGAATTTTCGGCTACCACAAAACTTGAGTTTAAATCTGAAATAGTTGGTGAAAAGGCAGGACTTGTAGTAATGGGTCGCGATTATGCAACCCTATCTTTGGTAAAAACAGGAACCGGATATGCACTGGAGCAATCTGTTTGTATTGATGCTGAAAAGCAAAACCCGGAGAAAATTGTCAAAAAAATTGATTTTGAAAATAATCAGATCTATCTTCAGGTACAGATGAAAAACAAAGGAATTTGCATCTTTAGGTACAGTGTGGATGGCAAAGAATATGCAACTCTGCCAGAAATATTTACTGCACGTCAAGGCAAATGGATAGGGGCAAAAGTAGGCTTATTTTGCGTTAACCCTTTGAAGAGTGGAGTAAGGGGACATGCTGATGTGGATTGGTTCAGAGTAGATAAGTAGGCAACTGCCTGCAAAATCTAATCAACGGATCATCTTATTAATTTCATCGCTTTCATCAAATGATATTTGCACGGGCAAAGTTTCATCTCGCATTAGCATGAGAAGCTGGAGGATCATTACGGCAAATGAAAATCAAATGATAAACTTGTGAAAAATTTTCTTTCAATCTTGATAACATTTTTAATTTTTTGTTGCTTCATTCAATGCAATAACGGCACCTCCGACATAGCTCCAGAAGTTAAATTCCCAGTGGAGAACTATGAGAAAAAATTGAAAGAGATCTCCACCTTCCCAATAGGTGCTGCAATGAGTTTTAGCACATTTAGTAATTCATCCTCTCTGAATATTGTAAAAGAGGAGTTTAATAGTATTACCTGTGAGAACGCCATGAAGATTGCAGCCACGCAGCCAACAGCAAATGGGTTTGATTTTTCACAGGCAGATTCTATTGTAGCCTTTTCTCTGCGACAGGGAAAACGAATTCATGGACACACGCTGATATGGGGAAATTCTTTACCCTCTTGGGTTACCAATTTCAAAGGGGATTCGTTGGCGTGGGAAAATTTAATGAAAACCAGAATCCAGACAATGGTTACACATTTTAAAGGTAAAGTAAAATCATGGGACGTCGTTAATGAAGCTTTTAATGACGACGGATCCTTACGGCGATTTGCATTAAACAGTTCGCAAAAAGACAATTTATGGTGCCAAAAACTTGGTTTTGACTTCATTGCTCGATGTTTTCAATATGCGCATGAAGCCGATCCTGATGTAATGCTATTTTACAACGATTATGGGCAGGAATATAGTTCAAAGAAAAATAGCGCGATCATTGCCATGGTTTCAGAATTTAAACGTAGAGGAATCCCTATTCACGGAATCGGAATACAAATGCACACCAACTTGGAGCGACCTGACTTGGACATTAAAAATGCAATTCAGATTATGGCATCAACAGGACTTATTATTCACATCTCCGAATTAGACATCTCCATAAATAAATCTCAAACATTAAGCCAACCAACAGATAATTTGCTGGAACAACAAAAACAAAAATACAAGAGTATCGCCGAATATTTTAAGCTGGTGCCGTCATCTCAACGCTATGGTATTACCATGTGGGGTATTACCGATGCAACTACTTGGATTTCTAATGACTGGCCTTTACTTTGGGATAAAAACTATGGAAAGAAACCAGCGTACTCAGGCTTTTCTGAAGGATTAAAATAACCATCTCAGATAAATTGCTTTTTAATCTTTGATTCGTATAATTTATTTATATCACTGTCTCCTCAGAAAATATAATTAACATATTTGTAATGAAAAGGATTTCAATTTTATTATTCGTATTAGTGTTTTATGCAGAAGGGGTACTGGTTGCACAGGAAATTTCTAAGATGAAGTTATTTCTTCTAATAGGTCAATCAAATATGGCAGGTCGCGGAAAAATAGAAATGCAAGACACAGTCTTCTACCCTGGAGTTCTGTCATTAAACAAAGACTTGAAATGGATACCTGCACGTGATCCAATTCATTTTGATAAAAAAGAGGCTGGAGTAGGTTTAGGCAGAACCTTTGGAATTGAGATGCAAAAATATTATCATCAAATGGATACACTTGAATGTTTTTCAGTTGGACTAATACCATGTGCCGTTGGTGGAACTGATATTGACAAGTGGCAGCCCGGAGCCTATGACGCCAATACAAATACCCATCCCTGGGATGATATGGCAAATCGCGTAACATTTGCGAGGCAAAATGGTGAAATAGTGGGTATACTTTGGCTACAGGGTGAAGGTGATTCAGACCCGGTTAGGAGCAAATTGTATAAAGACAAATTGATCAATTTGATAACTCGCGTTCGCCTCCATGCAGGGAACAAGAATATTCCATTTTTGTGTGGGGAACTCTGTCGCTTTTTTGTTAAAAAGCAACAGAAAGATGGAAAATATAGCGCAGTACAAGTGATTAAAACGACAAAAAAAATAATGCAAAAAGGCACAAACACTGCCTTCGTTTCGAGCAAAGGTCTTATTGACAGAGGCGATAAATTACACTTTGATGCCAAATCATGTCGGGAACTCGGACATCGGTATGCAATTGAATATCAAAATTTAATGAAACACGCTTTACAAAATAAAAATTGACATGAATTTTTGAAAATCAATATCTTATAGTCAGTTACAAATTGGCAATTAGATACAATTACCTGGAAAAAAGGCAACAAGTCAGTAACAATCTAATTATATATTTAATTTTTAATCGTCACTGCTTAATCTGACAGGAAGGACAAATTGTTCTATTTAATTTTACTTTTAATTCTCATTAACTTTGACAAGAAACTAACAAGCAAAGATTTACTTTGGAACTGGCAAGCAAAGAGGTAGTACGAAGGATCATCTCAGGTGACGAAGCTTCATTTGAAAAAGTGTACAGCTATTTTTATCCCAGGTTAAATTATTTTGCAAAACAGTATATACTTGACTATGAGACATCAAAGAACATTGTTCAGGATGTCTTTACAGAATTATGGGATAAACGGAATACCTTGCAGGAGGACACCAATCTAAATGCCTGGCTTTTTACTGTTACCAAAAACAAATCGCTGAAAATTATTAGCCACCTTAAATCTCAAAAGAACTACGACAGCTACTTAAAAGCCAGGCAATTGGCTGTCAACTATATAGCATTATCCGATTTCGATACTAGCAATTTTGTTTTTGAGGAACTTCAGGCACAAGTGAATGTTGCATTGGAAAAGTTGGCACCGGCGTGTCGTAAAGTCTTCGAATTGAGTCGCTTCGAAGATCGAAAAAACAGGGAAATAGCCGAAGAACTAGGCCTGAGCATCAAAACAGTTGAAGCGCACATTTCGAAAGCACTCCGGTCGCTAAAAGCCGATTTAAAAGATTACCTGCCTTTAATTTACATCCTGTTTCACCTCCATAAATAAAAAATGACTTTTGTCGGTAAGGGTAAACGGGATAGATTGGGTTATACATTCAAATCTCAAATATCAATGAACCAAGAAAAGTTACTAAGGTACATAAAGGGAGAGATCACTTCGGAAGCGGAAATTGTTGAAATTTTGGATTGGATCGAATCATCCAGAGAAACCCAAAAAAATTACAACCAGCTTAAGAACTTGTGGGTTGTTTCTGGACTTGATCATCCCGATCAAGTTTCATTCCCGGCTTTTTCTTTCAGCAAGACCAAACAAATACCCTTTCAGAATCGTCATTGGGGTTCGCTGTTGAAATATGCGGCTGTATTTGTTCTGGCATTTGTTCTGGGATCATTAAGCCTGTATTTGAACAACAAAAGCGAACGCGATGCCTTATCAGCACAATACAATACGATTGATGTCCCATATGGGCAGCGCTCTCAGATCACATTATATGATGGTACCATGGTCTGGCTGAATTCCGGTACTAAATTAAAATATCCTGTAATGTTTAGTCCTAATTCGCGTGATGTGATCATTGAGGGTGAGGCTTATTTTAATGTTGCAAAAGATACGCAACATCCGTTTGTTGTTAGGGTAGGCAAGCTGAAGGTTGAAGTTTTGGGTACGCATTTTAATGTATGCGCTTATTTGGATGAAAATGAGTTTTCGACGACTTTGGAAGAGGGATGCATCAATGTTTATGATTCTGATAATGGCAAATATATTAAAATGAAACCGGGTGAACAAGTCATTCTCAACCGTAAAACAGATGCTTTAAAGCTCTGGAGCGTAGACACAAGCCTATATACTTCCTGGAAAGAAAATTTATTGAAGTTCAGCAATGCGACCTTCGAGGAAGTTATCAAAAAGATGGAACGGTGGTACGATGTTAAAATAACAGTGGCTCCGGGTATCAATACCAATGAGAGGTTTACCATGACAATCAAAACCGAAAGCATTCGGGAAATGCTCCAGCTTGTATCAAAAACAACCAAAATCGACTATGAAATAAAAGAAAAATCTGTTCTGATAAAAAAACCATGACCAAAAAAGGGAAAGTGCTGAAACACTTCCCCTTTAAATTCATGCTGAAACATGAATCATGGATAAAAACCCCACTTGCGATGGGATATGTTTAACCTTTACAATTACAAATTTATGAAAAAAAAATGGTTTAATGATGAGAGCAATCACCGCACTCTTTTTAAATGGATTCGTGTTATGAAACTAACTCTATTTTTTCTTCTGGCAATTATGATGCATGTTAGCGCTAGTGTTTACTCCCAGCAAACGAAGCTAAGCATTTCTATGAGGGATGTTACCGTGAAAGAGGTGCTTAAACAAATTGAAGAACAAAGCGAATTTTTCTTTCTCTACAAAAATGTTAACATCGATGTTAACCGCATTGTCTCTGTTGACATAAAAGAAAAATCAATAGAGAATATTTTAGATCAGCTATTCAGCGGGACAACAGTATCCTACGAAGTAGTGAACCGGCAGATTGTCCTGGTGGATAAGGCGAAAGAAAATTCTTTACCTGATGGTCAAAAGCAGCAAAAAACTGTTGATGGTAAAGTCTCAGACTCATCAGGAACCTCATTACCAGGAGTTTCAGTAGTAGTAAAAGGGACGACCACTGGTGTAATTACAGATAGCAATGGAAAATATTCTCTGTCAAATATTCCTGAAAGTGCAACACTTCAATTCTCCTTTGTTGGGATGAAGTTGCAGGAAATCAAATTAGCTGGACAAACTTCTGTCAATGTTACACTTGTTGAAGAGACAATTGGAATTGAAGAGGTTGTCGCAGTTGGTTATGGTACCCAAAAGAGAATTAATTTGACGGGTGCTGTATCTACTGTAACAGGTGAGGAAATGACAAAACGACCAGTTGCAAATACCAGAACTATGCTACAAGGACAAATTGCTGGATTGCGCGTTACGTCCGACAGAGGTCAGCCTGGTGCAGAGACGGTTCAATATCGTATTCGGGGCCAGGGAACCTATTCGGTGGCAGGTTCAGATCCATTGATTCTGATTAATGGAATTGAAGGCAACCTCGGTACTTTAGACCCAAATATTATTGAAAATGTTTCCGTACTAAAAGATGCTGCATCAGCCTCTATTTATGGAGCCCGTGCTGCCAATGGCGTTATACTTGTAACAACTAAAAATGGATCACAGATTAAGGATAGAACTGTTTTAACGTATCGCGGAAATTTTGCCATTTATGAGCCTACCCGCTTGTTGGACAATCTGGTTTGGGACTCACCAACCTACATGAAATATGTCAATATTGCAAGGCAAAACTCTTTCATAAACGGAGGAGCAAGTCCGGTTGGAATAAGTTATTCTCCTGAAATGATTGATGCTTACACGAATCCTGCTAATAAGGAAAAATACCCAAGTTTCAATTGGTTAAACTATCTATTCAACCCTGCATTTGTTCAACAGCATAACCTTAACGTAGCCGGGTCGTCAGGCAAAACATCTTATAATGTTTCTTTCAACGCTTTAGATCAGCCTGGGACGATGCTTGGAATGGGGTATAAACGATACAACGCCTCGGTAGACTTGACAAGTGAAGTAAATTCATGGATAAAATTTGGCGCCTATTTTTCTGGGAGTTACGATGATCGATTTCAACCGCGAAATGGGGACACAGATCAATATCTTTCGGGTATCTCACAGGCTCCAACGTATGCCCCCTGGCTGCCCGACGATGGAAGTGGCATTACAAGATGGGTCTATAAGGCTTATCCATTTGAGCAAAACAATAAAAATGTAGGTGCTATCGTTGATAGTGAAACAATGATCAAAGAGCAAAATACGGATGTAAATTTTCAGTCATGGCTGGAATTAAAACTTGCAAAGGGGTTAACCTGGCACACAAAAGGAGGAATCCATTTCCAGGCTACCCGTTATAAAGACTGGAGAACTGTACCACTACCTACCTATTATACTCAAACATATACCAATCCAACAACAGGAGTAACCATAAACGAAGGGGATTATGCCGTAATGTTAAATACCGGAGGGAATGGACTGGATGATCGAATGACACAAACCAGCTATTATACCTTATATTCTAATTTGAAGTATGATTGGGCAAGTAGCGATATGAATCATAAGGCCTCCATCATGGCAGGGTACAGTATTGAGCAGAACCGATATGACTATTTGACGGCAAATCGTTTAACCTATACCTACAATTTGCAGGAGTTGAGGGCTGGTGCCTCAGCTGTTCAGACAAATGACGGATATTCCGAAGTTTGGGCTCTGATGTCCGGATATGCCAGATTAAACTACAGCTATAAAGATCGCTATTTGGTAGAAATAAATTCCCGTTATGATGGAACTTCCCGAATAGCCCCAGAAACCCGTTGGGGTGTTTTCCCATCCGGATCAATTGGATGGCGTTTTACGCAAGAGCAATGGATCAAAAGTCTCAATTTGAAATGGTTAAATAAAGGCAAAATCCGTGGATCATACGGGATATTGGGCAACCAAAACATATCTCTCTATTCGTATTTTGCCAAAATTGCCATTTCAGGACTGAACTATCCATATGATAATACCAATCTTACAACTGGTGCAGGTCAAACAGCTTTAAGTAATAGAAATCTAGCGTGGGAAACAACCGCTATAACAGATGCGGGTTTTGATTTGACCCTCATTCGTGGTTTGAACATTACCTTTGACTGGTACAATAAAAAAACCTATGGCATTCTGAGTGCTGCTCAGACATCCTCGCTATTAGGTTTATCTGCCCCTTTGATTAATAAAGGTGAAATGGTGAATAAAGGAGTTGAATTAAGTGCACAATATTCGAATACTATAAATAGAGGGAAAGTCAAGGGATTAGAGTACACAGGAGGATTCTATATTGAAAGAACACGAAACGAGGTAACCAAATACGATGCCCAAGAGATTGGTTCGGGCGTAATTAGGAAGCAAGGTTTGCCCTACAACGAGTTTTACACTTTCAATGCAATCGGCATTTTTAACGATGATGCAGAAGTGGCAAGTTCCCCAAAGCAATGGAATGACAAAACACTGCCAGGCGATATTAAATATTTGGATGTCAATAAAGATGGCAAGGTGGACGATAATGACAGAATGGTTGTTAAGGGTCGATTCCCCGATTTGGAGTATTCCGTCAACATGGGTGTAAACTGGAAAGGTTTTGACTTTTCTGCGATGGGACAAGGAGTTTATGGTGTTAAGCAATGGGCACAGGATTGGGGGTTAAGACCATTCTACCAGGGTTCACCAGTTTCAAAAGATTACATTAACAACATGTGGACTCCCGAAAATCCAAATGGTTCTCAGCCCCGACTATATTTCGGAGATCTCGGGGGTATAAAAAACACACGCGAAAGTTCATTTTGGCTTTTTGATGGTTCTTATTTCAGGGTAAAGAATGTGACTATTGGGTATACCATTCCAGTAAATTTTTCGCGAAGATTTAAAGTAAATATGTTGCGGTTGTACTTCTCGGGAGACAATTTACTCCTGTTTACCAAATTTCCAACAGGAGGAGATCCGGAAAGAAATTATACCTCATCAGCCGGAACCAGATTAGTTTACTATCCCCAGAATAAGATCTATTCTTTCGGAATAAATGTTGAATTTTAATTAACCTGAGCAATGAAAAATATATTAAAATACCAGATAATCTTAATCATGGTTCTTGGTTTTGGTTCCTGCGTCTCATTAGACACACCACCAACCTCTGAAATAACAGAAAACGTATATTGGCAAAGTAAAGCAGACTTCGATATGGCCTTGACAGGATGCTATGCAGGATTACAGAGTAATGTTATGGCCTCAAGTCAGCCATTCTTTGATTGTATGACGGACAATTCTTCTGTGAGTTCACAATCCGCTTATGGCCTGAATATTGGTTATTTTTTGGAGGGAGCCATCTCTCCATCCAACGGAGGAATCGTATCCGACTTATATGCAAACTGCTACAAAGCAATTATACGAACCAATATATTTCTAAAGAATATTGATTCCTACAAGGGTTCTGATATTGCAGCATCCCGGACTCAGCTGATTGGAGAAGCATCCTTTATACGTGGTTATTGTTATTGGATGCTATATCTCTATTATGGCGAAGTTCCAATAGTAAAGGAAGTACTGGACCTCACAAACCAGATCAAGCCAAAGTCAACACTAAATGAAGTTTATTTATCAACTATGGCAGACATTGAATTGGCAATAAAATCATTGCCTGACAAGACCTACAAAGCAATGGCAGGTCATGCAACAAAATCCGCGGCTTTGGCTTTGAAATCCAGGATTCTGATGTATCAGGCAACACTAAATCGTTCAACGCCAGATGTGTCATTATTTCAGCAAGCTTACGATGCTATTTCTCAGATCACAGTATATAACAACACCTCTTTGGATGTTGATTATGCCAAGATTTTCCAACCTGCCACCCAGGAAGCAAGCAACGAGATCATGTTTTCAATAAAATATAAAGCTCCTAGTAATTACTCCAATTGGGATATTGGAGCCTCTTTGTATAACAATGTAAAACCCACCAAGGACTTATGGGATTCATATGAAGCAGGTGATAAGCGCAGGGATGCTACAATAGCATTAAACGGGAAATATATATGGCCGGGAGGGCAGCAAATTACTTTGCCAACAACTTATGCATTTTTGGTAAAAGCCGCAAGACCAGTATTAACTCCTGCATCAATTTGGACAGGGTCAGAACAGAGTGACCAAGACGCAGTGATCATCCGTTACGGCGAAGTATTGTTACTTAAAGCTGAAGTTGCCAATGAATTGGGAAAACCTGTCAGTGAAATAGTAAACTATATCAACACTGTTCGTACACGTTCAGGTTTGGGGGCATTGTTAATGTCATTGTCTCAGGCACAGCTTCGCACTGCAATTCGTAACGAACGTCGTGTAGAATGTTGTTTCGAATTTATGCGCTGGTATGACCTTAAACGGTGGGGAATTTTAAATAGCAGACTTAATGGATTTAATCCAGACCCTATTGTTAATCCAGGCAGGTCAATAATCTATCCGGAAAGACAGTTTTATCTTCCGCTCCCACAATATGAAATTGATATCTCAAACGGAATTTTAATTCAAAATCCAGCTTATAATTAGGGTTATAATACGTTAACGAAAATAAATTGCCTATGATGGTATTGTAAAAAAAGACAGGGAGGTATTTGCGCTACCTGCCCTGTCGAAATGCAGAAATAATCTTTAGTGAGTATTAATTCTACAAAACAAAATTATGAAAAAAAAATTGAACCAATGTTTAGTAAAGAAGAATGGCCTAAATAAACTAATCAATGTGATTCGCCTCAGCATTTTCATCCAGTTCTTCTCTTTATCACAGGCATTTGCAGTGGGCTCTTTTTCACAGCCGACCAAACTGAGTCTGGATATGAGAAATACCGGAATAGAAGATGTGAATACCGGCAGTTTGATAGCTGTAGAAAACGAATATATCAGCCAACAGCAAAAATCCATTTCAGGGAAGGTGACCGATGCTTCCGGAGCGACATTACCTGGAGTTTCGGTAGTCGTAAAAGGGACTACTTCAGGTGTAATTACTGATATGGAAGGTAAGTTTTCCTTATCAAATATTCCTGATAATGCCACTTTACAGTTTTCGTTTGTAGGGATGAAGGGTCAGGAGATTGTTATTGCAGGTAAAACAACTATAAATGTTACACTTTCAGACGATGCAATTGGTATTGAAGAGGTAGTTGCTATCGGATATGGAACCATGAAAAAATCAGACCTTGCCGGTGCTGTGGCATCTGTAAAAGGTGATGATTTAGGTAACACACAGGCAAATACAATTGTTCAAACATTACAAGGGAGAATATCTGGCGTTGATATTAAGTCTGCTTCTAATGCACCAGGTGGAGACGTCAGGATCAGAATAAGGGGATCAAATTCGATTAATGCATCCAGTGAACCACTATATGTTATTGATGGTTTTCCAATAGATAATAATAATACTGCACCTCAGGGAGCAGGTAATAATGCGTTTTCACCAAGTCCGCTATCCTCTATAAGCCCCAATGAAATCGAATCAGTTGAAATATTGAAAGATGCTTCTGCAACTGCTATTTATGGATCCAGGGGAGCCAATGGAGTAGTTCTGATCACTACTAAGAATGGAAAGGCTGGAAAAGTAAAGGTAGATTTTGATTATTCTTTAAATGTTGCTTCAGTAAGAAAAAAACTTGAGCTATGTAACGCAGAGGAATTGGCCACATTAACAAATGAGTGGGCTAAAAATAATGGACTTCCTCTTATTTATGATGGTGTTAATAAGCCCCTTCCAAAAACACTTGGACAAGGTACCGACTGGCAGAATGCCATTTTTAGAACCGCACTTACTCAAAATTATAATCTTTCAGTTTCAGGTGGAACTGAAAAGACTAAATACCTGATTGCTGGTAGTTATTTGGATCAAGATGGGATCATCATAGAATCCAATTTCAAACGTTATGGATTAAGATTTAACTTAGATCAAAAGATCAGTGACAGAATAAAAATAGGTGTAAATATGAATGCCAACCGCACGATAAATGATGCGGTGCCTTCCGATGGTACAGGTTATCAGAATGATTCACCACTATGGAATGCCTTGGCAACGACTCCGGTAATACCTATAATGGATGCAAATGGCAATTACGTTCATAATTATTCCGAAGCGAATAAAATTCTCGAAAATCCAGTATCAATTGCAAAAACACGAACTGATATTACCTATACAAATCGTATTTTATCTAGTGCATTTGCCGATATTACTATCTTGAACGGACTTACGTTTCGTGCAAATTTTGGTGCGGATTTAATAAATTCAAAGCGAAATGTATATATTCCGAATACGGCACAAATTCAGGCCTTACCAAATTTGGGCGTTGCATCGATTGGAACAGTTCAGAGCTTAACCTGGTTGTCGGAATATACCTTAAATTACAAAAAAGATCTGGGGATTGGTCATCGGTTTTCGGCTATGGTAGGATACACAGCGCAAGGTACCAACATTGAGAGTGTATTTAGTGAGACAGATGACTTCTTTAGTAATAAATTCGAATACAATAATTTAAGTGTCGGTGCAAATCCCAGACCATCAGCAAGTAGTACCATTGAAAATGGTTTGTTGTCTTATATAGGAAGACTCAATTATGCATTTAAGGATAAATACCTATTTACTGGAACCATAAGGCAAGATGGATCATCGAAATTTGGAGAGAATAATAAATGGGGGACATTTCCTTCAGCAGCTCTTGCTTGGAGGGTGAGCCAGGAAAATTTTCTTAAAAACTCCAAAATAATAAGTGATTTGAAATTTAGAAGCAGTTATGGATTAACCGGGAATCAAAACATCGGTTCTTATTCATCTTTGGCACTTTATAATACCTCTCGAATAGTTTTGGGGGGATTGCCTATTGTAGGCCTTGTTCCGGGACGAATACCTAATCCTGCACTGAAATGGGAAAAAACAGCTCAATTAAATATAGGTGTTGATGCAGCATTTTGGGAAGGAAAAATAAATTTCTCTGCCGATTATTATTCCAAAAAAACAAAAGACCTTTTATTGGATGTTACGATCCCGAGCCAATCAGGATATGTTAGTTCTGTTCAGAACATAGGAGAAGTGGAAAACAAAGGGATAGAATTCAGCATAGGGGTTGACAATTCTTTCGGCGAAATAAAATGGAATTCTACCTTTAATATTTCATTCAATAGAAACAAATTGGTTTCGCTTCCGGAAGGGACAGATCGGTTGCTTTTCGCTATCGGAAGAGGTGAATCTGCTGTAGGAGGACAATCTATTGCCATTCCTGGCAAACCTCTTGGACTATTCTATGGATATCATTTTTTAGGAATCTGGCAGACCAATGAAGATATAATTGCTGCCGGCAATATTGTAGGAGGAGTAAACCGGCCTGGCCTGCCAAAATATGAAGACTTGAACGGGAACGGATTTAGGCAAGATGATGCAGACCGCAAAATAATTGGCGATCCTAATCCTGATTTTATCTATGGTTTTTCAAATGATTTATCCTGGAAAAATTTTAAACTGTCAATATTTATTAACGGCAGCTATGGGAATAAGATTGCAAATTTAAATCGAATTGGCTTATTGACATCTCCTCAAAAGAAAAATGTTTTGCAAATATATTATGATCAAAGATGGACTGGCCCGGGCACTAGCAATACGATCGAAGCTCCTTTAATCAATGCCGGAGAGTGGAAAAATTTTAGTGACAGGGATATAGAAGACGGATCATATTTAAGAGTTAAAACCATCAGCCTTTCATACAATTTACCTTTAAAGTTTTTTGGTGTAGACTGGATAAATAGCGCACAGATATATTTTGCCGGAGAGAATCTTATCACCCTTACAAAATATTCGGGTTTTGATCCTGAGGTTGATCTCTACTCATCAAGCAATGTAAGCCTTGGAGTTGATAATGGCGCATATCCTGCCTCCAAAAGTATTCGGTTTGGCGTGAAACTTGGTTTTTAAATTAACTTTAAGATTAACGATTATGAAAAATATATTCAAATACAGTTTGCTCTTTGTGCCATTAATGTTTGTCATTTCATGCCAAAGTATTTTGGAAGAGAATCCTCCCAGTTCCATAAGTATATCAAGCTTTTACAAGTCTGAAAGTGATGCTTTGATAGGACTATATGGCGCTTACAGTAATATTTATGATATTTCAGGAACTTCATACCTAAATTACTCGGAATTGAATGCCGATGATCTGGTAATTTCGCCCATTGTTTCAGACTCATTTTCTTGGGATAATTTTACCTACAGCAGCAATGTAGCAGTTGATCTATGGTCAAGTTGTTTTTCAGGGATTAACAAAGCAAATGAAGTAATTTTTTATACAGAAAAGCTAGATTTTGCTAATAAGGCTGCTATCATTTCTGAGGCCAAAGCATTGAGAGCCTATTACTATTTTCAATTGGTTCAAGTTATGGGAGGAGTCTCACTCTATGAAACTCCTACCATTGGTTTTGAAGCCATCTATGCCTCCAGGGCAACAGCAGATGAAGTATATAATATGATTTTCCGTGATTTGAAGGATGCAGCGACCAAACTCAACTCAAAAAGCACCCCAGGAAGGATTAATTCGGATATTGCAAATGCTTTATTGGCTAGGATCTACCTGTATAGAGGAGATTATCAAAATGCTTTGACCTTTGCCAAAAATGTAATTAATTCAGGAAGGTATAGTCTTTTTGCAGATTATGCTGCAATTTTCAAATCGGCAAACAATAATGGAATTGAACACATTTTTCAGGTGCAATATTTAGCTGGTGAAAGAAATAACAGTGTGCCTGGCAATTTTGGTCCCCGATCACAGGCATCGATTTATAAGACTTCTTTTTGGGCTAAGACAGATCTTCCGGGTTCTTTCGCCCCTTCGTCAGAGTTTATTGCACAAAATCCGGTATCATACCGTAGATCCGCAACAATTGCTGATCGATATCAACATATTGACGGAGTAACAGGTACGCTTACAATGCAGCAAGTTTACGGAGGCAAATTCCCATATTACGTCTGCAAATTTGATGACAGGAAAGCTGAGTTACTGTCTGGAGAGAATTTTACAATTATCAGATATGCTGATATATTGTTAATTGCTGCGGAGTCATTAAACGAAGTTGATCCTACTAATATTGAAAAATACATTTGGATTAATAAAATACGACAAAGAGCCAGAAATAGCGTTGCAACTGATCTACCCGATTTATTGGGCTTGTCGCAAGATCAATTCAGAACAGCCGTATTGGAAGAACGAAGGTTTGAATTGGCATTTGAAGGGCAAAGGGCCTGGGATCTGAAAAGAAGAGGATTGTTTTTGCAAAAAATAAGAGCTCAGGGGAAAACCGTTCAAGATTACATGTTGCTATTCCCAATACCCGATACCCAGGTTAAGCTGAACAAAAACTTGGTTCAAAACACGGGCTGGTAAAATATGAATACCGGATAGTCAAATTGACGGATTTTTTTCAGGAAGAAATAATGATCTACTATCACAATTCTGGATGAGTTCTATTGTTTCTTCAGAAAAAATCCGTCAATAGTATTCTACATAGTTTTTATTTATTTCCAAAAAAAGATGATATGAAATTTATGCTTACAGTTTTTTTATCCGGTCTTATGTGCTTTAACTGTTTATCGCAATCTAATACAGACAAGATGACATGGTGGAAGGATGCAAAATTTGGAATATTTATTCATTGGGGGGTCTATTCTGTACCTGCCGGAATTTATAAGAGCCAAGAAGTAAAAGGGATTGGAGAGTGGATCATGAATAAAGGGAAAATACCCGTAACAGAATACAAAGCTTATTCAAAGCAATTTAACCCGATTAAATATGATCCCGGTTCTTGGGTGAAGCTGGCAGAACAAGCAGGAGCGAAATACCTGGTTATTACTTCAAAGCACCACGACGGATTTGCTTTGTTTGATTCAAAGGTAACCAATTGGAATGTTGTAAATGCTACGCCTTATGGGAAAGACTTACTTAAACCGCTTGCTGATGCATGTCACAAAGAAGGTATTCGCCTGGGATTTTATTATTCTCAGGCCCAGGACTGGAACCATCCCGGTGGGGCAGCAAGTGGTGGGCATTGGGATAAAGCACAAGACGGTTCAATGGATGACTACATTGAGAAGATTGCTGTCCCACAGGTTAAAGAAATCCTTTCAAATTATGGTCAGGTGGACATTCTGTGGTGGGATACGCCATACGACATGACTAATGAAAGAGCAAAAAAATTTGAATCTGTAATTAGTAAGTATCCTAATTTGATAACCAACAACCGCTTGGGTGGAGGTTATGAAGGAGACACTGAAACCCCTGAACAATTTGTCCCGGCAACAGGTTTCCCCGGTAGGAACTGGGAAACCTGCATGACTATGAATGACACATGGGGATTTAAATCAACCGATCATAACTGGAAATCTTCAGAAGTAATCATCCAAACTTTAATTGATATCGTAAGCAAAGGGGGAAACTACCTGTTGAATGTTGGCCCAACATCTGAAGGGCTTATCCCTGAACCGAGCATTGAACGCATGAAAGTTATCGGCCAATGGATGAAAACCAATGGTGAAGCAATATATGGCACCACTGCAAGCCCGTTCCCTTATCTTTCCTGGGGCCGGTGTACCCAAATAGAAAATAAATTATATCTGCATGTTTTTAATTGGCCGAAGAATGGTCAGTTGTCAGTTCCAATACAAAACAAGGTGAAAGAAGCCTATCTTCTTGCCAATCAAAAAACGAAATTTAAAGTTGATAAGTACGAAGATAAAAATGTCCTTCACTTGAGTGGGGTGGCTCCCGATAAAGTGGCATCAGTCATTGTTCTTGAAATTGAGGGAAAGCCTGAAATCCTGCCTTTGCCGGCAACAGGAAAACAATCAAAGGCAAGTAGCACCAAAGAGGGTACTTCAGTTGCCAGTCTGTTTGATGGTGACCCCAAAAATAAATGGCAACCTTCGGATCAGGATAAAGAGAGATGGGCAGAAGTTGATTTGGGGGAAAATCTAGCAATTGGTGCTTGTTCTATGGTAGAACCATGGGATCCATGGGACAACAAAGGACAGAAAATTGATATCCAATACAAAGAGGGAAAGAATTGGATTACTGCTGTTGAATTTACAACAAAAGGGACAGGACATACCCAGTCGTTCAACCCAGTAAAATCCAGGTATTTCAGACTTAGAATACTTGAATCAAAGGAACCAGCATTAAATGAATGGATACTTTTTAGGGCAGAATAAATTTTTTTTATCCTTTTTATACATCTGGAATGAGAAATATGATTTTTGGATTAGCGATGGTTGGTACATTCCCGGCAGTGGCTCAAAATAAGCCAAATATAATCTTGTTGATGGCAGATGATCTTGGTTGGGCAGATACTGGCTTCAACGGAAACAAAATCATAAGAACCCCTAACCTTGATAAAATGGCCAAAGAGGGGGTTCGGTTTAATCGTTTTTATTCTGCATCGGCCGAATGTTCTCCAACAAGGGCCAGTGTACTTACCGGACGGAATCCGTTTAGGATAGGAGTGTATGAGGCAAATTCAGGAATTCTTCGCCCGGAAGAGATTACTTTGCCTGAATTACTAAACGGTGAAGGGTACACAACCGGACTTTTTGGCAAATGGCATTTGGGAACATTGACCCATAAGGAGAAAGATGCTAATCGCGGGAAACCAGGTAACTTAAAAGAATTTAACCCACCGGTAATGCATGGATACGATTGTGCATTCGTCACAGAATCAAAAGTACCTACTTATGATCCAATGAAGAAACCGCGAGACCGTTTTGATAAAGAGGGATGGGATTATTTAAAAGAAAATGAACCTTTCGAGCCATTTGGCACAGCCTATTGGGATATCAATGGGAACAAAGTAACCGACAACCTGGATGGGGACGATAGTAGGGTAATTATGGATCGGGCCATTCCATTTGTAGAGCAAGCAATTATGAACTCGACTCCATTTTTAGCTGTTATTTGGTTTCATTCACCTCATATGCCCTGTGTGGCCGGTCCTAAATATCAGGAAATGTATAAAGGCCAGGATTCCAAGATGCGAAACTATGCAGGCAGTATAACGGCACTGGACGAACAAGTCGGCCGATTAAGGGAAATTTTGAAAGACAGGGGAGTTGATTCAAATACAATGATCTGGTTCTGCAGTGACAATGGACCTGAAGATGGAAGCCCCGGAAGTGCAGGAATATTTCGGGAAAGAAAACACTCGTTGCATGAAGGTGGAGTTCGTGTGCCAGGATTATTGGTTTGGCCCCAGAAAATAACCCATCCATTTGTTACAGATATGCCTTGTGTTACTTCGGATTATTTACCAACAATTATGGAGGTCTTAAAAATTAAGAAAAGTAAAGTATCCAATCAGTTAGATGGGATTAGCCTACTACCCTTGTTGGAAGGGAGGATGTCGGCACGACCAAAGCCGATTGGATTTTGCTTTCCGGGTCAGGTGAGTTATTGCAATAATCAGCATAAGCTTTATGCGCGGGATGGAGTATATGAATTGTATGATATTCTGAAAGATCCAGAAGAGAAAAATGATATCCAACTTGAAAAATCCTATATATTTAAACATTTTAAAAAAAATATTAACCAATTTGTCTTGTCCTGCAAGTTAAGTTTTGAAGGGAAAGAAAACGAAAAGGCTTCATATGAGAGACTAAACCAGAAGTGGATTGATCCTACTTTACCAAAACCCAGGCAGATTAAGACTTCAGAATAAAAAAATACGAATAAATCAACTCCCAATAGGAATATACATGAAACACTCCATCTTACCATTATCTGCACTTATGTTTTTTGGAACAACTGTGATCAGCAACATTGGTAAAGCTTCAACAGAAGTAAAGAAAATGCCCAATATCCTTTTCCTGTTTGCAGATGACCAGAGGGCCGATGCCATCGGATGTTCAGGAAACACTTATATAAAAACGCCCAATATTGATATGTTGGCAGTTAATGGAGTGCGCTTCAGTAATTGTTTTGTAATGGGAGGCCACCATGGAGCAATTTGTGCACCTAGCCGGGCCATGCTTATGAGCGGAAAAAGTCTTTTTCATGTCTATGACGTACTTGACGGAGTGCCTACCATGCCCATGTATTTGGCTCGCTATGGCTACGAAACCTTCGGAACCGGTAAATGGCACAATGGGGCAAAGAGTTTTGAAGCTTCCTTTCAGAAAGGCGAAAATGTTTTTCTTGGGGGTATGGCCGACCATTACAATGTGCCATGCTGTAGTCTTGGGAGCGATAGAAAACTAAGCGCACCTGTAACAAAGGGTTATTCCACCGATCTGTTCGCCAACGCTGCGATTGGTTATCTGAACAGTTATGCCAAAGGGACACGCGAAAAACCTTTCTTTTGTTATGTGGCCTTTACTGCCCCACATGACCCTCGTTCTCCACGGAAAGACTACATAGGAATGTATCCGGATGGCTCAATTCTCTTGCCGGGGAACTTTAAGGCATTGCATCCTTTCAAATTTGATGACTTAAATATCAGGGACGAAACCCTCGCCCCATGGCCCCGAACTCCGGAAATTGTACAACAATCCCTCTCTGATTATTATGCACTGATTAGTCATCTTGACAATCGGATAGGAGATATAATTGAGACCTTGAAAAAGCAAGGGTTGTATGAAAATACAATCATCATTTATGCTGCCGACAATGGTCTTGCAATAGGAAGTCATGGGTTAATGGGTAAGCAGGACCTATACGAGCACAGCATGAAAGTCCCTTTGATCATCTGCGGACCAGGAATCCCCAAAAAGGAAGTCAGGGAGGCACTGGTTTACCTCTACGATCTCTTTCCAACTCTGGTAAACTTATGTGATTTGCCTGCTCCAGATGGTGTGGACGGTAAGAATTTTGTTCCGGTTATTCAGGGCAAGGAAAAGAACATCCGCAGTTCGCTGTATACGGCCTATCGAAATACTGCCAGAGCAGTGCGAACCGATGAATGGAAATTGATAAGTTATCCACAACAGAATTTTACGCAGCTGTTTAATTTAAAGAACGACCCACTTGAAATTAGTAACCTGGCGTCACTTCCAGAGAATAAGCAGAAGGTTGATGAATTATTGACATTATTGAACGAATGGCATACCTTAACTAATGATACTGCAACAATGGACCCGAAAACGATATTGCCGCTAGAATACGACTACAAGACACTAAAACAGGTACCTGATAATTTGCAACCGGAGTATATCCTTAAGAAGTATTTTAAAGGAGTTGATTTGAAACACATTAACAAATCTGAGCACTAAACTACTTTTCTCCTGAAAAGCCCGAAAAATTGCAAACATTGAAAAATTTAGTTTTCCAGAAGTCTTTGTCTGTGATTTCTGCTTGAACAATTGCCTCGCAAATAAATAGTTATAAGTATCTAAGATCAAAATCTGTTTAATTGTTAAAAAGGTGGATATAATTCTGAAAACTATACTTGCACTTATGACGGGCTTCTTTGGGTCCTATTACATTGCAGATGTCGTGAAAAACAAAAATATGCTTTCCAGCAAATCCTGGTATCCAGTATTGGGCACCGGATTTGTAACCAATTTTTTCGACACATTAGGAATTGGAAGCTTTGCGTTTCAGACCGCCATTTTCAAACTTTTTAAACTTGTCGATGACAGGTTGATTCCTGGCACAATGAATGTTGGCAATACAATTCCCACCGTCGTACAGGCCTTTATTTTTATGACAGTTGTTAAAGTTGATTCGCTGACGCTTGTCTCTATGTCTGCTTCTGCTCCAATGGGAGCATTGTTAGGGGCAGGTATCGTAGCAAAGATGTCACGTCGCAAGATTCAGTTAGGATTGGGTTTCGGCCTAATGGCGGTGGCTTTCATAATGATAGCTGGACTTTTTAAGCTTATGCCAGCTGGAGGTGTAGCAATTGGTTTGACTGGATGGAAACTGGCTCTTATTGTAGTTCTAAGCTTCATATTTGGGGCCCTTCAATCTATTGGAGTTGGGTTTTACGCCCCTTGTATGGCGATGGTTTACATTCTTGGTTTGCATCCGCAGACTGCTTTCCCGATTATGATGACTGTTACTGCAATGCTAATGGCAGCAGGTGGGGCAAAGTTCGTCAAAGAAAATGCCTATGATCGAAAAACCGCTATTTCACTGACAATTGCTGGCATAGCCGGTGTGTTTTTGGCTGCTTTTGTTATTAAATCTTTACCTTTGATCGTGCTGAAATGGGTAGTCTGTATTGTTGTAATGTATTCTTCCATCTCGATGTTTATATCAGCAAAGCGGAAAGACTCTCAGCCATCTTTTCATAAAATAAACAAATAATTCATTCGGTCTAAGCTCAAATACAACACTTTACTAAACACAAAATTATGTTTTCAAAAGAAACTTACAAGGAACGCCGAAGGAAACTATTAAAATCAGTAGATAAAGGACTTATCCTCCTTTTGGGGAATGATGAAAGCCCTATGAATTACGCCGATAATGGGTATCATTTCAGGCAAGATAGTACCTTTCTGTATTTCTTTGGGTTGAACAAGCCATTTCTTGCAGGAATTCTGGATTGTGATTCAGGTGAAGTCTCGATATTTGGAAACGAACTTACAGTTGAAGATTTTGTATGGATGGGTCCTCAGCCCTCAATAGCAGCGCAAGGGTTACAGGTTGGTATTACGAAATCCGGGAATATTGCTTCATTAGTGACTATTTTGAAGGAGGCATTGTCCCATGGAAGGGAAATTCATTTTCTTCCACCATATCGACCCGAAAATAAGATTAAATTATTTGAGTGGCTTAATATACTTCCCAATGAAAGTATGGCTAAAGCTTCTGTTGAGCTCATTATGGGCGTTGTAAACCAACGTAATTACAAATCAGCGGAGGAGGTATCTGAAATTCATAAAGCTTGCGACATAAGTGTTGAGATTCATAAAATGGCCATGAGAATGGCAAAACCAGGCGTCTGCGAAGCACACATAGCGGCCACCGTTGAACAAATTGCTTCAGCTGCAGGAGGACATGTTTCATTCCCGGTTATTGCAACAATAAACGGACAAACTCTTCATAATCATTATCATGAAAATTTTTTAAAAGATGGCGAAATGTTCCTTCTCGATGCCGGGGCTGAAACATCAATGGGATATGCTGGGGATCTGTCTAGTACTGTACCGGTGAATGGAAAATTCTCTTCATGGCAAAAAGATATTTATTCTATCTGTCTCGATAGCCACAATACTGCAATTTCCATGTTGAAACCTGGTATTCCTTTTAAAGAAGTACATTTTGAATCGGCAAGGGTTATTATTCGTGGTTTGAAAGACATTGGACTGATGAGAGGTAATGTTGATGATGCACTGACAAATGGTGCGCATGCATTGTTTTTCCCTTGCGGATTAGGACATATGATGGGCCTGGATGCACATGACATGGAAGATCTTGGCGAAGTTTATGTTGGCTATGAAGGAGAAGTCAAGAGTACTCAATTTGGATTGAAATCTCTGCGTCTTGCACGTAAGCTGGAACCAGGGTTTGTTATTACGATTGAACCAGGTATATATTTTATTCCGGAACTCATTGATCAATGGAACGCAGAAAATCATAATGGAGATTATATTAATTTCGACAAAGTTATACAGTATAAAAAGTTTGGTGGGCTCAGGAATGAAGAAAATTTTCTGATAACGGATACTGGATTTGAATTACTTGGAAGGCCAAAGCCTAAAAGCATTTCTGATGTTGAAGCTGAATGGCAATTGTAAAAGATCGCTACTAATTGAATCCGCCCCAATATTAGTTATTTGTATTAGCTACGACTTAATCTGACAGTCAGGGAACCATAATTCATTTAAAATTAAACGAACTTTCTAACTCCATATTCCATCGCAATAACTTCACAAATACCTTAAATCGTCATATAAACCAACAGAATTTGAATGTCCCATCATTTGGCCTGTTTAATCAAAATATTCACCTTAATGTAAATACCCGAAATGTTTGTCCAAAAATGAAATGTTTCAGTAGGGTTACAGTAGTAAATAAAAAAACTCCGATAAAACACTGTATTTCAATGTTTTATCGGAGCTAATCTGTACCCGGGGCGGGACTACTTCCAAATTCCTAAACTATATTTGTAAAGACTGCTTGTGAATTCTCTTCCATTCTTTTATGTGCTTGCTAAGTCTTCAATTTCTGAATGCTCCATCGAAATACACAAATCTTTCCCTATCCTTTCCCAAGAAATAACAAAACCCGCTGAATTTCAGCGGGTTTTATATAATCAAGGTGCCCAGAACAAGACTCGAACTTGCACACCGTAACCGGCACCAGCCCCTCAAGCTGGCGTGTCTACCAATTTCACCATCTGGGCAGAACTTTTTAGCGAGTGCAAATGTATAAAAGAAATTGAAAATATAAAATTGGAAAATGTGGAAATTGGGAAATATGGAAATTGAATATTGTTAACGGCTGTATTCGTTGCTGTATTTTATTTCAAGGACCTTTCCATTGGGGTCGACAATAAAACTTGTAATGATCGTCTGCATCACTTTGGGGCTTTCGAAACGATCGTATTGAAATTGTCCGGTATTGATTGGTGCGGGTTTTAGCATCTTTTTTGAAACGTAGGTGCGGATCGTTCCTCCACCGATCCTATTCTCTATGGTCGTCGGTGCCCCCATTTTATCCATCACAAGCGTGAAGGATTTTCCCTTGTAATTCCGATTTAGTTTTGATTCAACGGAACATCCGGGTAATAAGACCATTACAATTAATACAAACAGTACTACCTTCAAAAAGTGCACGATCCCACCTAAAATCCCTTCACTTAACCTTTCCATAATTCTCTTCCCTTCCTGCTTCACTTTGCATACTTCACTTTGCTGGTGCAGATTGCAAATCTGCTGGAGCATAAACTATTCAATTTTCATTTTGTCATCGAAATGTCTTTGAACACCGCCTTTGCCGCCTCCTTCACGTTGTGTGAAGTTACCGCCAGACCAAGGTACACTTTCCCTGTGAGTGCCAGGGTATAAGTTGTATATACTTTCCACGTTTTGCCATCATTGCTGCAGTATCCGGTGAATTCATTTCCGGAACGTTTTAATCGGATCCAGGTATTTGGATAGTTCGCAGGGAACTCTGGCGAACCGGTGGCACTTGCAGGATAGATTGCTTTCATATCACCAGCTTTGACACTCCTGTATTGAAACTCAAAACCACCGTTGTTTTTGTTTCGTGGTTTATTATCGGGAAATACCTGGAAAAAAATATGACGGCTGTTGTCTGTAAGCTCTTCGCGTGCCATTATTCCGGCCTTGGTGTATAGGTGCGGGGCAGAAAGGCTTTCAATGCGGGCAACCAGATCAAAATCTCCTGTCTGTTCAATCCAAGAGAAATGGAATTGGTCCTTTACTCCCCAAACATCGGCTCCTCCGGCGGTTATCCGGATACCTTTATCGACTATTTCGGATGCACCTGAAATAGCAGGATTTCCAATGTCGGTTTGTTTGAATTTTTTGAGCGGAACAGACTTTTCTTTGGCCGTCAACAGACCAGTCGAAAGAAGTAGGAAGGAGGCGATAGTCAGTAAAGTTTTTAACATAGGAAAATGATATAAATGTTTGATAAAAATATCAAATTATTCCGGGATATTTCCTCGACGAATGCTGAATCCGTTTTCCTTGATTGAAAACCATACGCTGTACCCCGATTTTAGATGTTGAATTTTTCTTATTTTTGGGTTGCGAACTAACCTTCACTTGAAAATGAGAATGCTTATTAATTTCGAAAGACTATGAACAAGGTAATAAAAGGATCACTATGGGGTGTTGGTCTGCTTTTGGGATTATTGGTTATCGCGGTAGCAGTATTTGGTATCAACTTTATTTTGGCTACCAGGAAAATGACACCGGCAGAAACCGCTGCGATCAATGATTCGGTATTTGTGGTGAAGGACAAGTTCGTCAATGCCTTTATTTTTAAAGGGAAGCATGAATATCTGATGGTTGATGCAGGATTTGGAAATGATAATTTCCTTGCTCAACTGAACAAACTCGGAATAGCACCCGAGAAGATTACTACGATTCTGCTTACGCACGCTGATGGGGACCACACCGGTTCAATCGGTCTTTTCAAGAATCCTTTGATCTACCTGCACAAGAACGAAGAGCAGATGATTAATGGTCAGACTGCCAAGATGGGCCCTTTCAAAACAAAATGGAAATATGGACCTTATCTGCTTTTTAACAGCAACGACACCTTACGCATTGACGGATTAAGAATCAAAATCATCCATACGCCCGGCCACACTCCGGGATCGGTGTGTTTTGTTATTAACGATAATTATTTGGTTACCGGCGACAATCTGGTCGTGGTCAATGGCAAGGCTGAGCATTTTGTCGAACAGTTTAACATGAATACGCCTCAACAAATTGAATCCATCAAGGCGCTACCAGATCTCAAGTCATTCAAATATATCCTGATGGCTCACCATGGAATAATAAAAAACTGAATTTCAACCGGTCATTTTACTCTTTTCATTTGCTTCCGCAGAAAAATAGTTCCGGCATATTAAATAGCTCCGGCAGATTTGCAATCTGCCGGTAAACTTTTGCCAACGGATTGCAAATCCGTTGGTGCTTCGATGTGAGTACACTTTTACTGTTCACTTTTCACTTGAAGTACCTTGAATTCGGTGCGCCGGTTGGCGCTCCTCCCCTCTTCGGTATTGTTGTCCCCTACCGGGATACTAAATCCCATTCCTTTGCTCCTTAGACGCCAGGCCGATACATTTCTTTTCTTTAGTTCAGCCACCACGGTCTCCGCACGATTTCTGGATAATTCGAGATTGTAAGCTTCAGTCCCTACATGATCTGTATGACCAGTCACCTCCATCACTACTTCAGGATTTAACAACATAAACTGAACCATTTCATCCAGCTGAGTAGTGGATTCAGGCTCCAGTTTCCAAGAATTCGTCTCAAAGAAGATATTTTTCAATGTTGTAAACGCTCCCTGCACAATTGGCTGAAGCCGGATGCTATCTTCTTTTGGACTCAGCTTCGAGAAGCCTTGATCCAGGGAAATATTCTCGGAATAAAAAAGATATCCCTTATGCGTGACGCTCAACCCATAATTCTTGCCGGCTGGCAGACAGATCAGAAATTCTCCCTGGTTTTCCGTTTCCATGAAATTGATGACTTGCTTGTTGGTTTTCAAGTCTGATAGTACAATATCTGAACCAATTTTTAACCCGGTCGAAGCATCAGTGACCACCCCTTTCAAGTAGGAGACCGGATCGGGTCGCAGGGAAGCAGGCAAAGTGAAGTAAAAAATATCCCTTCCATTTCCTGTATTACGGTCGGTCGAGTACCACGCCTTTTCTCCGGAAATTTCAACTACCAGTCCCTCCTCGTTCCGGTTGGTATTGATCGGGTAACCCAGATTCTCGGGTTCGGACCATCTGTCTTCTTTCAAACGAGTCACAAAAATATCGCTGCTACCCAAGCCGGGACGGTCATCCGTGGCAAAGTAAAGCGTTTTTCCATCCGGATGAATGAATGGGGAATGATCGTTTCCAGAGGTGTTGATTTCGGTCATATTGGTTACGTTACCATACAATGGCACACCCTCTGGCGAGATGGAAGTCTTGACTGCCCTCCAGATATCCATCTTACCTTTTCCTCCCTTTCTGTTGCTGACGAAATAGAGAATCCGGCCATCCGCCGAAAGGGATGGCTGCGACTCCCAGGCCCCACTGTTAACAGGCTCTCCCATATTTACAGGAATTGTCCAGCTGCCATTAAGTTGAACCGAAATATAGAGATCACAACTCCCCAACCCATCCGTTCTGCCACATCCGGTAAAAATAAGAACCCTGCCATCGGCCGAAAGAGTCTGGGCACCTTCATTCTCTTCCGAATTGATCGGTGGACCAATGGGGACAGCTTTCTCCCAATGCCCTGAAGTGTCCTTTCGCGATACATAGAAATCCTCCTGCGGATTCTTTATTTTCAAACCATTGCTATCCTTCGTCAGCAAACGTGTAAATATCAGCTCATTGCCTTCCGCGTTCAGGGACGGCCAGTATTCTTCGGCATCCGTGTTGATAGACGTACCCGCGTCGACGGGCTGAAAAGACAAGGGATGGCTCAAAGCAAAAACCGAGAATCGGCAGGACTCCAGCAAGAGTTGCTCCTCCTGATTGAGCGTCTTTTTCAGGGCAACAAAATGCTCCATCCCTTTTAAAGCATCGCTATATTCTCCTTTTTTAAAGTATATCTGGGCCAGAAATTTATACCCGGAAGGATAGGAATCCCTTGAAATAGCCAATCCTTTTAGTAGATACCCAAGCTCATCATCAAGCTTTTCAGCTTCATGACTGAGATCGGCCAGGGCAAATAAAGCAGGTGAAAAGGATGGATCCAGCTTAAGCGCTTCCTGGAGCCTGGCGATAGACTTTTGGGAATTTCCTTGTTTGGAGAGGGTCAAAGCTTCCTGGTATAGGGCCTCAGTTTTTTTCTCAGAAGAAGTCGTTTTTTGGGCATACATCCCGATTGGGAGAACAAGTATAAGCACCAAAGAATACAATAACTTCATAGCTATATTTAATAAAGCATTTGAGCCCTTCGACAGGAACATATTACTCAGGGGTCTGATTCGCTAAGACATCGCTCCAATGAATTGCAAATCAAGACCATCGCTTTGGCGGATTTGTAATCTCCCGGCATACTTCTGCCAACGGATTGCAAATCCTTTGGAGCTAAATATCCGCACTTATCCTTCTGCCAACGGATTGCAAATCCGTTGGAGCACTACTGAAATGTCAGGTCAAAAATACCAATAAAAAAACCGTCACGGTAACCCGGACGGCTCTTTTATGATTTTATGCAACGGTTACCCGCCAGCAAATATTATAAGCTATTGATGGCATTGAGGTCTTCGAAAGCCACTTGCAGACGTGCAATCAATGTTTCTTCCCCTTTTCTGATCCAAACGCGTGGATCGTAGAATTTCTTGTTTGGCTTGTCGGCGCCTTCCGGGTTACCGATCTGACCTTGCAGATAGTCGTGGTTCTTCGCTTCAAAAAGACGGATTCCATCCCAGTAAGCCCACTGTGTATCAGTATCGATATTCATCTTGATAACACCATAACCGATGGCTTCGCGAATTTCCTCGTGTGAAGAACCCGATCCGCCATGGAAAACGAAATTAACCGGATGTTCATCTTTCAGACCTAATTTTGCCTTGATATATTCCTGTGAATTTTTCAGAATGATCGGCATAAGTTTCACGTTTCCAGGTTTGTAAACACCGTGTACATTGCCAAAAGAAGCTGCTATAGTGAAATTGGAAGAGATCTTGCTCAGTTCCTCGTAAGCATAGCAAACATCGGCAGGTTGTGTATAAAGCAGGCTGTTGTCGACTCCGCTGTTGTCGATTCCATCTTCTTCCCCACCTGTGATGCCGAGTTCGATTTCGAGGGTCATGCCCATCTTACTCATTCTCTCAAGGTATTTTTTGCAAATCGCAATATTCTCTTCCAAAGGCTCTTCCGATAGATCGAGCATGTGCGAGCTGAAAAGTGGCTTGCCTGTCTGGGCGAAGTTTTTTTCACTCTCGTCGAGCAGACCATCGATCCAGGGAAGTAATTTTTTTGCGGCATGGTCGGTGTGCAGTACAACACGGACTCCGTATGCTTCGGCTAAGGTGTGGATGTGTTTGGCACCGGCAACAGCGCCTAGTATTCCTGCCTTAATTCCGTCTAATTTCAATCCTTTTCCAGCATTGAAAATAGCGCCTCCATTGGAGAATTGAATCATTACCGGGGCATTGGCAACCACCGCAGCTTCCATCACGGCATTGACTGAAGATGACCCAACAACGTTTACAGCTGGTATGGCAAAACTATTTGCCTTGGCAACTTTAAAGATGTATTGTAAATCGGTTCCTGTAACCACTCCTGGTTTAACGACCTCTGCTATTCTATTCATAATGATATGTTTTAATTTGACGGTCACAAAGTTATGTATTCGGTTTGATTTTTGAAAAGGCTTAATATTAACATTAGGTAAACAATTTGGGGCTCTTTGTCCCTACGGCAAGCACCAGAAGAAATTTCAGGCTTTCACCCTGCGGTAGATGCAATTCAGACTCAAACAGAGTGCGCAGGGATATTCCCTGAAATTAACTTTCTTACCAACTCCCATGAGTCCGCTAATCGATTTTACCGGATACATTAATGCTGATTCAGTTAGTGTTACACCACATGGATCACCTGGAAACATGGAAAATAACAAGTGTTGATCGGCAACGCTCCAATGGCAGTAACCCGGACTATACCTGTTGGTAATCTGTGCCGCATCGCTCATTATCTCCTGTCTGATAAGGCTTTGCATTTTATCGCCGGCTGCTTCAACCACAAATGTCCCAACCTGATCGAAAATATAACCTATCGCCGGATCTTCACCCATCAGTAATTCATGCGACTTTTCACCCAGGGAAGGTCCCGCAGTGCACACAAAAAATATCAGTTTCTCACTGCCCCTCAACTCTTTACACACTGTTTTACCTACCAGGAAGGTCTTATCCCCGACAGAGACACTACCACCGGCAGGATCAATCCGAATATTCTCTGCCAGTATCCAGGAAGCCTTTATTTCAGTCAACCTCGAAGCAAAATCCAATGCCTCAGCAAGATAAGCATCAAATGGATCAGGCAGTGGCGCATCAGGGAATCCAAGGACCCTGTTCAGATTCTCCAGATCGATGGTGAGATCGCTGTAATGGAATGAATATTCTCTGTACATCTGATTATAAGGAGCTTACAATTTCCCGCACTTTTCCGATGTGTGCAGGAGTCGTGCCGCAACATCCACCTACGATATTTGCACCGGCGCTGATGATGTCTTTTACCCTGGAAGCCATGTCCTCCGGCGTCTCCGGAAAGGTTGTAACACCATTTTCCAGCCTGGGCATTCCAGCGTTGGCATGCACCAAAATAGGAATAGTCGCCTGGACCGATCTGATTTCCTTCACCATGCCGATCATATCTTCCATGCCATTGCCGCAGTTGGTTCCGATCAAATCGGCTCCGGCCTCCACAAGGGCTTCGGCCATTTCGGAAGGAGAAATACCCATCATGGTCCGGTATCCGCCACCAATGATCTTCTCGAATGTCATGGTGCAGAAGACCTCACATGCGGTGTTCTCTTTGGCAGCCTTTACCGCGATTCTGGCTTCATCCAGATCCGTCATGGTCTCAATCATGATGGCATTAACACCTCCCGCTTCGAGGGCCATCGACTGTTCCTTGAACGCTTCGTAGAGCTCGTCTTCTGTCACCTCTTCCATTAAAAGCAGTTTCCCGGTAGGACCGACAGAGCCCAGAACAAAACGATCGGGACCTGCAGCTTGCCGGCTAATTTCGGCAGCAGCCTTGTTGAATTCATAGACTTTATCTTCGAAGCCATATTTTTCCAGCTTGAAACGGCTGCCTCCGAAACTGTTCGTCTCGACCATGTCGGCGCCCGCGTCAAAATAGCTTCGGGCAATGTTCAGCACATCCTCCGGACGCGTAACATTCCACTGCTCAGGACATTCGCCCGGTTTCAGGCCTTTTTGCTGGAGAAATGTTCCCCATGCGCCGTCGGATACCAGGATCTTCCCGGTGCGAACCTCTGCCAGGATCTTTTTCATTTGAATTATTTTTATCGGTGTGCAATTATTATCGAAGCTCTATGTATATTGGCTGAAGCTGTAGGAGAACTACTGATTTAGCCGGCAAAACCGTCTCAATTTTACCGTTGACAATCCTGGCATTCTTAAAATCCGTCATGGTAACTTCCTCTTTCTTGCCAAAATCATTGTAAGCATTGATCTTCGCTGCAGTAACTATTTTGCCGCTAACTTTTGAAAGCTTCATACCCGGAATGTCAAAACTGATCGTCTGAGGCTTGTTCGGGTCCAGGTTACAGGCTGTGATACTGATCACTCCGTCCTTCACGGAAGCCGAACAATTGACCGCATCCACAGATTTTCCGTCAAACGTATATTGGTCGCATTTTACTGCAACAGGCAACGAAACCGCATCCTGGTGCACCTTGTACATTTTGAAAACATAATAAGTTGGAGTCAGGACCATCTCCTTATCCTTTGTCAAAATGACCGATTGCAGGACATTGATCATCTGGGCGATGTTGCTCATCCGAACTCTGTCGGCATGGTTGTTATAGATATTAAGGTTGATACCTGCTACCAAAGCATCCCTCAAAGTGCTCTGCTGGAAAAGAAATCCCGGATTGGTGCCAGGTTCTACATCATACCAGCATCCCCACTCATCGACCAGCAAACCAACCCTTTTCTTGGGATCGTACTGATCCATGATTGCGGAATGCTTGGTGACCAGCTCCTCCATTTTCAGGGTCTTTTGAAGCGTAATAAACCATTTCGCCTCATCAAAATCCGTTGCGGAGCCTTTCTTCTGCCAGTTTTCCGGTACCGTATAATAATGGAGGGAAAGACCATTCATATATCGGGCAGACTCCTTCATCATTACTTCTGTCCATTTATAATCTTCCACATTGGCGCCACTGGCAATCTTATACATACCCGGGGCACGCATAAAAGTGGAGTACTGACGATAGATATCTGAATAATACTCGGGCCGCATGTTTCCACCGCAACCCCAGGTCTCATTTCCGACTGCCCAATATTTTACGTTCCAGGGCTTTTCACGGCCATTTTGCTTGCGCAGTTTTGTCATCGGACTCTCATTGGAAGAGGTCACATATTCGACCCATTCGGCTGCCTCGCGCACCGTTCCGCTTCCGACATTCAGATTTACATAGGCGTCGGCGCCAATCAGTTCGCAGAAATCCAGAAATTCATGCGTCCCGAAACTGTTGTCTTCCGTTACGCCACCCCAGTGCACATTGATGATGGAAGGCCGTTCTGATTTAGGACCAATGCCGTCTCTCCAGTGATACGTATCTGCAAAACATCCCCCGGGCCAGCGAATAAGTGGCACGCTCAGATCTTTCAAGGCTTTGACCACATCAGAACGGTATCCCCGGATGTTTGGAATATCAGATTTTTCACCAACATAAATACCTCCGTAGATGCAATGACCGAGGTGTTCGGCAAAATGGCCATAGATGGCTTTGTCTATCTTAGCCCCGGGCTGGTCAGCATGTACGACTATTGCCGACTGTGCCATGCTTGCCAATGAAAAGCAAGCAAAAGCAAGGCTTAGCACAAAAGATAAAAGTGCGGATTTTTTCATTTTCAGGATTATTAGATCGTTGAAGTAAAAATACGCTTTTTCTGATAGCAGCCAAATCCGACTATCATAAAAAATTCACCAAACCTCCGCGGACAGACTCCAAATATTCAAAAATCATGTTGAAAAACATCTTATAATCTTACAGTCAACCCAAATATGTCTTTATATTTGCAGAACGGATCAGAACAGTTGAGAATCAAGCTTCAGATGCAGAAATTCAGTTTCAAACCGAATCTAAACTCAGGAATATCAAAAGTTCAGCAACTTGTTGATTCTTTGATCCGTTCCATTAATTATAAGATGCTGCTCGAAGGCGATCCACTTCCATCCGTAAATGACCTGATGAAAGAGTCGGGACTTTCTCGCGACACGGTTTTCAAGAGTTACAGTGAACTGAAGCGAAGGGGAATCGCAGAAGCCATCCCGAACAAGGGTTATTTTGTGACGCGTTCGCAGAAGCAGGTTTTCTTGTTTCTCGACACCTTCAAGGCGTATAAGGAGGTGCTTTACAATTCATTCAAATTAAACCTGGCGAAGAACACCATGGTGGATATCAACTTCCACCATTATAATTTTGAGGTATTTAAGTCAATCATACACAGCAGTAACGGGAAATTCAGCAAGTATATCATCATGAATTTTAACCATCCGGGGATTCCGGAAATCATCTCTGAGATAGATCCGGATAAGCTGTTGCTGATCGATTGGCCGATCCATGCACAACCAGGTCAAGCGAAAGTCTACCAGGATTTTGGGGAATCCGTTTACCACTGCCTCTCCTCCGGCTGGCATCTGCTGAGAAAATATGAAGAGGTCGTATGCGTTTATCCAGAATACACCTTCCATCCTTTCGAATCTGTCGAAAATGTTAACAGATTTTGCAATGACAATAACCTAAAATTCAGCGTTCTATATAACATCGACGAACTCGACATCAAGATTGGCAAAGTCTATCTGGTATTCGAAGACATCGATCTGGCGGCCATTCTGGAACAGGCCAACAAAAAGAAATTCAAACTCAGGGAAGACTATGGAATACTATCTTATAATGACACCCCGATGAAACAGTTTGTAGCAGATGGCATTACGGTCATTTCGACCGACTTCAAACTCATGGGTAAAAAAGCTGCGGAATTTTCCAACGGGGATGATGTGCAGGATTTCTTGGTCCCGACGGAATTGATCATACGCGAATCCCTTTAAATTTTCATACTACAACAGAACAGTTATATTATTCAATTTAAACAACATACCAAATGAATCTACTAGGAATCGACATTGGAAGCTCTTCCGTTAAGGCATCGATTGTTGATGGCAATACCGGAAAATCAATTGCCTCGGCGTTCTACCCAAAGCAAGAAATGAAAATCACCGCCCTCCAATCAGGATGGGCTGAGCAGTCTCCAGAATTGTGGTGGGAAAATCTCAAACTTGCCATAAAAGATGTATTAAGTACCTCGAAGACAGACCCTAAGACCATTGAATCCATTGGAATATCCTACCAAATGCACGGATTGGTGGTTGTGGACAAAAACAAACAAGTATTACGTCCATCCATTATTTGGTGCGACTCACGTGCTGCAGTTTATGGAAACAAAGCCTTCAAGGACCTTGGCGAGGAAAAATGCCTGGCCAGTCTGCTCAATTCACCGGGGAATTTTACGGCCTCCAAACTGATGTGGGTAAAAGAAAATGAACCTGAACTTTTCGGCCGGATAGATAAGATTATGTTACCCGGAGACTACATTGCCATGAAAATGTCGGGTGAGATACAAACGACTGCTAGCGGATTATCTGAAGGGATTCTGTGGGATTTTCAGGAAGATGCCGTGGCGAAAAGCCTGATGAACTATTATGGCTTCAATTCTTCGCTGATTCCCGGCATCGTTCCGACTTTTTCCGTACAATCGGTCGTCAGTGCAATGGCAGCCAAAGAACTCGGTCTTGCAGAAGGAACAAAAATCAGCTACAGAGCCGGAGACCAACCCAACAACGCCCTCTCCCTGAATGTATTGAATCCGGGCGAAATTGCGACAACGGCAGGAACCTCTGGCGTAGTTTATGGAGTTAGCGGAGAAGTAAAATACGACCCACTTTCCAGGGTCAACACCTTTGCGCACGTCAACCATACCAAGCAGGATCCCCGCTTAGGCGTCCTGCTCTGCATCAACGGTACAGGCATCCTGAATTCCTGGCTCAACAAATTTGTCGGGAACAAACAGTTCTCTTACCAGGAAATGAACGAAAAAGCTGCTACAGTAGCCATCGGATCGGAAGGCCTAACAATTCTACCATTTGGAAATGGAGCAGAACGTGTCCTTCAGAACAGAAACATCGGGGCACAGATTTCAGGACTCGGATTCAATACCCATACCGATGCCCACCTTTTCAGGGCCGCCCAGGAAGGCATCGTATTCTCCTTTAGATATGGCATGGAAATCATGGAAAACATCGGGATTCATGCAAAGGTCATCAGGGCCGGAAAAGCCAATATGTTCCTCAGCCCGGTCTTCCGGGAAACTCTCTCCGGAGTCACAGGGGCCACCATAGAGCTCTATGATACAGATGGTTCCGTAGGTGCAGCACGGGGTGCAGGTATCGGTTCAGGATATTATGCTTCGGCTAACGAAGCTTTTTCCAGTCTGCAGAAACTCGATACAGTCCAGCCGGACGTTTCTAAAAAGGATCAGTATGAAGAAGCCTACCAAAGCTGGAAGATCCTGCTGGAGAAGCAGATGCAAGAATAATTAGATGAAACGAACATGTGGCTTCACAACGCCCAAAAGCATGATAATAATTTTCAGCAACATGGAGTTCCATGCTACTTTAAAAAACAAATTATTATAGTATGAAATTAACAAGACGGATGAGACGAAAAATTACCCTATTATTGATTAACCTGCTGATCTGTGCCTCAACGATCATGGCCCAGTCAGTCTTACCTTATCTGAATCCTGATCTGCCCATCGACCAGCGGGTGGATGATCTGATCGGCCGAATGACGCTTCAGGAGAAAGCCAGTCAGATGGTGGATGCCGCCAGTGACCTTCCCCAGTTGAGTATCCCAAAATATGGCTGGTGGAGCGAGGCACTTCATGGAGTTGCCAGGGCCGGCAAAGCTACCATCTTCCCGCAGGCCATCGGAATGGCAGCCACATTCGACCCGGACCTGATCTTCGAGGTATCGTCTGCGATTTCGGATGAAGGCCGCGCCATGTATAATGCAGCAGTCAAAAGAGGATTTCATACAATCTGCCAGGGGCTTACCTTCTGGTCCCCGAACGTCAATATTTTCAGGGATCCCAGGTGGGGCCGCGGACACGAAACTTACGGCGAAGATCCTTTCCTGACGGGTACTATTGGGACGGCTTTCGTGAAAGGGATGCAGGGCGATAACCCAAAATACCTCAAGGTGGCAGCGTGTGCCAAGCATTACGCCGTACATTCGGGTCCCGAAGGACTGCGTCACGAATTCAACGCGGTCGTATCGGACAAAGATTTGTATGAGACCTATCTTCCTGCCTTCAAGGCACTCGTGGATGCCAATGTCGAATCGGTGATGTGTGCCTATAACAGGACGGACAACGAGCCTTGCTGTGGAAGTAACAGACTGTTGACCAGTATTCTGCGCAACGATTGGGGTTTCAAGGGTCATGTGGTTTCAGATTGCGGCGCGCTGGCCAATATTCACGGGGACCATCATTTTACTGCCTCTGCCGAGCAGACGGTAGCATTGGCCATCCAAAACCAGGTCAACCTGAATTGCGGAGATACTTATTTGGCCATACCTTCCGCTGTTAAGCAAGGGTTGATTACAGAGAAGGAAGTCGATAAAGTCTTACATGGATTGCTAAAGACGCGTTTCAAACTCGGTCTGTTCGATCCTGAAAGCGCTAATCCATACAATAAAATTGGATCAGAAGTTGTTCACAGTGAAGCACATAAGCAACTTGCCAGGAAAGTCGCACAAAAATCAGTCGTGCTTTTAAAGAACAATGGGGTACTGCCAATTGCCAAAGATTGTCCGTCTGTTTTCGTAACTGGCCCGCAAGCCAGCAATGTCGATGTGTTGATTGGCAACTATTACGGCATTTCTGACGACATGAGTACCATCCTGGAAGGAATCGCAGGCAAAATTGCGGATGGATCCAAGATTGGTTACCGCTACGGAATTTTACCCGATCGCGAAAACAAGAACCCCATGGACTGGTCGACCGGAATGGCCAAGGATGCCGAAGTGACGGTGGCCGTGCTGGGAATTTCAGGACTGGATGAAGGTGAAGAAGGTGAATCGATTGCCTCCTCCGACAAGGGCGACAGGCTAGATACCAGACTGCCTGAGAGCCAGTTAAACTATCTCCGAAAGCTAAAGAAGGCAGCAGGTAAAAAGAAAATAGTTCTGGTACTGACGGGTGGCAGCGCCATCACAAGTCCGGAAATGGAAGAATTGGCAGACGCTATTCTGTTTGTTTGGTATCCTGGCGAACAGGGTGGAAAAGCCGTTGCAGATGTTCTTTTCGGCGACGCTAATCCCTGCGGCAGACTCCCGGTTACTTTTCCGAAATCCATCAACGACCTTCCCCCGTTTGAACTATACGACATGACCGGCCGGACCTATCGTTACATGGAAAAAGAACCGCTTTTCCCCTTTGGATTCGGACTCTCCTACACCAAATTTAATTACAGCGATCTGAAACTCTCAGCCGAAAAAATCAAAAAAGGAGAAAGTGTTACCGCTACTTTTAAGGTAACAAATACCGGAAAAGTTGCCGGTGAAGAAGTGGCACAGCTTTATGTCACCGATCTGACAGCCACATTTAAGGTTCCATTTCAGTCATTGAAGGGGATCAAAAAAGTAAGGCTCGAACCGGGGGCAAGTCAGGAAATCTCCTTTTTAGTAACCCCGGAACTGATGAGCTCTGTCGACATGACGGGAAAAAGTCTGGTTGGAAAAGGAAATATTCAACTGACCATTGGCGGGGCATCTCCTGGTAAGCGGAGTCTGGAACTGGGCGCCGCACCATTTCTCAAGGGCATTTTTGCAGTCAAATAATTTATATGTACGCACAAATAATCTCAAATTTTAAATTTTAACGTTATGACAGCTTTTAAAGGAAACAAAGAGTACTTTCCTGGTATTGACCAGATTAAGTATGAAGGACCACAATCAAAAAATCCACTGGCATTCAAATATTATGATGCCAATAAGGTAGTTATGGGGAAAACCATGAAGGAATACCTGCGTTTTGCAGTGGCTTACTGGCACACCTTCTGTGGCGACGGTGGCGATCCATTCGGTCCGGGTACCCACATTTATCCATGGGTTGGCGCATCAGACAAGATGACTGCCGCCAAAGAAAGAATGGATGCGGCTTTTGAATTCATCAGCAAGATTGGCGCTCCTTTCTACTGTTTTCATGATACTGACGTGGTAGGAGACGGATCGGTCTTCGAAATTGAAAAACGCCTCGCCGATATGATCGATTTCATCAAGGAACGTCAGAAGGCTACCGGCATTCAGTTACTTTGGGGAACCGCCAATGTTTTCTCTAATCCACGCTACATGAACGGAGCCTCTACGAATCCTGACTTCAGTGTGTTGACCAATGCAGCCGTTCAGGTTAAGAATGCCATGGAAGCCACTATTGCACTTGGAGGTACCAATTATGTATTCTGGGGTGGACGCGAAGGTTACATGACGCTGCACAATACAGATACCAAAAGGGAGTTGGATCACATGGGGAAATTCCTTACCGTTGCCCGCGACCATGCCCGCAAACTCGGTTTCAAGGGGACCTTCCTGATTGAACCGAAACCAATGGAGCCGATGAAACATCAGTATGATTTTGATACACAAACAGTTATCGGCTTCTTAAAAGCACACGGACTGGAAAACGATTTCAAACTGAATATTGAGGTCAACCATGCTACACTTGCCGGACATACCTTCTCACATGAACTCCGCATGGCCCGAGATAATAAGATGTTTGGTTCAATCGATGCCAACAAGGGGGACTATCAGAATGGTTGGGATACGGATGAATTCCCCACCAATATTTATGAAGTTACGGAGGCTATGCTGGAAATCATACAGGCAGGAGGTTTCACAACAGGCGGTATCAACTTTGATGCCAAGACACGTCGTAATTCATCAGATCTGGAGGATATCTTCATTGCCCATGTAAGCGGTATGGATGTTTTTGCGCGTGCTTTGGTCATTGCCGACAAGATCCTGACTGACTCAGACTATCTGAAACTGAAGGCAAACCGTTATGCCTCTTATGATGCGGGTAAAGGAGCCGAATATGAGTCGGGTAAGCTCAACCTGAATGATCTCTATCAGGTTGCAAAAGCTGCTGGCGAGCCGAAGCAGATCAGTGGAAAACAGGAGATGCTGGAGCAGTTAATCAACTGTTACATTTAATAATACCCAATAAAGATGGCATTCATAGATACTTCCTCAAAAAACGGATCAAGCGCATACCAGACCGGCAACCCGATGTACATCGTCATGTTGACACTGGTAGCGACTTTGGGCGGACTGCTTTTTGGATATGACACGGCAGTGGTCAACGGAGCAGAAAAATCTATTGTCGAATTTTATATCGCAAAGATCACTGATCCAGCACAATACAGCTACGCAATCAGTGTTATTTCGCAATACAAAATAACCATGGCGCTGGTGCTCTACCTGGTATTCTTTATTATATCCGGACAGATCGTCAAACTTCTGGGTAAGAAGAAAGGTATGATTTCCGGCGGGATTATCCTTGCACTGTTAACTGTGTGGGTCATCAGTTTCCTCTCCAAAGCCATTCCAAATGATCCGGCTGCGTTGAAAGGTTCTGTCGATACCATCAAAGGGTTTGTCATAGCGAGTGCCCTGATTGGCTGTGTGATAGGTGGGTCGGTTGCGGGGTTCATCTCCCGTGCGCTCGGACGTAAAAACGGACTATTCGTGGCTGCAACGGCTTTTTTCATTTCTGCCATTGGAGCCTGGAATCCGGAAGGACTTAACTTTTTTGGAACCCTGCCGGTCTATTCTTTCGTCATTTACAGAATCATCGGTGGAATTGGAGTCGGTCTTGCCTCCATGATTTCCCCGATGTACATTGCCGAGATTGCCCCCGCTAAAATTCGTGGTAAACTGGTCTCATTCAACCAGTTTGCCATAATTTTTGGTATGCTGGTAATTTACTTTGTCAACTATTTCATTGCCAGGATGGGAAATGAACAATGGCTGATCACCGATGGCTGGCGCTGGATGTTTTTCTCCGGAGCCATTCCTGCCGGGATATTCATTGTGCTACTTTTCTTCATTCCGGAGACTCCCCGTTACCTCGTTTTGAAGGGACAAGAGGGAAAGGCGTTGAAAGTTTTGGAGAAGATAGCAGGAAAAGAACAGGCTGGGATTATACTCGAAGAGATCAAAGGCACCCTTCACGAGGCCAATGCGCCCTGGATGTCTTATGGTTTTCTGATCATCTTCGTAGGAATAATGCTGTCTGTCTTTCAGCAATTTGTGGGAATCAACGTGGTGCTTTATTATGCCGGAAATATCTTCCGAAACATGGGCGCTTCGACCGACAGTTCACTGATGCAGACGATTGTCGTAGGGGCTGTTAACCTGGCTTTCACGGTAGTGGCTATCCTGACGGTGGATAGATTCGGGCGTAAACCTCTGATGATCATTGGTTCACTTGGCATGGCGTTCAGCATGATTTTACTTGGGTTCACTTTTTTCCTTGGCCAGACCGGAGGAAACCTGACTCCGCTGCAAGGTTGGGCGGCCCTGGTGTTCATGCTACTTTATACTGCTTCCTTTGCGATGAGCTGGGGACCGGTATGCTGGGTTTTATTGTCCGAAATATTTCCAAACTCCATCCGTGCTGCCATGTCGATAGCCGTTGCTGCTCAGTGGATTGCCAACTGGATTGTTTCGCTGACCTTCCCGATGATGAATGACAATGTCTGGCTGACCAGTCAGTTTAATCATGGTTTCTCTTACTGGATTTACGGGATTATGGGTATTTTGTCGGCGATATTTGTCTGGAAGATGGTTCCTGAAACCAAAGGAAAAACATTGGAGGCAATGGAAGGTTTGTGGTTAAAAAAGAAATAAAAACATGGTATGAGCATCCTTAATTCAAGATTGGTTAAAACACTGGTTCCCAAATTCATTCGCAAGAGAATCCTGGCTAAGGTAATCAGGACCAATGTATTGAATTATTACGATGGCTTGAATGAACCAATTTCAAAGGAAATCAGTGATGTCGTGGCCTACATCAGGTCAAAAGGCATCACTGTTTTTCCTTATGATTCACTGGATCAATATGTTCCGGAAGATGTTGAAGTATTTGACGATCCTGGTAAGGGAATGAGGTATGTACTTTTAGATGGCAGGCGACTCTACTACAAGAAAAGCTGGAGCAAGGGCAGAATAAGGAAGACTTTCAACGGACTCAGGAAAGAACAGGATCCAAGATGTCCGCATTGTTATGAAAATGAGCTCTTTCACGTGGAAGAAGGCGATGTGGTACTTGATATCGGAGCCGCCGAGGGGAATTTCGCCCTCAGTGTGGTAGAAAAGGCTTCCAGGATCATTCTTTTTGAGAGCAGCGATGAATGGCTGGAGGCGCTTCGGGCCACTTTCGAACCTTGGAAGGAAAAGGTCACCATCGTGAATAAATTCGTCAGTGATGTTGCTGATGAAGAGAATACTTCACTCGACGATTATATTAAACAGGGAGAAAAAATCTCCTTCCTGAAAATTGACGTGGAAGGAGCAGAATCCAGTGTCTTAAGGGGATGTGAAAGAGTATTAAAGGAGCAGACACCATTAAAAGTTGCGATTTGCACCTACCACAAGCAGGGTGACGAACAGGAATTCCTGTCATTCTTCAGAGACAGAGGATTCGAAGCATCCTCCACAGATGGTTTTATGCTGGTATATCATGATAAGCGTCTGAAGGCACCTTTCTTCAGGCGGGGACTGGTCAGGGCGATTAAGAAATAAAACTTTCTTCACTTTTTGATCAAAATTTTGGTTTGTTTTTGTAAATGAATGTTGTACTTTTGCGATGCTGAAAACAGAAACCATTAATATGGAAGAAGGCTCGAGTAGATACTTATTATTTATCCTGATGTAGTCGGGAGATCGGCCTTTTGTCTGACCTCCTGAGCTAGATCAAAAAAAGCAAAGGAGGCTTGTATGACTTCAACAGTCCCATTTTTTCTAAGCCGCATTGTTGGTGCCAAAGTACATGGACCGGAGGGTTACCTCATCGGTATGGTGATGGATTTATTGCTCAGCTCTGAGCTATCCACCAACCAGGAGACCATGGAAAAACCTGTAGTTCTAGGCATTTCCATAAGAATTGAGAAGGATGTTAAACATTTTTTCTTCGATCACTTTGACATATCCAAGCGGAATAAGAAGCTCTATGTAGTATGCAACAAACTGGAAGAGTTGTCTGAAAGCAAGAGGGAAGAGTGCATCCCGCTGGCAGCGCTGGTAATGGACAAACAGATCGTCGATCTTAACGGCCGAAAAGTTGTGCGCGTCAATGACGTCAGGCTCGCTACTATTAACAATATCACCTATGCCATTGCCGTAGATGTAGGCATCGAAGGTTTGCTCAGAAGAATCGGCATCATCCAGCCGGTCAAACTTATTTTCTCACTCCTGAAAGCCAATGTCCCTTCTAAATTCATCTCATGGGACGATATGGAGACGATCGATTACTCCAATCTGAGTATCAAACTTACCTCTACCTACTCGAAACTCAATACGTTACACCCTTCCGACCTTGCAGACATCATAGAAGACCTGGATAACCGCTCGCGTCAGTCGGTCTTCCTGGCATTGGATGAGGAAATGGCTGCCGACGTTCTGGAAGAGATGGAACCCAAGGCGCAGCTCAAGATTATCGAGGGAATGTCGGTCGAGAAGATGGCAGACGTTTTGGAGAAGATGCCCGCCAATGAGGCAGCTGATATTCTCGATGAACTCGAAGCCGATAAAGCTGAGATGCTGCTCAATGAGATGGAAGCCGAATCCTCCTCTGAAGTCCGCGAGTTACTTGAATACGAAAACTACGAGGTCGGTAGTATCATGACGACTGAGATCCTTGCCTACGATGAGGAAACCACCGTTGATGCTGTCTTTCGCGATCTGCGCCTTAGCCAGCCCGAAACCGAGTCGATGTTTGGGTTCTTCGTGATTAATAAGGACAATGAACTGATTGGCACACTTACTTTCAGGGATCTGGCAGTAGCGGAACCCTCGCTGAAGGTGTCTGAAATCATGAACGATGATCCGATCTTTCTATATGATGAACAGAAGATTGACGATGTGGCGGAACTGGTCTCCAAATATAACCTCCTGGCTATACCTGTAATCAACCAGAGTAAACAGCTGGAGGGAATGGTGGTCATTCATGACGTCATCGAGGATTTAGTTAATAAGAGAAGGACGAATAAAAAATAGGGGGAAAGGGCATGTTCAAAGACAAATTAAAGAGAAGAACCCTGTTCAAAAGAATCGGTATCTTCCTGGCTATTTTAGGGCCGGGAATCATTACCGGGAGTGTGGACAATGATGCGGGTGGTATTACAACCTACTCTGTAGCAGGCGCTTTGTATGGATACAACCTAATCTGGACACTGATCCCATCTTTCCTGGTTCTGGTGGTGATTCAGGAGATGAATGCCCGCATGGGAATCGTAACAGGAAAAGGTCTCGCCGACCTGATCCGGGAAAATGCCGGAGTCAAAATAACCTTTTTTATTTTCCTTTCCTTGATTTTTGCCGATATCGGTAACACCACTACAGAATTTGCCGGTGTTGCTGGAAGTATGGAGTTATTTCATGTGAGTAAGTACATTTCCGTACCGATTGTTGGAGTATTGGTCTGGCTGCTTGTCGTCAAAGGCACTTATAAGATTGCCGAACGCATCTTTCTGTTGTTCAGCGTTTCGCTGCTGACTTATGTAGTATCCGCGATTCTCGGGAAACCACAGTGGTCGGAGATTGGGCATAGTATTATCCATCCTGATTTTCCTGTTAACGGAGAGAGTCTGGCCATGATTATTGGTGTCATTGGTACGACCATTGCTCCGTGGATGCTGTTTTACATGCAATCTTCGGTCATCGAAAAGGGGCTCAAGATGAAAAACTACAGATATACCCTCATCGATATCCTGGTAGGGTGTATCGTTACCGTGGTCGTGGCATTTTTTATCATTGTCGCCTGCGCCTCCACCCTTCATGTGAACGGCATCAAGATCGAGGAAGCAAAAGATGCAGCTGCGGCATTGCAACCACTTGCAGGTCAGTTCGCTGCCCATGTTTTCGCATTCGGACTGTTTGTGGCTTCTATCTTCTCGGCTACCATTTTACCGCTTGCAACGTCCTTTTATGTTTGTGAAGCCTTCGGGTTCGAAGCAGGAATTGATAAGAAATGGGAAGAGGCGCCAGAATTTTTTACGCTATACACCTCCATACTCGTAATTTCTACCGGGATCATCCTGTTGCCAAATGCCCCGCTGATATCCATTTCTTTATGGTCGCAGGTTATCAATGGCTTGCTACTTCCCGTTTTCCTGGTTTGCATGATCTTATTGGTAAATAACAAAAAAATCATGGGGGAATATGTCAATAAACCCATTAACAACATCATTGGCTGGAGTACGGTGATCATTCTGGTTTTGCTTTCCCTTATGTTACTCATCTCTCAGATTTTAAGGATCTTTTAGCAACCTATCATTGCTCACTTATATAAACGGAGCTTTCGCAGGAGAGCTCCGTTTTTCATTGATTGAAAGCGGCATTCGGATGAACACTTTTCTCTTTATGCTGATTCCATTTTTAATTCTCCCGGACTGAAATTAGTTTTGAATATTGAAAAATGAAAAACTGTTCTCGGAGAAAATTACTTAATCATTATTTAAAACATTAAAAGTAGAAAAATGAAAAAAACCGCATTCAAATTAGCAAGCATCTCTTTACTGATCGTACTGGTAATGGGTTGCTCCAAGAGTGATCCGGGAGTAAGTTCAACAGTATTGAAAGATGCTATTTCTAGCAGCGCGCAAAACTTGAACAACGCTGTGACGGAGATTACCACCAATCAGGCCTTCCAACTCTTATCCATCAGCAGTTCAGGTATGACGTATAAATCAGGAACCGTTTATACGACAAATATTCCTTTGAGTCTGATTAAGGGGGTTTATGATTACAAAGCGTTGAAAACTACTGCAAGCCAGAATGATCCGCTGATCAGATTCTTTACTCAAAGCGCGGATCCCAGCAAGATGGTGATAAATATGCCATTGGCTAAACTGAAAGACCCTCGTAATCTAAGGGTTTATCTCAAGGCAGATTCAGCGTTGACGAACAATTTCTCCATGACTGTATCAAATTATTATAACAATTACAACAACTACAGCGATTATGACTATGTAAATGTAGCCGATATCAGCATCGACAAGGTAAAAGCAGGTAGTTTGAATATCAAATCTTTAGTGAGCCCGACAACAGGCACCCAATATGTTTCTTCTTTTGCCTTCAGCAATGGTTATACCGCTAAATATGCCTATGCATCAGGGGATACCACCGTTTCCAGCTTTGCCATAGTGAAAGCCAATACTACCTTATATGAGGAGAAACTTCTAACAGTTAAGGCAGTTAAGACAGATAACGAAAAATTTGGTCGTGAACACACTTATATTCTTACGATTGGTGATGTAAAACTTGTCCGGAATTCCGATCACACCTCTCAGGTTTATTTAAAAAACGTTTTACAACCAAAAGCCGTGGTGGCCATGGTGGATGTTGTACCGACGACAGAACCATCTATCTGTCACAAACGTGAAATCCAGATTACCTTCGAAGATGGCACCGTTGCAACCATCTCTTCACTCATAAGCAAATCCATTACGGATATTACTACCCTTTTCACCTCCCTTCATGATGTCTATTTTGCCGCTTATGTAGCCGATTGGATCGGTTACGATATCTATTACAAACGATGAAGCACCAAGTATTTACACGCTGATTTTAGTTTTTTTGTAGGTTTATTTTGTAGGTTTTGCACTCCCGCGATGATCGCCCGATCAAAGCGGGAGTTTTGTTTTATCCTCTTTGTAACCGGTATTGGGTCGGCGAATAAGAGGTGTGCTTCTTGAATATTCTCGAAAAATAGGAAGCACTGCGGAATCCCGTTTCTTCAAAGATCCGGTTTTGTGAAAGATCTGTTGTTAGCAACAAAAATTGCGCCCGCTCAATGCGTTTCCTGATAATATAATCACAAGGCGCCATTCCTGTGATGGTCTTAAATACCCGGGAAAAATGATCCTTCGAGAAACATGCCATGCAGGCCAGATGATCCACGGAAATATTCTGCTGGAGATTATTATGAATATAAGTAAGTATCGGCTGAACATTGAATTTCAACATATTGGCTACCGGATAATCTTGTCCTGGTTCCAGAAAACGTGAAAAAAGCTGCTTGATAATCCCGACCGTCTCCAGGTGCCGGCCTGCAGTCTGAAAATCCACCTTTTTATGCATCCAGGGTTTGGTCTGGTACACATTGGGATGATGATGCGGCAGCTGCAGATCCGGATTGATCTGGACAATCCGCGGAAACAGGTACCTGTCCAAATCTGATGCCCGAATTTTGGTGGCTAAGGAAAAGAGACTGTATGCATTCAATCCATTGGGCTGATCGATGCTAAAATGGATGTAATAATGAGAAAGTCCGGCGCCAAAATGATACGTACAGGAGGTGAAACCCGGAATCAGGTACAGATGGTCGGCCTCCAGACAGATCTTCCTGTTTCCGATCACCAGCGAACCCATCCCCTGTGTTATCAGATACAACCTGGTAAACGGACTGATGATATCCTCATAGTCATAATCCTTATCAAAGCTTAAAAATGCAACATTATGCAGATGAAAAATGAGGGATTCACTTATTTGTTCTGAATACATTTTATTTTAAATGAGTATCTTAATCACATCAGATTCTAAAAATAGAAATAATTACTTAATATAAATGACGCTATTGTGCAAATAATTGCCTTAAATGTACAACTATAATTTTGTACAATTTTGTTAGTTTGATCCTGCATACCGTTGTGCCCATCCGGATAACCAAAACGGATGTTGAACCAAATTATAACAGACTATGAGCTTAAGTATCTTATCAGGAATCCTGCTGATCGCGCTGGGCGCGTTTTCATCGGGCAGTTTCGCCGTCCCTTTCGGAAAAATCAAGGAGTGGGGTTGGGAAACCTATTGGATGGTTTTTAGTTTAGGTGCCTACATTATTTTTCCACTGATTGCCTGCCTGATTTTCGCCCCGGGCTTCGTCCAGATCATCTCTTCGACCCCTACCGGGACTATCGTAACGGTATTTTTGCTCGGCGCGCTTTATGGTGTGGGCAATCTGTCATTCGGTCTAGCCCTGCGTTATCTCGGACTCTCCCTGGGATATGCCCTCTCACTGGGACTCATGCTGGGTATCGGTACCCTGATACCGCCGGCCATCGACGGCCGCCTCTCCGTGATGATGCAGGGAAAGGGAGGAACGCACCTGATCCTGGGAATTGTCGTTGCCTGCGTAGGGATTGCTCTATCCGCCTGGTCGGGAATTCTGAAGGACAAGACCGTTTCGGATGCAAAAAAACAGGAGACCATCGGCGAATTCAACCTCTTCAAGGGTGCCATGGCTGCCATCCTGGTAGGTTTTACCGGATCTGCCATGTCGCTTGGCTTCGAGCAGGGAAATCCGATTTCGGCCATCGCCACCAGTCAGGGTGTTAGTCCACTGTTTACCATGATGCCAATGATGGTCATTCTCTTTTCGGGCACGTTTGTGACCACGATTATCTGGTGCGTCTATCTGGGTACTAAAAATAATACATTAAAAAATTACACGAATGCCCCTACTCCCAAAATTCTGACCTTTAACTATTTATACGGCTTCCTGGCCGGATTGCTGTGGTTCAGTCAGTTCATCGTTTACGGCATGGGCAAGAGCAAAATGGGGCCTTTTACTTTTACTTCCTGGGGAATCCTGATGGCACTGACAATCGCTTTTGCAACCATCTGGGGACTGATCCGAAAGGAGTGGAAGGGTGCGCCGGCAAAGATTTACGTGCTGATGATTCTTTCTTTGCTGATCATCATCGCCTCTTCGTTTTTGATCGGGATCAGCGGTTCGGAATAAATGAGAACTGAGAAGATGAGAGCTGAGAAGATGAGAGCTGAGAAGATGAGAAATTGAGAAAATGAGAACTGAGGAAATTAAATACTATAAATTATGATGACATCGAGAGAGTGCGTTTTAGCTGCAATTAATCACGAACAACCGGATCACGTACCCGTTGATTTGGGCGCGACACCGAGTTCCGGAATTTCAGCGATAGCTTACAGTAATCTGCTTAAACATCTTGGACGAACGGATCTTCCTGTTTTGGTCTACGATGTTGTACAACAGTTAGCCCAGCCCGATCTCTCTATTCTGGATCAGTTTGGCGTCGATGTGCTAGACGTCGGACGAATGTTCAACGACCAGCCAGCGGACTGGATTCCCACTACCCTGGCCAACGGGGCTCCTGCCTTTTATCCGAAATGGTTCAAACCCACCAAACTTCCGGATGACTCATTCGTAACCTACGACGATGACGGAAAACGGCTACTTTCCAGGATGCCGGTTGGCGCAACCTTCTTCGATCAGACTTATTTTCCCTACGTGGACGGATATCCGGAATCCTACGAAGGTCTGGATGCGGAGATGCACCGGATCATGTGGGCGCGGGATGCCCACAGTCCATGGGACCATGCCGGCGAGGATGATTTCTGGATCCAGCTGCGCGAAAGAACACTCAAACTACGGCAGACGACAGACAAGGCGCTGCTCGTGGTTTGTGGCTGTAACCTCTTCGAATGGGGAACTTTCCTGCGAAGAATGGATAACTTCCTGATGGATCTGATGTGCGATCCGGAAAATGTCGAAAAACTTCTGGATCAACTGGTTGTGAGGCATCTCGCGACACTTGAAAAAGTCTGCAAAGCCGTCGGGGATATTGTCGACATCATTCGTTTCGGGGATGACCTGGGGATGAGTTCTGGTCCGTTTATGGATCTGGAAACCTACCAGAATCTGTTCGCTCCGAGACATAAGATGCTTTGCGACTATGTAAAAGCAAATAGCAGCATGCATACTTTCATCCATTCCTGTGGTTCCATTTCTTTGTTTATGCCTGATATGATAGAGGCTGGAATCGAGGTATTTAATCCAGTTCAGACCAATGCCTACCAGATGTCGCCCAAATACCTGAAGGATACCTTTGGTCAAAAATGTACTTTCTGGGGCGGCGGAATCGAAACGGTGGGCACCTTGAACAGCGGAACTCCTGAAAAGATCCGCAAACAGGTTTTGGAGCGGATGGAAATATTCTCCAAAGGTGGAGGCTTCGTTTTCAATACCGTACACAATATCCTGCCGGATGTTCCTCCAGAGAATATTGTGGCGATGTATGATGCAGTTAAAGAGTTCAACGACAGGTAATTAGCAAATGAAATTAATCCACATCCTAACCTTAATTTGTTTGTTCCTTATGACATTGGGGACTGCAGATGCAGGTACAAAATCTAAGGAAAAGCTCAGGAAGGATTTCAACAAACTGAAATTCGGCATGTTTATCCATTTCAACATGGGGACGTTTCATGAAAAGGAATGGGTTGAACCCGGACAGGATCCTCTCTCCTTCAATCCGGCCAAACTTGACTGCGGTCAATGGGCCGATGCAGCTAAAAGCGCACACATGAAATATGCAGTCCTCACCACCAAACACCATGACGGATTTTGTTTGTGGGATAGCAAAACTACCACTTACGATGTTGCCTCAAGCGCGATCGCCGGTCGTGATATTGTCAAAGAGTTCTGTGAGGCCTTCAGAAGCAGGGGAATTGAACCTCATTTCTATTTTTCGATTTGGGATCGTACGCAGGGTATAGAGAAGGAGCTTAAGCCAAAAGATCTGATCATCATTAAGGCTCAGCTAAAGGAATTGCTGACCAATTATGGCAAAATCGGCTCTTTAACTTTCGATGGATGGGGCAATTGCGGCACCATCTGGAAGCAATCCGACAGGGATGAAATCTACGCTTTTGTCAAATCCATTCAGCCCGAATTGCTCATTACCGATCATTACCAGTTGCGTAGGGGGTTACCAAGGGATTCAGTCTATAAGAATGTGGACTTTTTCCATTATGAAGAACCCTGGAACGATGAATGGGCACCACCTGGAAACAAATATTCTGCCCAACAAGGTCCTACCATTCAAAGCGCATGGTTTTGGAAACAGAAATTTCCGAAAGAAAAACTCATGTCAGTCGATAACATTGTAAACAGACACCTGGCTATCCTGAAAAAGAGAAACTGCAACTTCCTGCTCAATTGCGCTCCTAACCGGGATGGTCTGATGGATGAAAACGTTGTCAACCGACTGGCGGAAGCAGGTCAGGCATATAAAAATTAGTAAAATATAGAGATTAGTTACCGAATTACATTTCTATCCTCAAAATAATAGGTATTATGAAAAAACTTGCTGTTATTCTGGTCCTGGTATTAAGTGTCGTTTCGACATTTGGACAAAACAAACAAAAAATGGAAGAGTGGAAAGACGCCCGTTTCGGGATGTTCATTCACTGGGGCCCTGTATCTCTCAAGGGCACTGAAATAGGATGGTCACGCGGCCGCGAGATCCCGGTCGATGAATATGACAACCTATACAAACAGTTCAATCCGGCCAATTTCGATGCCAATGCCTGGGTCAGCGTCGCCAAGGCTGCCGGGATGAAATACATCGTCCTGACGACCAAACATCACGATGGATTCTGTCTGTGGAACACGCGTCAGACCGACTACAACATCATGAATTCCCCGCTTCACCGCGATGTGGTTAAAGAGCTGGCGGAAGCATGCAAGAAACAGGGCATCGCTTTCGGAACCTATTACTCCACGACCGACTGGCACCATCCGGATTTCCCATTGACCAGTCCTGGCGGAACCATCACCCGACCAAAAAGTGACCTGGAAGCCTATACCACTTACCTGAAAAAACAGGTTGCCGAGTTATTGCTGAACTATGGTCCGCTGTATGTTTTATGGTTTGACGTTCCCCAGAAGTTTGATGCCGTCAGAGGCCAGAGTGTCATCGACTTTGCACGCACGATTCAACCGGATATCATTATCAACAACCGCACCGGTGCAAAAGGCGATTTTGATACGCCGGAGCAGCGGGTGGGGGGCTTCCAGGTCGACCGACCTTGGGAAAGCTGCATCACCATAGCCAATCAATGGGCCTGGAAACCGAACGATCCGATAAAATCCCTGGAACAATGCCTTCACACTTTGATCCGCACAGCCGGTGGCGATGGCAACCTGCTTTTCAACGTCGGTCCTATGCCAGACGGACGCATCGAACCTGCACAAGTCGATAAATTGAAAGAAATGGGACAATGGATGCAAAAATATGGCAGCACCATTTACGAAACAAGAGGTGGTCCGTTTAAACCCACCGATTGGGGCGTCAGTACAAGAAAAGGCAATAAAATATTTCTTCATATCCTGAAGTGGAGCGGAAAAACAATTCAGATCACCCTACCCGATATAGGTATGGAAATAAAGAACTGCAGGCTGCTGGACGGAGGTAAAATTAAGGTGACAAAAAAAGAGGGTAATACCATTCTTGAATTTGGACAGGAAGGGCTGCAACCGATCAATACCATCGTGGAAATTGAAGCTGCAGGAAATGTGATGGGCTTGAAGCCTATGGAAATTCGTGCGAACTCACTCTCTTTCATGAAACCGGTGAAGGCTTCATCAGGCATGGTAGCTCGTTGGTCGAACCATCAATATGTTGACCCAAAATCTGTTACGAATGGAGATTGGTCGGGGGCCTTCTGGGAAGCAGAGGAAAAAGATCAAAAACCATGGGTCGAAATTGACCTGGTGAAACCTGAAAAAATCGTGCAGGCTGTCATTTATGAGAGAGGAAATTCGGTTAAATCATTCGAACTTCAAGCCTTGTCAGGCGAAGCATGGAAGACCATATATAAGGGAAAAACCATTGGAGCCAAGGCAGAATTGAAATTATCCAAGGTAACGACATCCAGGGTACGACTGGTAATTAATGAGTTTTCCGGGTTACCTGGTATTTATGAGATTGTATTGATGTAACTTAAAATATAATAAAATGAAAAGATTTGGACAGATTATAGGCGTTGATCCTCAGAGTTTTGAACGTTATAAAAAATATCATGCAGCCGTATGGCCAGAGATCCTCGACATGATTACAGCATGCAACATCCGTAATTATTCGATTTTTCACAAAGACGGAATGCTTTTTGCCTACATGGAATATATTGGGGAAGATTTTGCCGCCGATATGGCAAAGATGGCCGCCGACCCGAAGACGCAGGAATGGTGGGATATCATGATGCCAATGCAACGTCCTGTTGCAAACCGCTCAGAAGGAGAATGGTGGGCAAACATGGAAGAGGTATTTCACCTGGATTAGATTATCTTAGCGCATTCAAATAGCTCCACAGAATGAGCAAAAAATTAAAATGGACGCTGACACTTACCGGCATCCTGGTGATCTTATTGCTTTACAATAATATCCAACTGTCTGCGGTTGTTTTCGGTGGGGTCAAATACCGCCACGCAAACATTGGTCCGGGAAATGTCGCTGTTCCCCACGAGCGTACAATCGTCTGGAAAGCGCATTCCGCCTTTGCGGATACCGTCCTAAATTCTTGGGCAGGCAAGACCGTTTCAGACAAATCGCTGGATGGCAAGGGAAACGCGCCCAGAATATTGCTTGCTAAACTGATGGTCCGGCGCGATATCCCCAAAGTGAATAAAACCATCAGAAAGCTTACCGTCTGGGGTAATTGCGGCTCGTCGTGGCCTCTGAACAAGAAGGGAGATTACGACTTTACGCTCACGATACTCACCACTATTTTCTGGATGTTTGGCGATCAGCCTGAATTGATTTACCCCGAAACACGCGAATATTTACTCAGTACACTGATGACGGAAGAGGGTAATAAGTTCAGCTATACCGCTCCCCGTACCCTCGGACTGGTGCAGGAAACGGAGAATCACATGTTGATGACGGAAGGATCGCGTTACCTGAAAAACAGATGGATCATGCTTCATGGTAATATGGATTCGTTTTATGACAATGTAGAAAATGGAATGGAGCGTAAGTTATTGTCCTTGCTGGAAGAGATGAAAACCGCTGGGTTGTACGAATTTAATTCGATCCCTTACATCGGTTACACCATCACAGCGCTGCTAAACCTGGAAGCATTCGCCTCTGAGAAAGTTAGAACAGAAGCACGAAATGTGCTGGATTACATGAACTGGACCTATGCCCTGGGAAGTTACCAGCTAAAGCACTATCCGCCGATGCGCCGTCGTTATGAAAAAGCAGGCATTCAGGAGATTACGACCGATTATCAATCAATCTTCATGAAATCCTGGCTGAGTTTTTCTCCTGTTACGAATTTTGACAAGGATATCAGCAGCGGTGAAGTACATGCCTTGATGGGTGCCTGCATGCCTTACAGACCAGCAGATAAGGTAGTTGAAATGATATTCAAAAAATCTGACGGCTATTTTATCCAGATGGGTCATGGTCCGGTTTCGTGCCCCGAAATATATTCAGCAGGAAGCAATTTTCTCCTTTCCGCGGGAGGCGCAAATCGGGGGAAGGCGTCCATCATAGTGGCCCGACCGATCTGTCTCTTCCTGAATGACTCATCGAAGGACCTTTCGTCTGTGATACACCTTGCGGGTCCCGGGACCGACTTCATGAAATGGAACAACACTGGGGTCTACCGGAATTTTGCCTGCGCCAAGGGACCGGTCTTTGTTCCGGAATCCTTTATTCCAGTGCAAAAAAATGAAACCTGGTCGGTCTATTCCACCAAAGACAGCTTACTGATTGCTGTTCATTCAGTTGCGGATTTTGGCTTGATTGCACTGTTCAAAAACAGGAAGGCCGGTACCCTCATCGCCGACCTGATGAAAGCGAATCCGTATGCCAACCAGCTAAAATCTGGATTCCTTTTCCCTGATGGAAGTAAAATTAGCTACGATGTATCGGCACCTCAGGATCAATGGGTGATGGTTTCGGCCGATGGCAAGATGCTCGACCGCAACTTCGACCAATGGTCGCTGATAGAAAAATTATAAGCTATTGTCGTATTTAGGATTATCCCCGTTTTGTTTCTTCCCGGATTTTCCAAAATTATAGGTGAAACCGCAATATATAATTCTGGCAGTACGCTTCCTGTTTTCCTGCCGTTGAATTTCAGGCGTATCGATAATTGACTTCTGAGTCAATGAATTAAGCACATCAGAGATGGTAAAGATAAATGCAGCCTTCTTCTTGAAAACCTCTTGTTTCAGTCCTGAATTAAGTACAAATGAGGGTAAACGCTTTCCTTGCGGGGTCAATTGAGCTCCCGTGTAGATGGAATTTAGCTGCCAGACGGTACTCTTTGAAAGGTTAACTCCCAGGCTTCCGCTCAGTAATACAGAAACATTTGATTTGTTGGTGCCGTAACCGAGTTCTGAAGCATCAATGGTTCTGTAAAAAGTATTGGAACTTAGGTTTATAGTCGCGACTTTCCCTAATGTTGTGCTTAAGATGAGTTCTAGTCCAGCCGATCTGCTTTTGGCGAGATTTTCCAGTGTCGAGATCAGTGTATCGCCCCTAACTTTTGTGATTGAAGTGATGCCATTGTAATTAAAGCGAGTGTAAATGGTAGAGAGGAAGGTCGTTGCCCCTTTTTTAAACTTATAACCCAGCTCGAATGAATGAATATCCTCGGGTTTAAGATAAGCATTTCCTTGCCTGACATTCCGCAGGTCCTGGTATTCGGGAAACGGGTTCAGCTCCTCGTCTTCGGGTCTACGGATACGGTGACTGTAATTGAACTGAAATTCATTTTTTTCAGACAATTTATAGGAGGTGTGTAAGGATGGGTAAAGACGGTTGTAATTGCTGTTTATTACTTTGTTTTGAGTGGCAAGATTGGCGCTGGTAGCAGTCATTTCCCCTCTTAGTCCGACCATGTAACTAAATTTATCCAGCTCTTTTTCATAGGTAAAATAAACCACGTGCGTCGTTTCGGAATGAATAAATCTGTTGGATCTTGAACTGTCAAAATAGAATTTATTTTGGTTTGCAGCTGTTGTATCGCGGTGCAAATCCATGTCGTTTTTCATGTAATCAAGTTCATAACCGGCTTCAAGTTTGGAGTCTTCCGAGAGTGGATTGGCATATTCGGCCAATAATTGTGACTCATTGTTCGAATGATGATAAAACATGTTATCATAAAAAGTATAGGAAGACGGAAGCCGATAAAGATTCGTATAATAATTGTCCTCCAGTTCGGTCGAATGTGAGCGCGTATAATTCACATTCAATTCATGTCCTTCCTTTCCGAAACTATGCTGATAAAAAGAGGTAAACTCCAGGTCGGTTTCAGTTTCCGGCAGAAAGCGATTCCGGTTGTAATCTTCCGACTTGACGGAATTATCGTAGACCGTGTAAACAGAATGATCATTTTGCTCCTGGTAGCGATAATTGTAATTTGCTGAAAGACCAAACTTGTTCAGATCGTTCACCTTATAATCTGCACCCAGACCTCCAATATAGCTGATCGGTCGTCCGTGACTCTCCGAATGATTGACGACGCTTGAGGTCTCCTTTCCATTCAAAAACGTTTGTGTTGAAATATCATTGATCCTCCTCCTGTCGTCCTGCCTCACTCCTGCATTTCCAAAAATATTGACCTTACCAGGATTGTAGTTCATGGCAAGATTGCCGTTATACCGGTCATCATTTCCCGCATTGGCACTCACATTTCCATTAAGTCCTAAATTCTTATTCTTCTTCAGAACAATATTGATAATTCCTGAAGTGCCGTCCGGCTTGTACTTGGCAGAAGGATTGGTGATGATTTCAACTTTCTCTATCGAATTTGCAGGAATCTGCTGAAGTACCGCTGCACGGTTCAGGTTCATCATGGCCGAAGGTTTACCGTTGATCAGGATAGTGACATTTTCTGATCCCCGGAGGCTCACATTTCCGTCTATATCCACCTGAACGGATGGAACATTCTGTAACAGATCACTCAGGGATCCGGTCTTACTCATCAGGTCCTGCCCTACATTAAAGGTTTTACGGTCAATAAAATTTACGAACGTGGATCTTTGTCCGGTAACCTCGACCTCTCCCAATGCTTTCACGGTTTCTGCAATATACAATCGCCCGATATTCAATTTACTAGCGGATGCACTAACCTTCAACACTTTAGTTTGGGTATTCTCGAATCCAATAAAACTATAATTTATCCTGTAGTCACCAAGTGGTACTTTTTCGAAAGAAAATTTCCCTTTGCTGTCAGAAACAGTTCCTGATACAAAAGTCGAATCCTGTGCTTTCTTCAGGATTACCTGTACAAATTCGAGGGGTTTGTCGGACGATTTTTCTATCACATAACCGGAAATACTTCCCTGGATAGGTTTTTGGGCAAAGGAGCTAAATGCACTCAGGCAGATGATACAACAGACTGCAGGCCAGTTTTTGGTTTTGAACATAGGTTGAAATAAATATAAGCTACAAAGTAAAGAGTCAACTTTGTAGAAATATTGGACTTTACCGCATTAGATTAGTTTAATTATCAAATTCTAAAAAATGGCATTAAATAAATAACCAACAATCAATATTCCTATGGCAACAACTCCTACAAAAGTCAGGATCAAAGGCATCTTCAAAACTTTTTTCAGGATGATCATTTCGGGGAATGAAAGGCCTATGACTGCCATCATGAATGCAAGTGAAGTTCCGAGTGATGCCCCATGGCTTTGGCGAACCGGGCTGCCTATTTGTGGTTTTTGGAAATTATCAGGGATAAAATCCGGCTAGCTCCTCTTCCGTCAAGGCCCGGCTAAAAACCGCCAATCCGCCAATCTGACCCTTAAAGAAATTCCCCATTCCTGATTTTAGCAACACGGCACCAACCGTAAAATCGGATCCGTTATTCCCCATTCCATCAGGAAAAAGCCAGGGATTCTTGGACCGTATTATTCCATTTGAATAGCCTTCAAATCCTTTGGTGTGATCAATCAGTTCAGGCTCACGTGGTTCAAATTTACCGTTCAGAAATGACCTGATACATAAACCATCGTAAGTAAAAGCAACGCATACCCAGGTATTTGCCGGAACTTCCTGTTTACTTGCAGAATAATCAATTGAATAAGGGAAAGGAGGAGTAGGTTTCCCCGATTGGGAAATATGGCCACAGACCTGGTTCTTTCCATTATAATGCGGCAGGGAAACAAAAAGCCCATACTGTCTCTTACCTCCATCCTGGTATTCATTCCATAACCCACCAACAAAACCAGTTTGCTCTCCGGTCCATTTTATCCAGGCAACCACTGTGACTCCCTGGCCTTTGCCATAAATATTCAATTTTCCGGTCTGTTTGCCCGGTAAACACAGATAAGCCTTGTTGCCGAATTGGGCAGAGTAACCGGATAGCGGGCCCTCACTGACCCTGGGGATGGTTCCATCAAATTCCTTCAAAGGATATTTTCGCGTACCAAAAGCATTTCGTATGGTTCCCTCCTTCTCGCTGAAATCCCAGACAGCCACCAAATTTTTTGTTGCTGCGACTTTTTTAAGCACACGAGAATTAGTTCTTGCTGAGGCTTCAATCGAAATCAAAATGAGGCAAAAACCGAAAAGAAGCATAATTCTATATAAGCCCTTCATATTCTTTATTTTGTCAACTTAATCATCTTGCAGGAGAGAAATACTTTCAATTTATCCTCCGAACTAAGGTGAAATTTTGTTAAAAATAGGTTAAAATAAATTCCCTTGTGTAACGATTGAAAAATTGGAGCGTCTTATTGGTGAGTTTAAACAGATAAAAACAAAAATTGTAAACATTAAAAAATCAATAGTCATGAAACGAATTTTTTTAACCGCAGTAATTATCCTGACCGTATATATCACGTCGATGGCAAACACATTAGTCTCTGAAGGACAGAGCAATACAAAATTTGGAACCTACAAAATAACAAAACTTGAGGAGCAATTTATGTTAAATGGAAGGGAATTGGACAAATACCTGATTTCCTATGAAAAACCCGAAATGAAAGTTATTGTTGCAGTGGACAAACAAAAGAATTGCAAAAAATACTATGTGCTCTCTGGAGAACTAGCCATCCAGTATGAATGTAACGGGTTATATTTTGGAATCAGCAAGCTGGACAAGGAAATGCTCGACAAGGGCTTTACGACCCCTGCTGCAAATCTTAACCTTGCAGAATACTACAACCAGAGGGTCTTAACCGACCAAACAACTGGGACGATTGACCACTTAAACCTGATAGCTTCTTACTATCCCGGATTATTGAAAGAAAAAATTTCCTAAATCCGCATACTCTATATATTCTCAAAGGAAAGACATCCAAAAGGTGTCTTTCCTTTTTTTTATATTTGTGTTACTGCTTCATTGAGTGGCAGACATTCTCAAATGCAACTTTGTTTTTCTATCCTGTATCTGTTTCTTGCTTGCATGGCAGGTATTACCTGTTCCGAAACGCCAATATACAAATGGACTCTTGCCACTAATTACAATATCAATGGTACTGCCCTTGTATATCCGTTTATGCAGGCCAATAGATTTTCTCCGGAGAACAACCTTAAATCTGATTCTGTCATCATCCCTCTGAAGCGTGCCGGCAGGTTGTTCCTGATTGAAGCAAAAGTGGATAACGAAATTGGAAACCTCGTTTTTGATACTGGCGCTAATGGTCTGGTTTTTAACAGTACCTATTTCAGAAACCATAACAAAACCAGGGCTGCTTCATCGAACGGTATCATGGGTGATGCGGGTACAGTAGAAGCCGTAACCCTCGATCACATTGAATTCGCCGGATTATCCTATAAAAAAATCACCGCCGACATGACCAATCTTGGGCCGATCGAAAACAGACGAGGCGTAAAGATTCTGGGTCTGATTGGATTCAACATGTTCAGGGATTTTGAGATCCTGATTGATTCAAAAAATAATCAGCTTAAATTATTTAAGATAGATAAATCCGGCAACCGGGTCAATTCTAATAAATCGACTTTCTATCCGGATCAAACTCAAAAATTCAGGACCAGCGCAGCCTCGAATATTGTCTTTCTGGAAGGAAATATCAATGGAAAGAGCCTTACCTTTTGTTTTGATACCGGAGCCGAGACGAATGTGATTAGCAGCTACTCCGGCAAAGCAGTTCTGAACACCCTTACGATCACCAGACGTGCTGGTCTTCGGGGTGTCGGAGGTGTTGGTTCCGACGTGTTGTATGGGGTCATGAATGATTTTCTGATCGGAAAAAGGCAGATCAAGGGCATGGAAACCATCGTCTCCAATCTTGGGGCCTTAAGTGAGGCATACGGAACGAAAATTGATGGTATGTTAGGATTCAATTTCATGGAACAAGGAGTTCTTTGCATTAATTTTCAAAAAGGCCAATTTGGAATTCAATTTACGAAAGGAGAATTGGAATGAGCATAAAAATTCGCGACATACTTCTTATTATCCTCCTATTATGCTCATTTGCAGCAAACGCGCAATTTGATCCGGCTAAAGTTTGTAAGATTGAAAACGGAAATCTTACCTTTCGCTTAAACACGAAATGGACTCAAAAAGAGAAGAAAGAGATTTCTGAAATGTTTGACCTTGATAGTACCCTGATAGCTCGTGCCTTCAAACTGGAACCTTTAATCAACGTAGATGGCGAAGAATGGAAGGTTAAAAAGCTAAATCCCAGTATCATTGAGCTCACAAAACCACTTGTTTCCAAAGAAATTACACGTAACAACCGAATGGATGACGTTTTTCTTCTGATGGATAAATGGATGAATTTCTCAGGAAATATTGTTACTGAAGCTGAAATATATGGAGTCAATAGTTTTTCAATCCCTAATACTTTTGTCTACGAAAAAGGGAATGATGCCTGGTTTTACCTTCCTGGTAATAAAAGTGCCGACAAAGTATACCTCTCAGGAACTTTCAACAATTGGAGCACCAACCAGGATCCAATGAAACCAAATAATACCGGTTGGACAAAAGATCTTAAGCTCAAACCCGGGAAATACGCTTATAAATTTATCGCAGACGGCAAATGGATTCCAGATCCTTACAATAAATTGCGTGAAAAGGACGGGGCCGGAAAGTACAATTCGGTCGTATATTGTCCCAATCATCTTTTCGAATTGAAAGGTTACGAGAAAGCCCACAGGGTTGTCGTAACCGGAAATTTCCTAAAATGGAGCACTCGTGGCTTGTCCATGATAAAGACACATGAGGGATGGAAACTGCCCATTTATTTCAGGGATGGAACCTATGCATACAAATTCATTGTCGATGATCAATGGATTGTTGACCCTTCCAACAAAATGACCAAGCCTGATAGTCAGGGCAATCTCAATTCATTTATCTCCATTGGGGAACCCTATCTTTTTAAACTGGAAGGATTTACTGATGCCAGGAAGGTCATACTTACCGGCTCTTTCGAAGGGTGGAGCAAGAATGAGCTGTTGATGGAAAGGAATGAAAATGGATGGCAACTTCCTTATGTTGTTCCAGCCGGCAACTATGAATACAAATTTATCGTGGATGGCAAGTGGATGACCGATCCTAAGAATCCTTTTTCGACAGGTTCAGGAAATACAGAAAATTCATTTATTGCACTGAAAGCCAATCATTTATTTCAGCTTAATAATTATTCCGGGGCAAACAATGTGATCGTCACAGGTAGTTTCAACGGATGGGATAAAAACGGATACCGAATGAAAAAGGAGAATGGGAAGTGGATCTTCCCCATTTTTCTCAAACCCGGAAAATACACTTATAAATTTATTGTCGATGGAACCTGGATTCTCGACCCGGAGAACAAACTTTTTGAGCAGAACGAGTATAATACAAACAACTCTGTTTTATGGATTGAACCTTAAAATTTCTTACAAATTAGCAACCTTTATTGACCAGAATTTTATAATTATACAGAAGTAAATAATTAAATCGAACATTTAGTAATAAAATATATATGAAACAGTTAGACATCAATTTAATGCATCCGGCAGAACAGATAAATGTAATCATCGGGCGCATCTACCTGAGTGGCATGACTACCACTTCGGGTGGCAACATTTCCATCAAGGATGAAAATGGAGATATCTGGATCACACCTTCAGGTGTTGACAAAGGTTCGTTGACCATCAAAGATATTGTCTGTATCAAGAAGGATGGCGCAGTCATTGGATTGCACAAACCATCTTCTGAATTTCCTTTCCACAAGGCCATCTACGAGACCCGACCGGAATTGAAAGCGATCATTCACGCTCACCCACCTGGGTTGGTTGCCTTTAGTATTGCCAGAAAAGTTCCGAACACCAACATTGTCCCGCAGGCACGTTATATCTGTGGAGAGGTCGGATTTGCACCTTATGGCTGTCCGGGAAGCGAGGATCTTGGTAAGAAAATTGCTAAAGAATTTGAGAATACCCGTTTCAAGGCCGTCATCATGGAAAACCATGGTGTTGTGCTGGGAGGAGTGGATATGATGGATGCCTACCAGCGCTTCGAAACACTGGAATTTTGCTGTCGAACGATCATCAATGCCGGGACTTTAGGCAATGTAAATACTCTGACCGACGATCAGATTTCCCAGTACAGCAATCATTTTCCAAAGAATATCATGCATTTCATGGATGTGAATTATCCTTCCGAGGAGCGGGCTTTGCGTTCTGATATGGTGCGGATCATTCGTCGCGCCTGCAACCAGGGACTGATGATTTCTACCTATGGCACAGTCTCCGTGAGATGGCAGGAGAATGATTTCCTGATTACTCCCCGCGATGTGGCCCGCTGGGACATCTTGCCGAGTGATATCGTTCAAATTAAGAATGGAATGGCAGAAGCCGGTAAAGTCCCGAGTCGCTCTGTGGCTTTACATCAGCGAATTTATCAGCTGAATCCTCAGATCAATTCAATCATCTCTACCCAACCGGTGAACCTGATGGCACATGCGGTGAGCGGACAAAAATTTGATGTCCGTACAATTCCTGAAAGTTGGATTTTCCTCCAGGATGTGCCTTCAGTTCCCTTCGGCCTGCTTTACAACGATGTGGACAAGATGGCAAAATTGTTCAACAATAACCGGGTAATTTTAGTGGATAACGATTGTGTTTTCGTCACCGGCGACAAATTACTGAACACTTTCGATTACCTCGAAGTTGCCGAATTCTCAGCTAACTCATTGGTAATGGCCTCCTCCATCGGTCCACTGCAACCCATGGGAGATCAGGAAATCGATGAACTGAGGATCGCCTTCAACGTAAAATAACTTCGTGAAAACATTCTTTCTTACCCTACTCTTCATTAGTTATTTCTTACCAGGAAGGCACTTATTGGTGACTTCCTCCCTCCCATTGGTTCCTGAAACAGGGGCACAAAAGGGAGATTTTACCAATCCGGTTTGGAATGGTGCAGATCCTTGGATGGTAAAAAAAGACAATTACTACATTTATATCCGGTCTGTCAATTCGAATGTTAAATCAATCCTGGTTTCCCAATCGGATAAAATGACCGTCAAAGGTGAAGAGAAAACCATTTGGACTGCACCTTCCTCCGGATGGAATAAAACCTGTGTCTGGGCCCCGGAAATTCATTTTATAGACGGAAAGTGGTATGTATACTATGCGGCCGGTGAATCGGGCCCACCATTTATCCATCAGCGCACCGGGGTTCTTCGCTCGAAATCCAGCGATGTTTTTAGTGAATACGAAGACATGGGACAACTGTACACCGGCGACCATCCGGGTGATTCGTCCTCGAACATCTGGGCAATCGACATGACCATTTTGCAACACAAGGGAAAATTATATGCCATCTGGTCGGGATGGCTCAAGCAGGAAACGACCGATGCAACCGCCCAACACCTGTATATTTCTGAGATGAGTAACCCTTACACACTCAAGGGCAAACGGGTAAAGCTTTCTTCTCCCGAAGCAAGTTGGGAGACAGGTGGGCCGCTTAATTTGAATGAAGGCCCTGAAATTCTTAAGCATGAGGACCAAGTTTTCATCATCTATTCCTGCCGTGAGTCCTGGTTGGTCGACTACCGGCTGGGGATGCTTCAACTCATTGACCCAGATGGTAATTTACTCGACCCGGATAACTGGAAGAAGAGCGGACCTGTATTTCAGGGAAACGATGCCGTCTTTGGGGTTGGACATTGCTCTTTTGTTAAATCGCCGGATAATTCAACTGACTGGATCATCTATCATTCAAAGAAAAGCACTAAACCTGGTTGGGATCGGGATGTAAGGATGCAGCCGTTCAAATGGAACGCCGATGGCACGCCTGTTTTCGGAGAACCGATACCCGCAGGCACGCGAATCAATCTTCCCTAAAAAGGCAAAGAAACTGGTCGTTATTTTCAAGTTCCAATAGCCGTAAAATTTAGAAATCCATAATAGCAAAGACTTAGTGGAATTCCAGAATATCTTTTTTCTGATGATGGATATTTTTATTACTTTTATTAATTACACCAACAATATTGTTTCCTAATAAACAATATGTCATGAAAAACAAGATCTACAGGCTATTCAAATCAAAGGCGCTCCATGTCTTTATCATACTGTTCTCCGTCATTTTTTTTGTTGTTGCACATAAGCTTTATTCTGACCGGAAGAGTGGACTTAAGGAATCTATTAAAAACAATCTGAAGGCCATTGCAGAACTAAAATCAGAGGAAATTCACACCTGGCTTAATGAGAGGTTTTCGGATGCCAATGTCCTTTCACACAACAGTTTTTACCCTGAATTTTCAACTTTCAACAACAAAAATTCAGTCTCTTTCAACCAATTGAAAGAACGGCTGACGATTTTTCAGCAACATTACCAATACGAGAATATAATCCTGTTGGACCTTGAAAAAAATATCATACTCTCTACAAATGATAGTTTAATTGAAGTTTCAGAAGCTGTGAAACAGAGGCTGAATGACAAGCTTCCCGATAAAACAGATTTTAAAATTTACAAGAGTGCAGAAAACAGGAAAATTATTCTTGACTTTTATTGCACTATTCTGAACACAAAGAATGAAAAACTTGGCTACCTAATTCTTCGAACTGATCCTGAAAAATTTCTTTATCCTACGATCGCCCGATGGCCGGTTGATAGTAAATCAGCCGAAACAATTTTATTAGAAAGAACCGGAGATTCCGTTCGTTCCCTGAATAATCCACGATTCCTGCCTGATCCGGCATTGAAGCCTTGGTTTAAGATAGATCAGACCATCAATCCCGGTGTAAACGCTATTTTAGGGGGGTCTCAGCTTTATGAGGGAGTTGATTACCGGAAGGTGAGGGTACTTTCCTATTGGGTTCCGGTTCAGGGAACAAACTGGAAAATGATTGCCAAAGTTGATATTGAAGAGTTATTTGAACCACTCCGCTACCAAGCCTGGGCTTTTGGAATCGTCCTTTCAATGTTGCTTTTATTCTTAACTTCTGTGCTGTTACTTATCAGCAACATTTTTCAAAAAAGTCACCTTAAAAGACTGTATGAAGCTGAAATCGAGCGTAAGCTGCTTGTCAGCCATTTTGAATACCTTGTTAAAAATGCAAATGACATCATTTTACTGGCCAATGATTCAGGTATTATTGTCGAAGCCAATGATGCTGCAGTCAAAACCTATCAGATCAAGAAAGAAGAATTAATTGGATCTCCACTTTCCAGATTGGGTGAATTTGGCAAATGGAAAAGTAAAAATACTTCTTCAAAAATTTATGAGTCGATCCATTATCGCTCAGACGGGAGCACTTTCCCCGTTGAAATAAACGAACAGATCGTGGAAGTAGAAGACAAAAAATTCTTCCAGGCAATAATCAGGGATATTTCACAACGTAAAGCGGCACAGGCAGAACTGGATAAGAGCGCTAACAAGTATAAAACGTTATTCTTTGATTCATCTGACGCATATCTGATCCTAAGGGATGGAATATTTATTGAATGTAACAAAGCTTCTGAAATTCTCCTTGGAGGTGACCGATCTGCGATTATCGGTAAGACTCCTGTCATGATTTCACCTGAATATCAGCCAAATGGCAAAAACTCGGAAGAATATGTCCTGGAAGTAAATGATGATGCATTTAAAAATAAAAGCACCTCGTTCGAATGGTTGATTACAAAAGTGGATGGAACAAATTTTCTGGCGCAGATTAATCTCTCCGCAATAGATTATGAAGGCCTGCCCTCACTGTTCGTGACCTGGAAGGACATCACCAAAATCAGGGAGGCAGAAAGCCAGCTCAGAAAACTCTCGAGCGCTGTTGAGCAAAGCCCTGTCAGCGTAGTTATTACAAACCTTGATGGCAACATCGAATATGCCAATCCTTCGGCTTGCCGAACAACCGGTTATTCCATCGAAGAACTGTTGGGTAAGAATCCAAGAGTACTAAAATCAGGCGAGACCGAGCTGGATGAATACCAAAAACTCTGGGACAATATTAGCAATGGTTACCAATGGCGTGGGGTATTTCATAACAAAAGGAAAAACGGAGAGTTATACTGGGAATCTTCCACTATTTCACCTATTGTGGATCCGAGTGGTAAAATAACCCATTATCTGGCTGTAAAAGAAGATATTACCCAGAGTAAAGAAAATGAACAAAAAATCCTTGACTTAAATGCCGGGCTTGAGCTAAAAATTGAAGAGAGAACAGCTCAGCTTTCTATTACCAATAAAGAACTGGCAGAAGAAATAAAAGAACGAATTTCCATTCAGGAAGAACTTATCACAAAATCAAAGGAGTTGGAATCTTTCTTCAATGTTGCTCTGGATCTTTTATGCATTGCCAATACTTCCGGTCAATTTATAAAAGTCAATAAGGCTTGGGAAAGTATTCTGGGTTATTCAGCAGAAGAACTTATGAACAGTTTTTTCCTGGACTTTGTTCACCCTGATGATAAGGAGGAGACACTTAATGTTATGAAGCAGTTGAGTGAACAGAATCCTGTGATTAATTTCGTAAACAGATATAGAACCAAAGATGGTTCGTACAGGTTCATTGAATGGCATAGCGCACCGTCCGGGGATATGATTTATGCCGCTGCACGCGACATTACTGAACGAAAACGCAAAGAGGACTTTGAATTGGAATTGCTTCATTTGTCCATGCAACTCACTGGTATTCGCGCCGAAGAGATCCAGCAGACAGTTGGACTATCCCTCGAAAGAATTGGCAATTTTACTGGTTCAGACAGATCGTTTATCTTCGAAATCGATCCAGGAAGGGAAACTTTCTCCAATAGCTGGGAATGGTGCAAGGACCAGGATAATGTTCAATTGAATACCGAAATGAATATTCCAATGAACCTTTTCCCAATGTGGTGGGAGCAACTTCGTCAAGGAAAACCTGTTGTAATACCTGATATTGATGATCTTCCTGAATCGTGGAACTCAGAAAAAATTACCCTGAAACCTTTTGGAGACAAATCAATCCTTGCCATCCCAATGTTTTCAGAGAACAATCTGATTGGGTATTGCGGACTTGCGACCATAAAAGAAAGAAAGGAATTCAGCAATGATGAGATCAATTTGCTCACCATATGGTGTGGTATGCTCACAAACGTGATCAATAACCTTCATGTGGATCTTTTATTGAATCAGACAAGGAAGAACTACGAAACCTTCTTCAATACCTTGGATGACTTCCTTTGGGTACTGGATAAAGAGGGGACCATTATACATTTCAATAACACGGCCCTTGTGAGGCTTGGATATCCTTTGGAGGAACTGGTGGGTAAATCAGTTTTAATGGTTCATCCAAAAGAAAGAAGAGAAGAGGCAAAAGCAATGCTTGGCAGATTACTCTCCGGTAGTAACGAGGTTTTCTCCATACCATTGATGACCAAATCAGGGCAAGTCATACCGGTCGAGACCAAGGCTATTCAAGGGTATTGGAATGGACAGCCCGTTATCTTTAAGGCAAGCAAGGACATCTCTCAAATAAAATTGTCGGAGGAGAAATTCTCGACTGCCTTCCAGTTTAACTCAGCCATGATGGCCATCTCAAGATTCGATGATGGTATTTATGTGGATGTCAACAGCGCTTTTCTTGAAGTTTTGGGATATTCCCGGGAGGAAGTCATCGGGAAATCTGGCAAGGAATTGGGTTTATTTATCGATCCCGATAGTAGAAATAAAATAATAGATGACCTTAGCAAGGATATTCCTGTCAGAAAAATTGAAGTACCCATTCGAACAAAAACAGGTGAGGTGAAAATAGTGCTAATGTCTGCAGACACGATCTCCATTGGAGACACCAAGTGTTTGCTTACGGTTAACATTGACATTTCAGATCGCAAGAAAATGGAAGAGCAGCTTAAGGCAGCTCAGGAAGAAGCCAACAGGGCTAATATTGCCAAGAGCGAATTTCTCTCCCGCATGAGTCATGAGTTGAGAACTCCGATGAATTCGATACTCGGATTCGCGCAACTGCTCGACATGGGAGAGTTGAATCCCGGACAAAAGAAGGGATTAAAACACATTATGAACAGTGGTAAACATCTCCTGGACCTGATCAATGAAGTATTGGAGATTTCCAGAATTGAAGCAGGCAAGCTATCACTTTCACCTGAACCAATACAGATAAGTGGCATCATTCATGAAATGATGGAGATTGTCTGGCCATTAGCTAAAGATAAGCAATTGACACTCGATCTGATAGGCTCAAATGCCAATCAACTTTATATTTTGGCTGATCGTCAACGACTGAAACAAGTATTGCTGAATTTAATCAATAATGCTATAAAATACAACAAACCAGGTGGATCTGTCAAGTTATTTACAGATCTAATGCCAGAGAATGATCTCGGATTTGCTCCAATAAGAATCTCAATATCCGATACAGGCATTGGGATTCTGCCGGAAAAAATCTCCCGACTTTTTCAGCCATTTGAAAGAATCGGAGCAGAAGTTACCTCTACTGAAGGTACTGGTTTGGGTTTAGCTGTTGTCAAAAAGCTGATAAGTGCAATGGGTGGCACAGTTGGTGTGGAAAGTGTAGCAGGGGAAGGAAGTACCTTCTGGATTGAATTGCCTCAGACCATTGGCCAGCTCGAACAGTTTGAAAAATCAGAAATTCATAATGAATTTAATGGCAGCTTAAAAAATAAGACCGGGACCATCCTGTATATTGAAGACAATCTGTCTAATATTGAGCTTATCGAGCAAATCCTTTTCTCCAACTGCAATCATCTTAGGCTGATATCAAATATGTACGGAAAAGAGGCTGTCCGGATGGCTCTTGAATACAAACCGAATTTGATACTTCTTGATCTTAACCTTCCTGATATGCATGGCAGCGAGGTGCTGGAACAACTAAGAAGCAATGTTGAGACTAAAGATATACCAGTTGTTGTTATAAGTGCAGATGCTACTTCACAGCAGCCAGAAAAATTATTGCAGAAAGGAGCTGCAGGATTTTTGACTAAACCACTAGATATTAGAGAATTATTGAATATGTTCAATAAAATGATCAGAAACTAGCAGAATTTGAAACATCTGCCTCTTAGTCCGGTAATGGCGTAAGCTACCAGACTGCGCCACAGGTTGCTTGATTTCTTTCTTATTTTCTCCAATTATCCGTCCTGAAAGATGGAACAGGTAAACCAGCGGTATTGTATAAATAGCCACTGGTTACCGGGAAATTGGAAAACGCATAACGAACTGCAATGGGGGCTTTTACCTTTGGCGACCAGACATTGGCCTGTTTTGTTTTGATAACCAGTTTGGCAGGATAGAAAACGCTGTCGGCCCCGGCAACCTCGAAACAGTTGATCTCTTTGCCATAAGCGCTTAAGCCGAGGGCCACGTTATCGAAGGAGAGTGTTGCAAGAGTATCCTTGACCACCATTTTGGAGAAGGTGGGCGATTTGTAGTTGAATCCTTTGATTCCGTATGTTTCGGCAAAAGCCCAATAAGCAAGTCTCCTGGCAACCACATATTTCTCTGCAGGATGGATATTTTTTTCTTCACCAATATCGATGGTACAAGCCATGCCGGAATTTGGCGTCAGTGCCATTGCTTTCAGCTGTTCATCACGCTGCAGGGCCGAGTTAATAGCCTTGCTGTTGCTGTACCAATGCGGAGCTATCTGCACGAAATAGAAGGGGAACGCCCCTACTCCGAAATCTTTTCGCCAATTGGCAACCATACCTGCCTGCAAGGCCGCATAATCTTTATAATTGACAATATTCGATTCTCCCTGGTACCAGATGGCGCCCTTGATGACATAATTGACAAGAGGTGAAATCATCCCGTTGTAAAGATTGGAAGCAGTCTGGTTGACGGCCGATTTTGGCTGCGTAGTACGTGCATAAGCTTCAGTAAAAGGAAGTATCGTTTCGTGACTCATCCATGCTTCGATGGCTGATCCGCCCCAACTGGAACAAATAACGCCTACCGGGACTTTCAGCCGCTGCTGAAGGAGTCTGGCGTACAAATATCCGACGGCGCTGAATCCTGATGCAGATTCGGCCGTTGCCATATTCCATTTTCCCGTGCAGGTATCAACTGGAAAGGCACTTATGGCCTTTTTAACATTGTAGAGACGAATCTGGTCATTGTCGGCATCCAATAGAAAATCGTTGGACCCATTGATGGGAGAATCGCCAAACCCAATCATAGGCATTTCCATATTCGACTGGCCAGAACACAACCAAACCTCACCCAAAAGGATATTTTTTAACAAAACTTTTTCTTTTACCGAAGAGATGCTAATGGCATAAGGCCCTCCAGCCTCTTTCGTTTTTATTTTAACCAGCCAGTCTCCCTTGTCATTGGAAGTTGTATTCACCTGGCCGGTAGTCCAGTCTGCCTTGATGGTAAGCTTTTCGCCCGCTTTGGCTTTGCCCCAGATTTTTATTTCAGAATTGCGCTGGAGAACCATGTTATCGCCTAATGCGGTCGCTACTTTGATCTGGCCCTGCCCAATCAGGCAAGAGACAAGAAAAATGGAAAGAATGAGAATTCTGGTTTTCATAATCTTATAATTTGGTTGTTTTTTATGCAATTCTGTTTGTTTCGGCAAGATACAAATGATTTTTTTGTTTTTCTAAAATTACCGCTTTTTTCGGCTAATTGTCACCGGACCGAACAAACCTGCCGGAAGTAAAGGTTTTCCACTCAAACGATAAGGCGCCGTTGTCCAGGTGATTTGCTTATTTTCAGGTAAATCATGGTCACCTGTCAAGCGGTTGGCCCAGGTATTGGTGATCTCAATCTCCAGGTCATTTTGGCCTGACCTGAGTGCCTGATCGATACGGATACGGAAAGGGGCCGTCCAGCAAATTCCGCACGGTTGACCGTTTAGTTTCACTTCGGCCATGTTGGCAAAAGAGCCAAGTTCGAGCCACTGTTCCTCGTTTTGTTTTTGGCTATTTTTCCATTGAAAAGTCTTCTGATAAGTAGCAGTACCTGAATAATATCGAATGCGCTCATCCTGATTTTTGCTCCAATCGGTCAATTCAGGAAAAGTAATTGGTTTTTCTGGTCCTCCAAATGCCGGATCAAACTGAACGTTCCATTCGCCGGAGAGATTCATTTCTGCGACCGTTTCAAGCCAATTTTTTCCGTACCCTGAAGTCGCTTTCTCCTCCTTAAAAATTACGAAAAGCGATTCATTGGGTTCAAACCTGTAAGATATTTTTGTTTGGCCGTTTTCTGTTATCCACTGGTTGCAAGGTCGTTTTTCGTTGTTCACTGGATCGTAGAATTCGGGTATTTTATTGCCAATTCTAAAAATCAATTCCAGATTTCTCGTTTTGTCGAGTTGGTTGGCGACAAAATAAATATCTTTTTGCCCCTCTTTTCGGTGATTCCATGCCATAAAACCTGCTTGCATTCCATTCTCATCTTTTGCGACAAAGTCCTTTTGGATACCTAACTGATCGAAGGTCGACGCTTCAAAAGGCCCTTGAATAATTATCCCTCTCCCCTTCTTCCACTCTAGAAATTTTCCGCCTGCAGCATCGGTTACGATTGTTCTGTCGCCCGAAAAAAGTTCGTCGACCACCTCTTTCAGTTTTTGATCCTCTCCAAAGCCGGACTGAAAACCGGGTGTCCGTATTGGCTTTTCCATAAGAATTAATGTTGCGCCCTGATTGGCCAAATCGAGCAATTTCCGGGCTACCTCAACACTCATTCTTTCCCCGCCATCGGGCGACATTTTCATATTTCCCGGGACGATAAGCAACGCGTAACTGGCTCCTCCCGGCAAGACGATCCGACCATTCTCGACCCTGGCCAAATTCAGCAAGGCATCCCGGTTAAAGGAGTCGTAGGTGTATCCGCGCAAGGGATCGACCCAGTATTCAGGATCGGCCATATTTGCCTGCGTTTTTACCCCGTGAGGCATATCGCGCATGGGGATTTCTTTGTTCAATAAACGAATCCTTTCCTGTTCAACCTTTTCCCGACCGAAAATTCCAGGCAATAGTGTCACCAAACGATCAGGCAAGATAGCGCGGCGAGGCGTTTCTTCTCCGGTAAAGACGGCAATATCCACCACCGGTTTTCCTTGTTGCAAGAGCCGCTGACAATTGGTGAGGTAGTTAAACCAGGCTCTTCCAGGCTTCCACCAGGTTTGGTCGCGCTGAAAAAAAGTGCCTACCTTATCCAAAGTCATTCCTGGTTTTCGATCTTTCCATGGATTTAGCGTAAAGACATGAAAAAACATTTTATTGATTCCCAAAGCAAAATTGCGGTCGGCCACCGTTTTCAACCTACCCGGATGTTCGTTCCAGTCGAAGCGTATGGCGGTAAAACTTTCCGCCTGGACAATATTCTTCCCGTAGATATGTGCTCCGGAAATGGCATCGATGATATCGTTGGGCTTGTCGTGCGAAGGACTGTTCAGCCAAAATTCGCCCATCGGAAGATCGACCTCCTTAAAATGCATCATTCCATCCGAAACCATCACCGGGGCGACACTTTCCGCACTAAAAAGACACCCTTTTTTATGCGCTTCTTCGGCAGAAATATGATAAAAATTATCCACCATCACCTCTGCAATGGTTTGTCTGATATCGGCTAGAACCCTTTCAGAAAAATCAGCATTCTTAACAGGAATGCCAGCCATCACAGGTAGGTAAGGCATAACATCATAGCCTCTGCGTCTCTTGAATTCGTCTCTGAAAACAGGCGACCAGTTTTGGCTTCCGCATTCCCAGCTATCCACATGAAACCTTTTAAGGACCTTTCCTGCCAATTCGGGGCCAATCTGCCGAAAGGCTTCTCCAAACCATTTGTCAAACTGAAAGCGAACGACCTCCGGATTGAGCTTATCACATTCGAGTCCCTTGCCTCCACCGCCAACATAATTTTCATGCCCGGTCGAGGTGTGGCCCATCCTGAGAATCACCCATTTTCCTGCCGGAACATCCCATTTCAGGCTTCCATCAGGCCTCAAATAAGCAGTAATCTCTTTCAGGTTTTTCGAATCTACACAATTCGAAGAAGGAATTTGGTCGCCGGTATTCCGTTGACTTATGCGCCAGATGGCTCCGGATTTCCCTTCAAACTGGTGAATTTTTGTTTCTCCGGAAAGTTCAATCCCCCTGAGTTTTAATCCGGGGCTCCATTTAGCATCATCAATATCCTCAGCGCCTGGCTCTGAGCCTGCAGGATCGAAACTAAAATGGAAATACCGGGCGGTAACCGGTGTAATAAATTGGGTGGCATTGGCATCCAGATCCAGCCAACCAGAACGTGGGGGGACTAACCTGCCCGCAGAACGGAAATTGCGTCCATCATTACTGACTTCTATGATCAAACGGTTCGATTGGTAATTGTTCCATCCGGTTCCGATGGTAATGGAACGACAAGTAAATGGTTGATCGAAAGAATACTGTATCCAACAAGGCTTGCTACTTTCAAAAACCTTATTATTGCCCTTTTCCGCTAAAAATTGCAAGTCTTTCCCTTCAACACTTGTTGTTACTTTTGGAATTGTCCTGAAGGAGGATTCCCCGGCACCTTCGGGAGCCGGATAGGCAAAAACGGCAATGTCCTCGTAATAATCCTTTACCTTTTCAGGTTGCGGAAGCCGGTTGTTAAACGTGATTCCTCCGACAACCAGCGTATCTTTCCAGACGACCTTCTGCATCGACATCTTCGGTGTTATCCAGGGACCACCCGCTGCGGTGAACCCATCGCATGAATTCATGCCCAGTTTCAATCCAAGCCGGTTGGCTTCGCTCATGGCATGTTTCACCATACCCCACCATTCGGGTGTCATGGTTCTGACCGAGGGCTCGAACATTGGCGGATTGGGTACATCGCGGATAGAAAATATATAGGCTCCACCCAATCCGGCCTCTTTCATCGCGACAAGATCAGCTGTGATGGCTTCCTTCGTCACCGCACCATTCATCCAATACCAATAGACCCAAGGCTTTGCAGATTCATCCAGCGACTCGGTTGGTTTTTGCTGAAACGCAATCTGGGATTGAGCAAGAACTGTCAACAACAAAATGGATAAAGCGGCCAGAAGTAATTTCTTCATCTCAGAGAAAGTTAAAACCTCAACTGGTTCCAGGTTTGATAAATCTTTTCCTTCTTTGCTTTCATCGGAAAGAGGTAAAAGCTATAAGAGTAATCCTTTGCTTTGATCTGGTATTTTTCGAGTGGAGCTGCCACCGCCGACCATGAATCATTGCCTCCGACTCCCATCTGAATCAGGTCGATATTCAGGGTAATGGCTCCCGTTTCCTTCATTTCATTGAGGTGTTTGGCCGTCTTAAAAGCCTCCTGGTTATATGGCCATGCACTCATGCTCAGCAAACTGTCGGCAACCACCAGAAGTCCCTGATCCATGTGATTTGCAAGGTACATCCAACGAACATCGGTTCGGTTGCCATTTTCCTGCGGTTTCACATACGGCTCCATAAATTGATCGATTGGTAAGGAATAGATTCCAACATCAAATCCATAACGGCGATCGGTGTAGTTTTCTTTCAAACCTCGTCCATACCAGGAAATCTGTCTATAATCATTGGAAATCCCACAGGTCATCCCCACTTTGGGAATGTTTGGCAAGGCACCGGCAATTTTCAGCGCGAAATCAACTTTGACAACACCTCTGCCATCAATCGTATAAGTAACAAACACTTTTGCTTTGCCTTTGATCTGCTCATATTGACTTTCTGCTTTTACTGCTCCGGATGGACTCTTGTTGATGGCAAAATTTACCAGGTGCGGTTTAGATTCGTACCATTCTTTTAAAACCCTTTGAGCTTTCCAGCCGTATTTGTCGTTATCGGTAAGCGGACGGGTAAAATTGGGTATCAGCGGGCTTAAGATATGCTCCTTTCCCGCTGAATAATAAGAAGATAAGGCTCCATTTCTCTTATCGAAGGTAAGATGAAAACCTTTCCCTGAAACCCGGAATAGATCTCCATCCTTACTGATCAGCAGGTTTCCTGCTTCGGTTTTTGCGTTTCCTGCTAAGGGCAAAGCGCTCCATGCAAACTGGTTTGAGGCAACTTCGTGCCCGGCCTTGGCCCATGGCTGAGCTGATTTCAAACTAAACGCGATATTCAGGAAATATTCCTTACCGTTTTTTAGTTTTGGAATCAATTGCGATACATCCAGGACGGAATCCCTCCCGGCTGCCAATGATATGGAAGGGATCCATTTATTGACAATTTCCGCTCCGTTTTCCAAAATTTTGAGGTTAATCGCATAATCCGACAGGGTTTTAGTCGCATGCCGGTTGATCACCTTCAACAGGCCTTTTGAAGCATTGACCATCTGACATTCAACCGGTTGAAACACACGTTTGCATTCATAAATTGCCGCATGGGGCGTACCATCGGCCTGAACGATCCCCTTTATGGTGAAATCATCGAAATATTTCTCCTGAAAATCGCCGCCATAAGCCAGGAAACGACGACCATCTTCATCTGTTTTATAGAGGCCCTGATCCTTAAACTCCCAGATGCAGCCACCGATGAGTCTTTCCTTCGAGCGAAACTGATCCCAGAATTCTTTGATGTTTCCGGTTGAATTGCCCATTGAATGAGCATATTCGCAAAAGAAAATTGGTCTCCGGTCTCCGTTTTTTTGCGACAACAATAAATCGGAAGTATACAAGGCTGGATACATGCGGCTTACAATATCCACATAGTATTGATCCAACGGATCCTGGATGCGGTGCGAATGATCTTTTGTACTTGGATAACCCTGATCTCCCGGAGCAATGTAGCCCTCCAGTTGGGGACTTCCCTGGGCTGGTTCATAATGAACCGGTCTGGTGATATCGTAATCGTGCACCCAGGCAGCCATGGCCGCATTATTCGGTCCGCGACCCGCTTCATTGCCAAGACTCCAGATAATTACACTCGGATGATTTTTATCCCGCAGCACCATCCGGTTGGTACGTTCCAGAAAAGCCGCAGTCCAACGCGTATCATTGCTGAGCAAACTCCCAATTCCATGCGTCTCGTAATTGGCCTCATCGATCACCAAAATACCATACTGGTCACATAAATCATAGAAATAGGGATCGTTCGGATAATGACTGGTGCGGATACAATTGAAATTAAATTGTTTGAGTTGTGCCACATCACGCCGGATATCCTCCCGTGAAAGCGCCTTTCCTTTTGCAGGATCATGATCGTGGCGGTTCACTCCATACAGATAGGTAACTTTCCCGTTGATCAGTAATTTACTGTCTGTCTTTGAAAATTCAATGCTGCGGAACCCAACACGACACGACTTTACCTCTTGAATTTTGCCGGAATTATCTTCCAATGAAATGATAAGTGTGTATAAATAAGGCTGTTCATCGCTCCATTTCGTTGGATTTTTCACTTGGGCTTCGAACAGGCCGAACTTTACGTTATCGAGCCGCGGGTAGGATTCGTTGATGACATCGACCACTGGTTTGGTGAATATTTGCCGAAAAACCGGTTGATTGTTCGCATCGTACAACTGAACTTTCAGGGTCCCACCCTTCACTGAGTCACCCGTAAGGTTTTCGATCCGCGGACGAAGGCTAAAAACAGCATCATGGTAATTTTTATCGAGTCTGGTTTGATAAAAAAAGTCGGCTATACGCAGTTTGGGCTCGGCCAGCAACATCACTTCGCGCTGGATTCCACTCAATTTCCATTGATCCTGATCTTCGAGGTAGGAAGCATCACTCCAGCGAATCACCTGGACAGACAAAATATTTTCACCTTTCTGCAGATAAGGAGTCACATTAAACTCCGAAGGCAGGCAACTATCTTCGCCATAACCCAGAAATTTGCCATTCACCCACACTTTAAATGCCGAACTAACTCCGCCAAAATGAAGGGTAATGTTCATTCCATCCCATTTCTCAGGTACCGTAAAACTTCGTTGATAGCTGCCAACCGCGTTGTAATCGCGCGGCACATAAGGAGGATTGACAGGACGAAAAGGATAAACCGCGCTCTTATAGATCGGCAAATCGTACCCTTTCATCTCCCAGTTCGAAGGAACTTCTATCTTGTCCCATCCATGAACCTTGTTTTTGTAAAAATCGGAAGGCGCGTCGGCGGGTTTCAATACCAGCTTAAAATCCCACTCTCCGTTTAATAGCTGCACCCGCGAGGAACGTGTACGATCACAGGTTAGCGCATCCTCCACCGATTCGAAGGAGTACGCTGTTGCACGTGACAAATCTCGGTTAATTGAGGTCACTTGCGGGTCTTCCCAAGGTTCAGTCGAAAAGATCTTTGTCACAGGTGGAATACCAGCCATTTCGCCCGTGACGGTTTGGGCAAAAAGGTTGAAAGAGGCAATTCCCAGAAAAATTGCAACTGTTAATAGCCGTATTCTGAATCTGTTTATGTTCATTTTTCCTGGTTACTCTTTAGATTTTATCACTGCCCGTGCTGTGTGCAATCCATCTGAACTTGCCTCAACCTCAATGGTCCCCGGAGATTTGGTAGTTTGTACAATCAGCAAACACATGCCGTTAAATGCCTTCCTTTGATTGGATTTGAAAGACTCCATTGAAGTCTGACATCCATTGTCGACCCCGGCAAAAGACCCATTCCCAAGCACCTTAAAATTAATCAAATTCGAGGCATCCGGCACCAGATTTCCATCTTTGTCGACAACTTTAACGGTAACGAAGGACAAATCTTTGCCGTCTGCTTTCAAGGTATTTCTATCCGGAAATAGTTCAATTTTTGCCGGTATTCCTGCCGTGTGAATTTCTTTCTCCAGTACAGTTTTCCCCTCTTTCCTTGAAATGGCCCTGATCGTTCCAGGTTGGTATATCAATCGCCACATGGCGTGAAACCGATTTTTTGTTTTTGATTGTACCACTTGTGAAACACCGTTCAGGAATAGCTCAACTTCATCGGCATTATTGTAATAAGCCCAGACATCGATCACTTGCCCAGCGGTCCAGTTCCAGTGAGGGAAAAGATGCAGGACAGGTTTGTTGGTCCATTCGCTTTGATAGAAGTAGTAAATATCCTTCGGAAATCCGCATAGATCGACAATCCCATAATAGGAACTACGGGCAGGCCATTTGTAGGGTTCAGGCTCTCCCAAAAAATCGAAACCCGACCAGACAAACATCCCCGAAATATAAGGATTGTCCTTAATCACTTTCCAGGTTTCTTCGTGTGTTGCACCCCACAAGGCATGGCAATTATCATAGGAAGAGGCTGTAAAATCAGGATTTGCAACCAGTGGCTTATTGTATGCTTGCGGCCAAATGCGAACGCTATCTGAAGGCATATCGTAATGGCCCCGGGTGGCAAAAGCAGACATATTCTCGGCCGCAATTAGACTTTCACCCGGAAAATTCTTTGGAAAGTCAGGATATTGCAGATGTTTGTAATTAAAGCTTATCAGATCAAGTGCCTTCGACTGGTAAATAAAGTTTTTGGAAGGATCCTGCTCCGTTAGTCCGCAGGTAACCAGACGGGTAGAATCAAGATTTCTGACAATACCAGCCAATTCTTTCCCCATGGAAATGCCTGTAGAATCGAACTGCTCCCGAATTTCATTCCCAATGCTCCAGATCATGACCGATGGGTGATTTCGATCCCTGAGCACCATATCCTGCAAATCACGCTTGTGCCATTCTTCCCAAGCCAGATGATAGTCGAATGCCATTTTCTTCTTAGCCCAACAGTCAAACGCCTCATCCATGACGATGAAGCCCATGCGGTCGCACAAATCGAGCAATTCTGGAGCGGGAGGATTATGTGACATTCGGATCGCATTGCAGCCCATATCCTTCAAGATTTGGAGTTGACGTTCTGCTGCGCGGGTATTGAAAGCAGCGCCCAAAGCGCCTAAATCGTGGTGATTGTTGACACCCAAAATTTTCATTGGTTGGCCATTCAGAAAAAACCCTTTAACAGGATCGAACTTAAAATAACGGATACCAAAAGGCGTCTCAACCTGATCTGATAATTCTCCATTGGCATAAATTCTCGTGATCGTCTTGTATAAAACCGGATGATCGACCGACCACAACTCCGGCGATTTTATCTTAAATTGCTGGTTCAACAAAGCCAGAGAATCCATTGGCGATTGGCTGATTTTTGCCGATGCTACCTTTTTCCCGCTAGCATCAAAAAGTTCAGTTTCAACCTGAATAGTTTGTTTTCTTTGAGACTTATTCCTGATCTTGACCTCAAGTTTAATGGATGCAAAATCTTTTGAAACTTCCTGAGTTGTGATATAAGTTCCCCAATGATCGATGTAAAGCGGAGATGTCGCCACAAGCCAGACGTTCCGGTATATTCCTGATCCGGTATACCAACGCGAATTAGGCTGCGTACTGTTGTCGACCCTGACGGAAAGATGATTTGCCTGTCCGTCAAGCTTTAGGAATGGCGTTAAATTGTAGCGAAAAGAGCTATAACCATATGGTCGTTTCCCCAGATAATTCCCGTTGATCCAGACTTCACTGTTGCGGTATACGCCATCAAAGTCAATAAATACAAGCTTTTTGTTCCATGACGGATCGATTGAAAATTTTTTCCGGTACCATCCAACACCGGCTGGTAATGCTCCGCCGTTGATTTTAGTCGGATTGTCCTGACTAAATTCACCTTCAATGCTCCAGTCGTGGGGCAAATTCAGGCTTCGCCAGGAAGTATCATCAAAATCATTGCTACTGGCCAGCACATGGTCTCCCAGAGAAAACTTCCATCCTTCCGTAAAATCAATCCGTAAACGCACATTTTCATTCTTGTGGCAGGAGAGTACCAGGATTGTTGAAAGGATCAGCAATAGATATTTCGGAATGGCCATTCTATTTAGCTATTTTTATGCCTTACAATAAAATTATACCTACAAAAAAACGAAAATATTTGTAAACGTTTACATTATTACAGCCCTTTGTATCAGTTATTTTCAATAATTTTATTTCCGATATATTTGCAAACGTTATATTGCAAAATGCGCTATCCAGCTTACATTTACATTGGCTGGAATCAGGTTGTAGCAGTATATTTTAATGACCGCACTCATATGAAAAAATTTCTCTTTTCAGGCATTCTATCGGCTAGTCTTTTGCTGGGATTCCAGGTTTTTGGCCAGGAGAAATCACTGGTAAACACCTCGAAAAGTCCCTTTGCAAAACTAAAAAGCATTAATATTGAAGATGTTAACTGGACAACCGGTTTCTGGGCTGAACGTTTCAAGGTATGTAAAGAATCAATGGTTCCGCACATGATGGGAAATTACCTCAACCCGGAAGTGAGCCATGCATTCCGGAATTTTGAAATAGCTGCCGGTAAAGAATCAGGTGAACATGTGGGCCCTGCTTTTCACGATGGTGATTTTTACAAAATGCTGGAGGGAATGATCATGGTTTGGTCTAGCTCCAGAGATATCGCGACAGAGAAAACAATCGATTCAATCATCGAAACAATTGCCAAAACCCAGAGAAAAGATGGTTACATCCATACCCCTGTTGTCATCAAAGAGTTGCAGAAAGGTATAGGAAAGAAGGAATTTGGCGAACGCCTCGATTTCGAGACCTACAACATGGGCCATCTGATGACGGCTGCATGCCTGCATTACCGAATTACCGGAAAAAAGAATTTTTTGGACGTGGCCATCCATGCGACCGATTTTCTTTGCGACTTTTACAAACGTGCATCAACCGAACTGGCCCGCAATGCCATTTGTCCGTCGCATTATATGGGGGTAGTTGAAATGTACCGTACCACCCGCAATCCGCGATATCTTGAACTGGCCAAAAATTTGATTTCCATCCGCAGTCTGGTAGAAAATGGTACAGACGATAACCAGGATAGGGTTCCATTTACCAGGATGGACCAAGCAATTGGTCATGCCGTACGGGCTAATTACTTGTATGCCGGAGTCGCAGATATCTATTCCGAAACCGGCGACGATTCACTGATGACGACACTCGACAAGATCTGGCACAACATGACTGAGCATAAAATGTATATCACCGGCGCTTGCGGTGCCTTGTATGACGGAGTCTCGCCAGATGGAACCTCTTATAAACCAGACTTCAACCAGAAAGTCCATCAAGCCTACGGGCGCGATTTTCAGCTACCCAATCTAACTGCCCACAACGAATCGTGCGCCAATATTGGAAATATCTTGTGGAACTGGCGCATGTTTCTGGCTACCGGTGAGGCACGTTTTGCCGATGTGATGGAACTGACGATGTACAATAGTTTGCTGGCAGGGGTCAGTCTGGATGGGAAGGGCTACTTCTATACCAACCCTTTATGTGTAGCTCACGACATTCCATTTACCTTGCGTTGGTCGCGCGAACGGGAAGGTTACATCAAACTCTGCAATTGCTGTCCGCCGAACACCATCCGTACGATAGCCGAAATCAGTAACTATGTATATACAACTTCTGAAAAAGCCTTGTGGATTAATTTATATGGAGGCAACCACCTTAATACAAGATTTTCCGATGGTTCGGCCATCCGTCTGAATCAACAGACAGAATATCCATGGAACGGTCATATTTCAATCAACCTTGAGGAATGTCCGGACCATAAAATCTCCATTTTTCTGCGGATTCCCGGATGGGCTTCGAGTGCGGAAATTTTAGTGAATGGAAAGAAGCAGAATATTGCAGCGAAGCCCGGGACTTATGCAGAATTATCTGGCAAATTGAAAACGGGTGACCACATTGAACTGAACCTGCCGATGGAAGCTCAACTGATAGAAGCAAATCCATTGGTAGAGGAGGATCACAACCAGGTTGCAGTCAAAAGGGGACCGTTGGTTTATTGCATCGAATCCGCAGATATTCCGGCAGACCGGCACATTTTCGATTATATCATTCCAGCAAACACTCATTTTATTGCGAAGTCGCTTACTATTTCAGACAGTAAACTATTTGCGCTGGAGGGAAAAGCCGAACTTATTACAAATGAATCGTGGACAGGTCAATTGTACCGGCCAATAAATATGAAAAAAGAACTGGTATCACTTCGGTTAGTACCCTATTATGCCTGGGGAAACCGCGGAAAAGGAGACATGAGCGTTTGGCTTCCGGTAAGTAAATAATTGCCGAAATTATAATTTAGAAATGAAGGAATATTCTCCGGAGCCGATTTCACATACAGCCCTGGAATGGTCCATCTTTATAAATTTAACTCCTTTGGCAGACAATAATTTTTCTCCGCTTTCAGAGATGCTATTCTGCGAAGTGGCCGGGATATAAACAGTCGCCGTTGTATTTCCGGGAACGGTGATTTTCCAGGTAAAGCTCTGATTTTCCTTTTTCCATTCACTCTTTATCAAACCAAATTTTGAATTGTAGGATGCGTTCACGAAATTGAGACCTTCAATCATTTCCGGTTTCATGGTAATTTGTTTAAAACCGGGTTGGTCATTGCTTGATTTTATTCCGCCAAGGTGTTCATAATACCAGATTAGCAGGTCGCCGAGCATCATGACATGGTTGTACGAATTCATGCTCGGGGCGGCAGTATTCCCGTTCCATAATTCCCAAATAGTAGTTGCCCCGTTTCCAACCATGTAACCCCATCCCGGATAGGTTGTATTGGTAGCGACCCTGTAAGCCAGATCGGCTCTTCCGTTATCGGTCAAAGTTCGCATCAGCCATTGAATTCCGATCAAACCACAACTTAAATGTCCATCATTTTTTATCGCTACCATATCAATAACCGTCTTTAGTACACGATCCTTTTGTCCTTCAGGAACCATTTCAAAGTACAAAGGCAGAAGGTTGTCAGTCAGCGTATTGTTACCATAGGAGGCCTGTTCAGCATGATAGAATTCCTTATTGAAAGCATCTTTCACTTTCTCTGATAACGAGGCAAATTTCTCCACATCAGCCCCGTTGCCGGTTACCTTCGCAAATTTCTGCATCAATTGCAGAAAATAATAGTGATAAGCCGTGGAAATCAGCATACTGGGATGCTTTACGTCTGCACTTTTGCCGCGTCCTTCTTCTATGGTAGCAGGTGGAGGGCACCAATCGCCATAGGAGTCTTTGGTCAAAATGTAATTTTTGTTCATGTAGTGGTCCTGCATGTAATCCAGCCATTTTTTCATCGCCGGGTAATGTTTTTCAATTACCATGATATCGCCATATTGACGGTAGAGCATATCAGAAACTAGCAGATAGGCTCCGCACCAGGTCATATTGTCGCTGTAATAATGCCAGAAGGCGGGAGCCACATCAGGGATGGAACCATCAGCCTTTTGGGAATATTGAATGTCGTCTAACCATTTGGCATAGAACAACTCATTATTAAATGCGAAACTCTCACCATAAGCACCGGTTGAGCGGTCGCCCAGCCAGGGCTGACGCTCGTTGCGCTGAGGACAATCGACCGGCATGCCTTTGTAGTTACTTTTTATGCTCCAGCATGCATTTTTATAAATCTGGTTGATGAGCGTATTCGAGGTATCGAAACTGCCGGAGTTTTCCATTTCATCGTACACTACCCTCCCTTCGAAATTTTCGATGGAAGGGGTTCCGGGGAAACCGGAAATCTCGACATAGCGAAATCCATGATAGACGAAGGATGGCTCCCAGGATTCTTCCTGACTGCCCTTTAAAGTATAAACATCGGTAGCCTTTGCATCGCGCAGATTGGCCGGAAACAGCTCCCCTTTTTCGGTTAAAATCTCGCCAAAACGCAAGGTTACCTGTGATCCTTTCTTTCCGCTAACTTTCATTTTAACCCAGCCGGCCAGGTTCTGTCCCATGTCCATGATGAAAACGCCCGGCCGAAGTTCTTTGATGGAGACAGGTTTCATTGTCTCCATTACTTTCATGTTTCTATTTAATTGAGCCTCGTATTCCCCGCCAGGTTCCTGAACACATTCAGCCGGCAGCCATTTGCTCTCCTCAAATCCGGGTTGATCCCATCCCGACATTTCTTTTCTGGCATCATATTCTTCCCCATCGTATTCATTGTTGCTGCGGATCGGACCATCAGGTGTGCCTTTCCAGGATTCATCGGTTTTTATTACCTCCTTTGTTCCGTCGGCAAATTCAATTTCTAGCTGAAGCAGCATTTTGGGGTAACCAAATGTTTTAATCTTATAGGGTTTTTCTTTCTGCCGCATGGTATAATACCGGCCATTCCCGAGTATGGTTCCAATCGCATTCCGGCCCTTTTTAACCATGCCACTCACATTGAATACGTTGTATTTTACGTTTTTTGTATAATCTGTCGGTGAAGGCGCCAATACCTGGTCCCCGATTTTTCGGCCATTGATACTGAGTTCGTAAAGTCCGAGCCCGATGATATAGACTTTGGCCTTCTTTACATCCTTCGTGGCAACAAATTCTTTCCTGAAATAGCGCGCGGAAAGGGTTGAAAATTTAGTTTCATGGTCCCACGCAAAAGCACGGTCAAAACCAATCCAGCGTCCTTTCCAGTCATCAGTATATAAAAAACCCATACCCCAGTAGGCAGGTCCGCTCCAGTTGCTTTCGCCTTTTTGAGTCCAGACTTTAACTTTCCAAAAACATTCCGAGCCACTCTTAAGTGCTTTCCCACTATATTTTACACCAATCGAATTGCCTGATTGAATTTTTCCGGAATCCCACAAGTCTCCTTCATTACTATCCAGTTTTTCTTTTGAACTTGAAACCAATACCTGGTATCCCATCTGACTAATTCCACGATCTGTTCCGGAAATTTCCCAACTCAAAACTGGATTTCTGACATTTATCCCTTCAGGATGAAAAATCATTTCCGTACGAAGGCCTTTTACTTGCAAACCTTCGGCCATCAACCTTGTGCCCGAAAAAAAGGTAACGAGGAGGCAGGCAGTTATCAGAAAAAAATTAGCAGGCAGTTTCTTCATCATCGCTTATTCAAGTGAAATTTTCTTTCCATTTACAAAGACTTCATTCAGCCTGATCCTTTGGTAATTCTGAAACTGACACTCTTCTTTTGCCTGAAGGTTGATGTTGGTCAGTGCGATATCTGTGATGGGTGACTCTTCCAATCCTCTGATTCTTATAGGAATACGGACATCCGTACCCGTCATGTTGCTGATGTTGATATTTCTGAATACAGGGGTTCTCTCACTCATAGGTTCGACAGGCATTTTAGAATAATACAGGTCCATGATAATGGCTTCCTCTTTGATGTTACGCATCACAATGTTGTTCACCTGAATATCCTCCACAACGCCTCCCCTTCCCCGGGTCGATTTGATCCGAATACCGCGGTCTGTTCCATCGAACACACAGTTGCTGATGACAACTTTTCTCACACTGCCACTCATTTCGCTGCCAATCACCACGCCACCATGTCCTGAAAGCATGGTGCAATTGGTAATGGTGATATTTTCATTGGGTCCATTCAGCTTCCGGCCTTGCAGGTCACGACCACTCTTAAGGGTAATACAGTCATCGCCGACCGAAATGTGACAGTTCGAAATATGCACGTAGCGGCACGACTCAGGATTGATCCCGTCGGTATTCGGGGAAGGTGGATTGTTGATGGTTATTTTATCGATGGTCACATTCTCGGAAAACTCAGGATTGACCGTCCAGAAAGGCGAATTGACAAGCGTGATCCCCTCAATTTTCACGTTCTTACAACGAATAAGTTGAATGAGCGGCGGACGGAAAAAGCGACGTTGCAGGGAAGGAATGTAATCTTCGTTCGTTTCTGCATAAAGGGCTTTTACATCGTTTGCATTATCCCACATGAGCTGATATTTGTTGATATCCTGCTTCCCTTTATTTTTCAGATTCGTGGTGACACGGAAGAACTCGTCCCACCATTTTTTCCCCTGTCCGTCTATTTTTCCTTCACCTTTGATGGTGATATGTTCGGCATCTGCCGCATAAATCAGAGGATTAAAGCTCTTCATCAGAATTCCTTCGTGCCGCATTTCAACGAAGGGCAGGTAGTCATCGAAATTATCCGAAAACAGAAGCGTTGCCCCTGCTTCCAATTCGATGGTGATGTTACTTTTAAGCCTGATCGCTCCGGTCAGATATAGTCCCGATGGGAAAAACAAGGTACCACCACCATTGGCATTCAGCTTATTGATGGTTGTATTAATCAACACAGTATTCAGTTTCGAACCTGTAATATTGGCGCCGGCCTTTTGCATATCGATTCGCTCAGCACGAAGAACTGAAACACACAACAGTAGCATAATAGCTATTAATCTAATTTTTAAGCTCATATGTATATAGTATTAAATTGATTCATCTAATTTATTAAAGCGCCTTCACACACTAATTTTGTAAGTTTATCGGTTCGACCGACTTCTTTCCCGTTCACAAAAACCACTAGTCCCTTTCCCTTGCCATATTTAGAGCCATCCTTATCCCACAAGATAGTAATCGTTTTGCCATGATACATGACCTGATCCAAACAAAACCAGTTCCATTTTCCGGCCGGGACCAAAGGGTTAACCTCAAGAGTCTGATCAGCCCGTGGTCGCAAACCTACTAAACCTGTAATGATCAAATCGTTAAAAGTGGAATGATTGTAATAGCGGCTGCGCTCCTGGTCACCTTTCAACCAGGCGCCGGTCGTTTCGTCGAGGTATTCTCCTACATAGGGACGTCCTCGCTTGTATTGCGACTCTACATATTTCTCCAACTGACTGAAATAGACCGAATCATTGACAACCGCAGTTTCACCCTGATTGATCCAGTTGGCCATCCCGGTGAGGGTTTGAGCGGTGGCAAATGGCCAGATCGCTCCATCCCACTCGCAGTTGCAGCAACCGTGTGTCCTGAACAATGGATGGCTTCGTTCGGCTGTCGTCAATCCAAATGGGGCCAAAAACCCTTTCACTGTCTTCACCTGAGCCCATGCCTGTTCGTGTTGTTTACCGGGTAAATTAAAATACCAGGGAATCAGTCCGATCTCCTCCCTGACTTTGGCAAATGAGCCATCTTCTTTAACCGTTTCGAAAAACTGACTTTCCGGATTCCATAATTTCTGGTATATCAGTTTCTTAAGGGTATCGGCTTTAGCCTGAAATAATACTGAACCTACCTTGTCACCCGCAACTTCAGCCATCTTACTCATTGCCGCAGCGTTACCAAACATATAGCTATTGATGGTAGGACGTGCATTCTTCACCTTACGGCCCCCGCTGATTTGTTCTTCCATGCCATCCCTCACATCGAACTGCCAAAACAACCCATTAGGCAATCGTTTTACTTTTTCCCATTGTGTGTAGTCGTCCTTCAAGTCAGGCAACATATCTGTTAAATAATTAACGTCTTTGTCCACCAGGTATTTTTGCAACAAGGCGTAAGGAGTCCAGCTACTGAAAACACTCAGTTTCGTCATAGGTTTGCCTTCATTTCCCCGGTACCACACATGAACGTACTGGTCAAGGTATTTCGAATCACGTAACCAGCGAGCCTCCGTGATGTGGTGCCCCAGCGCGGAACTGATCAGGTTGTATTTGTCGGAATAAGTGCGTTGAATCAGAAACTCAGTAAATGCGTATCCCGTAGGAGTTTCCTTGAGATGTTTGCGCAGAGTCCACCATCGGAAATAAAACATTTCCTCGAAATTATCCTGCGGACATTCAAACAACGGAATATTCTCTTTCATCCAATCCCATGCTCTTGCATTCGGAATGGCCTGCGCGATGTTCTCCTCCTCCATCCGGTTGAAATATTCGACGTAATGACGGAAATCGTCGGCTCTCAGGATGGGTTTTGCAGTCTTTACCTTTCCTCCTGAAATGGCAGAAAATGGAGCAATAACCAAGAGAGCGAAGAATCCCGCTAAAGCAAAGAGTGCTATTTTTCTGTTTTTTATCATGACCGTCTATTTCCAGGTTTTTACTGAACTGATCCACCATTTTGCCTCTGCCAATGGTTTTCCATCCTGCTTCACATCGAAATCCTGATCGGTTGGTGTATCCACATTTGGGTATCGGCGAACTTCTCCCGTGCGGAAGACAAGCTGCTGCAAACTGGCGACAGGAGCGTAAAATAGTCCGTTGCCAACTTTTTTGCCGTCAACAAAAACCTCGAAATATCTGGTTGAAGTCTGGGCTTCAATGCGGATTGTATATTTCTGGTTGGCCTGGTACTTTGTCAACTCTTTCATGCGATAGCCGGCTTTCGTCTTGATCGTGCCGTCGGCATCAAAAACCAGCCGCAAGGCTGCCGTGTTCTTTTCATTCTGAAGCTCGATATAGAGGTTTCCATGATTGTTTTGCCCGGACTCAATCTTAAATTCAACGGAAATTTTTTCTGATGGCGGGAATAATCGCTGCGCGATAGCATAATCAAAATTATCCTTATCCTTTAAAGACAGGCATTTCAGTCCGTTATGATTTTCGATACCTACCTTTGCCCATGCCGGAGAGTAGATGTTCCAGTTCTGTAACTCCCTATTTTCAGGCAATGTGGAGAAGTCGTCGTCGACCTGACTATTCGCAACTGATTGAACCGGCACAGGAATGGATGAAACCCAGATATCCTCTTTGTTTTCGCTGTATGCGACCCAAAGTTTTCCATCCTTTGGTTTACCGTCCCGCTCCTGAATGCCGCGAACATATTGAGGACCATATGATTTGTAGCTTCCACCGTAACGCATAGTCGGAATTTCACCATTCACAAGTAACAGATTTTTGTAATCCAAACCATCATCGCTCACCGAAATCGCCAATGGCCATCTGAAATCGGAAGGATTGTAAACCGTTGCATATTTCCCGTCAGAAGTTCGTTGTCCCCAAATTTTGGCATTGCTGTTGACAAATCCGGGAGCCCTTTGTGGCTTAGTCCAACTCTTACCCTGATCTGTACTGGTAGCGGTCAGCGCATTTTTCCAAAGACCTACCACATCCAAATTGGGCAGATGATAATAGCTCAAAGCCTTGTGATCGTCGTTCAAAACAATCAAAGGATCATCCCGGTCGGACTCTTCGTTCCATTGCTGGGTTTGCAATGGATCGGCCAGCACCTGGTTGCAAATATTTACAAAACCCTTGTCCTTGCTCTTGGTGAAGAACGGATAATCCGTATTTTTTTCATTCCATCCATGGTTGTACCGGATAAAATAAATCGGACCAAACGATCCATCCTTATATATTTCACGCACTACACGGCCAATTCCATACCCATCGTTCGGTCCATCGTGTGGATTCAGACAAATTCCATAATAACCAAAAGCCAGCATCCGCTGATCGTCGGAAACATAAAAGCCCGTTCGCTGGTGCATCACTGCAAACATATTTTTAGTGACGGCAGTTTCGCCCGGTTGAGTTATGCCATCCGGCACTTTGTATTGTGGGAATATCACAACCGGTTTGCCCCAGTTTTCCCCATCCGGGGATTTAACCAGCAAAGTATGCCCCGGGGGAACATGTTCCCCGATAGAATCGCTGAGGTATTCGAGGTAAAACATATTGTTCCAGTATGCCAGCATCGGAGCATGGTTGTAAGTCCAGCCACAGCCTTCTGCCTGGTCAGGAAATTCGCGGTTGGCGCGCAACACCTGGATGCTGTGGACACCCATTGCCGGACTGAGTTGCCCGTGATGATAATCCGGATTATTCAATGTTTTCCCTGAGTAATGAACCTGTTCCTGACCAGCACGATGAGCATTTTTCAAACCTTCCACAATTTTTTCATCCACCATGAATATCGTTCCGTGCTTGTGACCCTTTGGCAAGGAAATCTGCTCAGTTACATCTTCAAATTTTAAGAAATCCCTGGTTTTGACGGCACCATATTTGGCTTCCCCATACATATCAAAATAGACCAGGAATTCATCTCCAACTTTGGCAACGGTCGGACCTTCGCTCTTAAATGGAGTGAAGGGTTCAGAACTTTTACTCCACGGTCCCAGAGGTGATTTGCTAAAAGAAACCCTTATATTCCGGTATGGACGGGTGTTATCCTTGTGCACCAAAACGTAATCCTTCTTTCCTCTGCAAACTATCATGGCATCGATCACACTAAAATGAGGATCGAAATAGAGCTTTGTTTGGGAGAAAGTCTTAAAATCTTTGGTCGTCATATAATACAACCGGTGGTTGTTTCGCTCTTCCTCCTCTCCTTTTTCAAACTTAAATGGAATGGTTGAAGCCCAGACAATGATAAAATTTTTGCTCAGATCATCGTAGAAAAGTTCTGGAGCCCAGACGTTCACGGTAGTGGTGTCGTGAGTCATTGCCGGGATAAATTTCTCGGGCGACCAATGGATAAAGTCCCTGGTACTGGCGTAACCAAAGCCCAGATCGCTTCTCCACGAGGAGGTCCATACCATATGAAAAGTCCCATCCGGTCCCTGGACAACAGACGGGTCGCGCATCACCTTTTGTTGGCCGACTTCGGGTTTCAGGTAAGGACCACCCAAATCGTCCCAGTGGTAGCCGTCGATGCTTGATGCCAGATATAAACCTTCAATAGCAGGTTCGTGAAAGGTGCTGAAAAGGTACACTTTCTTTTGCGCCAAAGAGAAAAAACTGACCAGCAGCAACGGGATGATAATATAGATTTTAAGGCCTTTTTTTATTTTCATTGACCAGGTTATAATAGTATTTATTAATGAGTAAAACGAATAAAATTACTGAAAATTGTAAGTTCAACCTATCGTTGTTACCTAATATTTGATTTGGCACCAGGATGATAATTCATATGATTAATGTCCATTAAACACGATGTACAAGACTACCATCACTGCTGCCAATGCTCCCCAAAGCAACCAAACCCGTTTGGTCGGTTTAACCAGCTCGCCATGAATATCAGAATGTTCAAATACAACACCCTTCCGGTTAATGAGAGAAATAACGATGGCCGAAACCATCAGAACAGCAAAAATATAGAAGGAGAGAAGCATATAATGCGGCCAGATCGGGTACTTATCCGGGGTAAAGACCCATAAATATAAAATACCCACCCCCAGACTAAAGGCGGAGCCGGCTGAAAGAATCAGGTTCACGGCCAATTGGGTTGTGCGTTTCCAGAAAACAGTAAGCAGGAAAACTACGGAAAGCGGTGGCGCTATAAAGCCCAGCACGGATTGGAAAACGTCAAAAAGGTTCAGACCTTTGATGTTGTCGATGGCCAAAGCCACTAAAACGGCAAACACGCAACCAACTACCACGACAATCCGGCCCATTCGGATAATTTCCTTATTGGTTGCCTGCGGCTTCATCTTTTTGACATAAACATCCATGGTAAAAACGGTACTGAGTGCATTCAACGACGACCCGATCGTTCCGACCAGCACGGCAATCAACACGACAATCACCAAGCCATTCATCCCCGGAGGAAACAAGTTCGTTACCATGGTCATGTAGGCTTCGTTCGGGTCTTTCAGCCCGGGAAAAAGAATGAAACAAAGCACACCGGTAAGGATAAACAGTGGAAGAGAGAGGATTTTCAACCATCCGATGAAGTTGACTCCAAGCTGTCCCTGTTCAAGATTTTTGGCTCCTAAAACCGACTGCACCATGGCCTGATCAGTACAGAAAAAAGCGATCGCCGCCACGGGATATCCCAGCAAAATAGCTACCCAAGGGTATTTCGGATCACTCGCCGGACGTACCAGGTTCCAGAATTCAGGAGGCACACTGTGGAAAACCTTGGAAAGTCCGCCAATTTTTGAGATCCCAAGAATCGTCAAAGTCAACGACACGCCAATCAGCAAAAGCATTTGAAAAATATTGACTTTCGCGATGGCTTTTAATCCTCCTGCAAAGGTGAAGATTCCCGCGAAGGTTACCAGTACAATAATCGACTCCCACATTGGAATTCCGAGAATCTGCCTTACCAGGAAACCTCCGGCAAACAACCCAAGCGAAAGCCATGAAATCAGGATTTTGATGAGTGCGTAAACCGCCAGAATATCACTGGTTGAACTTCCGTATCGGTTGCCCATAAATTCGGGCATGGTACTTACTTTGGCAGCGATGTAGCGCGGCGCAAACACTACCGCCAGCAAAAACAGGAAAATAAACGCATAATAATCGAAGTTAACGGCCACGATACCAGTAGAAAATCCCACACTGGCAAAAGCCAATAACATGGATGGGCCCACATTGGTTCCCCACATGTTAAAACCGATGCTGCTCCATCCCAATGATTTGTTTGCGAGAAAAAGCGTCTCGTCCTTTTTCTTCCCTGAAAAACTCGCCCTAAACCCAATGATAAACAGGATCACCAGGTAGGCAATCACAATGAAATAATCCAGTGCAGTAAGTTGTTCAACGATGTTTCCCTTCATTATTCTTGTGTTAGTCTTATTTGTTTAGTGATATTGTATACTGCGTTGCACATCATGAATCTTGCGTCAAATTTCGTAAGTCATGCGTCGTCTGTTGTGCGGACAAATTAATTCTTACCTATATTTCTCTACTATTTTCTGCGCAGTGTTGATCTCTTTTTCTGATTTGAAATCGACGTTGATGTGCAATCCCTGATTCCCCACATGGTCCAGAAGAGGCTCCAGCTCGTCGAGTGTTACCCAGTTAGCCATCATTGATTTACCTCCTGCCAAGATTTTTCTGTAAAGATCGTACCAACACGGATCGCCTCCCTGAGGCTGACCGTATCCCGGCGTCCACTGAACAGCATTAAGCTCTTCTATTTCCAGGATGGCATCCAGGTGCCTGATCGCATCCACACCATCCAGATGGTAAAGAGTATAGTCGATTTTTTGACATTGTTCGCGGGTAAACGGCAGGACAAACCGCCTGAAATCATCCTCAGAAAACATGATAGAGATGTCCGACTGAAGCTTGGAAACCGTGCCGGGTCCCCAAAGAGAAAAATAGCAAAAAGCCATCTCATCGCCTTCGCGGATGATCTCGTAGATCCTGTCAAAAACCTGGAAATAGATCTCGTTGACTCTTTGCAGCTTCATTTCGAGTCCTTCAGGATCGACAATCATATCCATCAGCACATCCTGAGTTCCGCGGACGCTGGCCAGAACATCCAATCCCTCCATCAGATCCGGACAACCAACAAAATATCTACCTCCGGACTTGGCCTTGCAAGCTTTTAACAGATCCAGATGCAGTTGCCAGGAAGGATTTGACTCGTCAAGTTCAAGTTTCAGCGGGTTCTCCTCGCGGATCCAGATCGTATCTTCACCTCCTTCGAGCCTTGCGCCGAGCATCGCAGCGAGCGATCCAGGTCCCAGATGGGTGTTGGCGACTGGTAAAATATCGGCTTTGAAAGAACAGCGCGACAATTGATAATGAAGATTTGCAGCACGCCATTGCGGATCGAACCAGTATTGGTTCAAGTCGTGGGCTGGAGTTGGTTCAAGAATCAGTTCGTGCGGGGCGCCCTCTTTTTGCAGGTGCTCCCACATCGTCAGCACGATTCCTTTGCCCTTCCACCAGTCGAGGTAATGTTGCTTCGACTCTTCCCAATTTGATTTCCAGGTATGCATAGTTTGATTTATTTCAAAAGTTCTCCTATAACACTCGATTCAATACCTTGAAAGCTCTCGTCAAATCTTATTTCAACCACCTTGTCGAAAGCAATTTCATCCGTGTTGCTAACCGGATAAGGGTAAACAGCGATTGCTGAGCCGTGCTTTACCCAAACCGGCATTTCTTCCAATGGGCATTCAAAGTCTTTTAGCCAACAATTTCCTAACGTGATTTGACCAGAGAAAAAATTCACCCAAGAGCCCTCCGGCAAATAAACATCCCGGCGATTTTCACTGTTCATGATCGGTGCCACCAAAATATGGTCACCGAAATAATATTGATCGTCGATGTGCCAGCACATTTTATCTTCAGGATGGTGGAAAATCAGCGCACGCAACATCGGGTATCCCGAAGTAGTGATATTCTTGCCTTGCTGCATGAGGTACGGGATGAGGGCATAACGCAATTTCAGCCATTTGCGTACAATTCCGGAAATGGCCGGATATTCATACGGCTCCCTTTTGGAGGTTCCGTGGTAACGAAGGTGGGAAGAAAAAACGCCAAATTGGGTCCACCGAACATATAAATCGTCAGGAACAACCGTGTTCATAAAATTGGGAACGCCGTGAAAACCGGGCACGTCGTGGCTCCAAAAACCGAAACCAGATAGCCCAACATGCAGGCCTCCTTTGAGTGAACCGGCCATACCATCCCACGTGCAAGCCGAGTCGCCCCCCCAATGCAGCGGATAACGCTGGCAACCGGCCCATCCGGCACGCGCCCAGACGATACCCTCGCCGGTTACTTCTTTGGTGATTTCGAAAGCGGCTTTTTGGTACAGCAAGGCGTAAAGGTTGTTGAGCAGTTCCGGTTTCATGGCATGGTATTCGGCATCCATGTGGATATCCTCCCCAAAATCTGTTTTGATGCAAACCACCCCCATTTCCAGCAAATTCCGGAGCAGATTCTTGTACCATTCAACGGCAGGAGGATAGGTGAAATCTATGGTTCCGGCATAATCAAGCGCGGAAAAATTCGAGCCACCCTGCTTCTCTGCCTGTTTTAGGATACACATGAATTTGTTTTCCAAAGCCTCGTCGTGTTGGGCTGCCGCTGCAGCAATATAGGGCATCTGCCAGAGACTGACTCTAAAACCGTTATTTCTCAAATCCTGGATAAACTGTTTCGGATCCGGAAATCGTTCCGGATTGAATTGCCACTCGCACAACCAGTCAGTGACGAACCATCCCGTGTCCAGATGGATCACATCACAAGGGAAATCTTCCTCACGCAGGCGCTGGCAGATTTGATTCACTTCCTCTGCCGAAAAATAGGTCATTCGACTCATCCAGGTACCAAAACTCCAAAGCGGAAGCATGGCAGGAAATCCCGTGAGGCGACGGTATTGGTACAAAATTTCTTCAGGGTTTTCCCCACCAATCAAGAACACATCCATGACCGGCTCTTCCGTAAGCAACTGGGCTGATCGTGTGGAATGGTCGCCCAGTGAAAACTTGGAATGAGCGCTCGTATGCATGAACACCCCGTACATCCTGCTGGATAGGTAAAATGGAATGTTCTTGTAGGTGCGGCGGTTGTTCACCCCCTGTCCGTCCTGGTTTTTCAACTGAAAGGTGTGCCCCGACAAATCCATCTTCGTAAAACGTTCACCGGTACCGACAAATTTCTCATCCGGCTCAATGTGAAACGAAATGGTTGTGCGGTCAGGAACCCCGTTTTTCTCGACAAAGGCTAAGGCAAAAGCATCGTGGCGTGCCGGAAAAAACTGGTCCCAGGCACTGATTTTGATTTCCTTTTTTCCATCCGGGAAGAAAGACATATCTAATGTTTCCTCTGGTTCCGGCAGCAAATCACTCCAATGATCGATGACCGGCGCGAGACGTTTTAAACGAGCCCGAACGATACCTTTAAAATCTCGCACCAACCATTCAACTTCCTTTTTCTCCAGGCAAAGAGGGACGATCTCGAGAGTTGAATCCAGTTCGAGCATCAGTGAATCAGGCATTTCCTGTACTCCAAAACCGATAGACACACGAAGGATTTTTGATCCATAAGCACGCAATCGAAGCAGAAAATTTTTCCGGACCGTCTCCTGGTCAGGTGCAATATCATTGGCAACTTTTTGTTTTTGAAAAGGAATTTCGAACACAACATCCGTTCCATCGACCCGAAAATCAACAGGTGCGCAGGTTTTCCACAGCACCTCCTCTCCGGTCAGTAGAGTATCAAAATCCAGAAAATCAAAAAGTTGAAAATTTGTTTGCTTCATTCGATTTTATTTTGTCTTTCAATCATTTTCGTCGACGCGAATTATTCTGCTTGCTTGTAGCTAACTACATATTCCTGATCTTTCAGAAGGACTATTTCGTACTGTCTATCCCCCGTTTGTTTGATCTCAACACCTTTGCAGACTGGCATTGTCAAACTCCTGAAACGCAAGGTTCCTGTTCCCGAATCCGCTTTTACCTTGATTTCCTTTGTACTGCAATAGAGATGGACTTTCCCGGCAGGCATTGGTACATCGCCTTCCATCCAGAGCAGATCGCCCAGGCATGGTTCGACTAAATAGGTTTTGTAACCCGGAGAGGTTGGTTTTACTCCCAAATAATATTTGCCCAATAAATAAATTGGACTGGCTCCCCAGGCATGACAAAGGCTTTTACCAAATGGCCGACCATACATAGCCAATAGTTCTGGATTTTTTTCTTCTGGATTATATTTTTCCCAGAAAGAAGTGGCTCCCAGATCGATCATTCCACCCCAGTAATCGCGAATTTCTTTCAACACATGTTTCTGTTCTCCCAGGGCGCACAAGGCTTCCAACTCATAAAACCTCATGTAAGGCGTAGTGATTTTCAAAGCTTTCGGGTCGAGCAAAACGTGTTCTTTTACCGCTTTGGTTTTGTCGGCTTCGAGGTAATTAAAAAGTACGGCAAAAATGTTGGTAAACGGAGTTACCTGAGCGCTCATGATACCATTTTCGCGGTTGTGAATGAAGGCGTTCTCCTTGTCAGACCAGAAAGCGGTAAAAAGTTTCGATTTGAGTTCGGCAGCCAATTTGCTGTACATCTTCGCCTTTTCCGTATCATTCAACAAGTTGGCGCACAAAGCCATTGTCTCCAGACTACGACAGAAGAGCAACTGCTCGAAACTCACTTCACCTGCCTTGCTCATTTGAAAATCTGCCCAATCGATAAATACCCAGTCACCCGCCAGTCCCTGCATCATACCGCTGGCATTGCGGCGGGAGAGACAATACTCCATCAGGCTTTTCATGCGAGGATACAATTGTTCAATCAATTGCCTGTTCCCCGTATATTGATAATAATCGTAAATACCCATGAACCAGTAGAATGTGTAATCCATAATGGTATTAACATGGCTGGTCACAGGGTCTTTTCCTCGCAGGGCGAAGGTCGTCCGGCTGACTACCGGAGCGTCAAAGAACAAATAATAATTCATCAGGTAACTCTGATAGGCATCACCACTCCACATCCAACGGTCGCGTTTGATTCCATCGACAAAAAATTCGCGCGTGGTCAGGTGCAAAGTATAGGCTCCTACTTTCCATATTTCATTGATTTTCGAATCGTTGCAGCTGAAACTGCCTTTATAATCTAAGGGCAGATATTCATAAAGCATCGACAATGAATCGTAGGAAAGAGCAAGATCCTTTTCCACATAAATATATCTGAAGGCTTTAGATCCGGCTACCGTGAAATCTTTGGCCGAACTATTATCTACCGGAATACGGTCCAGGGTCTCGCAATGGTCAATTGACAATGCCTCTTCGGGCGATTCGCCGTAATAGATATTCAAGGTACCTTTCCCTTTCAATCCATTGAATTTTGCAAAGCCGAAAGTCTCTTTCCCGAAATCGTATAGTATTCCGCTGTTTTTCTTCTCACTCGAAACGGCTATCATGGGTTGGGTCGCCAGTTTAAACTTTGATGGTGGCGTATCGGGTGAGTTAAAGTTCCAGGATGCCGCATTCAGGTATACCGTACCCGAGGAAGTATCGGAAGCTTTGCCCGATTCGTCGATCCATTCCTTGTCCTCGAACGTCACTTTCCACGAATTGTCTGATTTTATGGTTTTTCCGTTGATAAAAATAGCAGGAGGTGTTGCCTGATTCCACACTTTAATATTCAGACTATGCTTTCCGGCAGGTAATGAAAATTTCTCCGGCATGCCGAATTGCAGTTTTCCGTCTAATTTAATATTGAATGTGCCTTCAACTGCTATTTCAATTTCTTCGGTTTCCACCAAATCAAACTTTTTACTGAATTCCACCAACACATAATGGCTATCCATTTTCCAGAAAGGAGGCAAGAAAGTTCCCCGTTCTGTGCGGCGGTTTTGAACCTGATTGCCCAGCCATATCTCGTAATCGCCAGGATACCAAATCCATGTTGAAGCAGAAGAGGCATTCGGTAAAAGAGATTTATCCATTTGTTTAATTTTTTACGATAATATCAATGCCGTTTTAAATATCGTCTCCGTATCGTTCTCTTGTTATTTGATGCAATGTTTTGCCACGGGTTTTGGGTGTCCAAATAGTTCCTATTATCAACGCGATAAGGAGCAATCCGATCATCAGGTAGGCCGCAGTGTTAAATCCTTCGCCATGTTCTCCGTAAATTTGCACAAATACCAATCCCCATATAGCCGCTATACCTCTTACGGCAAAAAACATAACACCTTGCGCAGCCGCGCGATATCTGGCAGGAAAGAGTTCCGAAGCCCAAAGCGCATAAAACGCTTGTACACTTAGTCCTGCGTGTATACCCCAAAGAATAGTGAAAGTCCATAAAGCGGAATAATTTTTTATTCCAACAAAAATGAGGATGCACCATGCCAATATACCTATCATCGTGCCTGTAAAATACAGCCAGCGCTGATTGACTTTATCGACTACCATGGCAAAGCCGAAATAGGTTACCACAATAATCACGATCCATTGTACGGCCGATACCATATTAGCTTGTCCGTTGGAAAGACCGCCTGCGTTTTCATAAATATGTTGTTGAAAGAAACCCATTACGGAGGCAACCATGTTCCAGGATATGTAAATACCTGCAAGAAAAAGCATTGTGCGAATATTGACCTTATTGGTGAAAAGTGTCCCAAATGATGCGAAAATACCCGGTTGTTTCTCCTTGCTTTGTGCCTGCTGAGCTTCTTCCCAATCTTTTGATTCATTGAGTTTTCGTTGAAGAGTCCATGCGATAAACGCTACAATAAACAAAGAGCCGAAAATAAGACGGCTGCTAAATACTTTGACTGCATCAACGCTTGCATTGTCTCCAATAAAGAATGCTGCGATTTTTTGCACGTAAACGAATAAAATCCCGGCTGAAGCATCCGCTTTACCCGGAGCCAACAACATTCCTAAAACTAAAATGATCGTCGGACCGACTCCCCAGGCAAACTGAGAAATACCCATATTTCGTCCGCGATTACCCACTTCCGAATTTTCGGAAATATAAGTCCACGAAGCAGGAACACCCGCTCCTACCGAGATACCCGTAACCAAAAATCCAGTCAACAGCATCGGGAAATTAACTGTGAACATGATAATTGCTATCCCCAACATATACACAAGCATATTGTAGGTGTAGATCGTTTTTCGCCCGAATTTGTCAGCAAGAAAACCACCGATAACCGCTCCGATAGCCGCGCCGAAACAGTTGGCGCTGATGGCGTTAAGCCAGCCGAGATGTCCTTCGGTTAGTCCTAGGTAATTTTGCCAGAGAGTCAGTCCGCTTGCGCCAGCCACAATCGCACCCGCATCAAGATAATTCGTTAGCGATACAGCAATAGTACTTTTTAAACTTCCTTTTTTATGTTCCATGTGTTTTTATATAATGTCTTATAGTGCGTTTTGACCACTGTCCAATTAAAATGCTAATGAATTTGTATTTTTTGATGATCTGAAACCAACAGGTAAAGGGATAGCCAACAAAGCAAATAAGCGATACTGGCAATCCCGAAAATCACATAATAGCTGCCTGTAAATTCGAGGATCAGTCCAACGGCACCTGAAAACAAGATACCGCCAACGGCCCCTGCAAAACCTGCAAGGCCGGTTACCGATCCAACCGCATTCTTCGGATAAATATCAGAAACGATCGTGAAAATATTGGCAGCGTATCCCTGATGCGCAAACGTAGCCATGGATATCAACAAAACAGCCAGCCAAACATTCGTGGTAAACGAGGTGAAGAAAATTGGAACAACGAGTAAGGCCATAAAAAAGATAGTTTTCTTTCGAGCAGCCACCGGATTCTTCCCCCGCTTAATGAGGAAAGACGATAACCATCCGCCAAATACCGAGCCACCTATTGAAACCACATAAATAATTATTAATGGCAATCCTATATTGGTCAGATTGATGTGGTAATTCGAGTTCAGAAATTTTGGCAGCCAATAGAGAAAAAACCACCAGATCGGATCGGTAAGAAACCTCGCCAGGCAAATGCCCCAGGTTTGTTTATAGGAAATAATTGATTTCCACGGAAGTTTTTTTGTGTCTGGTTCCAGGTCATCCTGCAAAATATAAGTGCGTTCCGATTCTGTCAGCCGCCGATTCAATTCAGGTTTGCGGTACATAGGAATCCAAAATAGTAACCAGATAAAACCCAGCGCTCCCGTGCCAATAAACGCCCACTGCCAGCCCCATTTTAAGGCGATAATTGGGATAATCAAAGGGGTTAGAATAGCGCCAAAGTTGGGACCAGAGTTGAAGATACCGGTTGCCAGGGCCCTTTCCTTTTTAGGAAACCATTCTGCAACGGTTTTGATTGAAGCCGGAAAATTCGCCGATTCGCCAATTCCCAAGGCGAAACGGGCCATCGCAAAAGTTAGTACGCTGCGGGCGGCCGCATGAAACATCCCGGCTAAACTCCATAGCGAGATCGCGATAATGAAACCCAATCGTGTGCCGATTTTATCGAGTAGTGCACCCATTGAAATCAATCCAATGGCATAGGCTGCCTGAAAAGCCATGATGATAAACCCATAATCAGATTCCGACCATCCAAATGCCACTTGAAGTTGTGGCGCCAGAATCCCAAGCACCTGCCGGTCGATGTAATTGATGGTGGTTGCAAAAAATAGCAACACAACGATTCGCCATCGGTAATTCCCGATCTTTATTGGATGAACTACCGGCATAGATCGTGTATTAAATGGTAAGCATCTTCTTGTTCTCCGGGCGTTTCACAATAGGTTACCACCACCAGCTTCATCCCGGGAATCCACAGGCGTTTGACCTGTTCCTGAATGGTTTCCAAATCGCCAACGATACGGGCATTCAGTACTATTCCTGTGTTGGCAAACCGGTGAAAAGCTTCCAGGTCCACGTTCGCACCAGGATCGGTTTGAGGCGAAAAAGCGCCATCCGCCATTTTCAATCCTTTCATCTTAAGTACAGCATCCACCCAACCCGACCAGTCGCCGCAAGAATGGAAAACCGGTCCGCCGAACGGATTACAAATTTTTTCAACATAAGGCGCTGCCATTCCAAGGTATTGCTCAGGTGAAATCATGATCGCATTGTCGTCGCTCATTCCCAGTCCTGTCCATTTTGAAGAGGAGGCAAATCCATGTCCGGGATAAACCAATGCGTTGCCAATAAGTTTTACCTGCTCCTGATTGAAACGAATCGACAAATCTGTCAAACGATCAAAAAGTTGCATGACTTTCTCAGGCTCCATCAGCATGTCCACAAAAAACTGATCGAGTGGATAGAGATGGCCAATCATGTTCAAGGGGGATTGTGTGTCGGTCAACGAAATAGGTAGCCGGCACTTGGTCTGCTCCATGAAATATTCGATCATGTTGAGTGTTTGTCGACCAATGTTCGTTTGCGCGATTTCCTTCGTTTCAAAATCAAGCACCTCATCGATGGTCGAAAAACGGGACTTCAGGGCTGGAGCACCTCCTTCACTCCAGATATAATCACCCCCGAAAGCGCTTGCGACTGTGCCGATTCCATACCATGGCTCCAGGAAATTAGGCACATCGGCTTTCAGAAGCATACTCTTTTCAAGTGCTCCAAGTTGAAGTTCGAGCGACCGTTTCATATCGCTGCATCCGAACGAAAAACATTCTCCGACACGCATTCTGCGGTAGACGGCGACACCGGAAGATTGTTGCCAGAAAAGTGAACAGGTTTCATTAAGCTTAGCCGTATAGCTTTCGTATTTTCCAAAATCAAAATCTTCCGGTTTTACTGGAACAACCTGTGTTGCCTGTGCATCCACCAATTGATTATCGAATTTTTTCGCCATAATTTTTAGATTTCACCTGAAGAATACTCTTCCTTAAGTTTTTCAACTGTTTCAAAAATAGTACTGATACGATCGTCGGTTACTGAGTCATCCATATTGATGCAACAAACGCCTGTTAGAAATGGATTCGCGGAATCGCGGACCAAACGGATGATGGTTTCACGGATTTCATCGTGCGACTGACGGGCAATTTCAACCGGACTCAAACGCAGGTTGAAAAATGTATCCGGTAAATGTTCTCGAAGGACTTTCACATCCCCACCCCATCCTAGATCGAGATAATCGAGGTGAGGAATTTTTGCAAAACTGCTTGCCATCCTGTGCGGATCCGGCCCACAATAATGAATGCCAAATGGACGGTTTTTACTCCACTCCTGATCAAACGGCAAAAGGAATTCCCGGTAATCATCTTCAGAAATCATCGTGTGCGAGCATTCGGAATGCAGCAAAACAGGTTTCTGAATATGACGGACGCCTCTGTTGACAGAAATAGAGGTCGTTCCGGTTTCGGACACTAAGAATGAGGTGAATTTTTCGATGATGCCGGCGATACCTGTAAAATAATCTTTTGTCTCATTGGGTGTTACCATCATATCGGAAAAGATTTCCTCTCCATGCAAATCCATCGCAATATTCAGGATTCCTCCCCAGTTGATGTCTCCTGTGAGGTAACCAAATTTATACTTCAGCGAATCGGCAAGCACGGTTATCTTCCGAAAGGCTGCAGAACGAAAGGCTGCATCCGCATCAAATTTTCTTAATTCCTGATGGGCAGGTAATACCTGTGGAGGATGATTTTCAGAATAATTCACCTGGCAGCCCAACATTTCTGAGAGTAAATAACCGGCAGCCAAATGTACTGCCCCAATTTCCGGACGGGCCTGATCCTTGTGCAAGCCTAAGCCAAACCGACCCCAGCGTTCGTATAAAATCTTCTCCATTCGCTGCTCCGCCTCCACCCGTTTCAGCGGATGGCAGAAGAAGTCGCGGTCGAAAGTAATCCTCTCATTCTGATACCACCATTCCGGTGCCAGAACAATATCAACCGGCAGGATTGAATTTTCCAAAAAGGAATTGCGTTTTATACTCATAGCATTCTAATAAAAAAGCCAGTCTGGTGTTGGTGGTCCTTTGATGCCAACATTTGCATCGTGAGTCGGAATTTCCTGTTTGCCATCCATAAATCCCAAGACCAGAACCCTTCCCCTTCCTAACTGGAGTTCGTTTTCGCCAGCCTCAAAGGAATAGCTGTACACATTTATTGGGTAAAGACCGGGAATCAGCAAGGCATTGGCAATTCGGATGTCGGCTTGCCCCCGGTTATTAGCCTGAGCATTGGTCTCTAGAGTCGGTGGATTCAAAACAGAGTTACTATTTGTATTGAAATAACCAACCAACACTTTTACCGGTTTGTCATTCTTGAATCTTAAGAGAGTCCCCTCTTTTTCCTGTGTTTTTTCGGATAAAACCACTCCTGAAAGCTTCTTCAATTCAGGAGCAAGATCTTCGATAACAACTTGGTTATCGGAATAAACTATTTCACCCTTTTTATAGCCAAACCGCTTGATTTCCTTGTTCAGAATAGTTACCTGAGCCGGTTCACAAGCCGTGAAATTAGCATTAGCCTTACCATGATTTGATTTCAGCAAGTTTACATTCCTTTTGAAATTTTTCAACTCTGCCTGATAATGTGGTAACAGCTCAGTCCAGGTTTTATTTGTCCCATTAGCCCCTGAAATCGGAATTCGGCGTTGTTGTGTCTGCATACTGTTGGCATACAGGTAGGTATTTGCAGTGAGTCTGACGAGTTCAGTATAATATTCCAGGCTCTTTTCGATAAAAGGAGTGGCTTTCTCCAGATCGGTCAGGTCTTTTGAATTTTGATAGCGAAGGATGAGCATTGCAGCCTTTACTTTTTCTGAAAAGCAATTGGCAAAGGCACGGTAGCAATAAACATCGTTCTTCAGACGGGAAAATTCCTCCTGATTGGTTTTAACGGCTGAAGCAGCTTTTTCGATGGCTTCAACCGCCAATTGACCGCGTTTCACCACATCTTCAATTACCTGGGGCGGTGTTTCTCCGGAATGGGATTCGCCTTTCCATTCTTTTTGGGCATACACCTCAAGAATCTCTTTCAACGGACCATTTGAAGCATAGAAATTCGAATATACCCCATATTTATTCGGATTAACCAACTGAGACATAAACATTCCAAGCAACAAGGACTGCCGGTTTCCGTCTGAGATGCCAAAAGTTCGTAACAGTTTTGGTGCAATTTCGCCCGTTTGCTCATATGCTTTAAGAATCTCCAACCCTGATTTTCCGCAGCTGTAATAGTTTCCAATCTCTTTTCCCCAGTATTCTGTCTCTGCGTCACGATTACGGGTGCTGTTCCAGGCATAGCGACCCCAGTTTTTATACCAGATCCAGTCGCGGTCCATTTCGAGTTCACGGGGTTCTTTCTTATCGGCGCTGTAAGGCCAGTCCCAGTAAGATGCCTGGGGATAGACATGTACCCCTTTTGCTCCCTGTATGGTCTTCATAGCCTGCACACATTTTTGGATAAAATCAGGAGAACCATAGCGGAAGGGCTCCAAATTTGCCAGAATATGTACGTTCGAAATATGTACCGAGCCCAGGGAGGATAATTCTTTGTGAATAGTTTCCCATGAATCACGGGGTTCATAGGTAGTCAACGACTCACCATTGTATTTAAACATCGTGTAAAGATTCTTGTAGATCGGCAAAGAGACAGCCATCACCCTTCTGGCATCGGTATCGTGTCCACGGAGCACAACCGGTGGATCATCTGTCCGACCTAGCGCTTTTAGTCCATCCTTCACTCCCGGCAGGATAGTCTTGCTAAACCATTCCATATCGTCTTCGATGGTATTCATGGCCTCTCCCAAGGTAATCAGCAACCCAACATTCGGGTATTTTTCGATAAATGCGGCGATTGATTTTCGCGTATAATCGGCAATGATCGGGATGATTGGCCGCGAACGATCCTGCGTTTTCATGTTATTATGCTCGGCAAAAGGCTTGGAAACGATGATATTATAGAACATCTGAATCACCCAGATACCTCTTTTACCGGCTTCCTCCGTTAGGAAAGTAAACATCTCCTCATTCTTTTTGAAGGTGGCATCATCTACTTCAACGGCATAAGGATAGTCTTTTAGCTTCACCAGAGAGGCAAACGGGTGTCCATTCCACAAATACAAGGAATTGTAACGATTCTCTACCATCATGTCCAAGTATTTGATCCAAAGCGCCTTGTCGTAAAACCAGGGAAAATTTTCAGGCGTGTAGGGATATTCATAGACCGTACGTCCTGGTAGGTAGGTGGTTTTTTGCAAACCAATACAAGTTCCCCGCATAACCATACCTGGACGGTCGGTCATATTGATTTCCTTCGGCAGCTTACCTGTGGACTTTAATTGGTCGGCCAGCTCCAGACATCCGTAGAGCGTACCACTGGCGTCGGCGCCTCCAATGCGAATCGTTTTTCCCGAATTTTGAATCGTGAACCCTTCCTTCCCCAATGTATCTAGTGAAGGTTGCTTTGAGACCAATGAAGCGAGCAACTTTTCTTTCAGCTTCCCGACAATGATTTGATTTTCGGTATCGCCTCCAACCGGCTTATTTGCCAGTTGAACCTCATATCCCTGAGCGGTTAAAGCAGTGGACAGATTCTCAATGGCGTACTTTTCACTTGGAGAAAGCTGTTCCGAAACGATGGTCACTTTGCCCTTCTGATTGACGAATGCAAACAGTAGCACCGTCAGAATCAACAATAAATATTTATTAAATCGTCTCACTGGTTTTCAGTTTATATTGTAGGTAATTGGTTCATTTGTTTTTTAATATATCCTGAAATTCCTTTTGAATTCCTGCCTGGACTTTAATACTATCGGCAACCTGAGGTCCGTTATTGATCCATTCGTTTCCGGGACCTGGGGTGTTCGAGAAAAATTTGTCAGCTTCCGTCCAGTTATTGATGGCCCGAATGTAGGAGGAGCCCTCATCGAAATAAATATATTGGTAGTGTTTTGGATCGTGGGCATAGGGCGCCTTCTCCAGATGATGAATGCAGTTTCCGCTGATCTCCGTATTTGGCTGGGCCGATAACGTGTAAATACCCCCCACGTCGTACATCTGCTTGGCGAAATGATGAATTAAATTACCATGAATCAGGTTGTTACGCATGCAATTAATGGTTCTTGTCCAGCCCCAACCCAAGCTTATTCCTGAATAATTGACATCCCTCACCTCATTGTGCGAAATGATCACGTTACGGGCAAAACCAATGCCGATGCCCACACATCCCCAATCTTCATTGGTTGCATCGGAAATGAGATTATTTGTAATGGTTAGATACCGGCATACATCGCGTTCATCTGTAGGGTTATAGGGCAAATGAGCCTCAAAATCGGCAGTACCAAAGAAGCCCGACTGAATGGCAGTACCGCCAATATCAGTGAATGAGCACCCTGTTACCCGATCATTGCCGGCACCAACAATCAAATCGAGTCCGGTGGCCGAAAGGTGCCTGAAATTACAACGTTCAAAAACTAATCCGTTGGCATAACTTGCCTCAACTGCAGCCGATTGGCGTCCGATCCAAGCCTGATTTTCGAGTCTTTTTTTATCCGGGGTCCCGGGAACCATCAATTTATAGGCATCCAATAAATACATTCCAGCCTGAAGCGGCACATGCCCGGCTTTGGATGGACGCATCCAGCTGGTATGTTGAAAATTGATTCCGGAAAAATGAATATTCCTAACGGGGAAATCGGGGGATCCATTCAGTTGAACAATAGATTCCAGATTTGGAGCAATCACCTCAGCAGTAGTCATTTCCTGGTTTTCGAGAGGCCAGTAATATAGTTTTCCGGTAGTAAAATCTTCGTACCATTCACCGGGCTGGTTGAGCAATTCAACCGCATTGGTAAACCAGAAGGCGGAATTGCCGTTTTTGTCTTTTTTTGCATCGATAAATGGAGCCGGCCAAGGGTGTTCAAATTCAATGCGGCTTTCGGGTTGATGAAATGTTACAGCAGCACTATCACCCATCACGCGGATATTTTTCACCCGCAAATTAGCGATGGCCCACCATTGATGAATGACCAGTTCCAGTTGTTTAATCTCTTTAATAGCAAACGCCGGCTTGGGAATCCACATGATTTGATTCGGCTTATCAACCGACAAGATCCTGTTAAGTTTGCCATCTGTGAGTGTTGAAGCCCTTTGTGCTTTAATGCCATTCACCCAAAGTTGGCGGAATTCCAGTTTCCGACCTCCGACTTCCGGAATGTCAGTCACCCAGATTTTGCCACTTGCCGCTTTTGGTAATCCAACCACAGTGCCATTGAGTTTTTTCCAGTTTTTAACTTGAACGCCACCACTAATAATTGGTTCTTCGCCTGGCGCTGCGATAATCGTGGTAGGAGATTCGGATGTTCCCGAATCTTCGGGACGAAATAATAACGGTTCATCCAACTGGTATATGCCCCCTTTCAAGATGATTTGAATGCCACCTTTTATCGAAGGATCATTCAATCTTCGAAGTTCGCGCGCCAGTCGTTGTGCCATTTGGATACTAGCCAACGGTTTTTCTTTGGTACCCGGATTTTCCCGGCTACCGGAAGGTGAAACCCATATTTCTTTCGCTGAAACTGAACAGGCGATCAAGAGGATCAGGGAAAGCACTACCAAATTTTTTACCAATTTAAGCTTCATGGCTGAGTTATTAAGATTTTATTGATTTTCAGAGAAATTAAAGAATAAGGTCAATGTTTTACTGCGTTGACGCCAGTTGTCGTAAGGTCCGTAATCGAAAAACATATTTTTCTTGCCTGAAGGACCCATGTCCCAGGAATCATTCGATTTCGTACCTATTGCAGGAATAGCCTGCATAAATGAAATATCTCCCGATGGAAAGGGAGGGGCGACACGGCTAAAGATGGGATCGGGTTGGTCGGGTGTGAAGAGGCGCAAAAAAACATCTTCTGTCGAAGTAGCGACCGTAAAAGATTGCTCCCCGGACTCAATATTTGCCCAGTATAGATTGGAATGATACCCTTTGAATTCAGGATAAACCAGCGGTGGAACCCCCGTCATCGTCTTGTTGTAATCCTTTTGGTGAACATCGAGCTCCACTCCCTGCATCCTGTTCTTCCAAACCCGGTAAGGCCCCCTGCCAAACCATTTCACGCCCTTTACAAGATTTTCAGGATAAGAAAAATTAACCCCCATATATTCAAAATCTACATCATATTTTTCAGGGACGTAATAAATATTGAGTTTTGCCCAGCCTGATGGATAGAAAGTCCAGGTAAATTGTTTCATCCGTGACTTTTTCTCATCAAAAGAGCAGTTCAATTGAAGCGTATCACCATCCAGTTTTGTACTCATTGACTTAAAAAACACTTCTCCGGCACTGAGGGATGGACCGTTATTGAAAGGGATTTCCCCTTTGGCATTGACAACCTTTTTTAATAAACCATCCTTTTTGCCAATTGTAAACTCAATCGTTCCGGCTTTGATGCTTAATACAGTATCAGATTCTGTTGCTGTCACGCCTTTGGTTGCCGGTTTTTTTGCAATCAGCTTATTAATAACATCCTTTGGCAATGTGACCGGCCAGCTTCGGGTATAAAGTTCTTGTTTGTAACGATCAGTTGCGGTGACATACAAGACATCATAAGTAAACCAGTTTTTCGGTAAATCCAATTTCAACAGTCCCTTATGACCGGGTGCCAGATCAGTAATAGTGGCCTTTCCAGCTACTTCGCTCCTATTGGCAGGATCATTCGGTAGTGGCATTTTGGCAAGCTTCCACTTGAAGGAACACTCTTTCAAATTGGTATATAAATAGCGGTTTTCAACATTCAAGGTTCCATCAAATGATGCGGTAATATCCTTTTCCTCAAAATGTACCGGCGACCAGATTTCTTTTACGGCATAATAGCTCGCCTCCTTCTCGTGATATGGCCCCATGATTCCATCTGGTGCATGTGACCCATCGGTGTCTAGGGTGCTATTTTTGTCGGTGCGTACGACTCCCTCATCGGCAAAAACCCAGAGAAAACCACCTGCTGCGCGTGGATTGTTCCAAATCAATTCCCAATAATCGTACAAACCGGCACCAAGACCGCCGTCATATAAACCGTGCAGGAACTCAGTTGGAAGTACTATTTCGTGTCCGTGCCAATAAGTGCCGGTTCCATAGTCGTAAGCGCGATAGTGCTGGGTTGCCAACCCGTTAAAAACTTGCCACGGATGAACAACTTTCCGGTTTTGAATATCAACCTCACCAAAAACAGGATCCAGATCGGGATTATGGCCACCCTCATTACCATTGTTCCACAAAAGGATGGACGGATGATTTACATCTCGGGCAACCATTTCATTCACCAATTTTTTCCCGACCTCTGTATCATATTGACCATGCCAACCGGTAAGTTCGTCCAGAACGAACAAACCAAGGGAGTCGCATGCTTCTAAAAAATGTGTATCAGGCGGGTAATGCGAGGTACGCACCGCATTCATATTCATATCCTTGATGACTCTTACATCATCGATACTCCGGTATTTACTCGAAGCGCGTCCGGTAGCCGGCCAAAAAGTATGGTGGCAGATACCTTTGATTTTGATTTTGGTGCCGTTCACGTAAATTCCGTCGCGCAAACGAACTTCAACGGTTCGGAACCCAATGCGATCGGATGATTCGTGAAGAATCTCCCCTTTCGCTTTCAGGCTAAATACGATCCGGTACATATTCGGGAATTCAGGATTCCAGGATTTAACACCATTCACTTTGCCTGAAAGATGTATTTTCTCAACGCCTTTACTAACTGCTGCCTGTATTGGAGAACCGATTTTTTCGCCCTGAAGCGTGTATACCTGTGCTGAAATAAAATCTGCAGATAGACAGTTCGTCAGGAAAACATCTGCCTCGACAGAACCATCCGCCCTGGCATCGACTGATGTACGGACAATATTTTGGATTGGTTTGGCTTCTAGGTATACCGGACGGAATATTCCGCCGAAAATCCAGAAGTCGCCGTGCCGTTCGGCTTTATTGACCGATTCATTGGCTGAGTGTTTCGCAACAGTCACCTCCAATAAATTACTACTGCCATATTTAAGCAATTTGCTGATGTCGTAATTGAATCGATAAAAAGAACCCTGATGGATGGCTCCGGCCGATATTCCGTTAATTTTCACTTCTGTATCGGTCATGGAACCTTCAAAAACCAGGTTTACCTGATCCTTTCCCCATCTCGCCGGAACAGCAAACTCGTATTTGTAAAGACCCTTTTCCTTGCCCCGGACAGTATCTTTATCGAGGCCGTAATTATATTTTCCAAATCCCTGAAGCTCCCAGTTTGAAGGTACTGGAATAGTCGTCCACTTGCCTGAATTCATTCCGGCAGTACAGAAGAACTGCCAGTTAACTGTTTGGTCGCTACCCGTTCCGGACAAATACTGAATTTCGGTTTTTTGCGCGTACAGGATGCCAAAACTGGCAAATAAAAGCCCGAAAAGGATTATTTTACGATATATCTGGCACATCATTCAGAAGTAAATATATAACCATTTAAAGTTGATTGATTTTTGCGAAAAATACAATCATAACAAGGTGCACCAATGGTGCTATTTGCAAATTAATGAACGTTTTCCATCCTGCAATTTAATGAATTACATCGTCTTTTTTAAAGCATTTTTCGATAGGAAGGGTGTTCCTAAATAAGAACACCCTTCTTCATGATAATGATTCAAACTTCAATATCCAGGATTCTGACCAAATTCCAAAGGGTTCATAAGTTTATCCAGAAATGTGGACGGAATCGGACGTAGGTTATGAAATGGCTTAACATTACTGCCGATATCGGGGTTATGAGTGCCAGCATATTCGACCAGTTTACCAGTTCGTTTCAGGTCGAACCAACGGAGCCATTCGCCACAAAGTTCACGAGCCCGTTCATCAAGAATAAACGACAAATCCATATTACTGGCATTAACAGTCATTTGAGTTTCGTAACCGGGCTTGATGGCACGTTTCCGCAATTCGTTGATATAAGCGGCTGCACCTGCCTTGTCGCCCAACGCAATTGCTGATTCAGCAGCGATCAGAGGCATTTCCGCATAACGCATGATTGGAACATCTGCAAAACCCACGTTACCATTTGCGGCCAGCAACAGTTTTACATTGCTGTCGGCATCATAAATCCGGTATTTGGTAAAACGTGGAAAGCTATAATACAACTGAGAGTTAGCCGTAGTAATGGTTCCGTTTGGATTGTATAGCATATCAATGTCAACTACTGCATAGCTTGCCTTGTCCTTTTGAGCCTGCGAAATATGTTTTCTAGTAAAATATAATGCGGTATCGCCCACATTGATGGTTTTATTCACAATCTTATCATAGCTCTTCAGATAATTTGCCAGATCACCCGAGCCGGAGGTCCAAGTAAATTTGGTAGTTTCAAGGAATGCTTCCTGAAAAATAGCATCATAACGGGCATCACCATCCTGAAATAACTGGAGGAAATATCTCGTTGGCATCAGCATCGTATTTTCCTTTGGATACTCCCAGGAGGTGGTAGTTGTTGTAAGTCCAACCCTTCCAGTCAATTTTGGAGAAAAATAAAGATAACATCTGTCAGGATTACTTGACTGTGGATTATACGTGCTATTTGATGAATGGCTGACAATGGCCAGATACTCGGTATTGGTTTTATTGTTGTCGGCCCTCCAGATTTGATCATATTTACTATACAATTTAATCCCCAGACTCTCTTTGTTGTCGATTACATATTTGGAGGCATCAAGCGCCATTTGGTAATATTTTTTTGCCTCATTGGCATCGGTCGTATAAGAAGCCCTTGTCAAGGCAACCCGCGCCAACAAACCATATGCAGCTTTCTTTGTATAACGGCCAACCATCCCGTCTATTGGAGTAACTGCCAAATATTCACAAGCCAGCTTTGCATCAGGAATGATTATTTCATCATAAATCTGTTTAGCCGGAGTCCGGTAGGCATAAAAATTAGGCGTTGAAGTTTCTTTCGTCCGCAGCTCAACATCACCAAAGAATTCGACTAGCCACCAGTAGCAATAAGAACGTAGCCAACGAGCTTCACCTTCACGGTAGTTCTTTCTTGCCTGACTTGGATATGGCACGGCACCAATTCGATTAATTACTGAATTACAAAGATTTATATCGTCATATACACGATTCCATACGTTTGCAATCTGCCCCAGCTTCGGGTTCATCACGTCAGTGTATTGCGTCATGCCCGGGCCATAGGATGCTCTTCCGGCATTAAACCACAGATCTGTACCACCTTCAAGGTATAAAACCGGATCTTCACGACCGAAATATTTCCATCTGAAATTGTAATACATTTGGTTTACGAGGGCATCCATCCCTTCAGGAGTTGAGAATACTACATCAGCAGTAGAACCGGACGGATTATACTCTTTCAGGTCGCAGGAATGGATTCCAATTGTTGCAACCAGAAGTACAACTATTGAAAATTTATTTATTAAGTTTTTCATTATCGTCAGTATTATTTGTGATTCATTACAAGTTAATATTCAGTCCCAGAACATAGCTTTGGTTCGTGCCTTCCGGATCGAATCCTTTCATCCAGTTGCTCTTCGCCACATAAAAAGGGTTCGATAATGAAACATAGAAGCGAACTTTTTCAATTTTAGCTGCTTTCAAGATGTGGGCAGGCAAGGAATAGCCAAGTGTGAGAGTTTTGATCTTGAAAAACGACTGATCAACGTAGCTTAGTGACTGATAACCATTGTATTCATAAAATTTTCGGTTTCGATACAAGGCTGGAAGATTTCCGTTTTCATTGGTATTTGCCACCCAGTAATCGAAGGAGGTATATTGACCACCATTCGACGGATCGTATCCGGCTGCAGGATTTGAACCCCACTGTCCCCAACGGAAATAGGCATAAATACTTAAGTCAAAATTCTTGTAAACAAAGTCGTTATTGAATCCGGCAAACCATTTGGGGGTTGGTGATCCCAGGTATCGGATATCCTTGTTTTCATCGATAATACTATCTCCATCTAAATCCAGGACGTGAATATCTCCCGGTTTGAAGGAATTTGCCTTTTTTGCATCTTTAAACAGAATTGCTGCCTGAGAAGCCTCTGCGGTTTTCCAGATCCCTTCATAAACAAATGATTGAATAGAATTGATGGGTTTACCAATCATCAAAGTTGAAGTTTCCTTTGTATTACCAATCTGTATATTCTTGTCTTCTATCAGACTCACAATCTTCTCTTTATTGCTTGAGAAAGTAATAGTTGAGTTCCATTGGAAATCTTTGGTTTTAACATTCACGGTATTCAATGAAATCTCTACACCCCGATTGTTTGTTGCCCCAATGTTTTGATAGATTCCAAATAAACCATCGTTTCCTGAAGAGGTAGGAAGTGTACGGAAAAGCAAAATATCGCTGGTTTTGGTATCATATACGTCGACCACTGCATTGACCCTACCTTTGAATAGTGTCATATCCAAACCTAAATCTGTAGTGGCCGATTTTTCCCATTTGGTATCGGTATTACCTATCGTATTGTTGTACAAATAACGTCCCACCGCGACATCCTGAAAGGCTAAGCCGGTAGAAGCAGCGCTGACCCCGCTTTGAGTTCCATAAGCATTAATACCCGAGTTGCCTGTTACTCCATAGGTTGCCCTGAATTTTAGATCATCAAGCCAGCTTTTAGTGCTTTTCATAAAAGATTCGTCACTGACACGCCAGGCCAATGCGGCCGATGGGAAATTTGCCCACTTGTGTCCTTCCGCCAATACTGAAGCACCATCCCGACGAACTGAGGCAGTAAAAAGATACTTTCCCTTGAAGTCATAATTAAGGCGCCCCGCGTAAGAATAAGTTTGCGTTTGTGTATATCCGGATACGATATTGGGGTTAATTCCGGACGTCAGGTTATACCAAAGGTTGGTTGATATTAACTGATCATAGCTCGTACCGGTCATAACATCTGAAATTCCTTTGGTCCACGAAGTCAGTCCTGTTAAGGTAAAACAATGGTTACCTATCTTTTTATTGTATGTTGCGATATTGTTCCATTCTACATAACGACGATCTGTCTTCGACATGGAAGCAGTCGTTTTCTTTGTGGTATTGATCTGTGTTGAAGCATCATTATCAACGTACGATCCGGAAGTGTTATTTTGTATACTCGTGCTGAATTGTGAGCGAAGGGTTAATCCTTTTAATGGTTTCACATCCAGATATCCGTTTGCCACGATGTTCGTTCCATATGATTTCTTGTTATAAAAGTAATCAGTGGTGCCGTCAATCAAAGGATTTGCATAACCAGTAGCTCCCAAAGGATAGGTAACCAATATTCCGTTTGCATCGTAAGGAACCCCTAATTGCATTCCTGTGGTAGCAGTGCCCGCATACGGACTCGTTTTTACGGAATTATAGGTTATTTGCGTATTTATTCCAACATGGATCCATTCACGAATCCTATGGTCGATGTTTGACCGAAAGTTAAAACGTTCGTTTGAACCCTTTTTGAAGCTTGTTTCAGTTCCGTAATAGCTTATGGAAAATCGAGCTGTAGTCTTGTCGTTTCCTCCCATAGCAGTAATCTGATGGTTGTGAAACAATGCATTTTGCATCAACTCATTGTCGTAATTTGTCCACTGATTAGCCATGTAAGCGTTGTAAGTTTCATTGGTACCCAACAGTAAGGTAAGGTCGCTGCTTGGAGTCCACAACTTGGCATTTTGAGCGGCAATTTTTTGAGGCTCCAGCCAATTCTCTCCTGAACGATATTCAGGATGAGCAGCCATCATGTCCAAACCGGTAAAACCATTGTAGGAAATAGCCATTTTACCTGGCTGAGCCTTCTTCGTCGTGACAATGATTACGCCATTGGCTCCTTGTGAACCATAAATTGCAGTCGAGGAAGCATCCTTTAAGACATCAATCGATTCAACATCCGCAGGATTTAAATCGCTTAAAGAACCACCCTGTACCCCATCGATGATCACCAATGGGTTATTGCTCCCATTAATGGAGCGGTTACCACGAATTCTAAGGGTTGTGCCGTTCACGTCCAATCCGGCCACACGACCTTGCATCGCAGTAGCAACGTTGGCCGTTGGGGTGGCCATGATCACTTTTTCCTTCACAGAGGAAACCGATCCTGTAACGTCCCTTTTCTTTAATGTACCATATCCGATAGCGACTACTTCCTCTATTCCAACGGTTTCTTCTTCAAGAATCACATTAATTGTTGTTCTCCCTCCTATGGAAACTTCCTGAGTTTTCATTCCAATAAAGGAAAATAACAATTTCGCAGACGGCGAAACATTATCCAACGAATACTTCCCTTCAGTCCCGGTAGTCGTTCCGCTGTTTGTCCCCTTTATCAGCACTGACACGCCCGGAATCGGCAATCCGGAACTGTCTGTCACTTTCCCGGAAATGCTTCCAGCCTGGGAAGTGCTGTTTGCGACTACCATCAGTGAACAACAAAGAGAGAATAGAATGGATAATTTCATCATTCTCCAAAGTTGTTTTCGACTCTCCTGCAAGGGAAAATCATTGAATAACATTTTTTTCATAATTTTGAAATGCTTATTAATTAATTAAACTGGTTCACAACATTAATTGTTAATTGACCCTAAAAAGAATGAACCATAAACTTCGTCGGTCATAATATTATTTTGGTATTTCAGTGATTCGCAAGGCTAAATATGGTTTAACTGGAAGCCTGACCCTCTTCATCTCTTTGTCGTAAACGCGATAATCGATCACGTCAGTGGTTTCGAATGTCATTGGGCAGGTTTGAATGGTCATATCCCAGGTATCGACAATCTCAACTTTGAATCTTTTGCCTTCCTTAAGCCGCTCGTAACCTGCATTTTTTGCGGGCAGATTGAACTGCCATGAATCGTTGCATTCCTTACCCAGATAAATTATATAGTATCCATTCCCGGCAGTTGAAGTGCGATGATCGCGGCCAAGATCTGCTAATTGCAACGGATTTGGACACTGTTCGACGATGCTCCGGAGAAAAGCGATCCGTTTCCAGCTGGATCCTTTAAAAGATCCTCCCTTTGCCCAGAAAATTGTATCACGATCATCTTTAAATAGATAGGCTTCACCATGGGTAACATACGTTCCGGCTATCACACCCATCCAAACGAGGTAGGTCATTTCCTCCGGACTGTATCTGCCCCATCGCTGCTTCAGGTTTCCCTCATAACCGACTTCATCGTAAATAACAGGCTTGTAATAGGCACATCGAAGTATGGCGGCCGCACCCCAGTTCATGACCGGCGACTCGTCCTGAATGCTGACATGTGTAAACCATGGTTCCCAGTACTCGTAATATTTGGCTGTGCTGCCATGGATGGAGCATAAATGACGATATGGATCAGACTGATAGACCGTTTTCGAAAGTAACTCCCAATCGCTGTGCGTCTTGGATTTCACTAAATCCCATTCGTTGGCCATCGACCACCATATATTTCGGAACGAGGCTAACCGGGCTGTCAGGTATTCTATGTACTTGATATTGCAATCATTAGGCATGGCATCAAATCCCCATCTGCCCTTGTCGTAGGGATGAAAAAGGATCAGATCAGCTTGAATACCTAGATTTTCCAATGCGTCGATTTGTTCTTCGAGACGTTGAAAGAACACTGGATTAAACTTTTTGAAATCCCATATTTTCACCTCTTTTCCTTGAGCGTCCTTTTTAACTTCCTTAACGGCATAAGGATAGATCTCCGGTTCTTCCTTCACCAAATCATAGTTCTTTGGGAAAACACACATCCTAACCTTGTTGAACCCTGAATTCTTCAGACTATTCAGTGTGATTTTCTGAAGGTCCGCGCCCATATGGTTCCAGGCATAAGCAGTAGTCCCGAAAGGAAAATATCGTTTGCCGTCGGCATATTTAAAATTATAGGTGTCGCTGACTTTAACCATCCCATGATTTTTTCCGTTTGCCACAATACACTCGAAGCTTCCCTTCTTATTATTCAATGCCGGAATATTACTGCTGGTAGTGTAGCTCCAGATACCTGTTTCATTGGGCATGAAACGCAATTTGTAAAGGTTGTTTCCGTCATAAAATCCTGACACCACAAAACTCGTGTCCTTGTTGAAAAATCTGGCAGATAATTTGACCGCAGAGAAACTTTGCTCCGGATTTGAGTGATTTAATACCACTTCAAAGCGTGACCATCTTTCTACTTTTTGTTGAGCTACAGCAACATTCTGGAAACAAATAAATCCAAAGAGGATAATAGCTATCAACGACAATTTAGTTTTCATTTCGAATTCAGTTTTTCTATTATTACAGCCAGAAGGATTACAAGACACTTGACAACCTTTTGCCAGAAAGGCGAAACATTAAGAAGTACGAGTCCGTTGTTCAGGATTCCGATGATCAGCGCCCCTTGTCGCCGCCGACTCTCCCAGGACAACAAACCATGGATTATTCAGTGTTGAAATAACAACTGCCATTTTTTCGACATGCTTCTTTTCAGAAGTCTGATTACAACTGCCTAATCCTGAAATAACAAGCAGAATAAAAAATAATCTAATCGTTACCGTTTGCTTTATCATTATCATGAATTAAGCAGATTAAGAGCCGTCTCCATCAATCCTTCACCCGAGATTCCATAGTATTCGAATATTTCTGTCTGCGATCCTGTTACGGTCTCCTCATCGGGGATGCCTACCAACTTGAACTTTACGAATAAGCGCTCCTTCATCAACAATGATGCACAGGCTTCGCCGAGTCCTCCATGTACGCTGTGTTCTTCGACCGTTATCACCGCTTTGCAACGTTTCGCAGCCTCAATTATAGTATTGATATCCAATGGATTAATAGTATGCATACTGATCACTTCTGCGTTGATGCCTTTCCCCTCGAGCAGTCTTGCAGCTTCATAAGCAGGCGCAACAGTTTCCCCGCAGGCAATAAAAGCCACATCATCACCCTTACAAATAACAGTTGCCTTCCCGATTTCGAACTTTCCCCCCATCCGGGGAAGGTTAGGCATGGCTTTTTTACCGAACTTCAGGTAAATTGGCTTGCTCGATCTTGCTGCCGCCAGAATCGCCTCCCGGGTTTCAAAATTATCGGCAGGAATTACGATTTGAATGTTGTTGATGGCTCTGAAAACGGCTACGTCGTGAATGGAATGATGGGTTGAACCCAAGGCCCCATAGCTCACGCCGGCACTGATACCAACCAGTGTAACGGGGATATTGGAGTACGCCACATCGTTTTTTATCTGTTCCAGCGAACGGGTGGTCAGGAAACAAGCCGGAGATACAGCGAATACTTTTTTACCGGCAGATGCCAGACCAGCAGCCACTCCCACAAGGTTTTGTTCTGCAATACCAACTTCCACAATTTGATCCGGAAATTTTTCACCAAATGGAACAAGCTTTCCTGAACCTCTTGAATCACTGGTAACTGCCAGAATATTTCGGTCATCTCCGGCCAATTCTATCAAAGTAGCCGAAAATTCCTCCAGATTGGCTTTCCCAATATTGAGCGCTTGTAATGTCATAAGCTTCTTTTAAATCAATTTTTTTGTCAATTCTGCCAACTGTTGATCCAACTCCCCGATTGCCAGTTTGTAATTTTCATCATTAGGCACACCGTGGTGCCATTTGGCCTTGTCTTCCATGTAACTCACCCCTTTGCCTTTTATAGTATGGGCAATAACAAGGGTTGGTTTGCCTGATTCAATCGGGATTCTGCCAAATGCTTCGCGCAATTGTGGAATACTGTTTCCGTCTACAGAAATCACACTCCACCCAAAAGCCCTGAATTTTTCGTCAATCGGATAAGGGCTGCAAACATCCTGAATACGACCACTAATTTGCAAACTGTTATGATCCAGGATCGCCACCAGATTATCCAGTTTGTAATGAGAAGCCATCATGGCAGCCTCCCAGTTCGATCCCTCAGCAAGCTCCCCATCGCCAAGCAATGTGTAAACTTTGAAGGTCAGATGATCCTTTTTACCGGCTAACGCGATTCCTGCACTCACCGGGAGTCCATGTCCGAGGGCACCGGTATTGAATTCAATCCCGTTGACTTTACGTGTCGGATGACCCACATATTTTGACTGAAATTTGCTGATGGTCTCCAGGTCACTTTCGGGAAAAAATCCTTGATCGGCCAGCACAACATACAATGATTCAACCGAATGACCCTTACTTTGAACATACCTGTCCCTGTTCTTATCCCCGAAATTTTCGGGTGAGACATTTAAAATATCGTTGTATAAAACATTCAGAATATCGGTACAGGAAAGACTTCCACCGGTATGTCCGGCATTAGCCATCTTAATATACTTCAGAATTGACTTTCTGTAGTTGACCGATTTAATCTGTAACTCCAGATCAGTAAATTTATGCTCCATTTCTTGCAACTTATCGTGCTATTTGTGTGAATACAACTCCCAACCTAAATAATTCCCAATTGCTTCTTCCAGGATTCCGGCAACATTTCCCCGGACCATTGCCACGTGGTGTTCATATCCGTTTTTACACAGGTATTTCATTAAATCCTGAAGATTTGGAATTTCGCACACGGCAATGCCCCCATCCATTCCATAGGGATCGTCGGTCATCAATCCTTCTCCTAAATAGGATTTGATGATGCCTTTCCTGTCATCCGTCGAAATACGGAAATAAGTCATGTTACCCGCCGCAACTTTTCCTTTCACTGCACCAAAAGTATCTTCGCTTCCCAGGACAGTTCCCAAAACATCCAGGCTTCCGATTTCAATCTCATTTTGGAAGAATGACTTTGGATAATTGCTGCAATGGGTACAGACCACTTTGTTGCGATCCTCTGCAAAATTGTTGTTCCAGTCGAGGATGGCCGAAGGAGTCTGGGCCGCGAGGGCCAGCGCATACATAGAAACTGTTCCGGCCACATCCACCTCGCAGGCCGATGGCATCAGTTTCTCTCCCATCATGCTCATGGTAACACAGGCAGCACATCCATAGTTTTTCTCAATCGATTCCCAGCATTGGATAGCCGAAATATCAATATCATTTTCCTGAATCCAGTTTTCAACTGCAAGCCCAAAACGGGCCTGTTTGGCAATTTTACCCTGACTGGCAATACCGCATATTCCATAATTCCGTATAGCCTCCACCTTTGCCAGAACTGAAGGATCATTTTCACTGATTTTCCCAGCGGCGGCAATGATCTCCGACATATCAACCGGGACCACAGTAATATCGCTTAGCTGCAACAATTTTTCGCTGAAACGCATCGTTTGAAATCCCATTGGACGAGCACCGATCGCACCGACGCGCAGACCTTTCAAGCCTTTCACCACACGGCAAATGCCGGCGAATTTCAAAAGATCCTTGGTGAATTCGGAACAATCCAAACTATAAGTGTGGAAAGTCGTGTCGGTAAATTTTATGCCATGTTGGTAGAAATTATTGCAAACGGAGAGTTTTCCACAGAAGGCATCGCGCCGACTCTTCACATCCACTTTATCGTTGTCATCATCCACAGCGACTACCAGGACAGGCACCTTCAATCCAGACATTTTGATCGAATTAACGACCCCCAGCTCATCACCAAAATTTGGAAGTACCACAACAATTCCTTCAATCGACTGGCTGTTATTGCGGAATAAATTGGCGCATTTTACGGCGTCAGCGTAACCCTCAATGTTTCCTGTCGGCGTTTCTTCAGATGCCAGAACGATGGTATGATAACCCAACTTTTCGAGTTTGGCAAGAACTTTGGCTCTTGCATCTACTGCCAGTTTTGAATTGAAGATGTTACGGGTTGCAATGATGACCCCAAATGTTTGCTTTTTAAGTTGCATGATCTTAAGATTAAAATTTATTCTACTAATCGTGAACGTTTCACCGCCAGTTGCCATCCTGAATACAATCCTTCAATTTCGTCAGATGACATCGCGGGAGTAAAAATTTTATCCACTTTACGCAAAGCGATAATTTCGCTCAGGTCTTTCCAGAAGCCACAAGCCAGGCCGGCCATAAATGCCGATCCCAGCGCGGAAATTTCTTCAATATTACTTCGCACAACTTCCTTCATGAGTACATTGCTTTGAAACTGCATCAGGAAATTATTTTTGGTGGGTCCGCCGTCAACGCGCATCTCAAGAAATGGAACGGTGCTGTTTTCAACCATCAGATCGATCAAATCCTTTACCTGATAAGCGATGCTTTCAAGGGCGGCGCGAACAATATGTGCCTTTTTTGTATTGCGCGACATCCCTGAGATACTGGCCCGTGCCTGATTGTCCCAATAGGGTGCGCCCAGGCCAACAAATGAAGGCACAAAATACACCTGGTTGTTATCTTTTACGGATAAGGCCAGTTGTTCAGACTCTGCTGCATTTGAAATCAGCTCTGCATCATTGACCAACCAATTGATTGTATCACCTGTGCAATGAATATTTCCTTCAAACACATAATCAATCATTCCAGCTCTTCCCCAGCCTATGGAAGTAACCAATCCTTTAGGTGGAGAAAGTGGTTGATTTCCTATATTCATCATGATGGAAGAACCTGTGCCGTAAGTCGCCTTGGCCATACCGGATTCAAAACAATTTTGGCCAAACAAGGCGGCATGAGAATCCCCCATCAATCCTGACACAGGAACCGGTTGATCGAAAATGACGGAAGGCTCAGTATATCCGAAAATTTGATCACTGAACCTCACTTCAGGGAACATCGAAGGATAAAGTTCAAAAATAGCCATCAGCTCCTCATCCCACTGTAAGGTATTGATGTTGAAAAGCATCGTGCGACAGGCATTTGAAAAATCTGTTGCATGGCATTTACCTGCAGTCAGATTCCACAATAGCCAATTGTCCATCGTGCCAAAGAGTAATTCGCCATTCCTGGCCTTTTCTTTTGCGCCTTCAACGTTAGTTACTAACCATCTCAATTTGCTGGCTGAAAAATAAGGATCGATGACCAGGCCGGTTTTCTCCTGAATTTTCGAATCTAAACCTGCTTCTTTCAGGATTTTGCAAAAATCTTTTCCACGCTGGCATTGCCAAACTGCGGCATTTGCTATTGGTTTTCCCGTCGTTTTGTCCCAAATCAGACTGGTCTCCCGCTGATTGGTAATTGAAATTGCGGCCAGATCAGACGATTTTTTACCTGCCAGAAGCAGCACTTCGGTCATCCCTTTTAATGTATTGGCAAAAATTTCTTCAGGGTCATGCTCAACAAATCCTTCTGCCGGATAATACTGCTTATGTGGTATGCTAACCCGTTGCACCAAACGGGCTGCAGCATCAAAAAGCATCACCTTAGTAGCCGAAGTACTTTGATCGATTGCAAGAATATATTTTCCAACTGCCATGTTCATCAAATTGTTTTTATTCAGCTATAATCAGTTCAATCTCATTATCCCGGAAAAGCTGTAAATGGCTCTGATCGATGAAGGGATCGGTAATAATATAGTCGATCAGGGAAAGAGCGCCGAGGCTAGCGAAAGCATTCTTGCCGATTTTAGTCGAGTCGGCAACCAGATAGGTGACATCAGATGCTTCAATCATGGCTTTTTTTACCACGATATCACTTAAACTTGGATAAGTCAATCCTGAACGTAACGAAATTCCGGCAGTAGCAAGAAAAAGCTTATCGACATGAATATCTTCGAAAAAACTTGCTGCTTTTTGACCCGTAAGTGACAACGTAGGAGGTTTAAACTCACCCCCGGTAACGATCACTTCTATTCCAGGTTCAGCGCCCAGCATCACAGCAATATTCAGCGCATTGGTAATGACGGTTAATCCGTTGCGCCCGATCAGATTTCTTGCTATTTCCGTAGTAGTTGACCCGGAATCCAAAATTATCGTATCCCCTGCTTCGATCAGGTCTGCAGCCTTTCTTCCGATCAGTTTCTTTTTATCCAGATTATCCTGATTAAGTAAAGAGAATGACTTCACGCTATGCTCTACATTTTTTAAGAATGCACCACCATGCTCACGTAGGATATACCCCTCTGATTCAAGCTTTTCCAAGTCCTGACGAATGGTAACTTCAGATACCTTGAAAATTTTAGCCAGATTAATTACCTTGGCAGAACCGTCCTCATTGAGGAGTTCAAGAATTTTTTCGCGACGTTGATTGGCTAACATGAAGTTTCGTTTAGTTTCTTTTTCAAAATTATTCAAAATATTTCGAAACTTACAAGTATTTCGTTTGCTTTTTATTAAAGAATGTTTTATAACATATAAATCTGGAACCACTGAATCATCTTGTGATTAAATTCCAATAAATATTTAACGAATAACATTTATAAAAATCCTGTTTAACAGCTATATAGATCTGTAAATCGAATATAAAGTAAAATTGGTATAGCCGTCTGTGCTTGTCAAAATACTTCTTGAGTGAAGTCTGAATAATAGCGGCAAAATTAATATACTTTGGCTCCAGCGAAAGAAAACATGAACTGATCCAAAATAAACAAAAATTTAATTACTGAAATCGAAGGTTACCAAAAAGGAAAAGCCAAGGCGAATTAGTGCCGGAAGCGGATAAGACTCGTGACGTCTACACCTCCACCCAAATGAGATTAAAATCTTTTTACATGATTTGACTAACGATGAAAACCAATTCCTATAAATTTCAGTGCATAAGGCAATCTTTTACGCCAGTAGGTCCATCCATGATATCTCCAAATACACAAGTGCGAGCAATAAAACCATCATAAAAACCAAACGAATCGCTCAAAAGCAAGGTCTTTTGAGCGATTCGTTTGGTTAGGTTGAATATTGATTCAGCCGAACATTTTTTTCAATTTATTATAATCTGCAATTATTTTTTTTCTTCCTTATCTTTCGTAAAATACTCATCTCTGGATAACAAATGATTTAAGTTGGCCACTCCATATACCACTATTGCAGTAACAATGGAGGTATGCTCCTGATATTCAGGTATACTCTTATTGTATAAATCGCGCTCCGTATGCCAGATTTCCGGATAACTGAAATTATAACCTTTTGGATCTTCGGTTCCAAATGTCATGGTTGGAACTCCTTCCACTGCAAATGTTCCGGCATCAGTACCCATTGCTACCTTTGGTTTCGGTAAAGGTTCTCTTTTTTTAAGTTTAAATGGAAAATCCGGATTGATTGAATTCAGAGGTTCAGATATTTTTTCAAGATCATCCCACATGGCCGCCGAAACACTTAGACTCGTGGGTACAGTAGGGCCACCATCACGATTAAACATATTGGATATTTTGGGCAACTTGGCTTTATTTCTATTGACCCAGCTGTGTGAGCCTAACAAACCAAATTCTTCGCCAGCCCACATCACTACCAAGATCGTACGTTTTGGCTTCCCGCCTGCTTTCATAATTAAGCGGGCAGCTTCCATTGCAGGAGTTGCACCTGAGCCATCGTCTACACCGCCGGTCCCTACATCAAAAGCATCCAGATGCCCACCCATGATTACATATTCATCAGGATATTTAGTGCCGGGTATGATTCCTATAATATTGTGATATTTAACTGGTCCGGGTTTGAAATGGTTGCGGATGTCAAATTCAAGAAAAAAGTTACGGCGTTCTTTTGTCATTTGTTCTATTGTAGCAAACTGATGTTCATCCAGTTTTATATCTGGCAGAGTTGGAAGCTTTTCAAAGCTCAAACTATCCAAATTCTTACGATCATAAAGCACACGAATTGGAACCGGTGCAGCCTGAATAATTCCTAAAATACCTGCATCTTTCATCTGTTTATAAAATAAGGCAGGTTCATCTTTCAGAGGAATTAATTCCTTTTTAATAACTGTTTTTTCATCCTTTTTATTTTCAGTTTCAATGGAATCATTTTGTTTTCTGATTTCAATATTCTCAGCAATCACTTTTGCACGACGTTGATTTGCTGCTTCTGAAAAATCAATTGGCCACCCCTCGTTTTTCCCGGTGATAAGTACCCATGCACCTTTCAAACGACCCTTCATCCGGTCAAATTCAGCCTGCGTTTTTGGTTCCAATAATACGTGGCCTGTTTGAACTCCTTTTGTACCTGCTGTGTATGAAGGTGTTGCAAAATGCAGATCCATCCCGTTTTCGCTAAGTAGCTTTCCAAACCAGGGACCACGGTTGAAACCAACTGGTACAGTACCCGCTTCGTCCATCTCCACCTTCATTCCCCAGGCTTTAAATTGGCTGGCTACCCATTCTCCGGCATTTTCATAAGCATCGGACCCGACAAGCCGCCCACCAAACCGATTGCACAAAATATCCAGATGTTGCATGGTCTGGTTATCTGATTTTCCAATTTTAATGATATTTTTTATTACTGGATCATTTTGTGCATGAGCATTCAAATTTGAAATAACAAAATAGCTCAACATCAAGATATACAAAAGATTTTTCATAAAATAAACTTCTTTTAAGTTTGTATTGAAAAATAATTATTTGGTGTTTATCAGTAAGTCAAAGTTACAACTTGAATTGAAAATACGAATAATCAAAAAATTTAAAGTAGTCTAAGCAATCGACTGGATGCGCCGGCTAAATTGACCACCTAATTTTAAAATTGCAAAAACACTTTTTATTCAATCTTCATATCCGTTTAATAAACCACCACTTTCGAAATCGCTATGACTCCCTGCGTGTTTTCCGCTTTGACTATATACAACCCACTTCTGAAAACTTTTCGGTTGATTGAAATTGAGCATAGCTCAGGATTAGATGGCGTTACCAGAGTTTGATAAATTTTGAGGCCCGATAGGTCTGTAATTGACAGATGAAACAATTTATTTGATTCGAATCCATCAAACGAAACTGTCAGATCCTGATTTCTCAATGGATTGGGAAAAATTCTAAGTTTCGATGTATTCGTCTTCTTTTCATTAATGCCAGTTGAAATTGGCGAATCACTTATATAAATGGTACCTGTGCTTAACGAATTGTTAAAGAGCACATATCCGGGATGAGTTAAAAACCCACTAACATTGTCCTGTACATCAAACAAAGTTGCACCATTTACCTTTAAATTTAGCTGAACCCCATTGGCTTGATTGAACGTGCCAATTTCAACCAATTGTGCCTCAGGGCCATAAAGCGAAGTTTTATTGGTAATGGTATTTCCCACCAAGCCTCCTGAGCCTATTAAAGTCGTTTTGGTGCCATCGCTATTATTCCGGAATAATTGAATGCTCGTTGGTGTGAATACAACTTGATAATCAGCCTGGGTAGAATAGCCTTTATCTCCATAACTGTTCTTCACACGGGTTATAACAGTCTGTTTTCCTGAACCGGTTTCGGTAAAGCGAAGTTTAAGTTTGATCGTTTCGTTGCCATAAATTGCCCCTCTAAAAGTTGCAGTATAAGCCCCTGCCAGTTTTATTTCTCCCGAAGCCAACGAAACAGCAGATGGGCTATCCTCAGACGTCTGCCGCCAATTGTTTATGCTTATTGCATACGGAAGTCTTTGGGCCACCAAATAATTCCATAGATCAGTACTCCAGGCAACATCAACTAAAGTTGGTACTTCCGAAAAATCATAAATATCGGGTCCGAATTCGTTTAGTAAGGAACGATAAGGAGTTTCCAATCCGGCTTCATCTATTATAAACTGAGCTGCGGAAGACCATGCCGGAGCACTGCTTTCTAAATGGAAATTGGTGTTCGAACAACCTGTAGTGGCAATAAATTCTCCTGCAACATTCGAAAAATTGTTGTCGAAAGCAATTCCACCGTAAGGCTGCTGGGTGTGCCAGGAAAAGCTTCTTGCCACTGTTTTGCAATCAGCAACATTGTTGTCCCAGGTAATGTTTTTTGCCAGTTGATCTTGCCGGTATGCTGCGGCTATTCGTTTATTACCTGAATACTGGACATAGTTTCTGCTCACTTTGGAATCCTGCACTCCAAAAAAGTATATTCCTGCAACCTCATCACCAATACCAAAACCATAACGGCTGGCGGTCGCATAATTACTAACTTTATTGTAGGTGATTTGGGTATTCCCAACATAAGTTGTGTTTACCAATGAATAGCGCTGGTTGATACCAAAATAGGCCACATCAGCTACGTCGTTATGGGTAATGGTGAGGTTTTTACTCACATTGGCATAAATACCAGATGCCTGAAAGAAGTCAGCACCAATCGACCGGATCACATTGTTGCTGATAGTTGTATTGTTATTAACTGTTGCGCTAGGGTTCATATCCTTACCTATCAGGATGGCCGCAGCGGTCAGATCGTTAAAGATATTCCCTTCAATGAGTGTGTTGTTGGTATTGTCAGGGAGATAGATGCCCGAACTTGCCAGGTGCTCAAAACGGCACTTTTTAAAAGTAATATTCTCACTATACTGTAATTGAATCTGACCCTCGATTGCGGTATAGTCGGAATACAAGTCGGCCTGGCTACGTCCAATTTCCCTGGTTGCGGGGCTTGTGAGGTTGCCATACTGAAAAGCAATTCCTTCAAACTGCAAGTTCGTAACAACATTCCCTGAGGCACCCTGAATTTTTAACAGAATTTCAACTGCTGGGGCAATTACTTTGGCGGTATTCATGTTTTCGCCAGCGCGCGGATAGTAATAAACCTTTTGTATATCGCGATTTAAATAAAATTCTCCGGGTTCATCCAATTCCTCAAAAGCATTGATTACCCTGATAACATCGGATGTTTTAAACATGTGGTTTTTTGACCAGTCAAAAAAGTTAGGTTGTTTCATTTTTATCGCTTTTTCAGTAGTGGTAAGTGATACTATAGCCTCAACTGGAATCTCCACATGTTTAAATACACCACATTGAAATATTCGCATGTCTGACAAATTGGTATAGTCCTTTAGATCAGAAGATTTCACAATATAACCATCACGTTCCTGCGTCGTATTCGGGTCATTATAGGTCATGGCATGTGTCGTAATCCAACCGCTTTTTGCCTGAATAGCGCGTTTGCCATCCACCCAAAGATTGCGGAAATAGCCTGCAAAACCTGCTGCAGTTGGCACATTAGCCACGAAATAATTTTTCCCCGCAACCTGAGTCCATCCGTTGATTTGTTTACCTCCTGTAATGATGGGTTTCTCAGCGTTATATGCTTTGTAAATGACCTTGAATCCATTTTTCCCACCATCCTGACCAGTAAAAGTTAACGTTGAAGTCAAATTGTAATCACCACCACGCAAATAAACATAGATATCGGAATTCATTGTAGTATTCGCTGACCTCACCTTTTCCTGGGCTTTGGTGATTGTTTTCAAGGGCGCATCCCATGCCGTCCCACTGTTGTTATCGTTGCCGTTGATAGGATCAACATAATAGCTTTGGGCAGAAAGAAAAGATGTGGACAAAAGCAACAGAAAAGTTCCGGCAAATGTTAATATTAAACTCCTCATATTTATTTGTTTATAAGTTTAATTAGATCCATCAGCTTGCTTTCCGATGTTTTGAAATTCATTTTTTTGTCGCCCCACCGCTACTAAAGCATTAATAAAAAAGAGGCTACCCAGACTTACTGTCAGGCACCTCCTAAATATTCTCAAACTCAATTCTTAACTTAAGAAAAGTTCAAAATGTGTTCAAAATCTAATTTAATATGTTGATAATCAATGAATAATATGTCGGGGTGACAGAATCTGAAACCTAATGTGTTATAACGCTGATAATTAAGCATTTAATTAACTTTATAGATTAATAAGTTCACTTTTCTAAATTAAGAAAGTATATGCGCTGTTATTCAGGCATTTAAGACTTCCTGAAAGTACATAAATCAGTACATAAATAGAACGATCGTACATAAATTGGTACATAAAAACTTAGATATAATACTTATCTTTGCAGACATGGTCAAAACTGTAACTCAATTTAAACAGTTAAAATGGTTATCAAAGATCAGTCTGAGTTGAAAGTAGTTAAAAATAATGGATATGAGTATATCTATGTCTATTTCAAGCACAAAGGCAAAATATTACGATTTAACACTAAGTATAAGTATCAGAAATCATATTTCACAAAGGAATTACTATTCAATTCAAAATTTCCAGAATTTGAAAGCTGCAACAGAAAGATAATAACATTAAAAAAGAAAGTTGATGATTATATCAAATACGTATTTCAGCGCAATTTAGCTAATTATCAGATAAATCAGAAAGAACTTAATGATTGGGTTGATGGAAATGCAGAAAAGACTCTTTTCGGCACTTATACGTTTCCAAATGTTTCAGCACCTCAACCTAGGAAGGACAAATCATTGATTGATTACTATGGTGAATTCTATATTTTCAAACAGAAGGAATTAAACAATAAGCCTAGTGTTAAAGATTACGTGAGTTTACAAAACGCTTTGCTGGATTGGGAAAAAGCACACAGCAAAATCTTGACATTTTCAGCAATAAACAGTTTGGATTTTATGGTCGATTTTAGGCACTTTTTAAGTGAAACAAGAAAAGTAAAATATTATAAAACGAAAGGTGGTTTAGATGATAATAAAATCTACAAGGTAAATATTTTTAAAACGAAAGGTGGATTAAACGATAATACAATCCATAAACGCATTGCAAGTTTAAAAACTTTTATGAAATGGATTGAAGAAAAAGAAATTTTTACCTTTAAAGCTGCTGTCCTGAATTTTAAATCACCAAAATATGAGAACGATATTATTGCTTTAAATAAGGCAGATATTCAGATACTGATGGAAGTTAAAACAACATGCAATGCACACCAGAAAATTATAGATTTGTTTATTTTCAACTGTTTTTGCGGATTGCGGTACAGTGATCTATCAAAATTGAATCAATTCAACTTTATTAAAGATGAAGAAGGTGACTATGCAATTGTTCAAGAAAATAAGAAAACAGAATTTAGAGTCAATATACCGATCCAAGAAACAGCACTAAAAATTTTGGAAAAATACAATTTCACTCTGCCTAAATTTTCAGCTCAATATTTTAACCGAGAGCTAAAAGAAGTTTTAAAAAAATATGATGTCTTTGGTGAACCAGTAATGAAGAAGAGAAGAAGTTTAAAAACTAACAAAGATTTTGAAACCATTAGAAGAAAATTAATTTCATCCCATACATGCAGACGTACATTTGTCACATTAGCAATGAATGCAAATGTTCCAAATCTTAATATTATGTCAGCAAGTGGACATACAAGACTACAAACCTTAAAAAAATATGGTCAGATAACACAAAACAAAGTGGCATTTAAAGCCATTGATCTTGACACGAAAGTAATCGAACTAGATTATAGTATCTAACAGCCAATTTCAAATAGATTTCAAGATTACATCTACCCCCATTGCTGGTATTGAACTGTTTGCAATAAAAGACAGGGAATATCAATTAAAACTTGAGGAAGGCTGGCGTTTGCAAAAAGAAAAGCAAAGAATTGAAAAAGAAAGGCATGATCGAGAAGAGCTTGATGGGGCAAACGTTCAGAAACTATTAGCGGATTCCAAAAATTGGAATCAAGCTATGATTCTCACTGAATACATAAATGCTGTTGAGTGGACAAAACGCCTAAATTGACCACCTATCGGCGCAGTAAATTGACCACCTCCCG
>JBAXKJ010000014.1:0-130745 GCA_037137375.1 Prolixibacteraceae bacterium
CTGCGCTACACCCCGAAATATCTATTCTTAATCATAGAACATTGAATACCGCTGCGAAAATAGTACTTTTTAGTTAAATGACGAACAAAGGTGCCAGACAAAAATCGGATAATTCAAACAGGGATTTAGACCCTATCGGTTTGCTTAACTATGTGCCTGACGCTGAGACTGAAGGATCCTCTGTTACTCCTCAAAATGAATATAGATGCTGGTAAAAAGCATAAAGGCGCCTTTCTCTGAATAATTGAAACAGTTATTACGAAACTTTTGTATATCATTGGATAATTTTCTAATTTTGAAAATAAAATGCCAGTCATATCAATGTTTTATGGTATTATCATTCGGATGTTTCATTTTGATGATAAAAGGCACAGTTTACCACATATACATGTAGAATATCAGGGAGAAGTGGCTGTAATTGAGATTGAAACCGCTGAAATATTGGCAGGAGAGATACCTTCTAAAAAATTGCGATTAGTTCAGGCGTGGATCGAGATTCATCAGGATGAATTGTTGGCTGACTGGAAATTGGCAACTGAAGGTAAAGAAACATTTAAAATTAAACCTCTGGAATAATGAACACAATTAAAAGTATTCGGGTCGCTAGTGTGAACACTCTTTTTGTTGAGTTCTCAGATGGTAAAACTAAATTGGTTGATCTTAAGACGTACTTCAACAAGGGGATATTTTCACAACTTAAAGACCCGGGATATTTTCAACTCGTGAAAAATAACGGCTATTTTATTGCATGGCCAAATGATCAGGAATTGAGTGCAGACACACTCTATTACAGCTGATTAATTATCTTCATTACAATTCCATAGCCATCGATACAAGCGATAAAAAGCGATGGCTGCGCTACTCCCCAAAGTGAAAATATATCTTACCTGTCAAAGGTTTTGATTCTTGCAGATATTCATTCCGCTGACTCTGCGGACCCTCAGTTTCTGGTTTAGTGAATTTGGTCCCAATCGCACTGATCCCATTTAGAATCGAGACATTGCCCGAAGGGAAAGCCGGTGCTACTCCACCTTTGGCAAATCTGGCCGATTGTGGTGTGAATAGGTGCAAAAACAGATCCGGAGTCGCCGAAACAAGGGTAAAAGGTAGTTCCTTCGTTTGAACTTGTACGGCATAAAAATTGGCATAATAGCCCTTAAACTCTGGGTAATCCCAGGTTTCGCCGGAAATTGTATTGTTATAGGTCTTGTTGAAAACTCCAAATTCAGTGCCTTTTGTCCGGTTCTTCCATACCCGATAGGGCCCATTGGAAACCAGCGTTGCACTCTTGACCAGATTCTCCGGATAATTGAAAGTGATACCTGCAAAATCAGTTTTTCCTACCGGATGATATTGGTACTCCAATTCCAGGCATCCACCAGGCAACATCGTCCATCTGGCAAAACATTGAGGCGACTTGTCATATGAGATTTCAACCGTTGTTGAGGCGCCTGATTTCACCAATTTAATTTCCTTGAAAGTAAGGGTGTCTCCCACAAAAGTTGGACCGTTATTGAAAGGAAGGAGCTTGTCGCCAACCTTGACCTCCGTTAACAAGCCAGTCTTTTTGCTAAACTGGGTAGTGACTTTTCCGGAGGTCAAAAAGAGGAAGTCTCCCGTTTCGCCACTCTTTACTTCATCCTGAGTACGCTGAACGAGCCGATTTTTCAAGGACTCCGGTTTGGAAATATTCCAGGACCAGGTATTGATCAGCCGGCCATATGGATCGGTTGCCGTAAGATAAAGTACGTCGTTTCCCTTCCAGTTTTTTGGGAGTGTCATTTTCAAATAGCCGCTGTCACTCACAGCAATGTTAGGTGAGGAGATTTTTACGTTGGTTTTTTGCATGGCTATCCCAGGGAAATTACCGGAAATCTTTGCCAATTCTCCGCTGAACTTGCAATGGCTTAAATTGGTGTACAAAAACCGATTGGTAACCGGGATTTTGCCGTCAAATGAATCATCTATCTTCAGATTTTTTACATGCACGGGTGACCAGATTTCCCTGATGGTATAATAACTGGCCTCTTTTTCACGGTTAGGTCCTAAGATACCATCCGGAGCATTGTTGCCGTGCGTGTCGATCGAGTCTTTCAAATCGTTGCGAACAATCCCTTCATCGGCAAATACCCACAAGAATCCGCCGGCTGCGAGTGTTTTTGAACTCATCAGGTTCCAATAGTCATCTAAACCAGCACCCAAACCACCGTCATATAATCCATGCAGGAATTCAGTTGGGAAATAGATCAAATTACCCGTATTCAGGGCATTCTCGACGTATTTGTAACCGGGATAGTGCTTCGTATCTGTTCCATTCAGTTTAGCCCATGGCTCAATTACCTGCCTGTTCTGGGGATCATATTTGGCATATTCGCCTCGCAAATCTTTGTTGAAACCTCCTTCATTCCCATTATCCCACAATAGAATAGAAGGATGGTTCACATCTCGTTCGACCAATTCCCTGACGAGACGGGTACCGACCTCAGTGCTGTAATAGGCCTGCCAACCGGTCAATTCATCAAGAACAAACATCCCCAGCGAATCACAAACATCCAGAAAGTGCTGATCCGGTGGGTAATGGCTCATGCGCACTGAATTCATATTCATGTCCTTCATCAGGTTCACATCCTTAATGCTCAATTCTTTGCTGGAACATCTGCCGGAAGTGGGCCAGGCGGTGTGACGACAAACTCCCCTGAAAATAATCTTCTGGTTGTTCACATAGATCCCGTCATTTTGCCGAACCTCCACGGTGCGAAATCCAAAACGCTGTTTGATCTGGTGAATGACTTTACTCCCTTCCTTTAAGCTTACCACCACATCGTAAAGATTGGGTGTTTCAGTATTCCAGAGCGCGGGTTTCACGAAAGATCCAGAAAGTTGAATTAGTTCTTTATTTGCGCCAATATCAGTATTAAGAGGAGATCCGAATCTTTTTCCATCCGTAGTTAGAATCTGTGCTTCGACAACCGTTGCCTTAGCTATACCCTTTAAAAATGCATTCATTTTGAAGGAGCCGTCGGCCCTGGCATCGATGGCGATCCGATCGATCGATTCTGAAGGTTTGGCTTCAAGGTATACCGGGCGGTAAATTCCACCAAATACCCAGAAGTCGCCTCTCCGTTCAGCTTTATTTACACTGAAATCTGATGATTCTTTATTCACTGTTACTTCCAGCAGGTTCGTCTCACCGAATTTCAGCAGCTGAGTAATATCAAAATGAAATTGGTAAAATGCGCCTTGGTGAATGGGTCCGGCAAGTTTTCCATTTATTTTCACTTCCGTATCTGTCATGGAACCTTCGAAGACGATTGTGATGTTCTTCGTTTTCCAGGATGCCGGCACCTGAAATTTGTATTTGTAAAGTCCCTGTTCATTGTTGTATACCTTTTCATTCTGCCCGTAGTTGAAACCTCCAAAACCTTGAAATTCCCAGTTCGAAGGCACTTGGATGGTCGTCCAGGAACCACTTTTCATTCCTTTGGTACAAAAGAAATCCCATGTTAAGGTATGGTCTTTGTCGGTGCCGGATAAATACTTAATTTCGGTTTTCTGAGCCAGAGACGTGAAAGTGGAAATGCAAAATAAAAACAGAAATGCTAGATTTTTCATTTTTGAATATTTTATTTGTAGGGAGAATAAATTTGGTTCAGCCTCTCTATTCAATGATTTTGAAAACAAACAGCATAAAAATAGCTTCAGTTTTTCGTATACCAAAATATTGCTGGTAATATTAAAAAATAAATAATTTACACTAGCAATTATTGCTCATGAAACTGAATTTGCCTATTTTTGATGAAAATTTTTTGATATGGAAATGTTTAAACCGTTAAATACGGAGAGCCCAAAAGGTTCTTCTGCCAGTCAACCGAAGGAGGTTGAGCAAGTGAAATGTTTAATTATCGGATCAGGTCCAGCAGGTTTTACTGCCGCCATCTATGCTTCCCGGGCTAACCTGCATCCGGTGATGTATGAGGGACTGCAACCTGGAGGTCAGTTGACGACCACAACCGAAGTAGAGAATTTTCCGGGTTACCCCGAAGGTGTTACCGGTCCAGTGATGATGGAAGACCTTAAGGCACAGGCAGTTCGATTTGGGACTGATGTACGCTGGGGACTCGCCACTGCTGCTGAATTTGGGAAAGATGTTCATCGGATCACTATTGATGGCTTGAAGGTGATTGAAGCTGAGACCGTTATCATTGCCACCGGCGCTGAAGCACAATACCTTGGATTGCCGGATGAGAAAAAATATGCCGGATCTGGTGTTTCGGCTTGTGCTACCTGCGATGGATTTTTCTACAGGGGGAAAGATGTAGCCGTTGTCGGTGGTGGAGATACGGCTGTTGAGGAGGCGATTTACCTGGCAGGATTGTGCCGCAAGGTTTACCTGGTTGTTCGCCGCGATCAGTTAAGAGCTTCCAAGGTAATGCAGGATAGAGTATTGCGCGTTCCAAATATTGAAATTCTCTGGAAACATCAGACTAAGGGCCTGATAGGGCAAGGAGTGGTTGAAGGAGTAGTCCTGACAAAAAACAAGGGTGAAGCAGGGGAGGAGGAAATTACGGTACCGGTTGATGGATTTTTCCTTGCTATTGGTCATAAGCCTAGTTCCGGCATCTTCCAACCCATGATTGAAACGGATGAAACCGGTTACATCAAGACCATTGGTGTGAGTTCCATGACTAATATTCCCGGAGTTTTTGCCTGTGGAGATGTAATGGACCCTCATTATCGTCAGGCCATAACCGCTGCAGGATCCGGATGCAAGGCCGCCATCGATGCGGAAAGATATTTATCTGAAAAAAATAATTAATTTCTCTAATATGACACACGAAAAACATTCATTTGATACCAGGGCTATCCATGTTGGCGAAGGAGCCGAATTTTTGGAAGGCAGCAAGAACGAAGTAGTAGCTCCGATCTATCTTTCTTCAACCTATGCCAGGAAAGAGGTAAAGAATCCCGGATTCTACCAATATTCCAGAAGTCAAAATCCGACCAGATTCGCTCTTGAAGAGCGATATGCTTCGCTGGAAAAGACGAAATACGGACTTGGTTTCGCTTCCGGTTTAGCCGCCGAAGCCACTGTATTGTTTGCTTTCATCAAACCTGGCGATCATGTCATTGGATTCGACGATTTGTATGGTGGGACCAAGAGGTTGTTTCACCAGTGGGAAGAAAAATATGATCTTCATGTGAGTCTGGTCGATGCAACGGATGTCTCTCTGGTTGAATCCTCCATTCGCCCGGAAACCAGGATGATCTGGCTGGAATCACCAACTAATCCGCTTTTGAGGGTCTGCGATATCAAGGCTATATGTGATGTCGCACACAGACACAATATAATAGTAGTAGTAGACAATACTTTCCTTTCGCCTTATTTCCAGAATCCGGCTGTCCAGGGAGCTGATATCGTGGTTCATAGCATTACAAAATATATCGCGGGTCACAGCGATGTGATTGGTGGGGCCATCATGGTAAGTGATCAGGTTTTGTATGAAAAATTGAAATTCAGTCAGAATGCACTTGGCAATGTTCCTTCTCCATTTGATTGTTATCTGGCGCTAAGAGGATTAAAGACCCTTTCGCTTAGAATGGAAAGGCACCAATCGAATGCCATGGCTATTGCGGAATATCTTGAAAATCATCCCAAAGTTTCGAGGGTTTATTATCCGGGTTTGAAAAGTCATCCTCAATATGAGATTGGATTGCGGCAGGCAACGGGTTTCGGTGGCATGATTTCGTTTGAGATCAAGGGAGGGGAGAAGGAGGCTGTACAGTTTTTGGAGAGCCTTAACCTCTTTACACTTGCCGAGAGTCTGGGAGGAGTGGAGTCTCTGATTGAACATCCGGCGCTGATGACACATTCTTCTATCACCGCAAAAGAGCGGGAGATGGCAGGTATCAAGGATTCACTGATCAGGGTATCAATTGGGGTTGAGGATAAGGCGGATTTGATTGCGGACCTTGAACAGGGATTCAGTAAAATATAATTGTTCTTAATGAAACCTTGCAGGGATTTATTTATATTTTTATTGCTCTAAAAATTGAAGCTTATGAAAAATATTCTTGTTGTCTTGTTATTAATGTTTGTACTGAATGGTTATGCTCAGAAAAAGGAATCTCTTTTTAATGGGAAAGACCTGAACGGCTGGACGATATTTGTAAATGATCCGTCCATTAAGCCGGAGTCCTTCTTTTATGTTAAAAATGGATTAATTGAGACTCCCGGGGTACCAATGGGCTATCTGAGAACGAAGAAGGAGTACTCCAATTATCATTTGCATGTTGAATGGTGTTACCCGGAAAAAGCTACCAACAGCGGTGTTTTTGTGCATACCAATGGTCCGGATCAGATGTGGCCAAAACATTATCAGTGCCAGTTGAAAACCTTGTGTGCCGGCGATTTTATCGTTAATGCGATAGGGGAGAAGGCAACGGCCGGTGACAGTATTTATGTTGGAACAGAAAAAGTAAAACCGATTGCCGTGAAGTTGAAACCTTGCAACGAGAAGCCGGTAGGTGAATGGAACAGTTATGATATTGTTTGTAAGGGAAATACCGTTGAGGTTAGCGTCAACGGACTTCTGCAGAATAAGATTAAAAACTGTTCGATGACCAGCGGCAGCATTGGTTTACAGGCGGAAGGTTCTAAGATTCAATTCAGAAATCTGTGGATTGAGAAGGTTAAGTAACCTCGAAAGTCGATTTAATAACTTGTCGGGTTGGTTCTGAATCAGGCTGACAACAAAAAAGGGAGAATTTACGTTCTCCCTTTTTTGTTGTCTATATCGTTTATACTAAGAGACTTGCGCAATCTTAGTCGCGGCATATTTACCAGCTTCCAGTTTCTTACGTACTTCGGAGAATGCTTTGATGGTGTACTCAACATCTTCAAGTGTATGAGATGAAGTAGGGATCAGGCGGAGCAAAAGCTGACCTTTCGGAATGACCGGGTAGATCACAATGGAGCAGAAAATATTGTAATTTTCTCGCAGATCCATGATTACGTTAGTGCCTTCAGGAACACTTCCTGAAAGGTAAACGGGGGTGACAGGTGAATTGGTGACGCCAAGATCGAGATTCTCACTCCTCAAACCCTTTTGAAGTGCCCTTACGATAGTCCAAAGGTTTTCGCGGATTTGTGGTTGGGTCTTGATTAGTTCGAGCCTCTTCAACAGACCGATAACCATGGCAATCGGCAGGGATTTTGCGAAGGTTTGTGAGCGCATGTTGTAACGGAGGAAATCACAAACTTCCTCTTTGGCGGCAATGAAGGCACCTATTCCGGCCATTGATTTGGCAAATGTGCCGAAATACATGTCGATCTGGTCTTGTACGCCAAAATGCTCTCCTACACCAGCGCCTGTTGCTCCCATGGTACCAAAACCATGGGCGTCGTCGACGAGTAGTCTAAAACTGAATTCACTTTTTAGTGCGGCGATCTTATCAAGTTGTCCGAGGTCTCCTGCCATACCAAAAACACCTTCCGTGATCACCAGGATTCCGCCACCGGTTTTTTGAACCAGAGAAGTGGCGTGGCCGAGCTGTTTCCTGAGGCTGTCAATATCGTTGTGCTGAAAAACAAATCTTTTGCCCATGTGCAGGCGGACGCCATCGAGAATGCAGGCGTGTGCCTCCGCATCGTATACAATTACATCGTTCCTTCCGCAGATGGCATCGATGATGGAAATCATACCCTGGTAGCCATAATTAAGTAGAAAAGCATCTTCTTTGCCTTCAAAAGCTGCCAATTGTTTTTCCAATTCCTCATGTTTACTGGTTTGTCCCGACATCATCCGGGCTCCCATAGGGTAAGCCAGACCATATTGAGCGGTTGCTTCAGCATCAGCCTGACGAACTTCGGGATGGTTTGCCAGACCGCAATAATTGTTCAGACTCCAGTTAAGTACCTCTCTTCCACGGAATTTCATCCTCGGGCCAATCTCTCCTTCCAGCTTAGGGAAGGAAAAATAACCATGTGCTTCTTTCTGATACTGACCAAGGTTGCCTTTGTCAGATTTAATTTTTTCAAATATATCCACGGTAGTAAACTTTATGTAGTATTGCAAAATGATTTTGAGAGCGTGCAAATCTAAAAATTATTTTGGGTTTGGACAAGTAAGAAGATCTCGGTCGGGACAATTTGGATCCGGCTTAAATTTTCAATAAATGCAGAAAAAACTTATCTTTGCACCATGATTCGGAAAGTAAGTACAATTTTAATTTTAGGCGTTTTACTAATCGCCTCATCTTGTGGTGAATATCAAAAAATAGTCAAGAGCACAGACTATGAATACAAGCTTAAAAAGGCTCGTGAATATTTTGATAAGAATGATTTCACACGAGCGACACAGCTTTATTCTGAGCTAATTAACATTTACAAGGGCACTAACCGCTCAGATCAGGTTTATTATTATCTGGCAAAAAGTAATTTCGGTCAGAAGGATTATCTTTTGGCAGGTCATTATTTCCGTCAGCTGATAAAAGAGTATCCGCACAGTTCATTTGCGGAAGAATCCCAGTTTATGGTTGGACAATGTTATTATCTTGATTCACCGACTCCAAGGCTCGACCAGAAGACTACGCAGGATGCAATTGATGCTTTTCAGCTTTTTATCAATATTTTTCCTTCCAGCGCCAAAGTTGCAGACGCGAATAAGTTGATAGATGAGCTAAGGGAGAAGTTGGTGCTGAAATCTTATTTAAACGGAAGATTGTATTATGATCTTGGCGACTACCGTGCTTCGGTTATTTCCCTGACTAACAGTCTGAAAGAATTTCCGGATTCTAAATATCGTGAGGAATTGATGTTCTACCTTTTGAAATCAAAATATCTGCTGGGTGAGAACAGTATCGAAGAAAAAAAACGCGAGCGTTTGAATTCAGAATTAGATGAATATTACACCTTTGTGGATGAATTTCCCAATAGTAAATTCCGGAAGGAAGCAGACAGATTCTTTGCCAACACAAAGAAGATGATGAATTTGAAAGATGAAGACCTTAAGAAATAGAAAATAATTATGGATTACAGAAAAGTTAAAGCTGCCTCTACCACTGTGCCACGCAATCTGAATGAGTTGGATGCCACCACAGATAATGTTTATGAATCATTGATGGTTATTGCCAAGCGTGCCAATCAGATCAATGCTGAGGTCAAAGAGGAATTAAACCAGAAATTGCAGGAATTTGCCTCTTATTCCGACAACTTAGAGGAGGTCTTTGAAAACCGTGAACAGATTGAGATTTCAAGATATTACGAAAGACTTTCCAAACCGGTCCTGATTGCTTACGAAGAGTTTAAAGACGGTTTGATCTATTACAGAAATCCTGCCAAGGAGAAAAAATAACATGCCGTTACGGGGTAAAAAGATTGTCCTCTGTATCACCGGAAGCATTGCTGCTTATAAAGCGGTGTACCTTTTAAGGGGCCTTTTAAAAGAAGGCGCTGAGGTACAGGTTCTTATGACAGACGCGGCTAAGGAATTCGTTACCCCCCTGACATTTTCCACCCTATCAGGAAAGCCGGTATTAAGCGATTTTTTTGCCAGGGAGAGTGGTTCCTGGAACAGCCATGTGGAATTAGGACTCTGGGCAGATCTTTTTTTAGTTGCTCCGGCAACTGCTGCAACGATCGGAAAGATGGCTCATGGTATCTGTGACAATTTGGTTGTCACCAGTTATATGTCGGCTAAATGTCATGTCATGATTGCCCCAGCTATGGATCTGGATATGTTTGCCCATGCCTCCATGCAGGAAAATCTGCTTAAATTAAAATCATTCGGCAATCAAATCATTGAACCTGCTATCGGTGAACTGGCCAGTGGTTTGTCGGGGAAAGGCCGCATGGAGGAACCTGAAAAGATTCTTGAATTGGTGCAGAAATTCTTCACTGAAAAAAAAAACTCCTGAATAAAACCTATCTGATTACCGCTGGTCCTACTCACGAAAGGATCGATCCTGTCCGGTTTATTGGAAATTACTCAACCGGTAAGATGGGCTTTGCCATTGCCCTGGACCTCGCCAAAAGAGGCGCACACGTGATTCTTGTTTGCGGTCCGGTTAACCTGCAGATTGATCATCCGCTTATCAGGAGGATTGATGTTACTACTGCCAATCAGATGTACGAAGTTTGCATGAACAATTTTTCTGCCTGTGACGGTGCAATCATGACTGCTGCCGTGGCGGATTATTCACCCGTGTTAACTTCTTCCGAGAAAATCAAACGTTCCGAGGGGAATATGTTATTAGAACTAAAGCCCAATAAGGACATTGCTGCGGAATTGGGCAAGATAAAAAGAGCAGATCAGATTTTGGTAGGCTTTGCCCTGGAAACCAATGATGAAATATCTAATGCTTCAGCAAAACTTCGAAAGAAAAATCTGGATATGATCGTCCTCAATTCCCTTCGTGAAGAGGGGGCAGGCTTTGGTTATGACACTAATAAAGTGACTATCCTTACCAGGAAAGATCAGGTTTTCGAATATTCCCTTAAATCGAAACAAGAAGTTGCGACAGACATCGTAGATCGAATGCTTGAATTATCCTGCTGACCCGCTTCTCAAATTGAGCAGAATGTCGTATTTTTATAGAACATTAAATGCTTATGAGAATTCCACTATTATTCTGTTTGTTTTTTCTATTGGGACTTCGGCTTTCTGCACAGGAGTTTCAGTGTAATGTCAGCGTCTCCAGTTCCAGGATCGAAGGAACTTATAAGGAGATCTTTCAAACTATGAGGAATGATATTTCTGAGTTCATGAATAATAAGAAATGGACGGATCATCAGTTTTCTGTCGATGAAAGGATTATCTGCACGATATTCATTCAGGTAACCGACCAGATAGGCGCTGATGAATTTAAGGGAAGTATCCAGGTTCAACTGAACAGACCTGTTTTTAATTCCTCCTATCAGACTCCGATTCTCAATATTAAAGACAATGATTTTGATGTCAGGTATGTTGAATTTCAGCCTCTTGAATACAATGAAACCGCCAACACCAATGCGCTGACCAATGTCCTGGCCTATTACGCATACATCATTCTTGGATTCGATTACGATTCTTTTTCACCAATGGGTGGCACCCCTTATTTTCAGAAGGCCAGGGATATTGTTAATAAATCGCAGAATGCCCACGAAAAAGGATGGCGTGCCTTTGAAGGTAATATTAACAGGTTCTGGCTTATCGACAATCTGACGAATAAAGCATACAGCCCTTTCCGTGATCTGATGTATCGTTACCACAGGCTTGGTCTGGACGTGATGTCTGAGAAACCTGATATCGGCAGAGGTGAGATTGCCGATGCCTTGAAAAATATGCAAAAAGTTTACCGTGCCAGGCCGGATACCTACATCAACAGAATATTTTTTGATGCCAAGTCTGATGAAATTGTCAATATTTTTTCAAAGGGAAGCACCGATGAAAGAAGCCGTGTCATGACTATTCTGACGGAATGTGATCCTGCAAATTCAGGTAAATATGATAAGATCATGCAGACGAAAATTTTTTAGCAGAAGAACATAAATTAATGCTAAAGCGCTTACAAATTAGAAACTATGCCCTTATCAGGGAACTGGATGTGGATTTTTCCACTGGGCTGACCATTATTACTGGAGAGACGGGTGCCGGAAAATCCATTCTGATTGGCGCACTCTCCCTGATCCTGGGTCAGCGGGCTGATTCATCAGTACTAAAGGATAAGGAGAATAAATGTATCGTTGAAGGCATCTTTGAGGTAAATGGTTATGGATTGCAATCCCTCTTTGAAGAAAATGATCTTGACTACGATACTCAGGTTATTTTTAGACGGGAGATCGCTCCAAATGGGAAGTCACGTGCATTTGTCAATGATACACCTGTTAATCTTAAAACATTGCAGGATCTTGGCGTTCGGCTGATTGATATACATTCTCAGCACCAGAGCCTTGAATTAGGTAATAAATTATTTCAGCTGATGGTTCTTGATAACTATGCTGGCAATAAGTCTCTGCTGGACGATTATCAAACGAAATTTAAGCGATATAAAATTCTGTTAACGGAATTATCCCAGGCTGAAGAATATACCGCCCGTCTAAGAAAAGAGCTGGACTATTTCCAGTTTCAGTTTGAGCAACTTTCTAAGGCTAAACTGCATGCCGGGGAACAGGAAAATCTTGAACACGAACTCTCTTTGCTGACTCATGCCGAAGAAATTAAGACGGCCCTTGTGAATGTGGTAAACCTGATTGGCGGAGAGGAAGGAAATGTTTTAGTGAGGACAAAAGATGCATTCAACCTACTAAACAAAATTTTGAAATTTTATCCAGAGGCCGCAGAATTGGCCAATAGATTGAATAGTATCTATCTGGAATTGAGTGATATATCATCTGAGATTGAGTATTCATCTGAAAAAATTGAATTTGATCCAAGGAGGATTGAACATTTAAATGAGCGTCTGGACATCATATATACTTTACTGCAAAAACATCATGTTTCGACTGAAGAAGAATTAATTTCATTGCGCAATGATTTCGAGCTCAATGTAAATAGTGTCTTCACCAATGATGAAAAGGTTGCTGAAATAAGATCCGCTGTCACTGCCCAGGAGGAAATTTTGTATCGGCAGGCAGATCTGTTAACAAAAAACAGAACAGCCGCCACCGAAAAAATGGGAAAAAAGGTTGAAGAACAACTAATCCAGCTTGGAATGCCTAATTCGAGGTTCAAGGCAGAGGTGAGAACTGGAACATCTCTGACACTTTCTGGTAAAGATGAAGTGAGTTTTCTGTTTACGGCTAATAAGAATGGTGAACTGGACGAAATTTCAAGAGTTGCATCAGGCGGTGAATTATCCCGGCTTATGTTATCTGTTAAAGCATTAATTTCAAAATCCAAGGCATTACCCACGATACTCTTTGACGAAATTGACTCAGGCATTTCCGGGGAAACGGCCGATAAAATGGGGAATATTCTCAAGGAGATTTCACAGGACATGCAGGTGATCAATATTACCCATTTACCACAGATTGCCGCCAAAGGTGATCAGCATTTTCTTGTCTACAAGGAAGATACAGAAAAGGAGACTATCACCAGACTTAGATTACTTGGTCCTGACGACCGCATCTCCGAGTTGGCAAAGATGCTTAGTGGCGAGAATATTACGGATGCGGCGCGCATGAACGCAACAGAACTTCTCCGATAATCTTTTATCTGTCATCTCAGGATTCCTGAAACAGAAACCACCGGAATGCGTATGAATCATGTAGAAGTGAAGAAATGGTATAAATTAATCTAAAATTATGTCTTATAATCTGTTGAAAGGGAAAAGAGGAATCATATTTGGGGCCTTGAACGAAAATTCAATTGCCTGGAAAGTTGCGGAACGAGCCTATGAAGAGGGTGCAACTTTTACTCTTACCAATGTTCCGATTGCCCTTCGTATGGGCGAAACTCAGGTTCTTGCTGAAAAATGCCATACTGAAGTGATTCCGGCCGATGCTGTTAATCTGGAGGATCTGGAGAATCTGATCACCCGTTCCATGGAAGTCCTGGGTGGTAAACTGGATTTCATTCTGCATTCCATCGGAATGTCGCCCAATGTTCGTAAAGGCAGGCACTACAGTGACCTGGATTACGATTACCTGGCCAAGACCCTTGATGTCTCCGCCCTTTCCTTTCATAAAGTTTTACAGACAGCCCGCAAACTGGATGCCCTGAATCAGTGGTCGTCAGTCCTGGCGCTCTCTTATGTCGCTGCCCAACGAACCTTCTATGGTTACAACGATATGGCCGATGCCAAAGCGCTGCTTGAATCCATTGCCCGTAGTTTTGGATACATCTATGGCCGTGAACGAAATGTTCGGATCAATACCATTTCACAATCTCCGACACCTACCACGGCCGGAAATGGGATCAAAATGTTCGAAAGTCTGCTAGATTTTTCCGAGCGCATGTCACCTCTGGGAAATGCTACAGCCGACGAATGTGCCGATTATTGTATTGTCATGTTCTCCGATCTTACCAGGAAAGTAACAATGCAGAATCTGTTTCATGACGGTGGATTTTCTTCCATGGGAATGAGCCTCCGTGCAATGGAACAATACAACCGCGGATGTCCGGATGAAGTTGATCCAAATCACATCTACGATTAAGAATTAATATCTCTGCCTGGTTAAAAGAATTTTTGGCTTTTTGTTGGCAACGACCAAAGGTTTGTTCTGAGATACCTGCGTGGGTCTGGAGTGTCCAGAATTTCCCCTGCCTTGCTGTTGTCGGGTACTCTTCACCGGATGATGATCCTGTAATGGGAACATCTCATTTTCCACGACAGGAATTTTTTTCTCTATTAACTTCTCGATGTCCCGGAGGTATTCCTTCTCTTCCGCATCGCAGAATGAAATGGCAGTACCTTCGGCGCCTGCGCGACCGGTCCTTCCGATCCGGTGCACATAAGTTTCCGGAATATTAGGAATTTCGTAATTGATCACATATTGCAAATCATCGACATCGATTCCCCTCGCTGCGATATCCGTGGCGACCAATATCCTGGTAGTCTGATCCTTAAAATTTGATAATGCCCGTTGCCTTGCACTTTGAGCCTTATTACCATGAATAGCTTCTGCTGAAATATCGTGCTTCAAGAGGGTCTTGACCACGAGATTGGCGCCATGCTTGGTGCGTGTAAATACCAGTGCAGTCTTGATTTTCTGATCTTTTAAAATTTCCAGCAGCAACGCACTTTTGTTCCCCTTGTCGACAAAATATAGGGATTGCTGAATGATTTCCACCACCGAAGAGTCGGGCGTGACCGAAACCTTTATTGGATTGAAAAGGATCGTATTGGCAAGCTTCACAATGTCAGGTGGCATAGTAGCCGAAAAGAACAAAGATTGCCGGGTCTTTGGCAAGGCTGTCAAAAGTTTCTTGACATCGTGGATGAATCCCATATCCAGCATCCTGTCGGCTTCATCCAGGACAAAAATCTCCACATCTTTTAAGGTGATGAATCCCTGACCCATTAAATCCAGCAGCCGGCCCGGTGTGGCAACCAGGATGTCAACCCCGTTTCGCAGGGCATCTGTTTGTGGTTTTTGACCGACACCCCCGAAGACGACGGTACAAGTCAAGCCGGTATGACGACCATAAGCCTTGAAACTCTCTTCAATCTGTATGGCTAACTCTCTGGTTGGCGTGACGATTAAACTTCTGATTTTTCTTTTTCGACCCGGAACGATATTTGGTGCCAGTAATTGCAGAATGGGAATGGCGAAGGCTGCTGTCTTTCCTGTTCCTGTCTGCGCGCATCCCAGTAAATCAGTGCCTTTTAAAATAATTGGAATTGCTTCTGCCTGGATGGGAGTTGGGGTGGTATAACCTTCTTCTTCAACGGCTTTCAGAATAGGATCTATGATGTTTAGTGACCGAAATAGCATAATTATTACTTGATAAATAGGCCGCAAAGGTACCTGAAATAAAGTTGTAATCAGGTATCTCTATCTATATCTATCTTTTATGCAGTCCGCACTCCTTAGTATCAGGATTTTCCCACCACCATCTTCCGGCCCGAAGATCTTCTCCCGGTAGGATGGCCCTGGTACAAGGTTGACAGCCAATACTTGGGAAATCGCGGTCATGAAGAGGATTATAGGGTATTTTGTGTTCTTTGATATAGTTTCGAATTTGTTCTTCAGTCCAATCAATCAGGGGATTAAGTTTAATCAATCCATTTGCCTCGTCCCATTCAATAGGCTGCATTTCAGAACGTGTGACGGATTGTTCTCTCCTTAAGCCACAAATCCAGACTTCCAAACCGGAGAAAGCCCGTCGAAGAGGCTCAATTTTCCTGATCTTGCAGCATGTTTTGCGGTCTTCTATTGAGTCATAAAATAGATTGATGCCCTTTGTTCTCACCATATCTTCCACATGAAGAGCCTCAGGGAAGTAAACCTGCATCTGAATTCCATACTTTTGATTGGTGCGGTGGATCAAATCGTAAGTCTCAGGAAACAATCTTCCTGTATCCAGGGTGAAGATTTTGACATTTTTGTCAACAGAACAAACCATTTGGGTAAGTACTTGATCTTCAAGTCCAAGACTACTAGACAAGGCAATCTTTCCCTTGAATTCTTCCAGAAAATACCGGATCAGCTCAACCGCGCCGGCATTGGCCAGATGCTGATTTAATGCGTCTATTTTTTGTTTCATCGAATATTGGAATCAAATTCAGGTGAAACAAAAATAGGGTAAAAATTCAATTTTCTAACTAAAAAATTTCGGAATTGAAAAGATAAACTCCAGTCCACCACCTTTGTGTGTTCTGGCGGAGATATCACCCTTGAAACCTATGATTGCATTTTTAACGATCGCCAGTCCGAGACCCGTCCCTCCCTGTTTCCTCGAACGTCCTGAATCGACCCGGTAAAATCGCTCGAAAATTCGGGGCAGGTGTTCCTCATCCACACCCGGACCATTGTCGGCAAAGGAGAAGTATTGATAATTACTGTCTTCATGGTAATTGGTTATTTCAATCCTGATGCCATCTCCGCCATAATTGAGGGAATTTTCCATCAGGTTCCTGAAAACAGAAAAGATCAGTGAATAATTTGCGAGGACAATGACGTTGGAGTCGATGTTCATGGTCACGTCCACATTTTTCTGTTGAATGAGATCATGGAAGCTTTCTATGACTTCGTCGGCTAGTTTTTTTACTTCAATTTTACCCTTTGGATATAGCTCCGATGATTCTTCAATTTTATTTAACAAAGCGATGTCATTCACCAGCTGAGTAAGTCTTTCAGATTGATTATGAGCCTTATTGATGAAATATTGTTGCCTTTTTGGATCCATATCAGGATTATTCAGGAGGGTCTCCAGGTAACCTTTTACGGTGGCAATTGGTGTTTTCAGTTCATGGGAAATGTTGGAAGTGATCTGTTGTTTCATCATACTTCTTTTTACCAACTGGGTATTATCGGTAATTAAGATTTCGAAACTCATGTCCTGAAAAATGATGCACTGAATTTGGAAATGCGATCCGTCCCTCTGCACGGAATACTCAATTCGTGGCAATTCAGGGAGTGGCAAGGCAAGATTATCCATCATGACTTGATCGACGAAAGTATTGATCCTTGCAAACTCCTTGAGTTCGAAAATTTTCTCTGCTGGAATAGTCGATTCTTCTGCTATAATGTTGATATAGAAGATAAAATGACTGTTGTTGAGAATTATTTTTTTCTGGGGAGAGAAGAAGGCAACTCCCTCTTTAAGGACAAAAAGGTGGCTGATGAGCTTCTCCTTTTCCTGTAACAGATCAGCTTTGGCGATACTTGACTGTTCAAACATACTGCTGATTTCATTGCTGATCACCCCAATTTCGTCGTTTGAAAATTTCAAATCTTCATCCGCTGGTTGCCCCGTTCGGACACGAAGTGCGAAATCCTTAAGTTTAGAAACTGAATCACCCAATCTTTTGGTAATGAATCGCAAAACACTGCCAAAGACAACAAAAAGAAATAAACAATAGAGCATAAAAGCCCTGTCGATGTTCAGATAGCTCCGAAGTTCAATATTATATTCAACTGCTGATCTGATTATTAAGTTGTTATAGATCCTTGCATAATAGAAGTACTCAACGTCAGTTGTGGTTGAATGACGAACGTTGAAACCTGAACCCGATAGCATAGCCTTTTGAAATTCTGGTCTGTGGGAGTGATTTTCGAGATTTCTGTAATTGGTTACCAGGTTGTCGTAAAGTACATCTCCTTTTTTATCTAATATTGTGATCCTCGTCTCAGAAGGAGGTATGAGCGTTTTAAGGGAATCGAGTCTGTTAAACTGATCAGGATCGATCAATTTTTCATTCCGAATATATTTGTCGATAAAATCAGTGTATCCGTTAAGTCTGTTTTCAAGGAGGGAAATCTTGAATTGCTTTTCATGCAGGTTTTGATAGATCAAAATGGAGAGAAGAAAAACAAAAAAGAGTAGGAAATAGTTGGTAAACAACTTCCATTTGAACGACTTATACCTGTTTTGCATTTTTTGTTTCACTCGTAAAAATCTGTTAGATTATTGCATATCTGTAAGTACTCATGGAACTCGCAGCTGAATTTACATCACCTTTTGTCGCATCTGCGCGTGCTCGTTTCAAAATCTTTATATTTCAAAATAGTAACCATAACCCGGTTTATTTTTAACGTATCCGCCAAATTCATCCATTTTTTTCCGAAGCCTGGTCATGTTGACATCGACCGTTCTGTCTGTCACTATCACATCATTAGCCCAGATTCTGCTGAGGATTTCTTCCCTGGAGAAAATCCTGCCCTGATTTTTGGTAAGTAAAAGGAGTATTTCAAATTCTTTTCGGGTTAGATCAATTTTTTGATCCCGGATGACTAATCGTTTGGTTTTGTTGTCGAGTCCAATCCCGCCAAAATTTAAAATAGCTGATTCCTGAACCCTTTCTTTTTGGAAACTTCTTTTAAGTATCGTCTTAACCCTGGCCTGTAACTCCCTGATGGAAAATGGTTTGGCCATATAATCGTCGGCCCCGACTGAAAAACCGGTCAGCAGGTCATTTTCGCTATCCCTGGCAGTCAGAAATATGATAGGTGTATTGATGTCCAGTTCCTTTCTCATTTTTTGCGCCAAAGCAAAACCTGTCATTTTGCCCATCATAACATCCAGTAAAAAGAGATCGTAATCTGTCAACTTCTTTAGCAGCGCTTCTTCCGCAGAATGAACGACATCCACCTTATATCCTTCACTTTCGAGATTAAACTGAAGGATTTCGGAAATATCCTCTTCATCCTCAGCAACCAGAATCCTAAAATTATCTTTCACGCTTAATATAATTTGTTTTTCATTTGCCACATTGAACTCCGACTAATCATTTGCTTTTGTTTGACACACTTAATCGTGGTCTTTTCATCTTAAATGAGCTTTGATATTCAATGGATACAGAATAACTTAAGTACACAAATTAGCCATAATAATATTACAAAGAAGTTTCAAAAATATTACAGTGCAGTTAAGTTTAATTCTACCAGGAACTAATCAAAAATACTTAAAACCGATCATGTTCAAATATGAATATCAACATAAATATGTAACAGTAATGTAACAAAACTGTAATCGATTTTTAAAATGATTAGATGTAATTTGTAGTTATTGGGAAAAGGGAAAACCGAAACTTACATTTCCAATAATAACCTCACTGTATGAGACTTGACTCGATTTTTAGTTTTATGGTTCCGAAAGATCGGAAGTTCTTTCCCCTTTTCAATGATGCCGCGGATAACTTGGTACTCGCCTCCGAATTGCTGATTAAGCTGGTTCGGGAAATCGATCTGAACCAAAGGATGGAATACATGCGACAGATTAAGGACGTCGAACACATTGGTGATGATATCACACGGAAACTGTTGACCGAATTGAACGGTACTTTTATCACCCCTTTAGACCGCGAAGACATACATGAACTGGCATGCAAAATGGATGATATTGTAGATTATATCCATTCCTCTTCTAGACGAATTAACCTATATAAGTTGTACCCTATTCCTGATGAATTCGTCTGGATTGCAGACCGGATTCACTCTGCCAACAAAGAGATTCAGAATATCTTACGCAGTGTCCGTTCGATCAATGATTTTAAATATCATCAACTGAGTATTGAAAAAATCAATGAATTTGAAAGCGAAGTGGATGACATATACCAGGAATATCTCTCCAAACTCTTTGACCAGGAAGTCAATGCGATTGATCTGATCAAAAAGAGGGATATTTTAACCTCTTTGGAAAAGGCCATTGATAAATGTGATGATGTGGGCAATATCTTTTCGTCCTTAATCATCAAAATGGGATGAGCAATCTTTTTTATTAAAGTTTTCTTATAATAACCTGTTAATTTCAAGATCATGAGCTTTACATTGTTGATTATCATCATCGTGCTGGCTTTCTTGTTTGATTTTATCAACGGGTTCCACGATGCTGCGAATTCTATTGCTACCATTGTATCTACCAAGGTATTATCTCCCCTTCAGGCTGTTTTGTGGGCTGCATTTTTCAACTTTCTGGCATATGCCATTTTTGAGCTAAAAATTGCGGATACAATTTCTAAAGTCGTTGATACCAATGCCATTAATCTACAGGTAATTCTTGCCGGCATCATCGCTGCCATTCTTTGGAATCTGCTGACCTGGTATCTTGGAATACCCTCCAGCTCATCACATACCCTGATAGGCGGACTGGCAGGAGCTTCTATTGCTTATGCAGGCTGGTCTGTAGTCCATACCAGTGTCATTTTAAAGATTGCCGCATTCATCTTTCTTGCTCCGTTTCTAGGTATGATGATCTCCTATTTTATTTCTGTCCTGCTGCTAAATCTTTTGCGAAATGGGAATCCGCATCTATTAAACAGGTATTTCAGGAAATTCCAACTTCTTTCCAGCGCTCTTTTTAGTCTGGGACATGGTGGAAATGATGCCCAGAAGGTGATGGGGCTTATTGCGGCAACGCTTATGGTTTTTTTTAAGGGGGTCGATCCGGCATCGATTCCGGATTGGGCACATATCTCTATGGTTGGAGGTAAGATCCATTCAATTCCGCATTGGATTGTACTTGGATGCTACACGGCCATCAGTGTGGGGACAATTTCAGGAGGATGGAGGATTGTCAAAACTATGGGGACAAAAATTACCAAACTCACCTCTTTCGAAGGTGTGACGGCGGAAGCAGCAGGTGCGATTCTCCTCTTTGGGACTGATGCGTTTGGTATTCCTGTCAGTACTACCCATACCATTACCGGAGCCATTATGGGAACCGGTCTGACCAAAAGGGTAACAGCTGTAAAATGGGGAGTGACCATCAATCTGCTTTATGCATGGATTCTGACAATTCCTGTTTCCATGGTCATCGCGGCAATTGTCTATTATTTATTTAAGTTCTTCGGATTGTGACCTGTCCGGATATTAATTGATTCTTGATGATCAGATCCGATTTTATTAAATATGCGGCTACCCTGGCCGCAATGTTTCGTTTGAATCCCACCCTTGCATTTGAGATAGCAGAAGCGGAATTTTCAAAAAAGGATTTTGGTGATGATTTCTATTGGGGAGTTGCTACTTCGGCTTACCAGATTGAAGGTGCCTGGAATACAGATGGGAAAGGTGAATCAATATGGGATCATTTCACTAGTCAGAAAGACAATATAAAAGATAAATCTGATGGGAAAGTGGCCAATGATTTCTATCATCGATATGAAAGTGATTTGGGACTCTTGAAAAGCCTGAACTTTAAAAATTTCAGGTTTTCTTTTTCATGGTCCAGACTTTTGCCCAATGGAAACGGAAAAATTAATGAGAAAGGAGTCGACTTCTATAACAGAATGATTGATACCTGTCTGAATTTAGGCATTGAACCCTGGGCTATGCTTTACCATTGGGACTTGCCCCAAAAATTGGAGGAAAAGGGAGGCTGGACCAATCGCGATATCGTTGGTTGGTTCTCGGAATATACTGATCTATGCTCCCGCCGGTTTGGTGACCGCATCAAACACTGGATGGTATTGAACGAACCAAACAGTTACACTACCTTGGGTTATCTTTCTGGAATTCATGCACCCAGCCGGATTGGTATCGGTAATTACCTCTCATCCGTTCATCATACCTGTCTTTGTCAGGCTGTGGGGGGGAGAATCCTCCGGGGAAACGTTCCCAAAGGTCATATTGGGACCACTTTTTCCTGCTCCTATATTGAACCGGAAAAAGCAACCCCTCTTTATCAAAGTGCAGCCAAGAGGCTTGATGTTGTTTTCAACAGGTTGTTCATTGAACCAACCCTAGGCATGGGATATCCCTTTGAGGACCTTCCTTTTCTTGAAAAAATGGAACCATACATCCATCATGGTGATATGAAGAACCTTCAGTTTGATTTCGATTTTGTCGGGTTGCAGAATTATTTCAGGGTTATTACCAAACCGTCCATCGTTCCTTATGTATGGGCTTTCCGTGTGAAACCTGAACCGGACGCTGAAATTACGGAGATGGGCTGGGAAGTCAATCCTGAGGGTATGTACAAAATTATCAAACAGTTTTCCAAATATCCTGTCAAAGAAATAATCATTACTGAAAATGGGGCTGCCTTTCCTGATCAGCTAATCAATGGCAGGTTTCATGATTTGCAACGTATCAATTTTTACAAGCGCTACCTTCAGAATATTCTCAAGGCAAAGAGGGAAGGGGTAAATATTACAGGATATTTTGCCTGGACTTTTATCGATAATTTCGAGTGGGTGGAAGGTCTTCGTCCCAGATTTGGATTGGTAAACAATGATTTTGAAACACAGAAACGTACCATCAAAGATTCAGGGTACTGGTTTAAGGAATTTCTGAAATAGAACAACTGTTCGGAAATGTTTTGTTAAGGATTTCTTTTGTAAAATGACAAGGCTGCAATATCACCCGGAAATTTTTTAATTTCTGATGTGGTAAAATAGCCTGAACCATCAAAAGCAAAACAAATAGCTTCCCCCTGGTGTTCATTCCTAAAATAAGGCGCATCCAGCGGCTTTCTTAGCATAGCATTTAATACAGTTTCGTTTGGCTGTTTTTTCCAATACCAGATCTGCCCGGTAGTCCGCACGAGGATTTCAGATCCGTCGGGAGAAATATCAGCCGAAGTCAATAAGTCGAAAGGGAAGGATGCCAGCTGAATAAGTTTGGTGGTCGATGAGGAAGATTGAGGGTATCTGGCGACGAACAAATTGCTCTGAGCTTGCTGTTTTGTCAGAATATACAAATCTTTTGTCAGTGGGTCCAGCATCAAGGACTCTGCATTCACGGCGCCTTTTGGATAAGTGAATTTGAGTACCTCGGGAATGATATGAACAATGGTGAGCGGGGAAGCGGCAGTAAGATCGGGTTCCGGGAAACGATAAACACATATGGAGGTATAGACAGAATTGTTATCGCCAATATCACCAACATAAAGATAACTTTTCGAACTTTCCGGTCCGGGACCACTTGCCAGATCTTCCCAGTCGTGATTGGTAATGCCATCCAGCACAATCTTGCCCAAATCATCGCCTTTGGTGTTCGTGATGTATATTTCGTTCAAATTTCCACTGTCTTCATGAGTGTACAATAACCCGGGATTTGTCTTGCTGCAGGCCAGACCGGATAATTCAAGCAGATCCTGACGCTTTAAATTCGTTACAGATGGTATGCTGCCAAAAAGGGTCGTCCTTTCGAGCAGTGAAAGGTCATAATTCCCCTTTTTTACCGAATCTACTGCAATCAATCCTGAATTCGAAGAATTAGTTATATCAGTTTTTACCTCGTTCGAATTGGTGCAATGTTGTGACAATATAACAGCAGGTAATAAAAACAGGAATATTTTAAGGCTCATATTTTCAATTTTGAAGAACTATTTCAAAGATTAATTTGATATATAAAACAAAAAGGACGATTGCTCGTCCCTTTTGTTCTTGGAGATAGCCGATTAGAAAGTATGCTGGTTACCTGTCTTGTCGGTTGGGAATGCTCCCAGGTCTTTATTCGGAGGAGTAATATTGGCTCCGTATATTCCGCCTTTTTTAACAACGTTCATTGGGAATCCATACAGGGTTAGCATGGGTGCACTGGGTTTGGTCGGCATGGTGTTTTTACCTGTGCCACCTGGATAAACACCTGCTCCAATTGCCGGAGAACCTGTTTGGAGGTTGAAATTGGCTCCTGCGGGAATCTGACATATTCTATAGTTTCTGCCAACGCTGTTTGTCGGGACATTAAAATTGACAAACAACGGATCATATTTAAGAGAGTCCGCGGCAGTGTTTGTACCTGAATTGGTGCCATTTGCAAGGGTTGGTCCGTTTACATAACCGTTAAAGTCATTGGATTGCTTTTTAGTGAACTGAAGCGCTTCAAGGAAGACCATGTATTGTTCTGTTCCACCCATCGGTTTACCTCTGCCGATGCAGGTAAGGTTGTTATTATAACAGGTATTCAAGGTATCTGCTGGTTTTCCTTTCTCCGATCCATAGGTAATCCTTATACCTTGTTTACAGTTTACAATGATGTTGTTGAACAGAAAACCTCCTGCATTGGTTTCTGTATTGATAGAACCATTACGTGTAGCCTTCGTTTGTCTGAATCCGCAATTAACCAAAGTGTTGTTATAGAAATTTACATAGGTGGGTTTTCCGACATCTCCGGCAGTTTTTAGACCGTTTGTTGCACCCCCAAAGCAAAAGTTATAGGCCATATCCCCGACGCAGCCATTCTTTAGATTAATCCCTTCCCCACCAATACCCCCTGTTTTTGTCAAGGTATTTCTCATGATGCTCACATAAATGTTTTGACATTTGCCGATGCAATCATCTTTTGATCCAAAAAACCATGAATCTTCAATGATCATGGTGGCCATAGGAGCCCCCGCTGCACTGGCCATAAATACCGCATTGCGCACATCACCCGCAGCAAATCCGAAATCAGGGGCATTGACTCCCCATGGACCGCCGGTGTATTCTATATGTGTCCATCTCAATACTAATAATTTGGCTGAAGGGGAACATTGAATGCCACCCCAATAACCTTTGAACGCTGGATCATTGGCAGCATCATCGGTATAGGTTGCGTTGGATTTCGGTGTGGCAGCCGATTCAAAAGAAGTAAACCAATTTGGCTTTTCTTTTGAGCCATCACTGACCAAGGTACCATTGACATAAATGGCAGGAGAGGTTACAGCGGATAGTCCGTCTCCATGTATAATAACCGATGCTCCCGGTTGCAGGTACAAGGTATCACCGGCATTGATCGTAACATCAGAGTAGATGTGATATCTTTTTCCTGAAAGCATGGTGCCTTTTAAAGGAATAGTATTTCCGGCAGCATCTTTTTTCGGTAAAATTGTATCACTGATAGACTGACCCACAACGGTAAGTGGGACAGATATGACAACATTCTCGAGGGAACCGATTTTGTTGCAGGCAAAAAATGAGATTGCCAGCAACACAACGACACAAAACTTAAAATAATTCTTAACCATGATTTCGTCTTTTTTGGAATTAAGGTGATGTTATTTATTTGAATAGGTTTGCTTAAAGAATATATCTGAATCCAATCTGATAATTCTGACCATAATAATTTCTTTTTGATAGTGTCACAGGGCTTCCAGGATCTTCAAAAGGAACCGGATAGGTATTGGAAACAGGTTTTTTCACGTAAAATTCATCCGGGGTATTGAGTAAATTCTGAACCTTTAGAAATATTCCGTAGTTCTTTTTGAATTTCTTCTCAGCCGAAAAATCGAACATATTCAGCGCCTTTTGCCATTGGTCAAATCCGTAATAGGGTGAAACCAATGCAATACGTTTCCCCGTATACTGCCAGGCAAGCTGTAAATCAATTCCCTTCGAAATATTTTTATACAACAATGCGGCATTTGCAATATGGTCTGATTGTCCTTGTAAGGGCCTCGTCTCAGAGGGTGCAGGTTCTATCCGCAGATTATTGAAGGTCTCAATTTTAGTCGTCGTAATTCTCGAATTGGTATAGGTGTAGTTCAGTCTAATTCCAAATTTGGAGATATACTTTTCATAAACAAATTCGAACCCGTAATTCGTGGCATCTCCAAAATTGGAAGGTTGATACTGGTCTGACTTCGTTCCAACGAAACCATATTCTATTGGATTATTAATGTTTTTATAGAATATCCCTGCGAGAATTTGTTCGTTGGGTTTAGGGAAATATTCGTAACGAAGGTCTATATTATCAGCTTTTGCATGCTTTAACAAGGGATTCCCGGTCTCGGTATATTCATCCCCTTTTTTATTGGTTGGGATGATCTCAAAATACCCTGGCCTGTTGATTGAGTTAAAATAGGAAAGCCGGAGATTGGTCTGGTCGTTTAGCAGGTATTTAAGATGAATACTTGGTAACACATCGTAATAAGTGATCTTCCCGGATTTCCCCGCCAGGGTTACAGGCAGATCTGTGGTGAAACGCTGATCTGTATTTTCAATCCGGACGCCCGCGACGGTTTCCAGTTTCCGATAGGTGAATTTCAGCTTGGTGTAACCGGCAGAGATGTTTTCATCTGCCACGTAACTGTTTGGATTGGCAGGGGAACCATCAGGGTTAAATACAGACCAGTTGAAATGATAAATATCTGTCCATAGCTGGAAACTGCCATCCGCATTGGGTATTGTCCTCAGTTCATAATCCTGATATAAATTGTCCCTATGCTTGGATCTGTGCATTCCCCCGAAGGATAAGGTATAAGGAATACCCTTTGCGTCATCAGTGTAATCAAAATTTGCATATCCGGCAATATCCCTGTCGTTGGTACGTTCCCAAATACGATGGTAATCAACTACTTTATTTGCGTGCTGATAAGGAACCGGACTTGTTCCGTCGGCAAAAAAACCATTGTCATATTCATATTCGGCAAGATCTGGTATGTTACTACTTGCTTTGGAATAGGCTGCTGTCCAGGCTAGTATTAGCTTATGGGATAGTGAATGGTTGCCTTGCAAGGTTGAATTGAAGATGGATTGATGCTGGTATTTTGACCGTCCGTAGTTCCATACCTGACCTGTACCGCGTCCAACCCTGGGAGGTGGTTGCAAAGTATCGGTAGTCATCCGGGTTTGGGCATCGTTCAAAATGGCATCGAAGAGGTAAAGACTAATTTTATTTCGCTCGTTCAAGTTGTAGTCCAATTTGGCATTGAAACCCATTCTTGTCAGTTGATTCGAATAATCCCTGATATTGGAATGTTTGATCCTTAGGGAACCCTCCTTATTGGTTTCATCGTAATACTCGCTTGGGTTGAAAATGCTGCTATAGCTCTTATAGGTATTCTGAAAGGAAGCGCCAAGCATGATTCCCAGTTTGTTGTTGAAAAAGCGGTTTCCTATTGAAAGATTAGCTATGGCATTGGGAGTAAAGTTCTTTTCTGTGTAATTTAGATTGTCTCTTGTAAAATCTCCTGGTTTTGCCAAATAGGAGGATCCATATGCTTCATAAGGAGACTTCTTGTTGATACTTTTTACCGGAAAGTAGTTATACCCTCTGTTTAGCAGGTTTTGACTGTATCCGGTTGACAGGCTTGCGTTGACATAAAGGCGATTTGCAGCGTTCTTCATCACCATGTTCACTGATCCTCCGATGGCGTCTGCCTCCATATCCGGAGACAAGGTTTTGCTTACTTCGACACGTTCAACCAAGTCGGCAGGGAAAATATCCAAGGGTACGTACCTATTTTTATTGTCAGGACTAGGTATTTTAATCCCATTAATCAGCGTGTAGTTGTATCGCTGGTCCATACCCCTGATAATTGCATATCTTCCTTCTCCGCTGCTGCTTCGTTCAAGCGAAACGCCTGAAACCCGTTGCAAAACATTGGCTATAATAATATCCGGCGATAGTTGAATGGACTTTGCAGAGACGATATTTGATACAATCTGCGATTTCTGCTCATCTTTTTTGGCAGTAATTTCACTTTCTGTATTTTTTTTGGCGGTTACATCAATTGTTGAAATTTCGGAGTAGGCATTTTTCAATTTGAAATTCAATACAGTGTTGTCGTTGACCGAGATTACCGTGTCTTTTGTTTGGTAGCCAATAAAACTACATACCAACTTGTATTTGCCAGGAGAGATGTTTTGAAAAGTGTAAGTCCCGTCTAAGCCGGCTACGGTATATCGTTTCAATGAAAAAATGGAAATGTTGGCGCCTGTTAATTGCTCCCTGGAATTTTCATCTACTATAATCCCTTTGATTTTAAAACTTGCGTTTTCGCAGTAGATATTTGATTGTAAAATAATTAAACAGAACAGAAGTAATGGCAATCTTCTCATGAATAACCTAATTTTCAGTTATTGAAATTATGCCACACTTTTTGCAGGCTTAATTTCAATGATCATATGACAATTTCTGAAAACATGAATTAAAGCACTTAATTCAATGTTTTCATATCTGCACGAAAGTAGAGTGCCAATATTTCAATACTGCTAAGGAATTGTTACAATACAATTAAAGTAGGTTACAGAAAAGTTTCAGTTTCTTATTTAGACTTTGATTCCGTTTATAATTTACTCCTGATTCAGTAATAGAAATTAATAGGATCAACTGTAATGTTTTATTAACACCAATGTAACCTTGAACAAGACAAAATCCAGCTATTACATGCGACCTTTAAAAAACAAAAAGTAAACGATTGAAACCCTCACGAGCAATTGCTCACAGAAGGTGATGTAAATAGGCCTGAGGGTTCCATACGGCAAATGAAAAACAAATTATATACTGAAACGAGCACGGGCAAGACACACTGAGTATTCCGGGCAATGTGGTTCTTCGTCACATTTGGGGACGGTTACCCATTCTGGGAAAGGATTACTTTCCTACGCAATAGTTCAAAGCTAGCTCTTCCATACATTTGACGCTTGATGCTTTTTATTCGATTTACATGGCCTTCAACGGTTCCGTTACTCCAAGGTAATCGTATTCCGTTTTCGACAGCTTTTATATCTCGGGATAAACCGTAAGCGAATGACTTGAGACCTGAAAATTTTCGCTTCGATTTTTTGACAAAATCTATCCATCTTGTTATGTTACCACAACCTCGCTTTATCATGGTGCGAAATATCTGCACTAATTTTCTGACTATTTGAAGTTCCGGTAAGTTTGCAATTAATGTTTTCATACAACTTCTTTCATCTGGATCTTCAATGTCTGAGATTGATCCGCCTATATATTTGGCTAATTTTCTGGAATCTAATGGCTTGACATATGGTATTATTTTCTGCTGAAGCTCAATATTATCCAGGGTTGTAATACCATATTCCAATTTTAATTTATTGATGTAATCGAAAGCCTGAGTTCGGCCACCATTATAACCAAGTCCAAGTATTTCTTCGAAGATGTCTATCTTTTTGTAGCCTTCCATATTAAGTCGGGACAAAATATGGCCAGAGAATAGAGCAACGTTTACAGATTTCGGATGAATCCTCGGTGACAAAGTTTCCTGTATAAAATAAGAACGCACAGTGTTACGACTGATTCTTAATGTTTTGGAGATCCTATTGATTGGAGTCCCTTTTGTTTGCAATTCTTTGACTTTGTTATAGGTGTCTAATCGCTGATCAACATGTTTCGCATCAAGATTTGAGGCAGTAGCTTTAAAATCAAGATATTCTGTAACATCTGTACTTTCACGCTGTCCTTCTATGTCAGATAATGTTAATATTTCGTCCGTCTTATCTCTTATTACCTGATGTACTTCCTTACTGATACTTTTAAAGTATTTATCCAATGCTTCAGAAAGGTTCATCAGCAGGTGGAATCGATCAGCAACTTGAATCGCGTCAGGACAGATCTCATTAATTGCCGACGAATATGCACCAGACCGATCCCTGGTTATAATTTTAATTGCTGGATACCTTTTGAGCCATTCTTTTAAGTTTGCACTATCTCGTGAGGATAAGAGATCAATTGGTCTGGAAGATTCCATATCAATCAATACTGTTCCATAATTTACCCCTTTACGAAAAGCCCAATCGTCAACACCAAGAATGACAGGTTGTTTTATTGCAGGCAGAACTTGACTAAGTGCAATACGGGTTACAGTAGAACAACTAACTGGCAGGTAAAGAAGTTTTGAAAGCTGACTACCAAGTTTCCCAGTTAATTCAATTGACAATGAATCTAATAATTGCGATACCCTGTAAGTCCTTCGTGAGTACCTTTTCAAATGTGATGTCTGTTCAGAAAACACTTTACGAGGGCACGAATAATTTCTGCACTTAAATTTTCTTGTCTTTAAGAAAAGTAAGGTCGTATTTTGATAGACTGGCAAGTCAGCAATTTTTCGATGGTAATGATCGTGAACAGAGCTACTGGAGTGACCACAGAGAGGGCATTGGGATCGAATAGACTTGACAGAAGCAAAAATGGTGATTTTTCCATTATTATGCTTAATGTCATTAATGCGGAATTTTGGAAGGTTAATAAGGTGATTTATTCTCATAAGTAATTGATATTAAATTACTTGAAGATAATAAATACCTATGATATTATCAAGAAAAAATGCGTATATTTACCTGAATATCAATTATTTGTTCAATATTATTGTAATAATTTGTGAGTCCCCAAATGTGACGAAGAACCACTTTACTCCGGAATATTCACACACAAAAGGCGATGTAAATGTACCTTGCGAGTTCCATGAGTACTTACAGATAATCAATAATTTAACTAATATATTTACGAGTGAATAGCTTTTATGAAAAATTTCATTTACAGTTTTTGAACCATCAAGACGTGAAATGGGTCATGTTGGCTCTGTTTATCTGTTCATTTGCTGATGCTTCCTTCTTGCCGGCGCCTGTTCTGACATTATTCATTTTATTGGTCCTGACAAATAAACAAAATGTCGATAATTATGTCATCCTGGCAACTTTGGGAACCTTTTCAGGTGCAATAGCCGGGTATTTTTTAGGCTATATTACCTCTGTAAATTTGAGTAACGGTTCTGGTGGTTTCATTCAACATCTTTACACCCATGTGCCAGGATTTTCAAAGGAGGGTTTTCAAAACACCCAATTGCTTTATGCAAAATGGAATTTTGGGATCTTGTTTATGGCCTCTTTTACGCCATTATCATACGGTTTGTTTTCACTGTCATCCGGGATTTTCAAAATAAACCTGCCCATTTTTTGCCTGACAACATTTTTATGCCAGGCCTCTAAGTTTTGGTTACTGGCGGTTGTTACAAAGAGGATGGGACCCAAGGCAAAGGAACTATTTAGATGGAAGCCTTTGCCTTGGGTCATCCTTCTTCTATTAGGGACTATTGCTTTCTACATTTTTTATCTGAATGACTTTTTTACCTGAATGAACTTGTCATAAGATTTACAAGAATTAGATATCTTCATCATTTAATTCATGCTTTTCGGCTTTAATCTCATCGTTAAAAAAAGTCTTCGTTACTTCCTTTTCATCCTTGAAATTTTTCCAGATGAGATATACAATTATTATTACCCCACAAAAAGCAACAATTCCGATTACATACCAATTTACTACCATAGCAATAATTTTAATTAATGATAAAGAGATTATTATATGATTTACAAAAATTTAATTAAAGTCTACAAGTTCCTTATTCCATGTTTGGAAGCCTGAAAGCGGCCATTTCCTGAGAATTGCGAACAATCAGGATATTTCCAGCCAAGGCTGGATGGTTCCATGTCTTACCCTTTATTGCCTGGAACCTGGATAATTCGGAATACTTCTCTGGTGATGCCGATACAATTGCTACCTCACCTTTCTCTGTTAGAACCAAAATAACATCCTGATCCGCCAGAAGTAGTGTAAATCCCTGGTAACGGCCACCTCGCCACTTGGGTTTACCATCCTGAAGATTAACACATGCCAAATAGGGTCCATCGAAGCCATATGCAAATCCTTTGTGGATGACCTGATCATTAAATACACTTTTCAGACCATTGGAAGTCCAAATATCCCTGATTTTCCATTCCGTCCCATCCATTGCAACAGAAACCCTGCGTATACTCTTGTACTCCTCTGAGAATAACAGATCCCTATTTTCCAATATAGCAGGTTGCAGAACACGATCACCCAGTGGCCATGAGTATTCCCAGAGTTTTTTACCTGTTGTCGGATCAACGCTTAGCGCACCGGCTTTGCTCATAAGCAGCACCTGAGGAACTCCACTAATGTTCAGCAACTGGGGAGAACTATAACCTGATCCTCCATCTTCTCCAAACCATCTTGGTTTTCCGGTAGCAAGATCATATGCTGCCAATTTACCGGCAAGAGCTACAATCACCATATCGGATAGAACCAAAGGTGAACCGGAAAAACCCCAGTTTGGTGGTTTTATACCGGTATCATTCGCGGCATCTCGCGACCATATAACAGATCCACTACCGGCATCTAGCACATTCAGTATCCCGGTTCCACCAAGTGTATAAATTCTGTTTCCGGACAGCGTTGGAGTCGAGCGCGGACCAGCACCCGCATGAGCATCCCAGAAACGAGCCTTGTCCTGGTGTTTCCATACCGGTTTGCCATTGGTCAAATCATAACAGGAAACAGTTTCAAACTCCCCCCGCTGTTCTTGGGTAAAGAGAAGATTGCCAGCCACCGATATTGAGGAGCAACCCGGACCAACTTCTCTTCTCCATATCTCTAAAGGTGGCTTGGATGACCAGTCTGTCCTGATCCTGACACCATGAACCACACCATCGCGGTTTGCCCCTCTGAAACCAAGCCAGCCCTGACTGGAACCTTCAATAACTTTCTCGGTTACGGATTCACTCTTTTCATTGCCTGACTGGGCAAGAAGACGCTCTTCATCGGTCCTTGCCCATCGGAAAGCCAGGTCATGTTGACCTTCCCCGGTCATACCATTAGTTCTGAGGAGTATCCACATCCCTGATGCCAGCAGGATTGTCAGGATCATCGTCACCCTGCGCAAAGGGGTTGAAAAATTTTGTGTGGTGACCGCCCATATAACCAATGCAAGGCACATGACAGGAGTGGAGTAAATGATAAACATCAGTCCCATATTTGCCGTCGCGATTGACTTATCCAGGAAGAATGAGGTTCCATAAAGGGATATAATAATTAATAGAATTGCACCAAATCGCTCTTGCCAGGAAGCACGGCTAAAAAAGATCCACCATACGGCAATACCAATAACTCCAAGAAGTCCGCCCATTATGCCGATAATCATTCCATCAGGTACGATAGCGGGAATTACAAATCTTAACACCCACTGAAGAACAACAATAACTACCCCTGGCCAAAGTCTAAGCTGCCCGGATTGAGAAAGTCTGCCAGTTTTTTCCATGCCTTCTGCTTTTGTCATCTTTTGAATGAAGTTTAGTGTTTATAATGCTTAGTGTTTTGATAAATACAAGGCTGTGTTTATAATTTAATTTCTATGTCAAGTTGTCTTCCCTCATTTAAAGTTTTCTTGTCCATTCCATCACCAACGCCAATCCCGATTGCCATACCAATAGGTAAACCTATTCCTAAATATGCCATATTTCCGAGGCTTGTGCCAAATGCAACACCCATTGGAATGCCGAATACAGCCATCCCCAAAGTCATCCACATATTTCGGTAGTAGTTTTTTGGAAAAAGTTTAAGTTCTTTTTCCAATAGTTTAATTATTTTAAGAAGTGTCTGTTTAAACTGTTTGCGCAACTCGTTTCCAGAAAAATCGATAGAATTGATCTCATCAATATCTTTATTGATTGAAACAACAATTTCATCACCTAATTCCCTTTTTTCTAAATCGGTTAGCAATTTTTTGAATTGAGCGTACAATTCATTCATTTTCAAATCCTCATTGTCTGATCGATGGTTTAGTTCATTTAGTTTCATAAAGTACTTATTTAAGTATTGAAAACAACTTTTCAATAAAATCATCAAATCTCACCAGAATTTCACCCTTAAAATTTTCATCATTCAAATGCGTTTTCATAAAAGCATCCGCATCTTCTTTATGATCATCCGGTAATACAAGTCCAATTGGAAATGCCTGACATAGAACACATTTATCTTTTAACAGACTCTCAACTTCTTTAAAAACCAGACCATGTCCGAATTTTTCATCTTTTTTATCGTAAGTACTGCCGCAGCAGGTTACAAAAATTAATTTATTAATTTGCTCAAAGTACTTTTTGATAAAACTCTTCAAAGGAGGGATTAGCTTACCCATCCAAATTGGTCCGCATAAAATAATTTCGTCGTATTCAGATAGTTTGTTTTTAAGAGGCTTAATACCCAAATGTATGTTCATAATAAACAGAAGAAAAATATTAAGTCTCGGTCTTATTTCCTCTAGATCAGTACTTAATGTTTTGGCTATTCTTTCTGCTAAATATTTGTTACTCCCTTTTCTTGAATAATATACTACAATCGTTTTTTTCATTTTAACTCCATTATTTTAGTTTTCAAATGTTAATTATTTGTCTGAAATAAACTTTTGCTTTTCCTTTTTACAAATTAATTGAACAGCCCATTTACCGGTTTGAGCCGATGGAGGAAGTCCTCCTCCCGGAAACAACCATTGACCGGCCATATAAAAATTCTTGAGCTTTGGCAACTGCATTTTCAGTGATTTCATCATGTTGTCCTTCGAAGGCATAAAACCTTCGTAAGCTCCGTCTTTTACTCCCGTGTACTTGACGTCAGTTTTTGGGGTGGCCACATCTATTACCTCAATATATTCCGAAATATCAGGGTATATTTTTTCAAGACAACTTGTTGCTTCATCTTTTATCTTTTTCTTTTCGGCTTTATACTCTTTATCATCCATCTTTTCCCAAATCGTCCAGGGACTGTCATACCTCAAAACAATGGTAGTTTTTCCTTCCGGTGCCATGGTTGAGTCGTAGGAATAGTTCATTACCGAAAACCCGTTATCCAGTTTTGTTGAACCAATTCTCAATTCTTTTGAAATTTTGATGATGATCGGGGATTCAGAAGGAATAAACTTGTTCACACCAAATGAAACCTGCACGATAGGTGTAAAAAGTTCCCAGTTTTTGTAAGCGAAATCTATTTCTTTTGAGATATACTTAGCATCCAGCATTTTGAAAATGGTCGAATATCCATCGGCAGCACTGATCACAAAATCAGCCTGGATAGTGGAACCATCTGTCAGAAATACTCCTTTTGCAACATTATTTTCAACGATGATTTTCTCCGCTTTTTTGTTATACGATAATTTTCCGCCCAGTTTTTCGTACTTTTCCACCATTCGTTGTGCCATAGGGTAAGAACCTCCTTTGATGTAACCGGCATTTTTCTGATTGAACCAGCCCAACATGAAAATAAATGCTAAAGCCGAGAAATCACTGTTGCCATACAATGAAAAGAAAATTGATTTTATCCTTTCGCTTTTAAAATTCAATTTATCAAAATACTCTTGGCAGGACAGCCTTCCGAATTTTCGTACAACATTCATGACTGGCAGCATTTTGGGTAAAATTCTGATATAATCCAGCGGACTTCGTAATTCGGGAGCTAAAGCAAATGGTTCGAGCGAGGCGCTTTTCCGCATATCGGCGCACATCTTTTGGATAGCTGTTTTATCTTCAGGAGCCATTTCAATAAGGTATCTTTCCCAACGGTCGATATTGGAATAAATGATAAATTCATTTCCTTCTTCGTCCAAAATTCGCGAATGAATTTCGTGATCGATAATAATGGTTTCATTGTTAATCACGTTTGTTTCTTTCCAAATTTCATGGAATGCTCCTTTGGAGGTTCCTACCAACCAGTGCAGACAATAATCAAAACGATAACCTTTGCGGTCCCATGCAGTACATTGTCCACCTGCAACATTATGCATTTCAATAATTTCCGTTTCAAAACCATTCATGGCAGAATATATTCCTGCTGATAATCCGGCAATGCCGCCTCCGATAATTACTACTTTTTTACTCATAACAATCTAATTGAAAAGTACATTCTTTAGTATTTCTGATAGCATTTTCATAAATATTATAATCTATGAAATGGTTATTTTGTCCTTTAAAATAGCAAAAATTCAGTATGAATTCATTTAGTAAAATTTTTAGAAACATGAAAACTTTAAAACAATATCAGTCTATTTTTTGCTATTTATATCTTCCATTCCATTGAATCCTTATTTGTTTTCCGGTAACTTTGTTTCCGAATCTGACTGCCGGAAATCCTAAAGCGATTGTGCCGAATATTTTTTCATCACGCGTTAAGCAGATAGATTTCTTAAACTGTTTGTTTCCATTTAAAATCATTTGATTACCCACCAAATTTCGACACGCAATACCTTTTGTTTGGGCATATAAATCTATATTATATAAAGCATATTGAGCACTTTCCAATGTTAGAGGTATTCTCTTGTCTCCTATAATCAAAATTATTGCTGCAGGTTTTGTCTTGAAGCCGCTGTTTCTCTTTTGTACATTTTCAAGTTTTGGTTTTGCTTTAAGGTATTCAAATTCTCTTTCAGGTGCAAGAACCTTTATTAGCTTTGGAATAATCCCTGGTTTGTAAAACCAACTGTAAATATTTAATGAAAATGCACGAATCAAAGCATCTATCTGGCTAATTATATTTTCATCGTCGATGATAATTGTCCTGAGATTGAAATTATGTGTCGGAGCATAAATGGCCATATTTGCAATCTCTTCCAATACCGGTTTGTCAATCTTTTGAGATGAAAAGTCCCTAATGGTTCGTCTTTGCATCAGAAGTTCCCTGAATTGCCGCGAGTCTGGATATAACGATTGATCAAACAATTCAGGTTTTACATGATTCCAGGTGATTGCTTGATTCGGGCAAATCGCAATACATTGGGTGCACGTACTACAAAACTTGTAGTCAACTCTCAAAACATCATCATCTAGTCTTAAGCATGACTCGTGACAGATTTTAATACATAATCCACAGGCATTGCAGTTATCTGAATCTATCTGTATCATGATTGCTGTTGTTGATCATTTGTGTTTTTCACAATCATTTTATCTGATATTCTTTTTGTATAAATATCAACAAATTCGTAGCTTCTTTATGAACATTTTCCAGCCAACTGATCAACCCTATCATGCCTCTGTTCCAGAGTTGAAGGTGCGCATATGCTTGATTCAGGGATTTCTTTCCCTGTTCAGTCAAAGGCACAGGGATATTCTGATTTTTCTCAAGGTTGATAAAATCGAAAAGCTCGCTGATATTAGTCACATCGAGAATTGCATTATACATGAGATCTGATTGTGTGTTATATTTTTTCAAAGTTTGTTCGTAGTCCATAATTCTGTCGGAAACAGCTTTATTCCTTAACAGTCTTAATTCACCACTGCTTTTTAGTTGCTGGATGGTGCGGTCATTGGAAACAAAAACTTCAATTCCCATGTATTTGGTCCATAACCTGTAGGCTTCATTGGAGTCATCAACTATTCTGGGAGACGATAACAGTATCATTACACTGTCCATCCCTGATTTGATTTTTTTTTAGTTGCAACTTTGTTTTACTTGAGTGGAGGGTGTCTGATTTAAGATCTTCCACTATCGAGTGTATAAATTCCTTTTCACGTCTGTGTTCCTGTAACTGTTCACGCCAATTTTCCGCGATGAATCCGCAGAATACTGCAAAAAAAAGCATTAAGAATTCAAAAAAATAATGCCAGATTTTTTTGCCTGGTGCATGATGCAGATGATGGGCATGAGTTTCCATTGTTTCATTTTCTTGTTTTGAATTAATAGAATCGGCCTGAGCAAGAGATTTATTTACCTCAGGCATTTTTTCTGATTCGCCATTGGTTTGTTTCCCGGAAGCACTGTCAACAGGATCAACGTTTTTTGCCATTTCTTCTAATCGTTAGTTTGACAAATAACAATTTTTTCTTCGCGTGACGCACAATGCTTGTGCTTGAATGAGTTGAAGCTGAGTTTGTTTGGATAAAGTTAATAATTCTTTATTAGTTCAAAATTTTTCGGTTTCCTTTCCGGTATATAATCTTTCCAGCATGGTTAAATCACTAATTTCCTTGGAGAGCAGTTCAATGGTAGTTTTGGGAATATCGAAGATGTCAAGTAAAATCATCCCGTCTACGCAATCGTTGAATTTAGGATCGATGTTGAAGGCAATTATTTTGGCATTCAATTCCAGGTATTTTTTTAGAAGTACAGGTAGCCCATTATTATTCCTGTCAACATCGCCGATAAACTTATCCAGTGAACTAAGCTGAGAGGTTAAGTGTTTCATGGCTTCATTCAAATGGATGTCGTTGGTTTTGACTTTGAACCGTTTGCGTGGCCTAACCAGGGCTGCCTTATCATAATCACAGCAATTGGCCATGATATAGCTAATAATCAGCTCTTTTGAAATTTGAGAATAGGTATTGCTGATACTAACAGGTCCTATAAGATAGCGGTATTCTGGATTTTTTAGCAAAAAGTAGAGGATACCTTTCCAGAGCAGGAATAGCGGGAGGGGTTTTCTCTGGTATTCGCTGACAACAAAAGAACGTCCCAATTCAACCGATTGCTGCAGGATGCCCTGGAAGCCCTTTCTCATTTTGAAGAGACTATGGGTATAAAATCCACGAACACCATACTGTTCAAGGATTTCAGCGCCCAAACCGATCCTGTAACCACCTGCAATTTTCTTCGACTCAGTATCCCATATGATCAACTGATGATAATAAAGATCGAATTCGTCAATATCAGTAGAACGATTGGTACCCTCGCCAACTTCCCTAAAAGTAATCTCCCTTAATCGTCCCAATTCACTCAGAATTATCGGAATCGATATGGAAGGGGCGCAATACACCTCATAACTTTTCATTCTGAAAAGCAATCCCTCTTTTTTGAGCCAGGCGAACTCTTTCTCAATCAAGATTTGGGGCTGTGGCTGAATTATCTCATCTGGTCGTGGCTTGCTTTTCAGCGAATAATCAAAAAAATGTTTCACTTCAGTTCCTGAATCCAAACAATAGGTCTTGGATCTCAGGTAACGTCCAAACTGGTGGATATCGGTAAAATTGTTCTGCTCCCTTACTGATATCGGATTTCCGATCCTGACCCTGATGGTCTTGTCTCTTTTGTTGAATACTTCAGAAGGCAACTTGGCTGTTCTCAGTGAAGGATGAATCTTTCCCAGCAGATGAAAAAGCGGACTGTTTGTCCCATGAAAATAGACAGGAACTATCGGTACCCTGCTCTTTTTAATAAAGCGAATAGCAGATAAAAGCCATTCACGATCGGTAATCAGCGATGAGGCATAATTGGTCGATACTTCACCAGCAGGAAAAAGGCTCAGTACTCCTCCATTTTGGAGATGGTCGATGGCTGTCTTCAGCCCTGCAATACTCGACCCTGCCTCGGGCATATTTTCAAAAGGGTTTACCGCGAGAACAAATTCTGAAATGGGTTTCACCTTTTTAAGCAGGAAATTGGCAATCACTTTATGATCAGACCTCACGAGGGAAAGCAATTTGACCAGCAGTAATCCGTCAATTCCTCCGAAAGGATGATTTGAGACAGTAATAAAACTGCCGGTAGCGGGAAGCTTTTTCAAATCATTTTCATCAAATTCAAGCGTAATGTTGAGATATTTGATAATGGCATCTATCGATTCAATCCCTTGTTTTTGGCCCACATTTTCATATAAGTCATTAATCTTATGAAAACTCAGCAGGTGCATTAAAATTTTGGCGAAATATTCTCCTCCAAAATATTGAATAAACGGGCTTGCTTTAACTAAATCTCCTGGTTTGACCAATTGCATGTAAAAATTCCTCTACGTATAATCCATTATAAAAGGGAAATCGCTATTGGACCAATGCGAACTAAAATAGCTTTTCCCAATTAACACAAGTTTAAATTATTTTGTTACATCCGGTTTAAATTTCAGTTACAATCCTGTTAAACGTGTTAGAAAAGGATTGTTCTCGGTTCAATAAAAAATAATTTTCCTAAATGACAGTAATTATGTCATTTAGGAAAGTATTATTCTAATAGTTATAGCTACAATTTATCAACAAGACACCAAATATTAATGGCTATTTCTTCAGGATGTACTTGTACACATTTTCCCCTTTGTGGTTGACGAAGAAAAAGGTGAAGCTTTCTGGTGTTACTGAACAAACCGTGAAACCTGGATCTGGGTTGCAAAAGATTGTGCCATCAGTTTTATTGACTTTTCTGGATTCTGACGCGGAGGAGTTTACAATATAATTCACGGTTTTACCAGCAGGCTTAATATGCTGAAAATTGTGGATGTGACCACAGATATAAAAATCTGCCTTACGGTTCTCGAGTATAACCCCGACTCTTTTTTGCATATCGGTGCGCTCAGCTTCTTCTTTCTGAGTATCAGCATATACTGGATGATGTCCAATTACAATTTTCCAGTGGTCTTTGTTGGAAACCAGTGTTGAATCCAACCATTTCAATTCTTTATCAATATCCTGTTTCCCGGCGTCAGAGTAACTCTTTTCTGTACGGTATTTGTCTATCAGCGGGGCAGTATCGATGAATACAAAAAGACATTTGTTCCCCTTTGTATCCAGGGTTTTTTCGATCGTATAATATCTTGCAGGCGCTTTCCAGCGATGCGATAACTTTGAATAATCCATGATTGCCTGTACACTTCCATGGTATTCATGATTGCCCGAAACGACATACCAGGGGATATTCATCAATGAAGCAGCAGTGTAAATATTCTCAAATTTATCTTTCCATTCACTGTCATCCGTGCTTTTTACACCGTCATCATGAATCGGGTCGCCGGCGACTGCAATGAAACTGATCTTATTAAAGTCTGCCTCTTTACCTAAAAGTACTCCAATGTTTTTTTGTTCGGAGACACCCTTTCTTCCCATATCACTGGCAACCACAAAATTGAGTGCACTTTCGGGTAGCTTTACAGGATTGACTAGTGACTGGGCATTTAAAAAATTGAACGATAAAAGTAATATCGATAAAATTCCGAAGATTTGTTTCATAAACTTTAATTTACTGTGTGTTAATAAAGGAAAAGAGGCTATCTCAAAAACGACAGATTATTGAAATACGGCCAAAGTGCCAATAAGCGTACTGATTCAAATTAATATTGTAAGTATTGATTCTTATGAGTCTATCGTTTTTGGTTAAAGATTAAAATTTATTTCATCTTGGCAAAATCATAGATTGAATTCCCTTTGAAATCAATCAACCAAAAGTGAAATTCATTGTCTGTAACAGCGCAGGCCATAAAACCTTCTCTCGGACTGCAGAACAAGGTCCCTATACCTCCTTTGTCGTCGACCGGCCGGGCTATTCCCGCCGAGGTGTTAATGACATATTCCATTTTGGTATCCTCATGATGGATATGCTGGAAGGTATGGCAGTGTCCGCTGAAATAAAAATCAACCTTATGTTTCTTCAAAATAGGATCAACTTTTTTAATCATTTCTTCATCGCTCTGGTATTCTTTTTTGGCCAATGAGTTATTGGAATATATTTGATGATGACCCACCACGATGGTCCAGGTTTCTTTATTGACCGTAAGAACACTATCTATCCAGTGCAGCTGACGATTCGGATCCTGGAGGGCCAGTTCCGGGAATCTCTCAGGATCAATTGGACGACTGGCATTACGCTGCAGGGGTGTGGTATCGATATAGAGAATTCTCAAACTTGATTTCTCACTTATTCTGTGAACCTGAGTATAGTAATTCGTTAAGGTTTTCCATCGGCGACTTATCTTGGAGTAGTCAAATATTGCCTTTGTACTGCCGTCATGTTCATGATTTCCCAATGCGATGTACCAGGGACACATTAAATCGGGATGTGCATAAATTGATTCAAAATTGCTGATCCACAATGGATCGCTGACACTCTCAACGCCTTTAAAGTGAAAAATGTCGCCTGTTGATAGAATAAATTTTGGGTTTACCATACCTGCAAGGTCCCCAATTCTTTCTGCCACTACTTTTTGCTGATCGAATCCATTTCGACCCGGGTCACTTACAATAAAAAAGCTTAGGCCTTTCCCTTTTGGCCAAACGGTGCTTACAGCATCTGCATATCGGCTATCTTGTGCACTTATTGAGAATCCATTAAACAGACCCAGTAATAAGGCTAAAACGAATAGGTATTTGTTTCTCATTGATATTGATATTAACTGAAATGAGTCCCAACGGACTCATTTCAGTTGTTTATAATTAATTTATTCCGTACCTGCCGCAATATGCTGCTGGGGCGGGTGCCTTGTAGGTCACTCCGTTGATGGTTATTCCATTTGGAAAATTCAGCTTGGCTGTAACTACAGCAGAGGCAGCACCTGCTGTCAGTGCAGGGGAACTTGTTTGTAAATGGAAGTTGTTGGTTGCATCCATGGTTGCTTTTGTAGGAGAAGTAGATAGATCGTAGGATACAAATTTTGGATCGTTGGTGCCAACTAAAGTACCTTTTACAGAACTTGTTTCTCCCTTAAAAATCCCTGATTTTCCGGTTATCACATAGGATTCCTGAAAAGCATCAACCATAGCCTGAGTATTGGCATAATAGAAATTATTGGAAACAGCACTTGAGGCTGAAGCAGGAGTTGCCAGACTATTAAGAATTCCTGAACGGCAGTTCACAATTAAATTATTGTAAATATTCGTAGTACATAATAATTCCATATACATGGATCCGAAATCAGCAGGAACTTTTCTATTGCCACTATTCACAATGGTATTGTTATAAACCGTAAATTTTCCGGGAGTCCGGCCATCAGTTGATCCGGATAATTTAAATGAACTATTGCACTGACCATAGAACAAATTAAATCCGCAATCAGCGATTATACCGGATTTCAGATTAATCCCTTCGCCTCCGGTTTCGTCACCACATGATTCAAATACATTATTGGAGAAAATCATGTTTCCACCCTGCATATAGGTTGCATCCGATGTCGTCAAACTGAATTTGCAGTTTTGTACAATCAGATTTGAATTCTGATCCATTACATTGATTGCAGGAACAGCTTTGCCCACTGTAGATTTGAAGGTATGGGCCGAATAGGAATTATTGGTAGTCAAAGCACCTGAGTATTCAAATGTACAATATTGAAATACAAGGTTGGGAGGGGTTGTCTGTTTGTCTGCAGCAAAGATTCCGCCCCATACCCGTGAGGGGTTAGTAGCCCTTAGTGAGTCTGGAATTGTAAACTGGATAAGGCTTCCATCTTTCCCCAGGCAATATAAATTTCCATAAACCATAATTTCTACCGGAACAGCTTCATTTTTTTTGATAACGACTTTAACCCCATCTTCAATTGTCAATGATTGACCCATCGGAATTTCAAAGCTGCCGGTAATTGTATAAATGCTTTTTGCTTTCCATGTCCCTGATACCTGACCTCCGTTTATCACAAAATTTTGATTTTGGACAACGGCAAGATCAATGGGGGCATCATTTTTCGTGCACGAAATAAGGAATATGGCTATTAAAGCCATTGATAATAACACATGTTTTGTTTTCATTTCTCTCTAATTTTTTTTAAGAATTAATTCTTTTTTGTTTATCGTTTTGGACTTGAGTTATAATTTAATTCTGACTCCCATTAAATATGTCTGACCATAGCTTTCCTTACTAATCAGCGTTTCTCCTGACTGGGGGTTCTGCATTGGAAATCCTTCATTGATTTTGTCGCCCAATTTTATATATTCAATCATTTTGGTATCAAAAAGGTTATTTGCTTTCACATAAACAGTAAATTTTTTGAAGCGTTTTTCAACCGACAAGTCACCTTGGAAAAAGCCTTTTTGCCAGAGGTCATTATCAAGATACTGTGATACATAAGAAATACGATCGCCTGTATAATTAACCGCGAACTGAGCATTCCAGTCGTGTCTGGCGCTTTTGTATAGTAGGGTAAGATTTGCGACATGTGCGGATTGTCCGTAAAGGGACCGCTTCTGATCAACCTGTACAAATACCTCCTTTACCCAGGCAGTTTTGGGTGTTGTGATGGATGAATTTGTGTAAGTGTAGTTAGCTTTAATTCCAAAAGAGTGAAAATATTTGATTAAGTCAATTTCTACTCCATAATTATTAGCATTTCCAAAATTACCCGGCATATAGAATAAATCCAGTGAAGACTCCTTTGGTGGGCGCATCATGGCATATTCTATCGGATTATGAATCTTTTTATAAAACAAACCAACCATTACTTGTTCTTCTGGTTGCGGAAATAATTCATACCTGAAATCAATATTATCTATAACTGCCCGTTTTAGATCCGGATTTCCTTTTTCCCTGTAAATATCATTAACGATGCTATAAGGGACCATTTCAAAATATCCCGGGCGATTGATGGAACGGAAGTATGAAGCACGCACATTTTGATTGATCCCTGGTTTGTATTTGAAATTTATACTTGGCAACAGGTCTGTGTATTTTGCTGAACCATCCGGGATCCTTAATGATGCTATCGGGCTTTGATATTTAATTGTGTAGCCCTGGTCGGTGTTTTCGGCACGAATTCCGCCAACTACCTGAAATTCCTTAAAATTTGTTTTAAACTCGAAATAACCCGCTGCAATATATTCATGTGCTCCATAGGTAAGTGGGTTGCTCGAAGAACCCTGTGGATTGAAAACATCCAATTTCATCAAAGAAAAATCGGTAAAATCAGTCCCAAGATACCATACATGAGGGGGTTTCTCTTTCCACATATAATATTCGTTATAGAAATTATCCCTCGTTTTGTAACGGTATAAACCCCCTGTACTGATCTCAAATGGAATTTTCCAAATGGACGTTTCATATCTTAAGTTCAGGTACCCGCTCAGGTCCTGGTCTGTATTATGTTCCCATCGCCTCGAAAAGGCAGGATCATTTCCGAATGTAATATATTCAGGCTGAGGTATTTTATTAATAACTTCTGTGTGGAGACTGATAGAAGTATTGTCAGGCACTGATTTTTTAGCAAAGGCATAGGCCCCTGTCCAGTCAGCAGATAACCGATCACTGAAACGATGTTTTCCCTGGAGGCTTGAGCTATAAATCAACTGATCGGTGTAACGCATACGAAAGCTTTCACCTCCGTAAATATGGCTGGAATCGGCTTGCGCAAAACCCGGCGAGTTTGTCTGTCTGTATTGAACGTTTTTCAGGTTGACAAATACGTTGGTCCACTCCAGATGATTATCTCTGTTTATTTGATAATCGGCTTTCCCAAGTAAACCTGTTCGCATTTGTTCTTCGCAAATAAAATATTTGCTGGTACCGGTTATGAGACCAACTGGAGCAATCTGGGGAGCCCCTATCGAAAACCTCGTGCTGTTGCTACCTCGATAATTTTCCTGAAAACTTCCTGAGATTATAATGCCAAGTTTTTTATTTAAAAAACGGTTTCCGAGGGTAAATCCAGCATTTATATTCGGTAAAAAACTGCGGGTAAAGAGATGTAGGTTTCCAGTAGTGAATTCACTGCTCTGAGCCTTATAATTTGGATCATCCCCATGCGTTTCGAAAGGGGTCAACCGATTTATTACAGTCCAGTCGAAAGTGGTGAATGAATTATTCAGGAACATCTGACTGTATCCCACAGCTACATTGCAACTCATCATAAATTTTTCAGGCGCGTCTTTCATGACCATATTTATTACCCCACCTACAGCATCACCTTCCATCCTTGGTGTGAGAGCCTTGGTTACAATAAGTTGATCAAGCATATCTGCAGGAAAAATATCAAGAGGTATATAGCGGTTTTTATTATCCGGACTCGGAATTTTTATGCCATTCACAAGGGTATAATTGTATCTTTTATCCATTCCCCGAAGTATGGCGTATTGCCCGTCGCCTGTACTACTGCGCTCAACGGTTATGCCTGATACCCTTTGCACCACATTTGCCACCGTAAGATCAGGAGATGATTCAATGAAATGTGCGCTAACCACATTGATGACATTAGGAGCAAAATGTTCGCTAAGTCTGGCATTAGAATCTGTTGTCCGGTTAGTTTTTCCTACAACTTCTACCTCTCCCAATTCCAAATCGCGTTGTAGAAGAACAAAATCTACCTTAAGTGAATTCAAGGAACTTAAAATTTCAATTTCTTTTGTTTCTGTTTTATAGCTGATGAAATTGCAGGCAATGGAATATTTTCCTTCCTTGAGATTTTTGATGACGTAGCTGCCGTCTAGCCCTGAAGTGGTTCCTCCCTTTATTCCGACAACAGTAATTGTAGCCCCAATCAATTTCTCCCCACTCGTTTTATCCTTAACGACTCCTCTTAATTCTGTTGCATTTACTTGCAGACTAGCAAGTAAAAGCAACATAAAAATGATAAATACATTTCTCTTTATCATAACAACAAATTGATTATTAAATACCCCTGCGGTTAATACACAAAAGGGGATGCCTGAAAAGCGGATTATTTTACCAGTTTTATTTTATCAAAAAGGGATGCATTGCCTTCATCATAGACTTCAAATGTTGAAACAGTAATGGTATCCCTGGTGACTGAAATGTTGCTGAAAGTTGGACGTCCGGTCTGTCCGAATCTTCCGGAGAACAAACCAAAATAATTCTTGATACCGAGTTTGGATTCTGAAGAATCCATTTCAGCTTTGGTTTTGGGTTCATATTTTTTCTTGCCAGCAGAGTTATTCAGGACATAAACCGTTCCTTCTTTAACATTGAATACCCCGTTTAACCTGCCAGTCACGTTTTCCCTAGGATTAGCCGGAACCTGAAGCTGGTTTTTTATTGCACCGGGAACAAGCATCTTACCTTTTACGGGTCCTATTACCTCATAAATGTGGTCATGGCCCTGAAGTGCAAGATCTATTTTCAGGCTGTCAAAAAGTGGGGCAAATCTGTCACGGATCAACTTACCATCCGAATCATCCTGATGGCTATGGGATCCTGTAAACAAGGTCTTATGATAATAGGCTATTTTCCATTTTACACCGGCATGTTCAGATACTTGCCCCTTCATCCATTTGGCCAGGGATTCCAGATATCCTGGCTTATCGTAATCTTCAAAACTAAGTGCGAGAAAGAGCGCATTACCGTAAACGAATGAATAAACACTTCCGGGGGAGGTTGACATGGCTACATCAAAATCTGTGGAAGATGTATTGAAATGGGATGTAAAGTTCTTGTTTACAGATTTGTCGTGGTTACCGATAATGGGTGCGAATGGAATATGAAGGAAAAGATCCTGCTGTGTTAGAAAGAATTGTTCCCATTCCCATTCCGAATTAGCACTTTTGTCCGATTGAACAAGGTCACCACAAGTCAACCAGAAACTGACGCCTGGATGCATACTTCGTGCAGTATGAGTAGTTCTTTGTGAAATATTGAACATCTCATCGTTATTTGCTTGTGGATCAGTTGTATATAAGAAAGAAAAATCTGATTTGTTTGAAGGCGCTGTTTTGAACGTCCCTACATTGCTCCAGTGTCCTTCGCTGCCCACTCTAAAGGAATAATCTGTATTCGGCTTGAGATTGGTCACCATGGCCTTGTTGACCGTATAGCTTCTTTTGGAATTGTCAGCAATACCTGCCAGCGTGGAGAGACCGTTCGATTTTACTGAATAATTCAAGTCATTGGCAGGAAATGTTTTCGCATCTACCGTTTTCATTGGTTTTGCAAACTTCTCTCTACTCGACACTATACCTTTGATGATTTGAACTTTGCCTCCTTTTACCCCGGCATTCGTGAACCAATTGAATGCCATTTGGGAAGACGGATCTCCATTAATATTTACAACTACACAATAGGGGGTTTCTTTTGGCCGGAGGTTTTTCAACGCTTCTTTAAGTGTCTTTATTTTTTCAGCATCAGCATCTGTATTAGAACTTACGATGGCCCTCCTTAATTTGGTGAATCCGGGGACATCAAAATCTTCTTCAGACTTTGATGTGGCCACTTTCCTAAGAGAGTCGAGATAATTAATTGATCCGGAAGCGGATTGTTTCGTCGCATTTCGTACTTGGGAAGCGGACTTTTCAGAGACAGATACAACCAGGATTCCTGCAAAAAGGAGAGACAACAATGATATTCTCATATACTGTGATTAAAGTTGTGGTGCAATATCAAGGACTACGAAAGTTCCGGGAAGCATTTTTGGTTTTTCAACTCCCGGGGTTGTATCAAAAGCAGCTGTCGGAACATAGAGATGATGTGTCTTTTTGTTAACTGCAATGGTTTTGGCCCCTTTTTGGGTAGCGATGTTTTCAAGCACCGAAAACGAATCCTTGTTGATCTCTTTCACAACAGTCACGGTACCTTCACCATTTGAGCTATACGCACACTTTAAGGATGGATCGAATGCCGCACCATCTGTTTTATCACCGGTAGGCAAAGTAGTGATCACCTTTCCTGTTTCTGCATCAACGACCACCATTAATTTATTGGCACATACGCTGAACAAACGGTGCGTTTCATTATCAAGCGCCAGACCTGTAGGCTCCTCGCCCGGGGCAAGTGGCCAAACATTTTCAACCTTGAAGGTGGTAGCATTGATTACCGCAATACTGCTCTTGCTTTCAAGATTTACATAGATTTTGCCTTTTCCGTCTGTCGCCGAAAACTCAGGATTTCCAGTTAGGGCAATAGTAGCTACGATGGCATTGGTTACGGCGTCTAACACAGTCGCGTTATCAGAATGGCCGTTAAAAACAAATACCTTTTGGCTAAACGCGTCAAATAATATTGCATCAGGACTTGTTCCTGTAACTTCAAGTTTCTGTATAATTTTGTAGGTTTTGGTATCGAAAATGGTAACAGAATTATCGTTCTTGGTACTTATAAATCCTTTGTTCAAAGCTGGGGCGATGGCGATTCCATGCACTCCGTTGAGACCTTCGATCTTTCCAACCATCTCTCCTTTTGCCTGGTCAACAACCTGTACCATATTTCCATGAGAGACATAAAGGAGGCCAGCAGCATCGTCTGAGAACAGGTAGTCCCATTTTTCATCACCCTGGAGGTGGATTTTGTTGACGATTTTGTATCCATTCTTTGGTGCATTTCCAGCGAATGCGATGCTTGTTAATAGAAGGCCAATGATAACTATTGATAATTTTTTCATCTTGTTTTTGCTATTTGGTTTATTGAATTGGTTGACTTGTTGGTAGGTGCTTATTTCCGGTGCCATCGGTTGGATAGGCGCCCATATCTTTGTTGAGTTGGTCCGCAGTTCCATTCTTGCCATTTAATGAGCCAGTGATGAAATAGGAAAATGGAGCTGTCGCAAGTCCTTTGCCAATCGCAGGGGATCCTGTTTTCAGGCTTGGTACATTGCTGTCAGTAACTGTGTTGTCAGGGAGGGTTGTAACTGGTGGGATCCAGGTCGTAAAGACTGAATTGCACAACTCTGCAGTAGCGCCTGTAATATCAGATGGTTGTTTCTTACTGGATGCGCCGGCAGGATAGATCCATGGGGCAGAGGCGGCGTTAATGGCAAAGATCAGGTTATAGCCATATTTAGTATTGGCAGTATCCGCTTTTGTAGTAATATTGATGCCGGTATTGTTACCCACCATCACATTATTGTAAATATTGGCCCTGGCCCATTTATCTATAAGTATTGAATTGGTAGCTTCGCCAACTTTCCTCCATCCACCATTTACAATTGTATTGTTATAAATATTCAATTTACTTTGTGGTATCAAAACAGTTTTCCCGGTTTCCAATTTGATCCCATTGTTGGCTGCACTCCAGATATAGTTGTACGAAATATCTCCGGTTAACCCAGCTTTCATATTCATTGATTCGCCATCAGGCCCGCCAAGATGTTGAATCACATTCCTTTTTATGCTAACAGAAATATTGCCCACCAGATGGATTCCATCATCTATACCTCCGAAAAACCAGCAATCTTCCACAACGATGTGTGCACCACCATTGTAGGTCTGACTACCAACTACGTCGAAGGATGCTTGAGGGCTGCCGCCTGAATCGGGTCCACCGGTATAGTTTACATGCGTGTACCTCATGTAGATATAAACCGCTGTTGAATCAAATACAAAGCCACCCCATTGGCCTTTGTTTAGTGCAACGTCTGACAATTTGCTTGGGGTGTTGGAAGTAAAGGTGATCTGTTTTGCCTCTGTGCCCAAACATAACAATGTACCTGAAACCTGAAACTGATAATTCCCTTTAGCGATGATTGTAGCTCCCTGTTGAACAGCCAGGGTATCCCCTTTTTTTACCGCCACATTGCCCGTCAGGTAGTAAATTGAATCCTGTTTCAAGGTTCCCTTTAGTACTCCCGTCAGGTTTTGACTCTTGACATAGTTGGCCGGAGGAAGCGGATAGTTTGCCGTAGCGTCGATCACATCGTCTCCGATTTTTGAGCAGCTTGAGGTACCGATTACCAATGCTGCAAAAATTAAAAATAAGCTCTTGTTTTTCATTGATTTAATAATTTTATGGATGATAATATTATTTATAATGTGTATTTTATTCCTGCAAGAAAGCTCATGCTGGTGGAAACATCCCTGATATGAACACCTCCTTTGGATTCATATTCAACTTTCGAATTCAGCAGATTATTGATCTTGGCATAGAGCAAAAAATTCTTGTAGATCTTTTTCTCGATCGTGGCACCCAGATCATGAAAGGCCATCTGGTAAACATCCTGGGCATAATAGGAGCTGATCTGTTTCAGGTTTTTCCCCTGCATGGTATAAACGACCTGGCACTTAAAACCTTTATCAATGTCCCGGTAAATGAGTGCGGCATTGATGATGTGAGGCGATTGGCCTACCAGCGGAATAGTTTCAGTCTGTTTCGTGACCGCATCCGGGGTAGGGTAGGAAATCTTACTGGGATACTTCATGGCTGAACTTGTAAAAGTATAATTGCCGCTTAGCCCGAAATTTCCGAAATATTTAAGCCCGACCAGCTCAAATCCATAATTGGTACATGGATCATTTAAATTCATCGGACTTGTTACGTTGTTGTTGGAAAGAAGGTCAACAATTGGTTTCTCAATCTTCTTGTAGAAAATTCCGCCCGTAAATACCTCTTCTTTGTTGGGATATATCTCATAACGTGCATCAAAACAGGTTCCTATAGAGTGGTTAAGATGTGCATTTCCGTTAGAACCTCCATAGACGCTCTGGGCATGAAAATCGACCAGTTCGGTGTAATTAGGCCGGCTGATTCCCTGGTAGAAAGAAAGGCGCAGGTTGCGCTTTTCATCGAACACATAATTTAAATGCATACTTGGAAGAACATCGAAATAAGAAAACCTGTTCTGGGTGAATGGGACCAGTACATTCTGCGTCTCACTGTGGTAGTTTGTCTGGTAGGTAAATTCGGCCCTGAGTCCCGTTAACACTTGCAATTTGCCAAAATTTGTCTTGATCTGGACATAGCCGGCTTGAATGTCCTCTGTTGCCTTGTAATTACCCGGGTTGTTCACCGGATTACCGTTTCGTTGCTGGTCATTGCTGTTTTGGGTAACGACAACGTTTCGGATGTCAGGATTTGGAGGGTTATTTAATGGCGCATCAAAAGTATAATCGTTCGCATAGTTGTTCCGGAACTTTTTCCGCGCCATTCCGCCAATCTTTAGCTCCACCAGGTGATTGAATATGATTGGCTTGTATTTAACATTTAGAAAAGCAGTTTCATCCTCATCCAGGTTGTGCTGCCATCCCCTCGTTACGCAACTCTTGTAGTTCAAATAAAATGGCTGTACGACAGGATGAATAATCTGGACGTAATTCACTGTTACCAGGTCAGGAGATAGGGAGGTGGCAGCTGAATAGATGATAGACCAGTCAATATCAAGATTATTTAGCACCTCATGATGTCCTTGCAGGTTAGAGCTGACTAGAGATGAAATATCTATGTTGGTAATATCCGTTGAACCAACCCGTCCCCAGTTTATTTCGGAGGTTGTATCAGCCTGGTGCCTCACACGGTCTTCCGTAAGGCGGAACAATGAACTGTGCAGGCTGATCCGGTTCTTATCGTTGAACCGGTAATCCATCTTCACGTTCGATCCAAGTCTCAAAGCCTGGGTGAAATAGTTCGAGGTACTTTTCCCTGTCAGGATATAGGTGTTGCTTGTTGTATAATCGTAGCCGGAATAATTATTGATAACCCCCTGATTCGTATTCGTCGCAGTTCCTGAAACAAGAATCCCAAATTTATTCTTCAGATAACGATGGCCAAACGAAAAACTTCCGTTTAGATCTGGACTCGCATTTTTTTGCGTGATGATCATGTTTTCCCTCGTGAAATCGTTTAGATTGGTTAGGTAATCATTCCCGAACCGCTCGGCGGGATCTTTTCTGTTTACAACCCCGCTGTTGAAGGTGGACATCTTATTGTTGAAAAAGAACTGGTTATACCCAGAGGCTATATCGATGGAAAAAAGCGGCGTTTCCGGTGCATCCTTCATTTCAACATTGACAGAACCGCCCAGTCCGTTGGCTTCCTGGTCGGGAGTCAGGGCTTTTGTAACCTCAATTCTTCCCACAAGGTTGGACGGGATGATATCCAAAGGTACAGAACGTGTTGAGCCACTGGTACTTGGAGCAGTGGTACCGTTCACCAAAACGCTATTGTAGCGGGGAGGCATTCCCCGGATGATTGCTTCGGTGTTGTTTCCTGCAAAATTTTTGACCATGGATACACCGGATACCCGCTGCATCACATTCGCGACATTCAGATCAGGCAAAGATTCTATCGTTTTGGAACTGATGACATTGATAACCTGATTGGCAAGTTTCTCCGTCAAGCGTGCACTAACATCGGTTCCCCTGTTCGCATTGGTTGAGATGACTACTTCACCCAATTCAGTATTCTTGGGTATAAGTTTAAAATCGACCACCGCATCTTCATTGTTCCGGATAGTTATCTTTTTTTCTATCGTCTGGAAACTGATATAACTGCATTGAATGGTGTATTCCCCGTTTGGAATATTTTTGATAAAAAATGACCCGCTTCCGTCGGTCTGAACTCCTCTTTTCAACTCAATAAGATAGATTGCCGCACCGGGAAGTTCTTTTCCGGTATTTGTTTCTTTCGCCTTGCCACGCAGTGTTGCCGCATTCAGATTAAGATTTAAAGCTAAAAGAAGGAGAGAAATGCAAAACAATTTGTACATAAAAAAGAATTAAAAATGTTAAGCAATGTTAAGGGGATTGAAAAATGGGTACAATGGCTGTTTTACAGGTTATGGCATAGGTATTTTCACTATGCCTGGTTTTGAAAATATAAATTGTTGTGTATTAGTAGATTTCATATTTGCTATTTCAAAGTGAAACAGGAATGTCACATTTATTTATTTTTTATGTATTGGGGGCTTATCATCAAATCAGGATGATTTGAAATACCTTTAATCTTAATTTATCCTACTCTGGGAATGACGTTAAAGCGTATTATAATTGCTGATGACCATGCGGTTGTCCGTACTGGATTACAGTTGATACTTGATGCCACAACTGATATGACCATTTGTGATGAGGCATCCAATGGAAATGAATTATTGGAAAAACTCAGTAGAAATCATTATGATTTAATCCTTCTGGATATCTGTATGCCAGGAAAGGATGCAATGGATGTTTTGAAAGAGATTCGTGCGAACTGGGAAGATACACCTGTCGTCATTTTTTCCATGAATCCTGACGAAGTGTATGCCATCCGGATGATTCGCAATGGCGCAGCAGCCTATATCAACAAGGAGACAGATCCAAAACAAATCATTTCCATATTGCGCACTGTGCTAAGCGGAAAAAAATATTTCACCCAGCAGCAAAGTATCATGCTTGCAGAATTAGTCATTGAACCAGAAAAAAATTATAATGCCATGATGCATGAAAACATGACTGATCGCGAATTCCAAATATTTTTTATGCTGGCATCGGGAATGAAGAAATCAGAAATAGCAGGTAAACTGGCCATAAGTAAACATACGATAGGGAACCATAGGAGCAATATCATGCAGAAAATGAAACTCAAGACCAATTCCGATTTAACGTTGTATGCCATACACAACGGAATCATCAAATAATTGACATTGGTATCCATTGCATGAAACAATCAATACACATTCTTCAGTACCTATTGGTTCTGTCCTTTTTTTCCCTGACTGTTTCTTGTCAAAAAATATCAGCCCCATTTCGTCCAGATCAGAATGCTATAGAAATGGATAGTTTGCTTCATGCTGCCATCAGGATAAGTTCTACCTCATTGGCATTCTCACTGGATGCTGCAACCAAAGTAGCCGGACTTGCCAGTGATGCCCATAATGACACAATGGTTATCAAATCATGGATTGTAATGGGCTCCATCCTTCGTCTCGAAGGTAAAAATGAAGAGGCATTCGCCTTGTTTCAACGATCCCTCCAATTGGCAGAAAAGGTGAAGTATGTACATGGCATTTGCCAGTCGCAGCTTGAAGGCGGAACCATTTTGTATAAGCAGGGCCAATATGAAAAATCGGCTGATCTGTTTAGAAAGTCATTGGACTTGGCCCATAAAGGGAGGTTTTTCGATCTTGAAGCCTCTTCTTTGAATTACATTGGAAAATATTTGCATACTACAGGACGTTTCGATGAATCGGTTGATTTTTATAAGCGGGCCCTGGAGACGTATAAAATGTATGGGGATTCACTCAATTCAGTTTCCGTGTTATTGAATCTCGGTAAAACATATATCATTGACAGTGATTTTTATATGGCCCTTAAATGTTTTCTTGAAGCATTTAAGATCTGTAAAAAGAGCAGTGATTATTCAAGTGTTTCAGATGTATGCAGTAATTTAGGATCAATCTACCTGACACTTGACCAGCCTGAGATATCCTTGGAATATCACAGAAAGGCGCTTTATTATAGGGTTCTTCTAAATACGCCTGAAGGACTGGCAAGTTCGTGCAACAATGTCGGAAAAGTCTATCTGGTAAAAAATGATCCTGACAGCGCCCTTTTTTATTTTGGCAAATCTCTAAAATATTGTGAACAGATTGCGTATTTGAAAGGGAAAGTAAAAGCTTTGGCCAATATTGGCAAAGTATTCATTCTTAAATCGGAATATTTAAAAGCAAAATTGTATCTTCAACAGTCCAAGGCCATCGCAGAAAAAAGCGGATATGCTGCTGGTGTTGCGGAAGCTTCACTTGAATTGGGAAATGTTTTTCTTAGTCTGCACCAAACGGATTCTGCTAAAATAGCCTTTGAAAACTCCATCATCAAAGCCAAATTAACCAATCTGACTGAAATTTATCATGATGCCTATTGGGGACTATATCAGTGCAATCTCTTAAAGAAGAATCATGAAAAGGCACTTGAATACTACAGAAATTTCGCTCAGGCAGAAAGGAAGATGAGAGAAGCTGAAACTAGCGCCAGGTTGTCTGAATTGAGAATAACATTTGAATCAGAAAAGAAGGAAGATGATAATGCACTACTAAGGAAGGACAATGAAATTAAGGAGATTACAATCAAACAGGAACGTTTCATTATTTTATTGTTCATCTTCGCACTGGCGCTGACATTATTGTTGATCATTTTGCTTTATACCCGGTTCAATAATAAGCGAAAAGCAAATGAACGATTAGCAATACTGAACAAAAAAGTTGTAAAACAAAACAAGGAACTTGAGAAACTGAACAAGGAACTCGAAAATGCCAATCGTGAAAAAGATAAAGTTTTTTCAATTATTACCCACGAATTGAGAAATCCACTTTACTGGTTTCAGAACCTGACAGAAATGCTTTCATTAAAATTTAAGCAGATGCCCCCTGAAAAGGTGCAGAAAACATTGGGAGCCCTGGATGAATCAGCCAAGAATGCATTTCACCTTATGGACAATTTGCTGCATTGGTCGAGGTCACGTCTTAACAGGATAACGCCTTCGATCAATGAACTTTCTTTGAAAAAGCTTGTGCTGGAATCATCACGAATGTTTGAGACAATCATCAATCAAAAAAAAATACAGCTTATTATCCAACTTCCTGATCAGGCTTTTATCAAGGCAGATGAAGATTTGTTTATGTGTGTAGTCAGGAATTTATTGTCCAATGCCATCAAATATACCCCTGAAAACGGAGTTGTGAAAATATACTCCGCTCAAGAAAAATCTAACTATACTATTTTTGTAGCCGATTCAGGAATAGGAATAGATTCAAAACGTAGGAAGACGATTTTTAAATCGGATAAGGAGACTACCTCTTTAGGACTGATGAACGAAAAGGGCTCCGGTTTTGGATTGAAATTGTGCAAGGAATTTGTAGAAATGAATGGGGGCAAAATCTGGATTGCTGATAATACTGATCACGGCACTTGTTTCTGTTTCACAGTCCCGGCAGCCTCTCAGAAAGAATAACCCACTTCAGACAGAAAGGATCATCTTCCAAGCGATCTTATATCTATCTTGTACTTGACAAACTGAATGATTTCCTTTGCGATATTTTTTTCACATGCCAGCTCAAGGCCTTCAAATCCTGGAGACGAGTTTACCTCACAAATTTTAAACCTATTGTCGTCAAACAACAAGTCAATACCAGCAATATCTAAATCGAGCTTACGGGCTATTTCCAGAACAAGCCATTCGATTTCGGGAGTTATATCGAACTTTTGCACAGTTCCTCCCCTTGAATAATTGGCTTTGAAACTACCATCACTGGCAGATCTTAACATGGCACCTACAACTTTGCCTCCCACAGTAACTACCCGAAGATCCTTCCCATAGCTTGCCTTGATGAATTCCTGGAAGATCAGATTTACCTTAGGATTGGAATTCTCTACCATTTGCATCAACTCATCAAGTGATTGCAATGTTTCACAAAGAAATACGCCACTGCCTTGAGAACCAGAAATTGTTTTAACCACAACAGGAAAACCAATGTGTTTGCTTACTATTTCGAGGTCTAAAGGAAATTTGGCCAACATAGTCTTGGGAATCGGCATACCTGACTCAGCCAGGATTTGCAATTGATACAGTTTATCTTTGACGATATCAATTGAATTGGCTGAATTGAAAGAATAGACGCCAAGTTTCTCCAGGTGACGAATCAGGGCAAGGGCAAAATAGGTGGTTCCTGCACCCATCCGGGGAATGATAAAGTCAGGAAGTGGAACTAATGAATCATTGACAAATATACTTTTCCTGTCATCTCGGTTAACAATGATTTCAATTTGTTCCGGCTGAAAAACAAGTATCTGAATTCCGACTTTTTCCCCTTCTTCAATGAGTTTTTGAATTTCATAGGTCTCAGGTTTTAACAGAAAATTTGAATGTTTATGAAGTATCCAGCCTAACATGAGATCCAGTTTAAATTTTCTTTACCTATTGATGAGTCAATGAGAGGGCGAGTGTTGATGAATAATCAAACTGTACGTTAGCTTCAATGCCGTAATGATCTGAAAGGTCTGAGAGCTGATCTTTTATTGTCTCCTTCAGAACAAAAACCTTTCGCTCTATTTTCCTGATTGCTTTGGCATTACGTACCAGTATATAATCTATTAAGCTCTTCTTGCCATTTTCCTTTTGTGCCAGTTTATTGTCTATTTCATCAAAAGAACTTTGTATATTTCCCGACAGGTTTCCGTTTTCGGCGTCCAAAAGGGTCAGCATGTTTGTATAATTCACTTTGTCATCAAATTCGATATTAAAATCACCACAGACGATTTGAGGTACCTCTGGTCTGGCATATTTTTTTAAGAGTTTGTCTGCAATCTCGTGGCACTGTCCGCTGCGGACACTATCCGGGCTGTTAGCCTGAAGGTGTGTCCCCAGCAATTGAAAGGATTTTCCAAGCCAATCTCCTTCAAAGAGAACCGCTCCTTTTCGCGCAAAAGCGTCGATGCCGAATCGATTCTTAAATTCAATCTGCTCCAGTTGGTGCAACGGAATTTTACTGAGTATCCAGATCCCGCTGTTTGTTTTGAAGGAAAATCTTGAATCGTTTGCCGGTCCATAGATAAATGGATATTCTTCCTTCAACTTATACCGAAGGATTTTTCTGGCCCGGTAATCAAATGCCTCTTCAAATACTATTATGTCATTGTTATAACCGGCTAAAGTCCTCGCTATGGCATCGGCCCTCTTGCAATTTCCGTGAAGTTCTGAACAAAAAGGGAGCATGTAGATGTTCCAGGTAAGGATTTTGAGTTCGCGTTGTTTTGTTGGTATTGGGGAAATCTCTGGAGTAGATTCACTCGTGCTTGCCTGATTGAAGGCAATTACAATCAAGAAGAGAATCAATAATAACCTCGTAATAATCATGTTAATTTGCATTTGTCTCAATTTTAGTAAGTTATCTTTCAATAATCCGGATAAATTGATTTCGGAAATAAAAAATCTGACTGTTGATGGATTTCAAAATCATTTAATTGCGGGGCAACAACCCTTTAGTAGTCCTATTAACAATTGCAAAGGTTTGGAATATGATGTTATTGATTGAAAACAATTCAGTTACATTTCTATTGCATTTGAGAACTGCGGCTTAGCCTCATCTTCAATGATCAGCAACCTATCAAACACAATTAAAAACCCCTAAATGATAGGCTATCATTCAGGGGTCGTGTTTAAGCTAAAATCTATGAAATTCTACAAAACTAAGCATGTCAAAAGTATGGGTCGAGTGTTACATACCTACCTCAATTATGTGACAATCCTGTTAAAAAATTTAATTAGTTATAATTTAATTTTTCTGACTATTGATTAAAAACCCTCCATTGTTGTACTGCGGTTCCACGACTATCTGAACTTGGTTTGTAATCAATAATTCACATTTTTGTAACTGTTACGAAATTACTTTGTCGTTGATTTACAGTACGTAATAAACTGTAAATTATGGACAACAGAAGAAGTGTGGAATTGGTTGTGCTTTCTGACATACATCTGGGAACATCCGGAAGTCACGCAGTGGAATTGCTTAAATATCTAAAAAGCATTCGTCCCAAAACACTGGTCCTCAATGGAGACATTATTGATATCTGGCAGTTTAAGAAGCAATTCTTTCCCAAATCCCACCTAAAGGTTGTCAAACATTTAATCGGCCTGGCCTCAGAAAGTTGTAAAGTGTATTATATCACTGGGAACCACGATGAGATGTTCCGGAAATTCAGCGGTATGAAGATCGGTAAACTTCGCATCATGAATGAACTGAAATTGGAACTCAACGGAAAAAAAGTTTGGTTTTTTCACGGAGATGTGTTCGATGTAGTGATGCAAAATTCAAAATGGCTGGCCAAATTAGGCGCTATCGGTTACGATGGCCTTATTTTGTTGAACACCTTCATTAATATGATTACCAAATTTCTGGAGTTGAAACCGGTGTCTTTTTCCAAAAAAATCAAGCAATCTGTCAAGGGAGCCGTCAAATTTGTTAATGCTTTCGAAGTAACTGCCGCAACAGTGGCCTTGCGCAAGGGGATTGATTGCATTGTTTGCGGTCATATTCATCAACCCGAAATGAGGGAGATTAAGGTCGAAAAGCAATCCATTCAATACCTTAATTCGGGCGACTGGATTGAAAATCTCACTTCACTGGAATACAATAAAGGTTCATGGAAAATTTTCAATTTCCGGAAGGATTTTATTGAACAACCAGCCGAAGCTGAAGCCGAATTTGAAAGAATGGTAGACCTCGAAGTGAAGGATTTGTTTAAAAATATGTTAGTAGATTTTAGTAATTAATCAGGAATTTTTTCAAAGTAGTATTTACCATGAAGGTTTTATATGCAATCCAGGGAACAGGGAACGGACATCTTGCCCGTGCATTGGAAATCATCCCTCACCTGCAGGATTTTTGTCAGTGTGATATTCTGGTCAGCGGCACCCAGTGCGATTTGGAACTTGGCTATCCAGTCAAATATCGTCTGAAAGGTTTCAGTTTTATTTTTGGAAAAACCGGTGGAGTGGATTATTGGAGTACCATCAAAAAGTTCAATCCGATCAAATTTTTCGGCGAGATTGCAGGACTTCGAGTCAAAGAATACGATCTGGTTATTAGTGATTTCGAGCCAGTTTCTGCCTGGGCCTGCCTTTTCAAAAGAGTTCCTGTTTTGGGATTAAGCCACCAGGGGGCTTTTAAGAGCGATCTGGTCCCTTTCCCCCTTGAAAAAGATCATTTTGGGAATTTCATTTTGAATAACTATGCTCCTGTCTCTGATCACCTTAGTTTTCATTTTAAGACTTATTCGAAAAATATTTTCACACCTGTCATCAGGAGTCAGGTGAGGGCGTGTAAGCCTTCTGAATCAGATTATTATACAGTTTATTTACCTTCTTACGACGATGAGCGCCTCATAAAAATTTTGTCTCAGTTTGCAGATACAAAATGGCATCTTTTTTCAAAACATACCAAAAAATCTTACCAGGAAGGTAATATCCGTGTAAACTTGATATCCAATGACGCTTTTGTGGAAGATATGGCCAATTCGAAAGGTGTGCTTTGCGGAGCGGGTTTTGAAACTCCGGCAGAAGCGCTTTTCCTGAAAAAGAAATTGATGGTGATTCCGATGAAAGGCCAGTTTGAACAACAATGCAATGCCGCAGCGCTCGAGGAGATGGGAGTTCCGGTCATCAAGGTATTGAATGAGGGTCAATATGAGAAAATCAGTGGATGGCTAAATTCGACGGATCGTGTAGAAGTGAATTATCCAGACCAAACCCGTTCTATCGTCCGGCGAATATTTGAAATGGATGTGCAAAGGATCCTGCACAAGAACAGATGGTTATCTGGCTACAAAATGACGCTCGGGAAATCGCGTCCCCAAAGTGTTGCATATTAAGGAGCTTATAATAATAGATGCTTTCAGAACAGGATTCCAAATCATTACTATTAACGTGGAAGTTCAGATCAAGATGACAATCTTTGCGGATTTGTCATCTTATTGATTATTTTTGTGGCTCATATTTTCATAGTTTTTATGGAGTTACATACCATTAATCATCTTCGGGAACTAGAGGCGGAGTCTATCTTCGTTATTCGTGAGGTAGCAGCGCAGTTTGAGAATCCCGTGATGCTTTTTTCAGGAGGAAAAGATTCGATCGTCATGTTTTTCCTTGCCAGGAAGGCCTTTTATCCAGCCAAAGTCCCATTTCCACTGATGCATATTGATACAGGCCATAATTTTGAGGAGACACTCGTGTACAGAGATAATCTGGCAGAGGAGACGGGAACAAAGATTATTGTCAAATATGTGCAGGACTCTATCGACAAGGGCAGGGCGATAGAGGAGAAGGGTGTAAACGCCAGCAGAAATGTTTTGCAGACGGTTACGCTGCTGGATGCACTAGAGGAGATGAAATTTGACTGTGCCATGGGTGGCGGTCGCCGGGACGAAGAAAAAGCCCGTGCCAAGGAGCGGTTTTTCTCTCACCGCGATGAATTTGGTCAGTGGGACCCCAAGAATCAACGTCCTGAACTCTGGAACCTTTTTAATGGCAAGAAGCACATTGGAGAACATTTTCGGGTTTTTCCTATCAGTAACTGGACGGAAATGGATGTCTGGCAATATATCCTGATGGAAAAAATTCCCATGCCGAGCCTCTATTTTACCCATTTGCGCGAGGTCTTTAACCGGGATGGCGTCTGGCTTGCAGCAGCTTCTTTTATGCAACTTAAGCCCGGAGAAAAGACAGAAATAAAACGGGTCCGTTGCAGGACTATCGGAGATATCACTTGTACCGGGGTCACCCTTTCGGAAGCCAATTCCCTCGAAGAGATTATTCTTGAGGTAGCAGCCAGCCGGGTCACGGAGCGCGGGGGCAGGGCCGACGACAAGCGTTCTGAGGCTGCCATGGAAGACCGGAAAAAAGAGGGGTATTTTTGAAAACGTTGAAACGATAAGCTTTTAGAATGATTGATAATAACACAATAGCATTGTCCGGCAAGGAGATTGGTTACCTGGATATGGAACTTCTGAGGTTCACTACCGCCGGGAGTGTTGATGATGGAAAAAGTACTTTAATCGGTCGTCTTTTGTTCGACAGCAAGGCAATTTTTGAGGATCAGATGGAAGCCATTGAAAGGGCCAGCATTAGCAGGGGAGGAGAGGAAGTTAATCTCGCCTTGCTGACTGATGGTTTAAGGGCTGAGCGGGAGCAGGGCATTACCATCGATGTCGCTTACCGTTATTTTGCTACCCCGAAACGAAAATTTATCATCGCCGATACACCCGGTCATATCCAATATACCCGAAACATGGTGACAGGTGCATCCACTGCCAATGCGGCTGTGATCCTGATCGATGCCCGTAACGGTGTGATCGAGCAAACCCGCAGACACGCTTATATTGCAGCGCTTCTTCAGATTCCCCATGTGGTGGTTTGTGTTAATAAAATGGATCTTGTAGATTTTTCCCAGGAGGTTTTTGAGGCCATCAAAACTGATTTTACAGAAGTTGCGCACAAACTTGGAAACAATGATGTGCATTTTCTGCCGATCAGTGCAAAGTTGGGAGACAATGTGGTGGATCGCTCCAACAATATGCCCTGGTACACAGGTCAGACATTTATTGGTCTGATGGAGGAAATTCCTGTCGGTGGAGACCACAACTTTAAAGATCCCCGGTTTCCGGTGCAGTATGTCATTCGTCCGCAGTCTGATCAATTCCACGATTACCGTGGTTATGCTGGACGCGTTGCAGGAGGTATTTTCACGGTAGGGCAGGAGGTTGTTGCTTTACCAGGCGGACAAAAAACCACCATTGAGGGAATTGATTTTGGAAAAGTGCAGCTGGAACGGGCATTTGCTCCGCAGTCAGTAACCCTTCGTCTGGCGCATGAAATTGATATCAGCCGGGGCTCCATGATTGTGGATGCTGTAAATCAGCCTCTTCAGGGTCAGGAGATTGATTTGATGGTTTGCTGGTTAAATAGCAAACCGCTTCAAATTAGGGGGAAATATTTGTTAAAACACACTTCCAATGAAATGAAATGTGTTGTAACTGAAGTGGCTTATAAGGTTAATATCAATACCTTAGAAGAATTGCACGAGGATAAGAACATCGGTTTAAACGAGATAGCGAAGATTTCAATCAAGACGACACGTCCTATTTTCTACGATTCCTATAAACGAAACAGGGATACCGGCAGTCTGATTCTGATCGATGAAGGCACCAATAATGTGGTGGGTGCCGGGATGATATTATAATTCGACATACGCTGGTCAGGCTTTGTAATCCTGACCAGCAATTGTCCCAAAAATTAAGCTTACATGAACGGTCAGGATTGCAAATCCTGACCACCAACTGCCAAACAAAAAGAGGATCAGGATTTGAAATCCTGATCCTCTTTTTTGATATCTCAACCAGAAAATTTCCGGTTTAGAAGTTGTACTTCAGCCCCATCTGTGCCTGTGTGCGGGAATTGACAGGGTCGACCGTATAATACTGACTGTTATTGTTATCAGGATACTTCAGGAAATTGAAAGTCGAAACATATCCTGTTGCACCCGGGGCCAACTTATTGGCATCATTCACAAACTGCAACATAGGAACAGTATAGTTGTTTACATTAGTTACAAAATATACTTTTCCCCAGTTCTTGTTGATCAGGTTGGGCACATTGAAAATAGTAGCCATCAACTGTATGCTTTGCTTCCTTTTTCCAGAATTGAATTTGAATTCATGTGTGATCTGCATATCAACGAAATGATTCCAGGGTGTCCTTAGACCGTTTCTTTCGGCATATTGACCTCTTCTTGTACTGAGATACTTATCGTTGTTGATGAAGTTATTGAAGTCTTTAGACTGATCTGCAGCACTATAGGTTACTGCACCACTCGAATTGGTAATATCCGCGAAAGGCAGCTCACTTGCATTCTTGGGAATGTAGATCAAACAAGCGTTTGAAGAGTTACCGAATGGATTCGGACTGGTCGAATAGGTTGCGCTATAAGGAGCGCCAGCCTGTGAAGAATGGAAGATTCCAATTGAAGTCTTGTTATTCTCATTCCAATCGACATTCAGGAACCAGGAAGATACGATTCTATGACGCAAGTCGAAATTTGAGAAAGCAAGATCCGGATTGTTTGGTGAGATAGACGGGTTAACCTCGTAGTTAGACTGCCAGGAGTTTCTGATTCCATTAGCTACGTCTTTTGACAAACCATAGGTATAAGCAATGTTTGCAAATCCTGAAAATTTGCCATGACGCTCAAATACTTTTGACAACTTGGCCGTGAGGTTGTACCTATAACCTTGGTGTGTGTTGGTCAGCAGGTAGATATTTGAAAAATCGGTGCTGTTTTTACCACCTTTGTAGATCGGAGTTTGTGTAGGTCCGGTAGCCAGATAGGTCACCGCACTGTCTTTCACGTTGATATTTTGGAATGAAACATCATTGATAACCTTTGTATAGAGACCTTCAAACGATAGTTTATATCCGTTTTTGAAAAGGAAATCAACTGCGAGGTTACTTCTCCAAACTTCCGGCATCTTGAAATTATTGTCAACCACGTCAAGTTCACGGGTAGCTGAAGCAGAAGTTCCGAAAATTCCTTCTGTAGTGCTCTTAAGTTGAGAAGCATCCATTACCAATGGAACAACGGCTTTAGTTCCCGAAGGTTTCACGTCAATATTGGCAAACTTAGTTCCTGGGAAAGTGTAAGCATAACCCAGCCATGCCATCGGGATACGACCAGTAAAGATTCCTGTTCCGCCTCTTACAACGATTGATTTATCACCATTGACATCAAAAGTGAAACCGATTCTTGGCGAAGGAATGACCTTTCCAAAGAATTTGTTTGTAATACTCTTGAAGGAAGTATTTGTATAGGTGTTGCCTGTGTGAACATCCCTGATGTTGTTGAAAGAAGGTATTAAACCCGGGTCGGTGGAAACAAATTGGTAATCAAAACGGATTCCGGGAGAGATTTTTAGTCGCTCGAGGTTGATTTCATCCTGCGCATATAAGCTCATGAAATTAACCTTGAAAGAAGCAATCTGATCCGGATTACTATTCAGGTAGTCGATGGAGTTCATACTTGAATTCAACGGATAAACACTCCTGATTCTGCTAGGTTTATCTGCCAGGAAGTTGGCGATGCTCGAATATTCCCATCTGCCGTTGTATGAATTCAGGAAGCCGTAATCGATCTTATAAAATTCGTTGTGAGTACCTAACGTGAAGGTGTTGAATCCTTTGATCCAGGTCAGGTTGTCTGTTAATTCAATCGTCCTTTGTTTGGTATTATAAATCGAAGCTTCGCGCCATGATCCAAGCCATATTTTACCACTGGCAATATCAATAAAAGGAGCCGTTGGTTTTGGATAGTCACGGTAGTCATGTACGTTGATGTAACTAACCATCAAATCATTATAGAGACTATTTGAAAATGTTGATTTCAGCTGCCCTACAATACTCAGGTTTTTAGTTTGCTGTGTGAAGTCAGTAGATCCAAACTGGAAATTAGTTGTACTTCTTTCGAGGTTCTGTCCCCAGCCATGTGTATAAATTGCCCGGACCATCAATGAATTTTTGTCATTGATAATGTAATCCAAACGACCAAAAAGTTTATCACTGTTGGTTTGGATATTATAGCTTGTATAACTTCCGGGATCGTAATTGTATTTTGTTTTTAATTGATTTACAATTGCTTGGGCATCGGAAGTGCTTAGTGGAGCACCTGCATCACCTGCACTAAAGAAGGAAGGCTCCTGTTTTCTAGTCTGCTCAGCGTTAATAAAGTAGAACAGTTTGTTTTGCTTGAGGGCTCCACTGATGCTGAAACCATAAATATTGTCGTGGAAAGAAGAGGCCATTTTGTTGCCGGAAGGATCTTTACCAACCAACCAGCTGGGTTTTCCAAAACCATAAATGTCACCTTTAAAATCGTTGGTACCGCTCTTGGTTACTGCGTTTACGCTACCTCCTGTAAAGTTGCCTTGCTTGATGTCGAAAGGAGAAATTTGTACCTGTACCTGTTCAATATAATCGATACTGTATGGATTTGAGCGGCTTCCAGCTCCGGCGGTTCCGGCTTGGCCACCACCACTGGTACCACCTGCAGAGTTGCTGAAACTGATCGCGTCATTATTCACGGCGCCATCCAGCGTGATGTTGTTATAACGGAAGTTAGAACCTCCGTAAGCGTTATTATTGGATTCAGGGGTCATCCTGGTAAAGTCCTGGAGACTATGTGTGACCGAGGGTAAAAGCTGCAATTGAGAGCTTTTTATAACAGTACCTTCATTACGTACCCTTGATCTTCCAACAACTTCCACACCCTTGATTTCCTGACTTTCAGGTTGCATCTGGACAGATACATCGGTGGTAGTACCAAGACTCAATGAATTGATATCCCTTGTTTCTGCCTTGTATCCGATAAAGGAGATGATTACTTTATAAGGACCTCCGGGAGAAAGGTTAGGCACGAAGAATACCCCCTTTTCATTTGTAACGGTTGCACTGATTTTCTTTAGCGGAACATAAATGATTTGAACATTCACTCCCGGCATGGGTAATTTTGTTTCGTCCAATATCTTGCCCGAAAGAAAAGCGCTGGTTTGTTGAGCCATCACTCCATTCACCAAAACAAGCAGGAAGAGGGATAAATAAATTAGTTTCTTAAAACTGTTTTTCATTGTGTCAGTTATTTTTAATTGTGTAAGACGAACAAAGCCTCTAGATTTTTTGAGCGCCTGATTTTAGGGCAAAAGTAGGGTGCGCTTATTACAAAACTGTTACACAAAAATTACACAACGAATAAGTTTTAAAAGAAAAAATGGCTTTCTCCGTTGTTGGAGAAAGCCATTTTTTTGATCGTCAGACCATTATAAAGTCGCTGTCGTTTACAACTTCATAGCAATCGTCAGAAGAATTTCATTTCTCAAGGAATGATATTTTACAGGATCGACATTGGCACCATCGACATGATACATATACTGAAAGTTGGTCTTGTCGCCCATGCTATAGGTCATATCGATGGAATAGTTTCCGGAACGGTAACCGATGCCTCCATGATAAGTTTTGAATTGGTAGTTTGAATTAGGTTGGGCCAAACCGAATGAAACGGATTTGTAAGGATTACCAAGCAATTCCATTCCACCCCTGAGGAAGAATGATTCTGTAACCCGGTATTCTGCTCCGACCCTGATATTACCAACGGGCTGATAAATAGATTTTATATCGCTGTTTTCGGTACTGAAAGCATCACTTCCCAAGCCATGTGTGAACTTCATCGTCGCATAGTCCACATATTCATAGTCAAGCGAAACCATACCTTTTTTTGCAAACTGGTAGGCAACGCTGGCGATAGCCCTAAGAGGTGTATGAAAACGATAATCGTAATTGCCTATAGGAGTCACTTCCTGATGGCTTCCATTCGCTTCAGTACTTATGCCAGTCAGGTTGGAACTCATGACTGAACTATAGGTTTCCTTGATGTTAAAAAAGGTCGGAGTATGCAGTGCCAATCCAAACCGAAGAACAGGAGTCGCACGGAAAATGGCTCCAATTTTGAGATTATATCCTACCCCTGAAGTGCGGGCACTATTGGTATAGTCAAAATTTCCCCATGATCCAGCCTGAGTTTTCGCGTTGTTTTCCCCACTTTCACTGTACTTTTTCACCTCGTCCAGGAACAGGTCCTGCATTCCAACCGTTGCGCCAAGATAAAGCTTGTGGTTGAAATTTGCTCCGAAAGTGGCAACATATTCATTAATAAATCCTTCGCGGGTAGCAGATTCTGTCTGTTTAACGGTCTCATTACTTAACAGAAAAGTGTTGTACTGATTTGCACCGGTATTTGGATTTGCCACATCGATCAGGTAGTTCTCCCAGGCCATTTTGCTTTCCCAAGGGATACCACTTGCATAAGGATCATAGGAATCAGAAGAAACCAGATTGTTGTAATTTATTCCTTTGGTATTTTGGGCGAATGCGTCCATTCTTGAATAGTTGGCATAATCTGCCCTGACATAGCTGTTTTGGTTGAAGTTAGCCAGTTTGTTGAATCCAACTCCAAAATTGTACGAGATGACACCTGAAGTATTTTCAGGAGCCTGCAAAACAGATACATAGCCTACATTTTTAAAGTTGAAGCTATTATTATTGTCCTGATAGGCTGTGCCCAGATAAGTAGATTCGGTATTATTCATGTTATTGTTCAAGGTGATAGACGCTTCACCCCTGAGGTAAATACCTACTCCTGCCGGATTAATACTCAGCGAGGCAAAATCTCCGCCCAGGGCGCCGAAGGCATTTCCCATGGCCTTTGAACGAGCGGTTGAACCATAGTTGTGCTCCGAAAAAAGTAGGGCATTGTCAACATATTGAGCCGATGCAATAGACATTAGACCAACTAATGTTATGATGGTGAAATATAGCTTTTTCATTTCTATAATATTAAATACTATTGATTGATACAGGATAATCTCTATTTTCAGATATTATGGACGACCACCTCTTGTGCCGGTGCTGCCACCGCCGCTACTGCCACTGTTACCGCTACTGCTGCCACTGTACATGCCTCCTGAACTTGATGATGGAGTATACGATGGAGTATAGGATGGGGTATAACTTCTTGAATAAGAGCTACTTGATTCGGCGGATCTTGACGGAGCATAGCTGCTTCCACTGTAACTGCCATTTCTTGATGAGACGTTCGGAGCACTGTTGACAGAACCCCGTTGATAACTGCTGGAAGATTCGGTTCTGGGGGAGCTGCTACCCGTGCTCTGGGGTCTCGCATAGCGGCTTGACTGGGTAGCAGTGCCTGTTGAGCCCTGAGGAGAATATTGACGGGTTGATCCGCTGTTATAGGAAGACTGGGTATTCATCCTTGGCCGGCTATAGGTTGGAGTATACCCTGGACTACTTGTGACAGGTGATCTGGAGTAGCTGCCACTTTGAACGGCTGCTCCACTGCCCTGAACCGGAGTATTATTGGAACGTCTGAGATTAGTAACTGTTTCTCCTCTTCCGACCCTAAAGCCTTGTGTGTTATTAGTCTGATTCTGTGGCAGAACTGTGGCTCCGGTGTTATCCCGGGTACCGGAAAGCCTGGTTGAGGTAGCTCCTGATCCTCCAAGACCGCTTCTTGTATCGATAACAGTCGAATTTCCACTGCCACTGGCAGGATATCGCGTTGAGCCGCTAAGATTTCTGAATCCCGTCTGGCCGTTCAAAGAACCGCCTCCACCCAGGAGACCACCATTATTAGTGTTCATGCCGTATTTCACAGCTTTTGAACCGCCACCGCCACCTTCATAATTTTGCTTTCCATAGTGATGGCGCCCGTCATTATATCTTCCACCGCCACCGTAATCGGCGAAGTATCCATAACCGCCGCCCCATCCGTAGCCGGAGTAATAACCGCCCCATCCCATGTAAGGATAGTAGCCGCCCCATCCAAAACCGCCCCAGCCATATCCCATGTACCAGGGATCATAAAAGCCTCCAAAACCCATGTATGGACTGAAACCGCCCCAACCCATACCCCAGCGGCTATATCCAAAGCCGTAGTAGGAACCGAAATAAGGATCCCAGAAAGGATCCCAGAATGGGTTGTAGAAATAGGGATTGTAGAAAGCTCTGATTCTGGAAGAGTAATCCATCTCTTCGCCTTCAAAATAGTTGTTGATGGTTATCTGCTCTTTGTCATTTTTATATTCCATGACGGTATCCGCATAGGCAGGCTGATCCTCGAAATAATAGGCGTTGTTATCCTTGCGACTGCTCTTGGGAACAATGTAGTTGTTCACGATCTTGCCCTGATCATTCTCTTCAACCTGCATTGCGACCATGCTTTTCTTCTGCGCTTCCGGTTTCTTAACTTCTTTCACCGGTTTGGGAGCAGTCGGCCTGGCATCCCCGGGAGTATAATACAGATCATCTGAATATCCTCCGGAGGTGACCCTTAAACCTGTTGTACAGGCCGTAGCCAAAAGTGCAATGGCTAATAACAATTTAACTTTAGTTTTCATGTTTTGTTCCTCCCTATATTAATTAATCTTTCAAATTTCCTTACTTTTGCACGGGAATTTATACTTAAATACAAGCAAATATCATACCAAAACAGCATAATGGCAAAAGAACTTACAACAAAAGAAGAGAATTATTCACAATGGTACAATGATCTGGTAAGCAAGGCAAATCTTGCTGAGAATTCTGCGGTTCGCGGATGCATGGTTATCAAACCCTATGGCTATGCAATATGGGAAAAAATGCAGGCCGCGCTTGATCAAATGTTTAAGGACACGGGTCACGAAAATGCCTACTTTCCTTTGTTTATTCCAAAATCATTCTTTTCTAAAGAGGCCAGCCATGTGGAGGGTTTTGCCAAAGAATGTGCTGTTGTGACTCATTATCGGTTGATGAATGATCCGAACGGCAAGGGAATTATTGTGGATCCTGATGCGAAACTCGAGGAGGAGCTGATCGTGCGTCCTACCTCCGAGACGATTATCTGGAGTACTTATAAAGGTTGGATTCAATCCTACCGTGATCTGCCTATTCTGGTGAACCAGTGGGCCAATGTTGTTCGATGGGAAATGCGTACCCGGATGTTTTTACGTACTTCAGAATTCTTGTGGCAGGAAGGCCACACGGCACACGAAACCAAAGAGGAAGCACTGGTGGAAACGGAAAAAATGATCAACGTTTATGCCGATTTTGCCGAAAACTATATGGCAGTTCCCGTGATTATGGGTGCCAAAACAGAACATGAAAGGTTTGCCGGTGCGCTTGAAACTTTCAGTATTGAAGCCTTGATGCAGGATGGTAAGGCTTTACAATCCGGAACATCACACTTCCTCGGACAGAATTTCGCCAAGGCTTTTGAGGTGCAATTTTCTTCGAGAGAAGGGAAACTGGAATACGTCTGGGCTACTTCATGGGGTGTTTCCACCCGATTGATGGGTGCCTTGATCATGGCTCATTCTGATAATAATGGTCTGGTACTTCCTCCAAAACTGGCTCCAATTCAGGTTGTAATTGTTCCGATTTATAAAAATTTCGAGCAACTTGCCGTGATTTCAGAAGAGGTAAAATTATTGGTGGATAAGCTTAAAAAGAGAGGTATCCGGGTAAAATATGATGACAACGATTCACAGCGGCCGGGCTGGAAATTTGCCGAATATGAGATGAAGGGCGTCCCCGTTCGTCTGGCAATCGGTCCACGAGATCTGGAAAACGGTACGGTCGAGGTTGCCCGCAGGGATACGCTCACGAAAACAACGGAGAAATTTGAAGGCATCGATGCAATCATTGAAAATCTGTTGGTCGAAATTCAAGCTAATATTTTCCAGAAAGCCTTGAAATTCAGGGATGAGAATACGACAAAAGTCGATACTTACGAAGAGTTTAAGGAACGGCTTGCAACGAAGCCTGGTTTCATCCTTGCTCATTGGGATGGCACCAGTGAGACCGAAGCTATTATCAAGGAAGAGACCAAAGCAACGATTCGCTGCATCCCTTTCGATAGTGTAGAAGAACCGGGTAAATGCATCTTGACCGGAAAACCTTCCGACCGGAGGGTTTTATTCGCGTTATCCTATTAACCTAATAAATGCCTTCTGGGGAAGGTCTGATGATGGTAAAAAATGTGGTACACAGGTTTCTGAAATACACAGGTTTTGATACCCAATCAGACACCGGAAGCAGTAGTTCACCCAGTACCAATGGCCAGTTGAGATTTGGTCAGTATCTGGCTGAGGAATTGGTCCATATCGGGCTTACTGAGGTGGAAGTTGACTGGAATGGGATTGTAACGGCTACATTGGCTTCCAATACGGATAAAAATGTGCCTGTTATCGGATTTATTGCTCATCTCGACACTAGTCCTGAATGCTCAGGCCAGCATGTTAGCCCAAAGATAATTGAATCATTTGACGGAAAAGATATAGTCCTGAATGAGGCAAAGAATATTTGCCTCTCGACTAAACGCTTTCCTGAGATACTCAGGTATCAGGGTGAAACACTCATCGTCACCGATGGGAATACCTTGCTGGGCGCCGACGATAAAGCCGGAATAGCAGAAATCGTAACTGCCGTCGAATACCTGCTTCATCACCCCGAGATCGAGCATGGAAAAATACGGATCGCCTTTACACCGGATGAGGAGATCGGTAAAGGGGCTGATCATTTTTACGTGCCAAAGTTTGGGGCCGAGTTTGCCTATACCATGGATGGGGGGGAATTAGGGGAGCTGCAATATGAAAATTTCAATGCGGCTTCTGCGCACCTGGTTTTTCGCGGGGTCAATGTTCATCCGGGTTCTGCTAAGGACAAGATGAGGAATTCCTTACTCATTGCCAACAAATTCCTATGCTATTTTCCATGTCAGGAAGTTCCGGAACATACCGAAAATTACGAGGGTTTCTTTCATTTGGTCATGATGGAAGGCAGAGTGGATCACACGGAGATGGAGTTTATTATTCGCGACTTTGACCGCACCAGGTTTGAAGAACGGAAATCATTTATGACTGACCTGGCCAGCCAGATAAACGTTGAGTATGGTGAACCTGTCGTGGAAATCACAATCAAAGATCAGTATTTCAATATGAAGGAGATGATTGATCCTCAATATCATATTGTTGAGCTGGCAAAAATGGCCATGATCTCCTGTGGTATCGAGCCAAAAATCGTTCCGGTGAGGGGCGGGACAGACGGATCCAGACTTTCCTACATGGGATTGCCCTGTCCGAATATCTTTGGCGGAGGTCATAATTTTCATGGTATTTACGAATTTATTCCGACGAATTCCATGGAGAAAGCCTGTCAGGTCATCGTTGCGATTGCTTCAGGAACCGTTGAAATGTATGGTTGAAAGATTTGAAAAGTACATCGGATCGCTCCGGCTCTTTGCTCCGGGTGATATGCTTCTGGTGGGTATCAGCGGAGGTTTGGATTCAGTTGTGTTGGCGGAATTGCTCCACAGATCCGGACAGGCTTTCGCGGTAGCACATTGCAATTTCAATCTGAGAGGGGAGGAGTCGGATCAGGATGAAAAATTCGTCAGGCAGCTGGCGGTGAAATATGACAAACCATTCTATTGTAAGTCCTTTGATACCGCCGGCATAGCTTCTGAGAGGGGAATTTCCATCGAAATGGCTGCAAGGGATCTCAGGTATGAATGGTTTGAGGAAATCAGAAAGGTTCATCACTACGACTGGATTGTCGTTGCCCATCACCTGGACGATCAGGCAGAGACTTTTTTTCTAAATCTTGCAAGGGGAACCGGAATTTCCGGGCTCACCGGAATGAAGGCTGTTAACGGAAAGGTTGTGAGGCCGCTACTTTTTGCCACACGAAATGAAATTCTGCATTTTGCCCAGGAGAACTGGCTCTCCTACCGCGAAGATAGTTCAAATGCCTTAACCGAGTTTCAGCGCAATAAAATCAGGCATCAGGTATTGCCATTAATGGAGGAGTTGAATCCCTCTTTCCGCAACGGATTGCAGGATACTATTTCTCATTTAAGGGATACGTACATGATATATAATCAAGCCGTTGGACAGGCGTGGGAAAGAATCGTCAGAAGAAAATCTGCTGACGAATTTGAAATTTCAACAGAAGAGCTAAAATATTTGGAACCTGTCTCTACTTTCCTCTTTGAAATATTAAAACCTTATCATTTTAATAGTGAGGTTGTTAGCGAAATATTGAAATCGTTGGATGGTCAGTCTGGAAAACAATTTCTATCGCCAACTCATCGTGCGGTTCTGGATCGGGGGTGCATCGTGGTAAAGAAACTTAGTGCTATTTCGCAGGAAAAGTATTATCTGGACGAGGATTGCAGTCACATTGAAAATCCAATAAGTCTCTCGTTAAAATCAGCCGATAGAACAGAATCGTTTTCTATTAGCGCTTCTCCAAACATGGCGATGATTGACAGGGATAAGCTTCAATTCCCCCTGATTCTCCGCAAGTGGCAAAAGGGTGACTATTTCCAACCACTTGGGATGAAAGGATTTAAGAAGCTAAGTGATTTTTTTGTTGATGAAAAAATTAGTCTGCCGGACAAAGAAAACATCTGGTTACTGACTAACGGCGAAGAGATTGTCTGGGTGACGGGCCTCCGTCTGGACGACCGGTACAAGATCACAGCAACGACAACGAAATTGCTGATTTTGGAACTGGATAAGGCTAATTGAAACTCTGCTGATAGCCTGACGCTATTTCTGAGATTTTTTTGCAGTAAAAGAGGAAATCAGATCGCCAATCAACCATCCCATCAGTGATCCATAAATAATCATCGTGTACCAGTGAGATTTCAAGGGGCATGTTCCCATTGAGCAGCCTATGAATTTCCAGTACAGGAATCCGCAAATGGCTCCAAGAAACAGAAATATAAAGCTAAGTCGTCTTTTTTTGATCCATTCCAACATGACTCTTTTCTTGCAAAGATAAATTAATATGCAAATATCTGCATGTGTTATCCGGTTTAGGAGCAATTTTAAGCTGCTATATTTGATTATAGCAAGAAAGACTTCAAGTTTGGAAAGAAGAAAAACCGGCAAACACCTCTTGGAAACTGACATTTTCCATTGACAAAATCTGCCCTGCTCAATTTGGTTTGCTCGAATTTGAATTATAACCAGCGAGCCAGAATTCATTATAAGTCCGCAGGCGGTAACACAAAATTCTAAAGAATTTTTTTACTCCACGTGAACTGTTTAATTCAACATTGTGTGAAATCGAAATCAGCTACAAGCCAGAGTACAAAGCATCCGAATTACCTAAAGTGGTCACTTCAGCCGATGCTTATGGATGTCTAAAGGATGTTTTTCCTAGTTTGGATTACCGGGAATACTTTTGCATACTTTGTTTGAACCGGAATAACAAAGTACTGGGATACTGCCAGATTTCTGCCGGAGGTTTATGTGGTACCATTGCAGATGTACGAATGATTATGCAGACAGCACTAAAATCAAACTCATATAGCAAAATATTGTCACACTCACATCCTAGCGGGAACCCGCAACCCAGCGAAACCGGCAAAGATTTGACCAAGAAGGTCCATGAAGTTGGCAAAGTTCTCGACATCGCGGTATTGGATCATTTGATTATTACTTCAGAATTTTACTTTTCCTTTGCCGACGAAGGATTATTTTAGAAAATGGTTTCGACCATTTTTTTGTTCAATAAATTTATTAGGATCCATATTCTTCTTTTATCCGGCTTTAACCAATCACTGAGAGAGCTTTTCTTCTATCAATTCTCACCAAAGGTATTTGGCCAACCATTTTCAAAAATCAAAACTACTTCATAAGTGGTTTTGCCAATCATATAATTGAGCTCCTTGCTTTCCGCTAAATCTCACAAGAACTTATTACCCTACCTTACTTAACTGTTATTTTTGATTCATGGAATAGTGCTTTGTCTAAAACAAAAACTCGCTATTCAATTTATATCGTCACGGTAAAAAAAACGCTGCAAGTGAGATTAAAACATAATTTCGCTTAGCGAATTTTATAACTTTTTGCCGACTATTTGAATTATAATGAAATTCTATTTTTCAAAATACTTTGACAAATAGGCAATACTTCGTTTTGCCCAGTCCAATTCCTTTTCCAGGGTCAGGCTAATATCGGGCTCCGGTGGAGTCCACTGCTCCAGAATAGCAGTCAGGCATTTGGGCGGAAGTTGTTCAAGCATCCACTTCAGGGGCAGTTTCCCTTCTCCAAAAGGTTTTCCTTCAATATCAAATCCCATCATGTGGTACTTTCTATTTATAGATATCTCCTTGAGGTGAAAATTTACCGTATATGGTGCCAGTTTCTGTACAACTTCGTGGAAACCCTCGCCAACACCGAGTGAATTGGCACAATCCAGACAAATTCCAACATATGGACTATTGATTTTCTCCACAATTTGTACAAACTCATCTGCGAACATCCGGTCGTGGTTTTCTATGGCCAGAATAATATTCCTTTCCCTGAGCTTCGGTTCCGCATCGGCTACAACCGCGATCACCCCTTCTGTTGTTGGCCTGTAACCTGGTGCATCAATTACAAAACGAAGAATCTTTGAATGAAACATTCCGGCAATTTGAATATATCGTTCGAGATTGGGGGAGGTTAGATTTTTTGCCCCGATTTCTAACTCCAGGTTCAATTCCCTGGCTTGATGCACCAAATGACCAAGTTGCTCCTCTGTCATCTCATGCAAAGGCATATTATCCGCTATCTGCACCAAAGAAATACCAAGGTTTTTTGCTAAATTCAACAAATCGGTCCCGGTTAGAGGGTTAGGGGGAAGATGTCCCGGAACCCCTACAGCCCAGGTAAATGAGTAGCTACTTATTCCCAGTTTCATATTGGTTAGTTAAGAAATTTATAGGTTAACAATGCCGATGTTGTTACAAAAACAACTACAAGAAAAATGATTAGCCTTCGCCGGGCTTGCTGCTGTGACAATACTCCCAGCATTTTTACTGGAGAAATAAAAATCCATGCCAATGCAGCCAGAAGATTGATGCAAGCTGCGAAAACAAAGAATGAATTTGCGGTTCCTGTAGAAACCACCAACCAGGGAATGGTGATATTAGCGACAAAAAACGGAAAAATAATGGCGCTGAAAGCTGATCCTATATTTCCAAGCATATTCATTGTAGCGGATATGGTTCCTGACTTTTCCTTACCAATGTCCATACACACAGACCAACTTGGGGAGATGGTCATTTCCACACCAAAAACTGCCACAGAAAAGAGAAGGGTAAAGGCCAACGGGGTTGTTCCACCAACAACAACGATCAGCATCAACCCAACTACTGCAATTAGGAATCCGGCTATCGCTGGTATTTTTCTGGAACTAACCGGTAAACCCATTGAATAAATCCTTGTAGTGAGCCAACCCGCGAACCACTGTGCAACCATCCCGAAAAGCAAAGGAATGGGAGCGTATATTTCAGCTCCCTTGCCCCACTGTGAGAAAAGATAGGGCAACAGCCAGGTAAAACTGATAAAAAAAGTAATGTTGCTGGCCATGTACTGGAACATGAGCAACAGCATGTTGGAAGAGGTTAAAACAACTGCTAGCGGTAATTTTCCGTTTCCCGGATTAATTTCAGCAATTCCGCTTTCGATATAATTCAATTCCGATTCACTGACACTTTCATTTTGTCGGGGCATGTTCTTGAACCAGAAATTCCATACCATCACCCACACAATTCCCAACATCCCACAAACAAAGAAAGTTGACCGCCAACCTATGAGTTTGATCAAAAAAGGCATCAGAAATAATGACATGGCCGCACCAACCCTTGCACCGGAGTGAAAAATCCCATTGGCCATTCCCCTTTCGCGCGCGGGAATCCAGTTGTAAAATGCGCGGGTTGCTCCTGGAAATGCTCCTGCTTCGCCCACCCCAAAAAGAAACCTCATCACCAGCATCGAAGCAGCATTCCAGGTAGCTCCGGTCAAGGCGGTAAAGGAACTCCAAACCAAAACAATCACCGTAAGCATTTTCTTAGGGCCATAACGATCGGCAAGATAACCGGATGGAATCTGGAATAGTGCGTATCCAAACGCAAAGATGCCGAAAATGTAACCCATCATCTGGTTACTGATTCCAAGATCGGATTTGATTAGCTCACTGCCAGCCGAAATGCAGATCCTGTCCATATAGGTATTAACCGTATGAAAAAACAGCAGGACAACCAGAATATAGCGTTTGTTCGTTTGCAGTTTCATCCTTGAAGGGTATTGCAATCAAATTGCATCAAGAAGTTGCCTGGCATAATTAAACCCTGAATGGCCTACCTGGAAAAGAGGAACTTTGGATGCAAAAATTATCTGTGCGAGACTAATTTGACCAAGTACAATGACATCAACCTCTTTTTGAAGCAATTCAAGTTCATGGAAGACCAATTCGTTGTGCTTTTCTATTTCACCGGCAAGCAAATACTTAAATGCCAGCTCATTAATTATCGTCTTAATTTTAATATCCTTCTTCTGAAGTCCGGCTTCGATGTCAAGCACTTCCGTTGTAGCCGGTGCGCTTGTTGGAACTGTTGCCAGGATACCAATCACTTTGCCTGCCTTCACAGCCTCCTTAGCCATAGGTTCGTCGATATTGAAAAGTGGTTTGCTGATAACCATACGAGCTACACGTGTGCATGGCCCCATGGTTGTGCAGGAGCACATCAGGACATCGGCTCCTGCACTCTCAGCCGCCAAATAATAATTCAACATCCTTCGGGTAACTGCATTTGTTGGACCGCCATTGGCAAGGGACTCAGTCAGGAGGGAATCATCAATAATGTTGATAATCTCAACATCGGGGTTCGTTTTTAGCCAAGGTGTTGCAAATGGTTCAATGACAGACTTATTGTACCAACTTACGGTATGAATTATTGCTAATTTTTTCATGTTTTAGTATTTTATTGTATGAATAATTTTTATATATCGGCTTAATTCTTATTAAAGGCCTCTTCCTTTAGTTCCAATAAGGATTTCTTTAGCTTGTCAATTTGAAAACCTCTTTCCATTTGTTCGGCACCCGCGAGCCATGTAGAAAAAATGCCATTCTGGCTCTCGAAAAGATATTGTTGTGCGCGTCCACTGCTGTGGTAACGGCAGCAAAAGTTCCACCTTAAATAATAATATCGGCGGAAAAATATTTGGTTTTGCTTTTTGCAAAAGCGCCCTGGTTGAGACCTGTTATTTCCCCGAAAAGTAGGATAACTACCGGCATTTGGAACAGAATAAATGATCTTTTCCTTGATAAAAATTTGTCGGTTGGATAGAAGATATTTTCCCCTGACACCGAAATATTTTCCTGCGGTAACATGGATTTGACCTGAGATAAAATACAAAATTGTTCGCGTTTTAACCTTTTACCTGCTCTTTATAAGACTCATAATATGGTTTTATTTTAGTAAGTTTTTCACCTGCTTTTTGTTCAAAATAAGTTCCACCCATATAAAAACAGGCAAATCCTCCTGAAACAATTCCCCAATAGCAAACATCTTGAATATCAGGATGTTGAGCCCCGCTTTGCAATTGATTTACGACTGAAGCGATGACACCACCAACGAAATTATCACCGCATCCGGTCGTATCTCCTCCCTTGCTATATTTCAACTCTTCGATAATTTTTTGAGATACTGGCAATTCCGCTAATTCAAGCGGTTCAAAAAACTGACCGTCAGAGTAAGCTAAAATATTTTTAGATCCGTTGGTAATGATCAGCGATGAAACCTGCTTATCCCTGAAAAACCGGATAGCTGCTACAGCGGATTTTTCGCCGCTCAATCGTAATGCCTCCTCCTGGTCGGTAATCAGCAGATCGATGAATTGATAACTTTCTTCACTATTTCCTATTGGCCATTTCTGGTCAGGATTTAATTTTTCGTTTCTGAAATCGAAGACGGTGTTTACAATGGTGATACACCCATTTGATTTGGACTTTTTCAAAAGTTCGGTCAGATGATCATGGATAACCGGAACAAGGGCCGTTCCGCCAAAAACAACAATATCAGAATTAAAAAAATCCTCATCCAGAGCATCTGGATGATAATCCCAGGCAGCACCTATTGAATTGATAAACATCCGTTCGCCGTGATTATTATCATAGTTCGGATCGGAAAGTACCACTGTTGAGGGGGTAATGTTATCAGCGAGTTGATAATCACGAAGTATGACCGGAGTTTTTTGAAGCGAGGAGACCAGGTATTTCCCAGCCTCATCATCTCCTCCACGTCCGTAAAACCGCACTTCACAATTTACAGAATCAATTAGTTGCGCTGCATGGATCAATGAAACAATGGAAGGGCCTCCGATATTCTTATTATCCGGGGCCCTTCCACCCGTTATATTGCTTAAAACAGTTTTAAATGGGGATCCGGCAAATTCCACAAATTCTTCATTAAAGACAAGGTGACCGGGAGTTAATCCACCGTCACCTCGCTTTAGAGAGATGAATGGACGGAAAGTGTCGCTTGAAAAATCAATATCATTGTATAAAAGATCTACGAGACAGCAACCAACTCCTGAAACAATAATTTTTTCAGACATATCCAGAATACTTAAAAATAAAATTTAAATGAATTTTAAATAGTCACTCGCAAGCAGATGTATCGGTTGCTCATCTTCTTCAATAACTGGAAACCTTCCAACCGGTTCGTGAAAGCAATTATCACTGCTATCATCGTTAACCGTGCTTACTTCACCAACCAACGCTTTGCCTTTGCCTGATTCGCTGTAGAAGCGATGGTACATACCTTGTTCAAGACAAATGCTTTCTCCTGGAGTTAAAACAACCTTTCCGCCAGCAGGGACAGAATGCATGATGCCGTCAACCTTAAAGAGAACCGGTGTAGTATCGAGTTGATTATCAGAGGTTGTATTGTACAGTTCGATTACAAGGTTCCCTCCTCCGCGATTGATGATATCTTCCATCTTGGCCCAGTGATAATGCATTGGGGTTTCTTGGTTTTCTTCAACTATCATAATTTTTTCAGCATAAGGCTTTTTATCTACATTTATTTTACCGTTACGGATGGTAAATAGAAAAAGGCCCCTTTTGTAAAAATCACCCGATCCAAAATCGGTGATGTCCCATCCAAGCATGTTATCTATGATCTCTGAAGCATCCTCCCTGTTTTCTTTCCAATCCGCTATGCTCCAATAAGCCCATGGGGGTAAAATAAATTGTCTTTCTGCCATAAATACCTTGGCATTTTTCAGGATTTGATTTATTTCGCTACGTTTCATAATTTTTAATTTTAGTTTATTGTATTTTGCTTTATAAAAATTCTTATTGTGATAATTAACTTGGAATTATTCCTCTTTCAGCTTAACGGCACTGAATAGCAAATAGGCCAGCGCTACTAACAATATAGCCATGCCGCCGGTTTGTCCGAGCGAATCAGAAGCTATTCCCATTATCAACGGAATAACAGCTCCGCCTGCAACTCCCATGATTAAAAGACCAGATATTTCGTTGGCCCATTCCGGCATTTTTTTTAATGCGGCTGAGAAAATAATGGAGAACACATTGGCTACAGCAAATCCAAGTATAAACACCATGGACAAAATTCCCCACAGATTTCCGATCATAAGCATGATAAGCAGAGCAGGAATAGCAATAAACATACTTACAATGAAAAATTTCCGTCCTGATAGTTTTACAAGGAGAATGGCACCAATAAAAGTTCCGATGGTTCTTGCTACAAAATATAAACTGGTTCCCAATCCTGCCTTTTCAAGCGGAATATTGCAACGCTCCATCAAAAATTTAGGAATAGTCGTATTTAATCCCACATCAACCCCAACCACAAACACAATACCTAGAAACAGCATGAGGATCGTCTTGTCCTTTAACAAACCGAATGAGGCTGCAAATGAAGAAGTGCTTTGATTGACCGGTTTTTCATGAATGGGGGTAAGCAAAAGCCACAAACCCGAGATCACGGTTATTACTGCAAAAAATAGAAAAACCAGTTTCCAGTTTCCCAAGCTTCCGGCAGCTACCCCTGCAATGATCGGCCCCAAAAAAGCGGCAATGGCTTTGATGAATTGACCCAGAGTCAGGCTGCTGGTTAGCCGGTCTCCCCGCACCACGTTGGTGAGCAGTGGATTTAATGAAACCTGAATGAAGGTGTTTCCAATACCGAGTAACCCAAACGCTACAAGTATCATAGGAAAGTTGTAACTAACCAGAGGTAACAACATGGCCATCAGTGTTATAACCATACTCAGAATTACTGTTCGTTTTCGCCCCAGTTTGTTCATCATCATTCCCGTCGGTACTGAAAGTACGGCAAACCAAAGGAACAAGGTCATAGGCAGCATATTGGCAAGAGTATCACTCAGTGCAAAATCCTGTTTCACATAATTGGTTGCTATACCAACCAGATCAACCAGACCCATGACGAAAAATCCGAACAGGACAGGCATTGCTTTAGTTAATGAAGATTCGTTTTTCATAATTGAGAATTATTTTGTTTCTATATTTAAAACAGGTTGTTTATGTTCTTGATTAAAGTGTCGATATCATCCATCCCATTTATTAGCTCAATGGTCAGGTCAAAGTTTCTGATTTCCCCCGGTTCCAGATATTCCTGAATTCCATTGTTCAGAGGATCTATATGGCCTCCAACATAGCAATTACAGGGTTCCATTCCCATCACATACTCGCCTTCGCCCATTTGCTTCCATTGTGTGAAATTGAAAAGCTGATTTTTATTGAAACGAATAACTATGCCTAATTCAAGCTTTTTATTGATCAAAGCCACACAAGTTATACCTTTCGTATCCGACTTAAGGTTGTGATAAAAAACCTGTTCGGAATAATCCAGGGTGGGCTGCTGGCATTGACCGTATTCAGCTTCGCCTTTCACTGCTTCCGAATCTCTTGGCGTTAGTTTATCGGTTGGTGTGACCAGGATTGAACCTTCATCAAGCAAAGGATATCCCATGTTAAAGTGAAACAACAGCATGAGTATTTCACGTTTGAATCCAAGATTTTCCACTGCGTTTTGGATGATTATTTTGTTTTCACCGTATCTGCAGATGATTTTCCTGCTAAGTACTAAATTTTCACCAAAAACTCTGGCCTCGCGCATTTTACCGCTGATAGTTAATACCGGAATATCATTAATCCATTCGGTTGTGGCACAGATTTCCTCTCCTGGGGTATTTGAGATTCTGCCATGAAGAGGAAATGTTTCGCCATTCTCTTCACTGGGTGAACCGACATTTCGTAAACCGCAAGTGGTCAAAAACCCCGCATGAAAGCTGCGCAAAAAACCAATGCTGTTTTCATTGTAAAATTCAGGGGCCACAATTCCGGTTTTACTTATATAACTGCAATTTGTCCCTTTGAACGACAATCCTGCAATATCAAGGCACTTGTCAGCTAGCACGGTAAACTCCAATCCTGAGCCATTTCGCACATCGAAGGCTTTTACTCCTTTAGATTTCCCGCCAGTAAGCGTATATTCTTTAATCCCAAATAGCTGGTTATAATCTCCAACATATTTGAGCAGCTCTCTTTTGTTAAATTTTTTTGTTGTCATCATCCTTTTTTTATTTAATCCCTAGTGTTACTATTTCGCGTGGTTTCAGTTTGATTTGGATTGAATTACCTTGAATTTCTGGTATTGTTTCATTTTCAATGGGAAATTCAATCAAGTTAAGTCGCCTAACCGATTTTACTGTAATTGGCAAGTTAATCGTGGTAGAAGTGGACTTTCCTTCTATCTCAACTAATCTTACGATAAGCTCATCTCCTTGTTCCGACTGTTTCACCCCTGTCATAGCAACGTTTGACGGAAATACTGAGAAAAATGACGCTTCTTCAGGACGAGATGCATGATTTTTTACGAGTGCCAAGGATGGCGGTTCAGCAGCATAAACTGGCACATTAAAGTCATCGCCCTCAGCCCATACGCCATTCTTCCAGTCACCTTCATGCGGATATAATGCATAACCGATATTAAATTTTCCAAGGTTTGGATAGATATCAGGGGCACCTGCAGACCTCATCAGGGTGAGCCTTAAATCTCCATTATGGTATGAATGGCCATATTTCGTATTGTTCAGCAGGGCAATTCCTGTCACACCATCAGTCAGATCGACCCATTTTTGAGCCGGGACCTCCTGCCCGTCAGCATCTTCATTCTTGGTCCAGTTTTCCAGAAATTTTTTAAACGATGGAGGAGTTTTTCTCAAATCCGTTGGCCTTTCAACAACATCAAAAGGAACCTGGCAGTTAAATACCGGATTTTCAATGGCTATCGGGAAGAGAGCTCTCAGCATGGGGGAATCGGTCGAATCGCTCCCTGTTTCCAGCCAATGAACTTCCATGTCGTAACCGATGCGAGGATAGGAACGGTAAAGGTAGGTTCGTTCAATAAACCTCGATTTACCCCAGGTTTTTACTGTTTCAACGCATGCTCTGACAGGGCCGTTTTCAACAACCTTAACACTTACAACATTTGTAACATTCTCTTCCTTAACAATTTTATTTATTGTCCATGACTTCATTCCTCCTTTTTTGTCTTCGAGGTAGATCCTTAATTTGTTAAGCTGTTCCCCCTCTTTTACATACTCTTTATTTGAGCGTTTGTCATAAAGGCCGACAATTCCCCCGGTTTTCATGTCGAACTTAATTCTGAAGAAGTCTGTTTCAAATGTATTGTCTTTGAATGGAATAGCTTCGTTATACTCACCCGGTTTGGTCATATCCACATAAAATGTTTTGTAACCACCTGCCGGTATTTTATCAACAATGAACTGTACCTTCGAAGTAAATCCGGGAGGTGTTAATTTTCCCCAAACCACCTGGGCCGGGTAGGTTTTTCCGGAGGCATCGCGTACCAATACTGTTGGAACGGAACCTTGTCCTTTATCCACAGCTTTGACATATTTCGAACCATAATAATATCCCCAGTTTATTAATTTTGCTGTAACAGGCTCTTCATGTGAATAGACGTTTGCTTCGACAACAGCTTTACGACTAAAGGGTTGAAGGTTATATGCTACAACAGGTTGGCCCATTCCTTTCTGGAAGTTTACTTCATCGGCCATTTTGCGGAAAGCATTATTACGCAATTCTGTCGTTTTGCGGAGCACTTCACTGTATCGCGCAACTGCTTCTTTATTAGCTTCATTGATTGCTGAACCTGGGAGAATATCGTGGAACTGTTGGAATGTTACCGTTTCCCACAGGTCATGAAACTCGGCTGCAGGGTATGCATCACCGTTCAGCCAGCGGAGGGTATTGAAGAACTCGCCTGCATACAGGGCATTTTCGCTGTTCCTGTTGCCCGCTTTAATATCGGCCACCGTGGAATAACAACCCTCGAAAATAAACTGCATCTCTCCGCGGTGTGTCGGACGGCCGTTCATCTCTTTCGATGCTTTTTTGAAAAAATCGCCCAGCGTGGTGAATTTTACTACCGGGTACCCGGGTGTTTTATCGAGCTGATGAATCATGTCAATATTGGCACGTGTTGGGCCGCCGCCATGATCCCCCACTCCGGTAATTTGAAGAATTCTGTGTTTATCGGGAGCAATCTTCTGTAATTCATCCTTCAGTTCAGGCGTGATTGTTCCATTATAAGTATCATTGGCATAGGCCAATACGGTTGAGTTATCAGTACCGGTCCACCAGAAAGTACCTTTATAAGGTTTACAACGGTGAAAATAGAAGTAATCACAGCCGGCTAGTTTAAGGATCTGCGGCATTTGAGAGATATGACCAAAGTTATCGGGCAGCCATCCTACTTTGGACATTCGACCAAACCGGCTTTGAAAATAACGCTGACCTAAAAGAAAGGAGCGGCTGATCGCTTCGCCTGATGGAAGATTTTCATCACCCTCGGTCCACATGCCTCCGATTGGTTCAAGTCGTCCTTCCTTTATATACTTCCTGACCAGTTCAAACAAAGGAGGGTCAACTTTTTCGACAAAGTTGTAAACCGCTGCCTGGCTTTGCACCATGGTAAAATCAGGGAATTCTTTCATAAAAGCAACCGTTTGCCTGAGGTTGTCGTTGCACATTTGCATGGTTTCTGAATATGTCCATAGCCAGTTCATATCCATGTGCGCATGGCCTACAACATGGATAGTATCTTTTGCAGACTTGACCTTTGTATCGCTCGAAAGAATTTCTTTCTTTTCATACCCTAAAGACAATAAAGGCAAGTTAATCATCAATAGAATACCAATTTTTAGTGTGTTTGTAATAAATGTTTTCATAGGTAAATATTTTGTTTTTTTAATTGCCATAAGGAATACCCACATATTCATTTTCTGTTGTTGTGAATATTACCTCATAGGTATTTCCTTAGAAAGCGAAAAGGGAAAATCTATCTCATTAGTACCCCTGTTTCTATTCGGAACCGGCGACATTTGAAAATTGACTATTCCTCCGCCCTGAAGCTGGCTATTTGTGAAATAGTTTTTAGTAAAATTTTTACTATTTAAACTGATCCCATTAATATACACATTTTCAGTACTGTTTTTGTCCGCTTTCAGCTTCAGTATTTTGCCATTTCCAAAATTTATCTTCACGTTTTTGAACAACGGGGAGCCAATTGCCAATTCACCGGTAACAGGGCATACCGGGTAAAAACCAAGGGCAGAGAATACGTACCAGGCCGAAGTTTGACCGTTATCCTCATCTCCGCAATAGCCATCGGGTGTGGGATGATAGAGCCTGTCCATCACCTGGCGCGACCAATACTGTGTTTTCCAAGGTTCTCCGGCCCAGTCGTAAAGGTAAATCATGTGCTGAATGGGTTGATTGCCATGTGCATACTGACCAAAGTTCATGATTTGCATTTCACGCATTTCGTGGATCACTTTTCCATAAGCTTTATAGTCGAATACCGGTGGCATTTTAAATACTGAGTCAAGCATTTGAACAAAACTCTTCCGGCCGCCCATCAGAGTTGCCAGTCCGGCAGGATCGTGAAATACGCTCCAAGTATAATGCCAGCTGTTCCCTTCGGTGAAGTCGCCACCCCAGGCAAACGGATTAAAGTCGCTCCGGAAATTTCCTCTCGAATCCTTGCCGGCCATTAATTTATACTTGTCGTAAAACAGGTTTTTGTAGTTGAATGCTCGGTTCCTGAATAGTTTTATGGTGGCTTCATCCTTGTTTAGTTTCTGGGCCATTTTGTAAATGCAGAAATCGGCATAAGCATATTCCAGGGTACGGGCAGCACTTTCATTAATGACATTGTTGGGGACATAACCCAAAGATACATAGTCTTTTATCCCTGCCCGGCCGACTGACGAAATGACAGTATGAACATTGTACGCGTTTTTATAGACAGCATTCCACAAAACATTTGTGTCCATATCCATAACGCCATTCAGGTAAGCCGAAGCAACCAGAGACGTTGAATTGGAGCCGATCATACAATTAATATGGCCGGGCGAAGCCCATTCCGGCAGCCATCCACTCTCTTTGTAAGTGTTGGCCAGACCTTCCATGATATTTTTGCTGACCTCTGGCAAGAACAGATTAAAGAAAGGATGAACTGCCCGAAAAGTATCCCAAAAGCCATTGTCGGTGTACATCCGGCCAGGCAGAACCTCCCCGTTGTAAGGGCTCCAGTGAACGATCTGGTTTTTGGCATCGTACTCAAAAAATTCACGCGGATAAAGCAAAACCCGGTAAAAGGCTGTATAAAACATTCTCACGTTGTCAAGATCCTCCATGGCAGAGTCTTCAACCGCAATTTTTGACAGATAGTCGTTCCATTTTTGCTTTCCGCTTTCCAGTGCCTGCTCAAAATTTTTGCCAGCCAACTCACGTGACATGTTAAGTTCTGCCTGTTCCTGACTAATGAAGGAAGAGGCAACCCGGGCGATAACCTGCTCATTTCTTTTTGTTGAAAATGTGACCACAGCGCCTGTCCGCTTGGCTTCCACCTCCTTAATACCTTTTACAAAACAGGTATCTTTCCAAAGTGAATAACTCTTGAATGGCTTTTCAAATGTGATGACGAAATAGTTTTTGAAATTTTTTGGAAGCAGAATTTTCCCGCCGGCGCGTTGGGTTGTGTAACCAACAATTTTATTTTCCGATGGGATAATTTTTGCATATGACCCTTGGTCGAAAGCATCGATTACCACGTTTGCCTCATCGGTTTCGGGGTAAGTAAACCGCATCACACATCCACGCTCTGTCGGGGTGAGTTCGGCCGTCACATTATGATCGGCCAGGTAAACTTTGTAATAGTTGGGTTTGGCTACCTCGGTTTTATGCGAATACCAGCTCTGACGGTCCTTCTCCAAAAATTTCTTTTGGCCTGTTGTTGGTAAAAGAGAGAGGACACCATAATCGCCGACCCAAGGGCTTGGCTGATGGGTTTCCTTTAATCCTGTGATAAAAAAAGCATTGTATGAATATTGCCATGGCTCACCGTTTACAGCAGTTTGCGGGGTCCAATGATTCATGGCAAAAGGCAATGCAATACATGGATAGATGTTGCCGTTTGACAATTGATACTCGTCCAGTGATCCAACAATGGGAAACACATATTTTGTATAATCTTTTTGTGCCTGAACGAGTCCATTCAAAGCCACGAGAAAATATACGGTAAAGGAAATCAGGTATTTCATTTGTAGATGTTTTAGATAGTTAATGTTTGCTGATGATGCCGGACAAATTCAGAGGTAAGGCAAATGCAGAAACATATCGCCACAACCCAATTGATGAGCCATTGTTTCCAACGCTTTGCCGTTTTCCGGGGGCTCCAAGTCAATCGTGAGGGCTGTCCTTACTCGGATCCATATCTTTTCAGCTTCCCCGATATCCCCGGTGTCCAGCCAAAATTCGGTACCGGCATTTTTAAGGTTTTCCCAGAATGGATCGTAAGAAAATTCATGATGTCTGTTGAGATTGTTATTTTTGAAAATGATCTCCTGAACGTAGTCAGGTAATGTTGGATGAGATGTTGGCATAAGTTTTTATTTTCATATTTAAGGTTTTGTCCCCCAATCTTTATTGGGGCTGTCGCCCATATCCAGGTAAAGTTTACCTCCCTGGACAATGTCTGTATGACGGATAAATGGCCTGTTTAATTCTTTGCCGTTTAAGGCAGCCGACTGGATGTATTTGTTCTTTTTAGAGCAGTTCTTCGCGACTACAGTGAATGTTTTACCATTAGGCAGCGTAATTTTTATTGAATTGAAGAAGGGGCTGCCGATGGCATATTCGCCATTTCCGGGGGTAACAGGGAAGAAGCCCATGGCCGAAAATACGTACCACGAGCAAAGTCCGCCGCCATCTTCATCGCCGGGAATACCCAGTGGGCGGTCGTCGAACCACATGTCCATGATTTCGCGGATACGGCGTTGTGTCCGCCAGGGCTGGCCTGCGTAATCATAGAGATACGGGATGTGGAACGAGGGTTCGTTGCCGGCCACGAACATCCCATTCAGGCCGGTAGCATCGGGGAATTGGCCCATGAACTGCCATTTGGCGTTACGCGTTGGTTCATTAAAGAGGGCATCCAGGCGTTTTACAAAAGCATCGTTCCCTCCAAGCAGTCCGATCAGGTCGGGGATGTTGTGCTGAACGCTGAAATTCCAGGTCCACGCGTTGTTCTCAGCGAAAAAAGAGCGGCTGCCTATCCCTCCTGATAATTGAGGATCGAACGGCTCAATCCATTTGCCATTTGCCATTTTAGGCGCCATGAAGCCGGTTTCCGGGTTAAATACATTGCGATAGTTCTTTGACCGTTTCATAAAATTGCTATAATCATCCGTTTTGCCCAGGGCTTTGGCCAACTGGGCCAGGCACCAGTCGTCGTAACTGTGTTCAAGGGTAAGGGCAACCGCCTGGCGTTTTTCAAACACATTAACACCAGCAACCGATTCGGCGCTATCTACAGGAAGCGCAGGATACCAGCCATTTTGGAGGTAAAAGCTGTCAAGCGAACATTGGGGTCCGTTTCTCCAGGGCAGCATGGTGCCCTGCATGGCGTTCTTTTTCAAGCCTTCGTAGGCCTTTTCAACAGAGAAATCCGTTTCACCTTTTTGATAGGTATCCCAAACCAAAGCCGCAGAATGGAACCCGATCATGGCCGGAAAATCGCCATAAAACTGTGGAAATCCAGGCATCCAGCCACTTTGTTCGTACATCCGGACGTATGACTCGACCATATCTGCCTGTTGCGAAGGATTCAGGATCAACATCAGGGGGTGAAGGCTGCGGAATGTATCCCAAAGCCAATCGTCAACATAGAAAGGACGTCCTCCGTCCTCATGAATTTTACCATCATATCCACTGTAATAGCGGCCATCTTCAGAAATATTGACCATACGCTCCATCGAGCGGTAAAGCGAAGTGTAAAAAATGCGTTTTTGGCGTTCGGTCCCTCCCTCTACCTTAATTTTTCCAAGCTCGTTTGCCCAAATTTGATGGCTCTCTTTTTTTATGGACTCAAAACTTTTGTTTTTTATTTCTTCTTGGAGATTCATAGCAGCCTGATGCTCGTCAATGTATGAGATTCCTATACGAACCTCAACAGGTTTTTCAACTGATGGGAAAGTCACATACATCCCAACCGCATTTCCGGCAATTTCTGTTTCTGTCTTTATTTTTCCTGACTCGAATGAGCCCGATTGGTCAAAGTGCTGGCTGAATTCGGCATGAAAGAATTGACGGACCCCCTGAAATTCTTCCCATCCCTCCACAATATTTTTCCCTTTTACTTTAATGAAGGCTTTTCGTCCAGAACGAAAGATAATGTTGCACGAATCTTTGCTGTTGAATTTGAAACGGTAGATTACAGCTCTTTCTGTGGTAGTCCAATCGGCATCAATTTTTGAATCCTCCAAACTCACCTTTTGATACCAGGGATGAACCTCTTCCAGATCGTGATCGTATGATGAGGCATATTCATTTCTGTTCAGATTGAGTTTACCGTTTGTTGGCATCAGTTCGGTAACAGTACCCATTCGGTAGGCTGGCATATTCAGTGCAAATCCATAAATTTTGTCACTCAGATATCGGTCGTTCAGCCCTGGTTTCGTGATCGGAAACACACGAATCATGCTATGAGGGCGATGCACGGTTGGATTTTTGGTTGTCAGTAAAGGTGCAACCCCGCCAATGTTTGGATCGACATAGCGGGCTATATCATCATTATTACAGGCTGTAATAATGATAGCCACAATTAAAAGTAATTTACCCGAATTATGCATATTTAAAAGAATTATCAGATTTAACTTTTAAGAGACTGTTAATATTAATAAAATAGCAATATAAAATATTGACTATCAGTTGTTTAATTGAAATATTCATTAACTTAATAATTTTTAAACTGTTAAGAACAAATGAAACACTATTCATCAGACATTACTGATAGGCAATGGTTGTTATTACAAGGCATTCTATGAGACAACCGCAAAAGAAAATACTCTTTGCGGGATATTTTCAATACCATCTTTTATTTGATTAAAACAGGCTGCCAATCGCGTATGTTGCTAGTTTGTTTTCCAAAATGGGAATTTGTTTACTAAGAAATCACCAAATGGAAAAATACTGGAGTTATCGAACAATTTCATGAATTGTTACGTGACAAAATACGCAAAAAAGCAGGGAGAGAATCTTCTCCAAGTTTGGCTCTCATTGATAGTCAATTTGCAATGATTAAATTAATGCTTTATAGAATTCAAAAATAAAATTTAAACAGTTTCTCACAATAAAACAATGGTTTTCCATAGATGCCCGGTTTGCAGAGTTCAATTTACGGATTTTTGTTTATAACATTTTTCCCAAACACTACTACCTGGTTGATTGCATTTACGTTTTGACCAATTAGCCTTACCCAGGCACCCTGCCCCCCTAAATCTCTGATTGCATAGCTGGCGGCAATGGTTTTAGACTCACCCGGCCACAGTGAAATGCAGTTATCGGAATAGATTGTTGGTAGTATTTCCGCGCCATTATCCCCTTTTGTAATTTCGACACGCAGGAAGAAGGCGATGTTGCTGCTGGAATTATTTTGTATCTTGATATTTACCGTCTCTTGTCCTCTGCTTACACTACCTGATGTTGAAATTTTCACTCTGTCATTGGTTTGCAGGTTATCCAGTCCGGTCAAATCAGCTAATTGTGTATAAAGTTTAACATGATGAGAAGTGTAAGTTAGCTCATTAATATCTTTTTTTGTAGAATACCAGTATAAATTGTCAGCAACCGGATTATTTGCCGAATCCATTAGTTTCAGCCTTAAAAAATAGATTGTGGAAAGTCCTGCCATGTTCTGTGACAAATTGAAAATCTTTACATGTGTATTCTCGTCAACGCTTAATCTGGTGTTGGAAACGATTGGGCCCTGTTGTGTCACAGCACCAGTTGTACTGATATTATAGAAAGTTGCATACGCTTTTAGGCCTCTGTATGAATTCAGGCTCGAATTCACGATAATGACATCATAAGTTGACAAATCATAAACGATTGCGAGTGGCTGAGTCGCTTTTTTAAATCCGAAGTAGCCTCCTGTAGGTTTCAAATAGTAATCGTACAGCTGCCATTTGAAACCAGGCCAGGCGTTATTTCCCATCCAAAAAATACTATGAAACGCCTCGGAAAATTTCTTGGCACCAAAAGCTTCATATTGAGCCCGAACCTGTTCGTAATTAAAGAGCTGTGCCTTAATGTCGAAAAACCGGGTGCTACTGACTGAGCTTCCATACCGACCATTAATCATATCACGTTGCATATTCAAATTTTTATAGTTGGTATGAAAACGAACATCAGCATTATTCCCATCAAGCGGCCAGATGGAATCCAAAGGGATAAACTTCTGAACACTCTCAAGCATTGGGATACAACCTCCAGCTGAGTGTTCGGCACAGGAACCTATTGCGCCTTCAATTGTATCTTGCCACCACATAAGCGGGGTACTCGCATCATAAGGGCCTTTCATATGGATTCCACTTGAAAATTCTTCTTTGTTACCTGGAGCCCAGAAACCGGAGTGATCAACGATAACCTTATCGGCCGTCCATTGGACCTCCGACAATACCCAGTGGTACATATCCAGAGCGCCTTTACCTATTTTTAAATCACTTCCCAATGAAAATACTGCTGTTGCCGCGTGATGTCTGAGACTTAATGAAGTAGCCCTCATCATTTGTTCTGCCTCTGCCATTTTATCGGAGCTCCAGGTATCTTTTATGTCTTCCCAGGCGCTGCAACAACACCAACCGGGTTCCAACATGATTCCATACTGATCGCAAAGATCATAGATATGTTCATTGCCCATTGATCCTTCAAATCGTACAGCATTCCAGCCCATATCTTTCCAGTACCTGACTTCAGCTTCTTCTTTCCTGTCGTCAAATTTTAAGGTCATATCAGGGCGATAGGCCGCGCCCCGGACTAACACATCCTTACCGTTGACTTTCAGTCCAAACCATTGATATCCATGAATTTTGCTGCTTAAATATTTCTCGAATTTCCGGATTCCAAACTTAATCGATTGAGAATCACTCGTAACACCATTTTCAGTGAAACGGATATTTAGCGGATAGAGATTAGGTTCTCCAAAACCATTGGGCCACCAGAGTTTTGGATTATTCAAACGAATCGGACTCAAAGTTACGGTTTTTTGTTCATTGGCATTAAGGCTTACTGCCTGGGAGAAGGTGATTCCGGCTACATTTCCGGCCAGGTATCCACTTCTTGATGTGCTGGTGCCATTTACAATATCGGCTGTCACGGTGAGATCGGCGTAGTTGGTCGCTGGTAGTGGCAGATAAGATAACACACAAGGATTTCTTACTTCAATGTTTCCGGTTGTTTTAAGAAAGATTTTATTCCAAATTCCAAGAACGCGGTCCGGTGGGTATGGGCTCCAATCGACCCATTCCCAGGATCCAAAATTTGATTTGCCACGCCAGATACATAATGCAAGGGTGTTGGCACCGTCTGGATTTATTTGATTGGTAACGTCAAACTCAAATTTATTATGAACACCGCGCACTAAGCTACTACTTGCTATGAGAGTGCCGTTTAAATAGACATCACCACATGAGGTAATTCCCTTTATGATCAGCCAATACTTATTCTGGCCACCGGGAGCGGGAAAAGTAGTCCGGTACCACCACTTTTTATCGGATAGATTGGGGACACTTTTCAAATTCTGGCCGAAATAAACATTCTTATAAACATCGTTTTCAACCAGAGCAGCGAAAGCCGTTGACGGCATCTTAGCAATATTATACCAACCCGAAGTACTAAAAGAGTTAGTCGAAATTTCTGTGCCACTGGTAGTCCTCAGCTTAGACTCATCCTGTATCTTCCAACCGGTTTGCAGCTCCGTTGTTGTTTGTTCAGCCATGTTACGTGGGATTGTAATCTGACTGCTTGTGATTAAACAGTTAAAAATAATTGCTGATACTAAACTGCAACTTCTGACCACTTTCCCAATTTGAAATACTTCCTTTTCTCTCATTTACTCATCCTTGTTTTTAAAATTAATAATGGCCCTTAAATGAATTGCTTATCAGAATTACAGAATTTTTCAGCTTATGACTACTTGAATTACCGGGCGAGTTTGTAAAAATTTACTGCATTGTCATGCAAGATCATTCGGGCAATGTTTTTTGCCTCAGATTCAGAAAAATAGCCATCTTTAACTTTATCAGTAAGCACTCTTGAAACGATCTGTTTTGCAAACAGAAGATGTGCATAAACATTTTCTATGTTTAGATAATCACCTCCGAAACCCATTATCTTTGAGGCAGGAACAGTTTCAAGCCATTCGTGCAAATATCTTTCGCTAAAAGATGGAGAAATAGCATAAATCCAGGCTAGATCGAGATAAACGTTTCTAAAATATTTTGCAATTGTAGCCGTTTCTCCACCGTATGGATAGCCGCCATGTAATAAAACAAAATTTACATCAGGATATTCCTGGAACAAATTGACTAAATGGGTAGGGTTTGAGTTTTCAATAATGGCTCCATTACCAGATTGAAGGCCAGTGTGAATTATTACAGGTATTTTGTATGTTTTTGCCAGGTCCAAAACTCTGTGCATTATATAATCCTGAAGGGGTTTAACATCAGTAAATGAGAGCGATTTCTCCCCTGGATTATTCATTATTGTATTAAAAACTTCCTGTGCCCTTTCTTTGCTAACATTTTCATAGTATAATATGCGGAAATAAGCGAGGCCAGACTTTAAGGCTATGATTCCTTGATCATTTGCCTTCTTAAAGGAAGTTTCAAGGGCCCCTGCAAATTCATCGAGTGTTTGAATACTTATATTTTGTTGTCTGGCGATGGAATTTATTTTCTGTTTGGAATTAATGCTGATAAAATCGTCAAACCATTTAACGTAGCGGAACCGTTCGTTACCTGAACTGCGACCTGGGTTCATTTGAATTAGAAAATCTATTTTACATTTTTCTATTATTTTGTTAATCCAGTCAGACTGATAAGCCTTGCCAATTTTTTCTGAAAGTTCTGTAACTGTCGATTCATTAATATCTTTTATGTTGAATAGTTTATCGGCAGCGAGAAGGGCAACGCGATTATAAGAAGTATTCGACGAACCTTCCCAATAGGGCTTCAGTATTTGCCATTTTTCAATAGCGGAAAGAGAATCCTTTAATAGTAATTTAAAAGTACGGTCTGACATACCGGCTGATTTGATATCATCAGCTGAATAGTGATTTAACAGGACCATAAAATCGAGAGCCGTTCTTTGTTTAAGTTCAGTCTGGCTAAGAAGATGTTCGTGAGTATCAACAATTTGCATGCCATCAATAAAGTCAATAATTCGTTTTTCATAACCAGAGGAAGGTAAAGGTCTTATCTGGACCTGTGCATTGGTTATAAATGAAAAGAATGCCAAAACGGATAGAAACAGGAATGATTTCATGTTATAATATTATAAGATATTTAAGTGTTTAAGTTTCGCATCAACTTCAAGCCGCACTTAGCGCGGTCCTCATTTTGATGATTTTTGTAATTGACTGATTATCATCAGCTATTTTGTTCAATATTTCTTCCATATCAATTTCGAAAATGTTAGCTATCCAAGCTATTGTATTATACTACCGGCAGAGACCAGGGAGCCCGGTACTCGACTTTCGTCATGGCATTTGCTTCCGGATCGTTACTGAATTCCAGTTTATCCGGATCCCAAATTATTTTACGGCCTAAACGAAAGGCAATATTTCCCATCTGTGAAAACCGTGCAATATGTGCTCCAATTTCAATGTCGCAATTTGGTTTATTCCGTGTTTTCAGGCAATCGATAAAGTTGGCTACATGCAAATCAAGACCAGGTGTGGTAACTCTTGGGAAATGCAGATCGACAAGACCTGCTTTGGCACTAGTGCTTTTGGTTTCAACTATCACTTCCCAGCCGCCACGATCGACGACAAGCGTTCCATATTCTCCGATAAATGCTACTCCATGAGGGCGATTTTTATACTGGGCACCATATATTCCAATGGTGTGGTCCCATAAAATTCCAAAGTCGCCAAAATCATATATAGCCATCATGGAATCTGGAGTTTCCATCGCATCAGTTGGGAATGCATATTTTCCTCCGGAAGAACTGACTGCTTTGGGAATATACTGGTTCATCCCAAAAAGGGCATAATCCAAAAGGTGCACACCCCAATCAGTCATTACACCACCACCATAATCCCAATACCATCTCCAGGTTGCATGAAACCGATTGCTGTTGAAAGCGCGTTTAGGTCTTGGCCCCAGCCACATGTTATAGTCAACTCCAGCCGGTCCAGCTTCATCTGCGATAACCGGGATCGAAGATTTCCATCCAACATTTGACCATGCCCTGACAGAGCGTACCCGACCAAGATTGCCTGACTGAATATATTTTACGGCATCCAGCCAATGCGGATCACTTCGTTGCCACTGCCCAACCTGTACCACTTTATTATACCGCTTCGTGGCTTTCACCATCATATTACACTCCTCAATTGTATAACCCAGCGGTTTCTCGCAGTAAACATCCTTCCCGGATTGCATCGCAAAAATCGCCGGAATACAATGCCAATGGTCAGGGGTTCCTATGATTACTGCATCAATATCCTTTTGATCAAGCATCTTTCTGAAATCGGTATAGAGAAGTGGTTTTATTCCTGTTAACTTTTCAACTTCAGCTGCTCTTTCGTTTAAAACGTTTTGATCAATATCGCATAGAGCGGCACATATTACATTAGGTTGTTTTAGAAAAGACTTAAGATCTACAAATCCTTGACTGTTACACCCTATGAGTCCAACAGCGACACGGTTGTTTGCTCCAACACATCCGGCATTTAACAATGCAGGAAAAACACCGATTGAACTGGCTATTTTGGCTGAATGTTTTATAAACGTTCTTCGATCGTTATTCATTTAATACGTTTTTCTATTTGTTTCAGCTTTTACTTTATAACTATTACACGATTTCAGGTAAAATATAAGGTGCCCTGTAATCTCTTGAAAGCATACTGTTAGCTTCCGATTCACCTTCACCAATAAAACGTTCTGCTACCGGATCAAATTCGAGCTGACGGCTTAACCTGTAAGAAATATTCCCCAGATGCGCCAGAGAGGAGGCCAGGTGTACAGACTGAACTGGTCCATTCTGAATACTCATATCTCTCTTGCGTATTGCATCCAGCCAGTTTTGGAAGTGCAGGGAAAGTTCGCCACTTTCAGAACGACTCGGCCCCTTTTCGCGTTTTTCGCCCAGGAAAGATTCGTAAGTACCATAACCCTTTACTACAAGATAACCCTTGTCTCCATAGAAAATATTTCCCACTCCTGCGCCATCCTCCAGGTTGGTACACCAGTTCCGTACCTCAAACTGAATCATTTTTTTTTCCTTGGGGTAGTGGTAAATTGAGGTCTGAACTTCGGGGACTTCTTTACAATCGTCCCATAAAAACTTGCCTCCCATAGAGGTGATACGTTCAGGAAGTGTATTTACATCCAATCCCCACATGCAAAGGTCCGTTTCATGAATACCCTGATTACCAACGTCTCCATTCCCGTAATTCCAGTGCCAGTGCCAATTGTAATGAACAAGGTTCTTGGTAAATGGACGCATTGGTGCAGGACCGCACCATAAATCGTAATTCAAACCCTCAGGTGTTGGGGATATGCCTTTGTTGCCGATGTCAGGACGCCATCGATATACCAATCCCCGTGACATGTAGACACGGCCAATCAAACCGTCTCTGAGATGCTGTACAGCTTCCCTGATTGCGACTGAACTACGCAACTGAACACCATGCTGAACGATTCGATTGTATTTGTAAGCTGCCTCAATAACTTTCTTGCCTTCATAAATGTTGTGTGTACCTGGTTTTTCAACGTACACATCTTTCCCTGCCTGACAGGCCCAGATAGTTATCAAAGCATGCCAGTGGTTTGGTGTTGCGACGGTTACCGCATCAATGGTCTTATCTTCTAAAGTATTTCTGAAATCTTGTTCAATCATTACTTTCCGACGATACTTCTTTTCGAAATCGGCTGCTCTGGTTTGAAGGATCTTCATGTCAGGATCGCATAACACTGCAACTTCAACATTGCTTTTCTCTGACATACCCATAATCTCTTCAATGTGTGACATACCCCGTCCATTGACACCAAAAACGGCAACACGGATACGGTCATTAGCCCCTTTGGCCCTATCGGGGATCACGGTTGGTTTCTTTATTGTTTCAGCATGTAAAAACATCGGGGTGATCGATGCAACTGCAACTGCGACTGAAGTTTTTTTAAGAAAAGATCTTCTTGCTTTGTCCTCTGTATTTTCCATTGATAAATTATTAAATAATTATTATTTGAATTCTTTAGCTATTTCATTGATTTCCCTATCTGAAAGATCACCACCACCTTGTAATGACTCTCTCCCCGAAGCAGCCATAATCGGATAAAGCGTCTGCTTTTCCATATTATCCGGATAGATGAACGAAGTAAAAAGTTTTCTGCTTATTAGACTTCAACTTTCTTTCTAATTTCATTGTTATTGAAGGTTACTTTTTCCCTGCCGGAAGCAAACAATAATTGAGATGTAAGACACATCAGTAAAATGGGGACGATAAAACTTATCTTCATTGGTTAATTGTAAATTTCAGGTCTTCTCAATTAGTTCAATTGATTATTTGACTTCTCTTTATTCAATTTCGATCGTTAATCTTCGAATAATGCTCCTTATACAACCTGAAGAAATTGTAAGGATCAACCACCTCTATATCCAGTTCAGGCCGTTTCTTTTTAAGCAGATCAAGTGATTCAATCACGTAGCCTGGATTTTTCCAGATAATCCTGAAGAAGTAGAAAGCGGGATTTCCGAGAGATCCTGGAGGAATTGCACCTGACATCGCATTTGATGCCTGATCTGTTGAGCCGGTATTGCATGCAGCATCAAGCAATACCATCATAGGCATTCCTTTCCACACACGTGGTCCCTTTAACACGTATGGTTTGGGAACTTTACCCCCTTTCACCTCTTTTAAAAAATTACTATCATGTAAGTCCATAATAACGGTAGCATATCCGTCAGGTGAGAATTTAGTGAAGGCATCCTTGACGTCTGCGGATGGCTCAGTAAAGTCAAGTACCATTGGCGATAAGGTCATATCGAGCTGGCTGTAAAACTTCTGGTTGTGTTTAATAAATAGAGGAAGATACTTTTTGCTGATCCGATTGGGATTCATGTATCCTGCAGCACTTGCATCAGCACCAAAATAATCATTCTTTGATTTCGTTCCGTACAGATATTCAATGATATCCGGATAAGTTTCCACAAGGTTAGGATTAATCCCCCACAGAAGCGGAATAGTTCCTCTCAGCGTGTCGCTCCAGTTTTTTGGCATTCTATCATAAAGAGGAGTTGATGAATCGTAATCAGCCATAAGAATGCATACATAGGTTTTATCTTCCAGCTTCTGCACTGTTTCAGGCCTGTTCTGCTTCAAAGGAAGAGATGGCGCCTGACTGTGTAATGATTGGTTGTAGCAATCCCTGGCAATTGTGTTCTGGTAGCAGTTATAGGGTGATATCAAATAAACCGTTTCCCACTCGGTAGGCACACCCTCGTGTGCACTCTTACGGTCTCTGCTGTTACTGTATTTGGCACCGGAGAAAAATCCGGCTACCTCAGTCATCTGCTTACCTGCAGTATGTTTCAGTATCTCCCCCAGCATCATTTTATAAGTTTCAAGGTCAGTCCCCAGTTTTTGATCCGGATCATCTTTTGGGGTTTCATCGCCCCAGGGGGATAGATCATAAACGAAAGACCGGTTCTTTACTGCCCAATCCCTTGTCACCACGTACCCAACACCGCCCTTCTCCCGGGTTAAAAAGGGATCTTCATAGAGGCAGAGCCAATGTCCTGAGCAAAGTCCTTTGCTGAGATATTCGCGTATTGCCCAGCGATAGGCATCATTTTTCTTACTGCCCGTTTCCTTTCCGGTAAACATCCCGCGCAGATCTTTGATTATATGAAGGCCCCACTTTTTAAGATACTTTTCTGCAAATTCCGGACTGAGTACAATCCCATCCTCAATTCCTGCAATAGTGGTAGCGACATTCATCGAAGCCGGTACAGCCGGGTCCCAAATAATAGCCCCTTTGACCTTTTTATCAGCGAGGGCGAAAAGGGCATCGAGATCGGGCAGTAGTGTTATCTTGCGTCCATTAAGCCATTTACCTTCAGATGTGAGCAATTTCAGCCAATAGGAGGGTGTGCTATTAGTTGCCGATTGTATATAAACTGTCGGAGCTTTCCGGTTAATGATTCCCTGAAGGCATGCAACAACCATTGCTTCATCATAAGCTTCGGCAGTGGCACTCTTTGAAAGAGTGTAAGAATAGAGTGGGGAGGAACCGGAAGAATCCTTTGCGACCACAGCACTATTAGTCAGGGTAGATACAAGGAATACAGCAAGTAATACGGGCAGTTTAAAAATTACCTTATTCATCTTATCGACTTTATATAATTTGAATTTTCTCAGATTCATCTTTTTCACTTTATACTCTACTGAGAGAAAATCAGGATAATCTGGACATAGATTTTAATAGATTAGCTTAATTGAAATAACTGATTATTTTAAACATAAGTGCACATCAAAAACTCACTTTCTGAACTGTTTCATAAATTCAACAATTGAATGGTTTTCATTTACCCTGATCCCTACCTGGTTCCTTTTCACTCCTGAAATCCTGTAAACAATAAATGAACTTTTTCTCTTATCTTTTATAAGAGCTGCCCAGCTCAGTATGTAAGCTTCCCCTTTTTCATTAGTTATGCCACAAAGTTGAGGGGGCATGACTGAACAGTTTCCCCCAATCGGTTCATGTACAAGCCTGAAATCACATTTGCCATCTGAATAATAATTAATATTTTCAGAGGTCAGCTGGCTTTCATCTTTACCACAGTAATATGTTACCTCTTTTGAGTTCCCGGTGGCGACATAGTAGAATTCACAATGCAGAGGTGCTGGAAAATTAGTGGCATCAGTGAATTGTTTGTATTCAAGTTATCTGCTCAATTTCACAATTATATATGGAGTCTCCTTATTCAAATCGGGATATATCTTGCCCTTATTGTTATTGTCCATAACTTCGATTAGGTACATAAAGTCCCATTTAGGATTGATTTGGTCAGCGGGAACAATTCCCTGATAGGTATCTTTTTCTTCTGAAGGTTTCAGAGGTAAAGTCTGGTACTCTTGCTCCTGATTTACACTTCGAAAAATTAAATGTACCCATTTGACACCTGCAGAAGCCTTTACTTTCACACTTACTGTAATTGGTTTGTTTATCATAGGGTTGACAACAGGCTCGTGGCTGATTGTAAACAGCTTATCGTTATCTATATTTGCAGCAACTTTATATTTTGGTGCACTCTTCACTGTACCTTCAACATTGAAGGCTGCTCTTTTCTGACCTAAGGCTTTAATATCTTTTTCTAAGGCAACCAGTTCGTCTTTCCAATGACCACACAGATCATTTCCTGGACTTCCCATTTTTAGATCATCAGTATAATAGTCACCGGCGGATTCCACAATTTGTTTCCATGCTTCAATTGCCGAATGTTCATAGGCAATTGCTTCATCGAGGGCAGAAACATCCTTGGTAAGCTCGAACAAGCGATAACTAACTGCTGCAGGTATCCTCCGCGAATGATAAAGCGCAAGGTTAGACAGTATCTTAAGATCTGTTATCGTTGAATTGAATTCTTTACTCCGGTTATTCCCGATTACCTTTTCAGCTTTGTTAATTAGCTTATTAATATCAGATGAAGTCTGCTCAAACCATAGGCTGGTCATTGAAGGCAAAATTTTTGCGGTCTCTCCCCCCTTTAAAAGTATTTGGGCTTCCTCATCGAAATTGGCAAATTGCCGGATGTCGCTTCCAGTAGCGCTTGCATAAGTGGACAAATTACCGAGCCTTTGTTTTTCTGCCCAGCCCCGTGACATGGGAAAGTAACTATATGGATAGCAGGAGGCAACGATCCGTGGCAGTACCCAACTAGCCTGATGGAGAGCTTTTTCCACTAAAGGACCGGCCTTTTCGCCAAACCGCAGTTCAAATTCTTTTTGCCATACTTCAGGTGACGTTGCCGGGTTATAACCAAGCCGGCCAAAAACCTGGAAGTAATGCCAATACCGTTCAAACTCATAATCGTAATAACGGTACTGAGAGTTCAGTATATCAAATGGTTTAGAACCTTTAGGTTGAGCTAACATTTTGCCAGCCAATGGTTCAGCCACTTCGAAACCATCGCCGTCGTAAAGGTGGGTGCTTTCAGCAAAACGGCGTGTATATTCCGGATCTCCCCAAAGAAGTAACCTTGATGTGCCTCCATTCCATAATCTCCAGTGTATTTTGTATTGCTGAGGATACCGGAGCATATCGCCATAACTGTGACGCCGATATTCGGAGTCAGGATTAACCTGCGTGGGATGCCACGGCATTCCCATCTGCTCCATCCAGTATTTGGTAGCAATTCTGAATTTAACCCCAACATCTATTGCACTTTGAATTATTGAATCGGACAACTCTTTTGCTCTAAGGTCGAGACGAATATTTGGTGCAGACTCTTTCATCTGTTTGAAAACACTTAACCAGAATCCGTTCATTTCTTCCTTTCTTAGTCCGGATTCCCAATGCATACGGAATTGAATGGCATCAATATCCGGAACAAGCCTGACAAACTTAGCCAGTGCCGTTTTGTTGTAAGCGGCAAGATTTTCGGAGGTAACACCCCATACCAATCCCGGGACAGGCTGATTAGGTCCACCATTCCCCTTTCCCGGAAGGCTTTTACCTCTGCCACTTCCGCGATAAATGTAATCCCAGAAACCTATTGTGATCCTGATTCCTCTGTCATGCGTCATTTTGATTATACGGTTTAATGCTTCCAGATTACGTTGCTGTTCCTGTGTTGTAATACCGACCATTCGAACATCAGGAAATTCTTCCACATCAAAGAAATAAGGAAAACTTGGCGACAGGAATCCGTCATAATTGTAACCTAAAATTACCACGAAAGTATTAAACCGATTTTGTGCAAGTACATCCAGGTATCGTGCCCAATAGGTTTCATCATAAAACCTGGTTTCCCAATATGCCCTGTTTAGAACATACAGAGAAACTGCCCGCTCACTTACATCTGGTTGTTCGGTGATTTCCTTTACTTCGCTCATCGGAGATTTACAACTGCTACTCCAGCCTATTCGGTTAGCTACGTCAAGCAAACCATACATCAAACCCTGGTCATTAAATCCACTTATCACCCAGACCGGTTTCTTTTGCCAGGTTGTCTTCCATATTGTCAATGACTCTGGTACCCGAGGTAAAATGGGCCCACCCGCCTTCAATATCTTTGAAGCTGTACCATCTTCAAAGGCGAGACCTGTTACAATGACAATTTTTCCTTTGGCTTCATTAATTGACCCAATTTTTTCAAAGGTGATATTTTTCGCCTGCAACGCATCTGTTAACTTAGTCAAACCATGTATCACAGAGACTCCTGGTGCCTTGTCTGTTACAATAGATACGTCCGGTACTATGTTTGTTGCAGAGGAAAAATTGATTATCAGAAATAATAATACGAATATGGCAATCGGCAATTTTACAAAACAGAGTATTTTTTTCATACGGTATAATTTTATTGGTCAAAGAGTACAATACGTCCAGTTTTTCATCCTGATTGACTTGAAAATTATAAATTCAACGTAATCTTACTGCTATTTAAACCTTTTATTTCTAGAGTTTTTCCTCCCTTGCTGTCAATGATTTTTATTTTTTTAGTCTCCCCAGGTATTAAATTGAAATAGTTATCACCAAAAATGGCTCCGGAGGTTCCTGGAATTAAAAATGCAACATCTTTAACAAAGACAGAGGAACTCAGTATTATCTCATTATTAATCACAGTGCATTTAATTTCAGCTTCTTTCAGTTTTAAGTATTTCTCAGGCCACAACAAATGACTAACAACCTGACTGCCCATTCTGGCTACCAGGAATTCATCCCTTTTCCCTATTTCATAAAATTCAAATGTCAGATCAGCTATTCGTTTTGATGCCCCTGATGGTAAATCAACTTTCCGGGCGATTCTATTTTTCATTTTCCCGGCAAATGTCCATAATTCAATGAATAATGAATCATTCACAGTTTCAGGTGAATCATTTACTACCCATGTGCATATTTTGTCAGGTGTCTGCTCAAAAGAGACCAATACCGGATTGCATGCCCTTTTTAGGAAATAGTATGGTATTTTTGGTTCGAGATAATAATCAACCACACTCATATAGATCATGGGCCATGCATCGTTCAACCGCCAAATTGCAGCCCCCCATGAGCGCCTGTTCCCGTCAGATTGTCCGTCAATCACTCCTCTTCTTTGCCTCTCATACCTGTCTTTAAGATACTGTCCGTGAGCAGTACCAAATACTCTGATGGCATCCTCAACATTTTGTATATCGCAATAATTCTGAATGTCGCCAATTTTTTCAAATGCACTCATTGCACAGTGTTTTTCCCATCCATCGGGCCAGGCAATTTTGCCCGGTTTATCAATCTTAAACTGAAAACCTTCGGGCCAGATTTCTTCCTCAGGCATTGAACGTTTCATGTTATGCAATGAATAAGGGCTTGCCATACCAATCTCTGAAGCAAAAAGAGGAACTGTAGCTGCAGGGAAAAATTTGTAGGTCGAGTAATCATGCCAGTCTCCTTCTAATGGATAATTCCCGTTAGGCCAGTTATCTCCGCCCCATGGAGAGCTAGGATGAAAATAGCGCTGAGGATCATATTTATTAACAAGTTCAGGCATAATTTTCTGAATTAATTCTCTGCCTAATGGTTTTGTTTTGTCGCTGGAATTTGAAGGAGAAGAAAGAAAGTGTTCGTTGCCACCGCACCAAAGCCCTAAGGAGGTAAAATTCCGGAGGCGGATTATTTCATCCTTGATATCCGATTTTAGGTTTTCAAGGTACAATGCATTATCAATTGGGAATGAAATACCTGATCCTGTCATAAAATCCATCCATACTATTATCCCGTCTTTATCACATCTTTCAAAAAAAGTATCATCCGGGATTCTCCCTTTGCCATGGATGCGTATGAAATTAAAATTCCCGAGCTTTGCCAGATCAAGTAATTTAGCCGCTCTTTTTTCGTTCCAAACATGGGTAAAACCTTCCAACTGGGTCATATTTACACCATGCATAAAAACCAGCCTGCCATTTATTCTGAAACCAAATCGTGACTCCCCGGTTTTTTCATCTTTCAATTCCATATGAATATCGCGGATGCCAAACAAAACCTCCTTCTCATCTATTATTCCCTTATTACCTTGCAAATGAAGCTTTAGTTTGTATAAAGGCTGGCTCCCGTAACTTAGTGGCCACCATAATTCCGGGTATTTAACCGGAATCCGGAAAGATTCACAAGAATTAATGGTTGATTTGGCAAGTGTTTGCCCCGATGGGGATATTAATTCATACATGATTGCTGATTTCATTTCTCCTGAAATGTCAGGTGAAACCATAACCTGTGCTTCTGAAAAATTGTTGGTTAATTCGCTATGGACATAAACATTACCGAAGTATTCTTTTGACAGAATATCCAGATAAACATCGTCAAAAATACCCATTTTCAAAAAATTGGGATTTGCTCCAAGTGCGTTGGCAAAGTCATATTCTGATTTCCGAATGTATCTGCTCGAAGTGGGTATCTTAAAACTTCCTCCTTCAGCAGTAATCTTACTTATCATTCGCTTAACCGAATAGAACCGCAACAGTAAAGTATTTGATTTACCAACTTCATTCAAATATTTTTCAACTGGTATCCGCCATCTTTTATGCATATTATTGCAATAAGCGATCATTTTACCATTAATTATAACATCAGCCCCGGTGTCCAACCCCAATAAACATAACTCTACTTTTCCGGTAGTAGCCGGAGTTATAAATCGCTTGCAGTATAACCAGTCCTTCTGGAAAACAGGGACCCATTGAGCAGCATTGTCCCCAAAATGAGGATCCGGAAGTTCTCCCTTTTCAAGAATAAACTCCTGAACCTGCTTTGGAACAGAACCAAGGTACCATCCATTCCCGGGAGCTTTAAAATCTTTCGGAAGGTTTTTAGGAATTTTTTCATTCCCTTCCATCGATTTTACAATCCATTCTTCATTAAGACTGATGTTTTGTCTCTTTTGTCCAGAAACCGTATCTTGAATAAATAACTGGAAAAACAAAATAAAAGTACCAAGCACAACTTTAACTTCATTCATAGTTTTTAATATGTAAGAAAAACAGATTATTTTCTAAACAGGTTATATTTCTTAATCTATCAATCTATCGTTTCTCCAATCCAAGCTGAGGCGGATAAAAATATCCCATCGAAGCATTTGCAGCTCCAAGACGGTACTGACGGTTTTGCATAAGACATACCTTTCTGCTGCTTGCCGGGATATTAGTAGAATAGATCCTCAATTCACCCGGAAGACTGGTAACAATCTCTTCACGCCAATCACCAATAATATCGGCTAACATTACCACTTTCCCCTGAATTTTCAAAAGGGTGTCCCCCTTATATTTTAGCAGATTGTCGTTGATATTTAACTCTTTCAGGTCGTCAGCATCCCACCATAAAGGTCGCGGTGAAAGGGATCCCATATCTTTGTCAGACAGCCGCTTGCCACCGGCAGAATAAAGAAAATACTGATTCCCCCCCTTTGCCTCCCCGGCATAACATTCCATACCGGGATACTCAGGATCAATGTCGCCTACCATTCCCTGATTGTGAACATGTGTTGTCTTTCCATCAAATCCCCAAATGATCTCCCCTGTTGCGGCATCGACCATACAAACACCATTTTTTGGCAATCCCGCTTCCATGCCATAGAAGATCTCCATACCGGGGCGGGAAGGATCGATATCGGCCAGATAACCTGCATCGTTGTGTCTCAGACCTGTGTACCATAATGGTTTTCCGTTGTCATCAAGAGCAAAAGTGCCGATAATCAGTTCGTCTTTCCCGTCAAAATCCACATCGCCCTGTATGATCCCATGCTGGCCCTGTCCTTTGTATTTTGAATACTCACCGGAGCTCTCCCAGTACCATTCCTTTTTCATGGTCTTATCAATTGCCATGGTTTTGATGATAGTGTAGGTTCCGCGTTGCATAACAATTGATGGGGTTTGTCCGTTCAGGTAAGCAACAGTGAGAAAATTCCTGCTCCAGAAATTATAGTTGTTGAGGAACCCATCCTTAGACAGCCAATCTGTTTTCTGAATAATCTTTCCCGTTTGTCCGTCAATTTTTACCAGATACTCAGGCCCCTCAAGCACATGACCGTCAAGCTCGCGTGGATCACCCTTGCCAGCCTTGGTATAAACCTCTGCAAGTCCATTACCATCAACATCATACACAATATAGGGAGAATACCAGGTGCCTGTTTCAATAGCCCAGCCCATATCGTAGTTCCATAAAAATTTTCCTTTTGATGAATATGCCTCCAACTGATAAGGCACTGGGCTTCTTGTCCAGTACCCTGCAAAATCAGATGGATCAACATTGTAATCTGGGTACTGAACGACAAAATCATAAGCTCCGTCTCCATCAAGATCACCTATTCCAACACGCTTAAGAAATGAGTCGTTCCTGAGTTTAATGGAATAATATGGCTGATTTACAGTTCTTGTTGCTTTAGTGTCGCTTTTACTGTTTAGCATAAACACTGTACCTTCCCCTATGTTATCTTTCTCTTTCCCATTGACAATACTTTTAATCCGGTAACGGTAAGCCAATCCCGACTTCACGGAAGGATCGACAAAGTTAGTGGAGGCAACAATTTTTTCCTGATTTAATTTTAGAAAATCAGAGCTGCCTACCTCTTTTCTGTAAACATTAAAAGCAATATCCTGTGGATCGTTACGGAATAGACGCCATCCAACATAAACATGTGAATCATCAATGGTAAGTGCAATGACACCACGGTCAAGTTTTTCATGAACAGGCGATTGTGCATGCACAGTTCCATTAAGCAGCAAAGCCAAAACAGTGATAGGAAAAAGTTTTCGTTTCATAATGTTATTGTTTAATTTTATATATTTTGTGCCGTCACTCATCAAAAGTGAACAAGTTCCCTTTCCAATTTTGAATTGAGTACAATCCAATCCTCAATACCTGCAATAGTAGTAGCGACATTCATCGAAGCCGGTACTGCCGGGTCCCAAATAACAGCCCCTTTGACCTTTTCATCAGCAAGCGTGAATAGAGCATCTAGATCGGGTAGTGGCTTTATCTCATGTCCATTAAGCCATTTACCTTTAGATGTGAACAATTTCAGCCAATAGGAGGGTGTGCTATTAGTTGCCGATGGTATATAAACTGTCGGAGCTTTCCGGTTAATGATTCCCTGAAGGCATGCAACAACCATTGCTTCATCGTAAGCTTCGGCAGTGGCACACTTTGAAAGAGTGTAAGAATAGAGTGGAAATGAACCGGAAGAATCCTTTGCGACGACAACATCACATGAAAAGGTGATTCCAAGCAGTGCAGCGAGTAATACGGGAAGTTTAAAAATTACCTTATTCATTTTAATAGATTAACATCATGGAAATAAATCTTTATTTTACTTGTACCCCAGGATTAGATTAGATCCTAATTCTTAATTAAACCATTGGCAGCATCAGGGTTCTCCCGTAACCAGATCCTATATAATTCAAAAAAAGTTGGCGCATCAAGTAGTTCAATTTTTGGATTAATATTCTGTATTTCACCCATCAATTCAACATACCATGATGGCGTTTTAAGAATACTTCGAAACCAATGGAAAGGGATTTTACGGGCATTAATTCTCTCTTCAATCCGGATAGAAGCTTCTTTAGGATTTTGCTGAATGTCTTGGTCCGAACGCAAAACAGGCATATTACCATGTAATAATGTCAAGGGTACCTTTTGAGGAACGATGCCATTTGGACTGAATGACTCATAACAGTCCAGTCCTTTTGATGACAAACCAGGAGCTTGCCCATCAATAATAAAGCCAGTAATAGACAATCCCCATTTTTCGTAATACTTTTTACAATGATTTGCCCATGCATCTAATCCATCAGGTAATCCGGATATCTCTCTCGGAGATTGCAACATACCAGGCATTAAATATCCGGCACCATTGTCAGCAGCTGCAAAGTAATCATTAGGAGTTGCAGTCTTACGGAAATTATGCATCACCATTGGGACCCTTTCCTGTAAAACCGGGCTTATACACCACATAAGGGGTAGTTTACCTCTATTTTTATCGTCCCAAATTGTAGGTGTCCTCTGCGTTATCCAGGAAGAGGCATCATAATCACCAACATAAAAGATTAAAAAATTTCTCCCCAGCAAATTAATCTTCCCTTCTTTTGTCAGAAATCCTCTCCTAATCAGTTCTTCATGGGTTACCCATTTTTGTGGATATTTCTTCTCCAATGGGAAATGAGTCCAAAATGAGCTATTGGCGAGGGCTCCAAATCCAATTGCATCGGCGTCTTTAAAAGCATTGTAAGAACTAATAACCCGGCTGAATTCCCATTCAGTAGGCACATCCCCATGGATACCTCCTGAACGTTTTGTATATTTAAAAGCCCAGGCAGGAAATCCCCCGATATAACAAAATTTCTTCCCTTTGTTAAGCTTATATGCTATAGACAGAAATTCTTTTAGTGTTGATAAATCCGTACCTGAATTTTGCAGTTTATCATCAGTTGCCGGTTCATCACCCCAGGGAGATAAATCAAAGAAAAATGCTCTCTTACTCACAAAAAAATCATGATTGGTTAATGTGTGATGATTACTGACAGTAGCCATTGGAGCATCTCTCCATTTCTGATCAATATAATATGCGCCGAATTCACCATTACATTTACCCTTTTTCATGTAATTTTCTATAAACCATAAATAGGGATCGTTTTTTAATGATCCGGTCGATTTACGCAATGTTCCGGGAATAACGCCTTTCCCGTCAAACATAGATTCTCCATCCTCTTTTATCAGACGGACTTTAATTTTTAATTTTGGACCATTAACTACCAGCCTTGTGTAGAGACTATTAGGGCTGATGTCGTATCGTAAGGCAATCAAATCTTCGATACCTGCAACAGCAGATGCAACGTTGCTGGTAGATGCAACTTTTGGATCATATACAACAACTCCTTTAATGAAATTTTTATAGGCATTAACCAATTCAACAATATTGGAATATACGATGGTATCTTTGCCACTTAACCATTCCCCCTTCTGGCGATATTTATTCCACCAATAAGAATCTATTTCAATTCCAGACGATTTTATATAATTGACATACAAATGCGGGGACTTTCGGTTCACTACACCTTGAAGTGTTGAAACGGCATGAATATCATCCCAAAGGCTTAAGACCTGAAGGCTATCTTTTAAATTATAATCGAGTGTATATTTTAGATCGTACATCCCGATTATGGTTTCTTTATTAACGACTTCAACCCGAGGCAGAGAATTAATATTCTCATAATCAATAACCTTCCTATTTATCCGGATTTCATTAACAGCAAGAAGAGTTTCATTATTCTCATCCTGATTGAAGGTTGCAATAACAGGGAAAAAACACATACTCATTAGGATTACGGATACTTTCATCTTTCTCCAAATCTTAAATATTTTTTCCCGATCAAATAGTGAAGTAAATTTTTTATTCATACATTCAGAGTTCCAGGTAAATAATTCATTCATTTATTTAGTCGATCCTTAGTAATTCAATTTTAAAATTTGAAGTTCCTCAAAGAAGAGCTGCTGAAAAATTGAAAAAAGGAAATTTTTTAGTTTTTGTTTCAATTCCTCCATTAATTTCTTAAAATTCCAAGCTGCAGCGGCTAATAATGCATTGATTTTAGGTGAATTATCTCCACTTAGATAATTCTGTCCCATTCTAAAGTGTTGCTTTAGGTGGCCGATTACCGGTTCGATGGCTGCTCTTCTTCTGAATTTTTTCCTTTTAACCCTTTTAATGTACTCACTGTCACGCTTAAGAGGCTTATTTGGCGTGCTGATTGAGACACCGTTAATTTCAGATTTGCCTCTTCCGCCACGATCATACACTATTTCCTGAGGTTGGTATTGAAAGTTCTTTTCTATCTGGTTTAACAACGGTTCGATGGTGTGACTGTCATGCGGATTTCCTGTGAATGATTCTATGGCAAGGATAACAAGACTTTTGGGGTTAACCATCAACCCAATTTTATTACCAAACTCGTAAGGTTTATGCATCTTGCCTTTTGCTATACAACAGGTAAAAGGTTTGTGCAAACTGTAGATTTTGTTTTTATCATCTTTTCTCTGTTGTATCACTCTGCGGTATAGTTTCAAGTCATTAGCATATTGATTAGTAGCTTCTTGATCTAAATTTCTTTCTAATTCGCGTAATTGTCTCCCAGCCAGTGTTCGTAACTTCTGTTGTGCTTTTCTAGCTTTCAGTCTTCGTTTTGGATGGGCTGGATTATAGGTGTCACGCAGTAATTGTTTGCTTACTCTCTTGTAGCTCTGACGCTGTTGGATACCTTCGTTTTCAGCGATGGTATTACAACGGTCAATCACTCTCTTGGCCAGTTTTGCATCCGTTGGAAAGGTTGTGTTGTTTTCCTGTACGGTAGTGTCAGAAAGCAGCATTTTGCCTTTTGCCCTGGAACCATGAAATGTTACAGAATGACTGAAGATCTTCTCCACACCTTCTACCCCGATACGTTTGCGAAAATGCACAAAGTCACTCGGATCAAAAGGGAATTTGTGTTGAAAATGCGCCTCACCACAAAAATATTGCATGTAGGGATTCATCTTCCATTCAATTGCAATAGTTTCATCACCAAGGTTATACAGTTGTTTTAGGATCAGGCATCCCACCATAAGGCGTGTTGACATGGCTGGCTGTCCGACATTAGAATAAAGCGACGCGAACTCATTCTCAAAGTACTTCCAGTCGATCTTTTGGCTCAGGAGAACGAGTTCATGATTCAAGTCGATAAAATCTGACAAGAGCGGTCTGAACAATTCTCTCTGCTGTTGGTTGGGCGATTTTCCTATCATATTGCAAGGATTTTTATTAAAGATACCTATTTTCTTGCAATTTGGAACACTTTTTAAAGCTATAAATTAACAATATTGTGTTAATAATCATTGTGTTAAATTCATTTTAAGGATCGACTATTTATGTATTATTAGTGTTAACTATTTAACAGAGGAAATTCCTCCGGATTATTCGCTTGTCGGAATTGAACAATTTTTTAGTTTAATACTATTTTAATCATGGGACAAGTTTGTAGAAATTTACTGCATTGTCATGTAATATCATTCTGGCAAAGTTTTTTGCCTCAGATTCAGAGAAATAGCCATCTTTAACTTTATCAATAAGTACTCTGGAAACGATCTGTTTTGCGAACAGAAGATGTCCGTATATATTTTCAATGTTTAGATAATCCCCTCCAAATGCCATTATTTTTGAGGCAGGAACAGTTTCGAGCCACTCATGGAGATAGCGTTCGCTGAATGACGGAGAAATGGCATAGAGCCAGGCCATGTCGATATAGACATTTTTGAAATATTTAGCAATTGTAGCAAGCTCGCCCCCATATGGATAGCCGCCGTGCAATAAAACAAAATTTACATCAGGATATTCTCTGAACAAATTCACTAAATGGGTAGGATTTGCGTCTTCAATAGTTGTCTTGCCACCATTGAGACCTGTATGAATTATTACTGGAATATTGTTTGCCTTTGCCAGATCCAAAACTCTATGCATCATATAATCCTGAAGCGGTTTAGCATCAGTAAATGAGAGCGATTTCCCGCCGGGACTACTCATTATTTTATTAAAAACTTCCTGTGCCCTTTCTTTATTTACTTTTTCATAGTATAAAATTCGACTATATGCGAGGGCTGTCTTGATAGCCACGATTCCTTGTTCTTTTGCCTTCTTTAAGTCAGTTTCAAGAGCATCTGTCAATGCATCGAGAGTTTGAATGCTCACATTTTTTTGATTGGGAATACTGGTGTACCTGAAGGTATGAATGGAATCAATTTTTTCTTTGGAATTAATGTTGATAAAATTGTCAAACCATACAACATAACGAAACCGTTTATTGTTGATACTGCGAACCGGATTCATCTGTATTAAGAATTCAATCTTGCCTTTGCCGAGAACATTAGTGATCCAGTCAGTCTGATAGGCCCTGCCAATTTTTTCTGAAAGTTCTGTAACTGTAAATTCATTAATATCTTTTACATTGAATAGTTTATCTGCAGCGATAAGGGCAATGCGATTATAAGATACATTCGATGAGCCCTCCCAATAGGGCTTTAGTATTTGCCATTTTTCCCTAACTGAAAGAGAGTCCTTCAACAATCTTCCTATTGAAGCACCCGTTCCGTTATAATGACAAAACAGTACCATAAAATCAAGAGCGGTTTTTTGTTTAAGTTCGGCCTGGCTAAGAAGATGTTCATGAGTATCAACAATTGACATTCCATCAATATAGTCCATAATTCGTTTTTCATAACCAATTACAGGTGAAGGCCTTATCTGAACTTGGGCATTAGCATTAAATGAGAGAAACAACAAACTGGCAAAAAGCTGGAATGATTTCATAAGTGAGTTTATTTCAAAATTATCAAGGTAGAATCTCAATTAAAGCCTCACTCCATTCATGCAAATCCCAACTGTCAAATTTGATATTAACCGTTAGAAGAGAAATACCTGGTGAAACTTGTTTCGGAAGCAACATTTTAAATTTTCGTTCCCCCTCGGTTCGAGGTTCAATAACAAGTGAAGCGTTATTTGGTTCTAGAATAAATCCTTTTAGTACATTCGGTTTTAAAATAAAAGTCTTCGGCACATTTGAATGATTGAAAATTTTCACTGAAAAATCTACAGTTTGACCAGGACTTGCTTTTTGTCTGTAAGGATAAACACTGCCCCATTGTTCATCCACTCCATAGTTGATATCGTCCCACGGAAACAGATCTCTCAATAATTCATTTCTTTCAAGTAATACATTTGTCATTTGATCCAGCTGCTGTTTGGAAAAGGCAAATAGAGGTGCAATATGCTGGTTGGCAAGGAGAACATTTTCAGGAAGCTTTTTAAGAATATCCAGACAGTAGAAATATCCCATTCCAGGGTGGAGCAAATTACGATTCAACATGCAATAATCGTCTATACCGGCCGGTGTAAAGGAATCGCCTGTAAAAAAGATCGCCTCACCGTTGTTTTTTTCAAATAAAACGGCATCATGATAAAGTGTTTGTCCGGGGAAATAATCGAAAGTCAGTTCGAAATCTTTCCAGGACTTTTTCTCACCGTTTTGTACAATTGTTAAATTCGAAATAGGCTCAGTTGTAAGGCAGGGCATATGATAAGCTGAAGGATTTTCAAGAATATCTTTTAATTCTCTGGTGACATAAACAGGGCAATGAAATTCTTTGACAAACTCATTTAAAAAGTCCGTATGATCATCATGATAATGTGTGATAAATATCCCATCTAAACTTTTTAACAGCCCTGACTGTTTCATTTTTACAATTTTCTCGAAAGTACTTTTTGTACTACCACAATCTATTAAAAATGCAGAACTATCCTCTGCAAAGACAAGATTAGCATTACTAATATGTGAGTACCAGGAGGGTGGATTTTTCTGAATAACCGAGGAAAAAGGCATATAATTGACATGAGCGGTAGATCCGAGGATACGATGTGCCATAAAATCCATGCGTTCCGGGCCTAAAGCCCAATTAAATGCATTTATAGTTGAATAGTTCTGGTAAACCAGACGAACCTGTTGAACCAACTTTTGAATAGCCTGAACGGGATTTTTGATGATAGGTCCACGTGATGGTATAATGAAATCTGGTTTTTCCTCCGCAATAAGCTGGAGACTTGAGATTAACTGTCCCAATCTGGTGGCATAACCGTGATAACCCCTAATATCCCGGACGGAATCCTGAAAACTGTATAAATCAAGAATTTTCCCGTCGCCGTAGATCAAATCGCCCACAAAAGCAAATCTTTTACTATCTATATCGATAAAATATGAAACAGATCCCCTTGTATAACCAGGTGTACTAACCACTTTGATATCTACATCTTGCCATTTTAGTGTTTCTCCTCCCTGAACAAAACGGTACTTTTTAAAGGGGAATATTCCAATTTTAGTCGTCTGGTTGTAATAATCGTGATATTGTATCCGTTCAAAATTATTCCATATAGAATCTCCTTTCAAAAAAAACACCTTTTCTTTTTGGGGAATCACCGCCAAGGAACCTTTTTGCACTAAATTTCTTCCCGCCCACACTACATCCCGTCTAAAGTGTGTGAACAAGACCATTTCTGTTTCTTTTATCTCGTCATTTGGATCACCATAAACGACCAGAGTTTTCCCGTTTTTTTCTATAAAAACACCATTAATAGCGCCGGAGCAGATCCGTACACTTTTAGATATTTTTTGGGAATATGAACATGGAATAAAAAAAAATGGTAACAAAAAAATACAAATTAGTTTTTTAGAGCAATTAGCCATGATTATTTCTTACGTTTAAGTTTATCAAGATAGTTTTATAAAGCAATTACCGATCGTCAATCAGTTCAAAACCAATTTTATCAACTTTAATCTCTTCTTCGTTCAATAGGTTTCTGAGGACCCGCCAAAATCACTTTTCCCCAGGAGTTGTCATCATCGCCAGTACCATAAATTACAAGGTGACCGCCATAATTACCACCGTCCGGGTCAGTATGTACAATTTCCAAACTATATATGTCTCCAATTTTGGGTGGCCGCCAGTTTTGATCACTAATTGCAAAAGTCATAGCCATATTCACTCTCGCTTCCAGAATATAATCAGCCGGGCTCTGACCCCAGGGATTCATACAAATTTCATAGTTTACAGCTTTTTTCGGAAGCGGTTCTTCAATGTAACTTTGCCATCCGGTGCCATGTCGCCACCAGGCGCCATAATCCGGTTTGAGAACATCAATCACAAAACAAAACGCATTATCGCCCTGTCCAAATGTTTCAGAAACTGTATCACATGGCGCTTCCAAAAACCAACTTATGCAGTCTTTATAAAACCATCTTTGGGGTTGATGATTTGGGTCGGATATATCGTTCACATTATCATGTACCTCTGCTCCAAGATATAGATAAGTATTGTCCCAGCCTATATAATAGCGGGATTGCAAGTCATCTTCCGGCCCCGGTTCATTGCCATGGTCTGTAAGCCGGTTACGATCGGGCCTGTACCAATAGGAATGGCTCACACGGTATATATCCCAGACGCCATCATGGTAGGCATAATCTTTCCATTCATTCAAATTCCCATCAATAACCGGTGCCTTCTGTAAAAAGGGTAATGGAATTTCAATGGGATTCGGGTAAACAGGCTTAAATGATGCATTTCTTTGCGAATTTTTCATTTTTGCCTGAGACGAACAAAAAGGAGATGTCAATAAGATAAACATCATTATGGCAGATAAAACAATTAAATTTTTCACCTTTTATAAAAATTTACAAACCACATTCATTTTGATATCGTTATTCCAAGTGTGACGATTTCATTTGGTTTAATTTTAACCTGTATTGTTTTCCCTTTAACCGTTGGTTTAATGGCATTTTCGAGAGGTAGTTCTATCAAGTTAAGTCTGCGCACAGAACTTACTGTAACGGGTATTTTGAGGTTTACGACACTTTCTTTACCTTCTATTTCTGATAGCCTGATTATTAATTCCTTGCCCTCCTCTGACTGTTTCATGCCTGTCAGGACTACCCCGAGGGCATCAATAGAAAAGAAAGTAGTTTCTTCAGGACGAGTCGCATGAGCTTTAGCAAGAGCAAGTGATGGGGGCTCGGCTGCATAAACAGGAATATTAAAATCTTCCCCTTCGGACCAGACTCCGTTTTTCCAATCGCCTGAATGAGGATAAAGTGCGTAACTGATGTTGAATTTTCCAAGGTTTGGATAGATATCAGGGGCACCTGCAGCTCTCATAAGGGTAATTCTTAAATCGCCGTTACGGTATGAATGGCCATATTTTGTATTGTTCAACAGGGCAATGCCGGTTACACCATCCGACAGGTCGACCCATTTTTGAGCAGGGACTTCCTGTCCTTCAGGATTTTTTTCATTCGGCCATTCACCAAATGATTTTGGAGTTTTTCTCAGGTCAGTTGGTCTTTCAACAACATCAAAAGGAACCTGGCAATAAAATACAGGATTCTCCAGTGCTATTGGGAAGAGAGCTCTTAACATCGGAGAATCAGTAGAATCGCTTCCTGTTTCGAGCCAATGAACCTCCATATCGTAATCGATACGTGGATATGAACGATAAAGATATGCACGTTCGATAAACCTCGATTTACCCCAGATTTTTACAGTTTCAACACAAGCTCTTACAGGTCCGTTTTCAACAACTTTGACACTTGCAACATTTGTAACATCTTCTTCTTTAACAATTTTATTAATATACCACGACTTCATTGTTCCTTTTTTGTCTTCGAGGTATATTCTCAGTTTATTTAGCTGACCACCATCTTTAACGTATTCCTTGTTTGAGCGCTTATCAAACAGGCTTACAATGCCACCAGTAGTCATGTCAAATTTAATTTTAAAGAAGTCTGTTTCGAAAGTGTTGTCCTTAAATGGGATGGCTCCAGCTGACTCTCCTGGTTTGGTCATATCCACATAAAAAGTTTTATAACCACTTGCTGGCATATTATCAACAATGAACTGTACCTTCGATGTAAATCCGGGAGGTGTTGATTTTCCCCAAACTACCTGTGCAGGATATGTTTTCCCTGAACCATCACGGACTAATACTGAAGTAACATTACTCCCTCCCTTATCTACCGGTTTAATGTTGCCCCAGCTTGCATATTTGGTAGATACCGGTTCGTCGGCTGAAAGAACATGTGAATAAACATTTGCTTCAACAACTGCTTTACGGTTATTAGGCTGAAGGTTATAAGCAACCACTGGCTGACCCAATCCTGTCTGGAATTTGACTTCGTCAGCCATTTTACGGAAAGCATTATTACGCATTTCTATAGTTTTACGTAGCACTTCATTGTATCGGGCAATGGCATCCCTGTTAGCTTCGTTGATAGCTGCTCCAGGAAGGATGTCGTGGAATTGATTGAAAGTAACAGTAGTCCACAGATCACGGAAGGCTTCAGAAGGATATTTATCGCCACTAAGCCAGCGAAGGGTGTGGAAAAATTCACTTGAATAAAGGGCATTTTCGCTGTTTTTATTACCTGATTTAATATCAGCAACCGTTGTATAACAGCCTTCGAGAATAAACTGCATCTCACCCTTATGAGTCGGGCGGCCGGCCATCTCTTTTGATGCTTTTTTGAAAAAATCGCCTGCTGTAGTGAATTTTACTGCCGGGTAGCCAGGTGTCTTATCGAGTTGATGAACCATTTCGATATTTGCCCGGGTTGGTCCGCCACCATGATCACCAACACCTGTAATCTGAATGATCCTGTGTTTATCAGGAGCAATCCTTTGCAATTCATCTTTTAAGGCCGGAGTGATTTTACCATTACAAGTTTCATTAGCATAGGCCAATACAGTAGAATTGTCAGTGCCTGTCCACCAGAAAGTCCCTTTATAGGGTTTACAACGGGTAAAATAAAAATAATCACAACCAGCCAGTTTAAGTATCTGGGGCATCTGTGAACTATGACCAAAATTATCAGGAAGCCATCCTATATTGGCCATTTTACCAAACCGGCTCTGAAAATAACGTTGTCCTAAAAGGAATGAGCGGGTTATTGCTTCACCGGAAGAGAGGTTCACATCACCCTCAGTCCAGGTGCCTCCCGCAAGTTCAAGCCGGCCTTCTTTCACATATTTTTTTATCTTTTCAAGGAGTGGAGGATCAACCATTTCAACAAAGTTATAGACAGCAGCCTGGCTTTGCAGCATAGTATAATCAGGGTATTCATCCATAAATGCCACAACCTGCCTGAGGTTATCGTTACACATTTGCATGGTTTCAAAATAGGTCCATTTCCAGTTCATGTCCATGTGGGCATGGCCAATCACATGGATTGTATCTGCAACCGGACTGATCCGCTTGTTCTGCCCATAAACAGCAGAAAAAGAGCTTAATACCAATATAATAAAAATTTGCAAAACGTAATATTTTTTCATGTTCCTTGTATAAATAATATTAAACGTATAACCAACTTCTACTGTGATAACCTTAAAGATCAACAAGAATTCTGTTGGTGTTATTTGATCTAATTAATCACTTATTTGTAACTATCTGTCGGAGCTTTCCGGTTAAGGATTGCCTTTAGGCATGCAGCAACCATCGCTTCATCGTAAGATTCAGCAGTTGCACTCTGCAAAAGCGTGCAAGTAATAGAGTGGCGCAGACCCGGCAGCATCTTTCTTAACTGCAACACTAAATGAAAAGGTGACTCCAAGATGTGCAGCGAGTAATGCGGGCATTTTAAAAATGACCTTATTCATCTTATCTGCTTTATTTAATTTGAATTTGCTCTGGTTAATCTTTTTCGCTTTATACTCTACTGAGAGAAAATCAGCATAATCTGGACATAGACCCGTCAGTAGACCAACCCTGCCCGGTGTACACAAGCTGGAGGCTACGTAAAAGTTATTCCATTTTTGGCCATCGCAAGCCAGTTTGTCTATCTGCGGGTATGGATTGATGGATGCCCATAGCATCCAAGGTCGGCATATCCTGCATCAACCCATAAAATGACAATAAAATTGGGTTTGGTTTTGACACTTTTATTCCTAAATCATAAATTACGCTCTTCTGGCTTATGCCACTTTCGCTAGAACTCAATTACAAACATAGGGACTAATTATCAATATCATGTTTGTGCGGAGGATAACCAGATCAGCATCCCTCATCTGTATAAAGTTCACTTAATAATAGATTTCCTGCCCTTTCATCTGTTTATAATTTTTGTTTTTTATTTGCCAGATGGAATACCCACATAATCATTTTCGGTTGGTTTGAAAATTTTCTTATGGGTATTTCATTTGCATGCTGTACGTTAATGTATTAAATCTTTCTGTGACTCTTGGTCACGTTAGAACCCACATCCATGTTATCCACTTCTTCTGGTGTGATTCTGAAACTATCATATATAGTGGAACAAATACCCCCGGCAGTTGCTATCTCAACATTATTTGACACCGCAGTTATCTCAACACAGCTTCTTATACCCGAGTAAACTGAATCTGCATTTCCAGACCAGATGTCTTTTCGTACACCAACATTTTTGTTGGTGGCCTCATCAACCTTAATATTCACCTTTCCCTGCATTACGACCACTATACTTTCCTAGCTTTCAAGTCGATAGAAGTGGTTTTGACCTTTGGAAAGTTTAATAAGATTGAAATAGCTATAGGGGAGCGTTTCGTTTTGGGTGTTGAATATTGGTGTGTTATTGTTATCGTACTACCTTAGTAATATAAAGTGTTCCATCATTGAAATATTTTATATTAAATTGATATTCTTTTGATTTTGCCGCCAATGATAAAGAGCGACAGTGTAGCCAAAGGACCTAAAATCCCAGCAATCAACAATATCGGTGTATATGAGAAGTGATCTACAACCCAACCTGTGCAGAGTACGAAGATCATTGATCCGAAACCTGCTCCCGACTGTCCCATACCTGCTACCGATCCTACATATTTCCTCTCGTATATGTCGCTTGGAAGTGTTTGTACATTGTTTACCCAGAATTGAAAGCCGAAGAGTGTCAAACTTATGAAAAACCACATAGCAATATTCGATTGTGCATTAATTACCAACAGACCCACAGGCAAAAAGAGCGTACCTACTACGATTGCAATTTTTCTTGCGTTGTTGACAGAAACTTCATGCCGGATAAGAAATCCGCTGAACCAACCGCCAGCAACACCACCTACGGCAGCAAACAGATATGGTATCCAGGCCAATGAACCTATCTCTTCCATACTAAATCCTTTCTCGTTTTTAAGGTAAAGCGGCAACCAAACTAAATAGAGCCACCATATTGGGTCACCAAAGAATCGTGCAATTGTGATACCCCATAGTTTGCGGGACGCATATAGTTTCCTGGTATTGAAACCTTTATCCTGAGACTTATTGTCGACTAAATTTGCACATTCAATTGGATTTGTAACAATTTGATGAGGTGGAGACCGATAGAAAATCAGCCATAAGATTACCCATACAAATCCGAAACTTCCGGTAACAATAAATGTATACTTCCATCCGTATGAGAGCATCAACCAAATAATCAAAGGAGGTGAAATAACCGAACCAATTGAAGCTCCGGTATTGACAAGTCCCATGGCAAAGGCTCTTGATTTTATAGGAAACCACTCAGCAACTCCTTTCGTTACACCAGGCCAATGTCCAGACTCTCCGATTCCTAACAGCCCCCTAAAAAAACTTAAACCAACGATACCCTTAGTGGTGGCATGAAGCATTGCAGCAATAGACCAAACGGTTATTGATGCAGCATAAGCCTTTTTTGTACCTATTTTATCAAACAATCTACCGGCAAAGATTTGAAATATTGAATAGAGTAAAAGGAACCATGTAGTAATTCCTGCATATTCAAGATTTGTGATTCCTAAGTCTTCTTTGATAACTGGAGCTAGGTAGGAGATAGTTAAACGGTCAATATAGCAAATAACAGTTCCTAAGAATAACAGAAACAGTACAATCCAATGCATAAATAAAGAATTGTCTTTGTGCTGGTTTATCCTTTTTAGTTGCATTTTTGTTTTTATTTGTGTCTGATTACATCTCGTTTCCTGAGTTTGTACCGTTTTCCCAACAGTTTACATTTGTCAGGCAGGCTCTGGCAATATCCTCCATTGCCTGATCTGTAAGTGAAGCCTGGTGAGAAGTTATCAGTACATTTTCGAATGATAGTAGTCTTTCAAGCGTACCGTCCAAAGCCTCAGCAAGAGACCAGTCTGAGAAGAAATATTCACGCTCATTCTCATAAACATCTGAGCCATAGAAGGCAACTTTACAACAATCTATACTCTCTATGAGGTCAATTGTTTTAACGATACCTCCGCGAGCTGTATTTAGAATTACCACTCCGTCCTTCATTGCTGAGAGACTCTCCCTACAGATCATGTGCGTGGTCTGATCGTTCAGTGGAGCGTGAATAGTCAATATATCGGCTCTTTTGTAAAGTTCATCTACGCTATCAACATATTCTAAATTGTAAGCATCTACCAAGAATGGGTAGCGAACAGGATCGTAGGCAATGACCTTGCAGCCAAAACCTGTGAGTATCTTTACTACAACAGATCCTATCTTGCCGACTCCTATCACTCCTACTACCTTCAGGTGCAAATCAAAACCCATGAGATTTTCCAATCTGAAATCCCATTTGATATTGCGATTGTATGCCTTGTGAATCGAGCGATTGAGAGTCATTAGAAGGGCGATAGTATGCTCTGCCACTGAATATGGCGAATAGTCGGGTACACGTCCTACAATCATTCCCAACTCCTTTGCTAAATTGTAATCTATGTGATCATAACCCTTTGACCTGGTTGATATATAATGTATACCCTTTGCATTCAGTTGCCTGACAACATTTGAGGAGCAGTCGTCATTAGGAAAAATAAATATAGCGTCATATCCCTTCGAAAGTGATGCCGTTTGTAAGGTTAGCGGCTCATAGATAAAGGATATGTCATGATGATCATTGAGCTTTTCAAAAAATGGCTTCTCAAAATCACGTGTGCTGTAAAATAGAATTTTCATGGTGTTTAATATTACCTACTTTATGGTGCTTCCCAATTGATTGAATATGTAGAACGACAGATTGCAAGTTTAAAGTTGCTTTACTCACCTTTCCTTATTCTCAAAAATGACATAATATCAGACTAATAGAATATGAGTTATCAGCACTAAATGAGAATAATACATGATCCGGAATGACATCCTTTTAGTAATGGGATATAGCCTTTGATAAACTCTCAATTGAAAAGTGTACTGGTATTTCGGTTAGAAAAAAAACCTTGTGACAAAATAATACTTAATAAAGTAATAGATGAAATGCAGAAAAATACCCCGTATTTTATTGAATTATCCGGACGGCCTTGATTCCTTCTTTCCACCAATCCTGAAGCGGTCCCCGGTTTAGGCTTTTCAGGGCATTGCCACGGTTCGCTTTATTTAGGTTAATAATTGAAGAAATAATTTCATCGCCGAAGATGGAAGCCTCTTTGATGATGTTTCCGTCAGGGGCAATAATGCGGCTTTGCCCGTGAGAACCAGTAGCATCTTGATTGGCTGGTGCATTAGCATGTACGATATATACAGTGTTCTCAACTGCCCGCGCTTGTATCTGAGCACGATAGGGATTGATCTTGTCTTCCTCCTTCACACCTGATTCATGTGAGATGTAGAAAATGACCTTAGCTCCTGCAAGTACAGGCAAACGTACCAACTCGGGATAACGTTCGTCGTGACAAATGATGATGGAACAAAGTACACCATCGATCTTGAACACAGATAAATGGTCACCTGGATCCGGCCAACTCTCTGCAAGTTGATTCTTATGATATCGCTCTATTACCTTACCTTGGGGCGATATCACTGCAGCGGAATTGAAAAGTTTCTGACCGTCGCGATATGGCATTCCGACAATTGCATAAATCAATGATTCACGACAAGCTTCTGCAACTTGCTTTTCGGCCTGGTTAATTTGTTCGGCGGTAAGTTTTTTAATCACATTTTCGTTATATCCCGTAAGTGCACATTCAGGAAAAGCAGCAACGTGAATACCTTTGGCAGCACAATCCTTAATAAAGCCCTTTATGCGGGCAACATTGTCCTGCAAATTATCGGAGGAATGCATCTGCACCGAAGCGACGATGAGGATTTTGGATAATGTGTCATCAGCGAAAGATGCTGAATATTTCGTAATCATGGGTCTCTCCTGACCGTTTGGTATGCCATGAGATAGTAGTGACGCCCAAAGCAATATTCCGATCATAACGACACCTATTCTGACCATTTTATGAATCATTTTTTTTTCGCATAATCAATTTTTCTTTTATGTTTCTCATTTTTATTTTGTCTATTGTTTAATCTCACTTTCATTTAGTTGCTCTCCCACTATGGACCAGAAGTACCCAATCGTCATCTGTAGGTGCAATCAAGATGTTTTTGTCCTTATGTAAGGCCGGACAATTCCGCCATTTGCCTGTTCGGGGATCGAACCATCTGGCATTGATACGGTTAGTATTTATGCTGCCGAGGTCAATCTTGGCTGTTCCTCCCTGAGGGAGGTAAAAGACGTAGGTTTCTGGCAGCTTTGCGAGGCAAAAGCCCTGGTTGATCAGGCTGTCGTTCGGCTTCATGTCATTAAAAGGAAGTGACTCGAAAAACGACTTCAGGTACTTAAGTTGGACTGCTGCCTTCCCTGGTCCTGGAATACCCATGTAGTAATAACTTATACCATTGCTACAATCACCATATGTCGCGTAGCCACCTGCCATTGCGATAGCCCAATGGCAACGTCTGACCCATTTGCTGTTCATACCATGTCCAACAGGCTTGTCTTTACTTCCCTCATAGCCATATTCCTCATTTATATAAGGTTTCGGGACTGTCCAATAATTCAAAACCCAGTCGTGCACTTTCTGAACTTCACCATATTGCTGGGTAATGATAAAGTCAGCCCATTTTGAATCGCTGTAAAAAAAATCAGCATAGGCGTGGGCAGATGCGAGACGATGATATGGATCAACTTCCCTGACAAATGATCCCATCGTATTGCCCCAGGCAGTATCACGGTATTCATTGTGTTCGTTGCCAAGATCCCACCAGACGTTGTCGAAGGCAGCAAGACGGGCGACAGCATAGCGATAAAGACGGTACTCGTCCTTTGTAAGTATTCCCAATTCTTTTGGCAGGTCTTGTTTCTCAATAATAATGATACAGGTAGCGATTATGCCGCGGTTTCGCATCAATTTAACGGCGCGGTCAACACGCTGCCAGTAAGTAACATTAAAACGTTCAAAGTTGTATTGGTGAGGCTGTCCAAGCCATGCAGGCAAAGGATTTGCTCGTCCTGGGAGGGTGCCATAATTGTCAGATTTTGCGGGCGGGTATCCTGTGATAAGGAATCGTATCTTATTGAATCCATTCTTCTGGCAATAATCAATTGTAGATTCAATTTGTGCATCGTCATTTGAAGGGTCAAGTAAATGATAAGCGGTATAGCCAAGGTGGTAAAAAGGTTGCTTCGAGCCTTCATAAATAAAATGTTTGGGTCGAACGGGATCAACGATAACGGGACCATGTCTGTTGGATGATTTACTTTGCAGTGTCCCGGTAAAGCTGCGGTTAAGCCCACTGCCCTTCAATGTCAATTCATAATGATAACTGACGTTGGCCATTTCCGGTGAAAAACGCAGTCGAAAGACACTTCCGTCCTGCGAATCTGCAAAGCCGATCACACGAATTGAAGTGTTATTGGAAGTGAATACTCCGGTAAGTTCCACATCGGTGAAAGGATTCAAAATGGATGGTTCCTTCACCCGAACGACAAACTCCGCGATATCAAAACGGGAAACTCTGTCAGGAGTCTCCAATATAATATTTGATTGTGCTGATAATGAGGTTATTATTAATAAATAGAAAATGACGACTAGGATTTTTTTCATAGTAAAACCCTTTATTAAGTATTAGTATTTCTTTGCAAAATCGCCAGTAAAAGCATTTATTTCTGTATCAGTTAAATGTGTCCCTGAACTAACAATTACCCGGTATCTGAATGTTGTTGACTTGCCGGCAGGAATAGAGAAATTCAGTTCTTCTTTCCCCTGTGTGAAATCTTTTGCACCCAACGGGTTGGCTGCAAAAAGTCCGTATCCCCTTGCATGCCAGTAGGTAGGATAGCTTTGGTTTTTAGGGTGATCACAAACAACTATTGAAATCTTTTCATTTCCAATGCTTCCAAACAAGTCCATCCATTTTGCGCGGGTACTCCAGACAGCTTCTCCGGTAACACCTTCACTGCTTCTGTAATTACCTGTAACTCCTTCGTTTGAACTAGCTTTTACTTTTGAAGGTTGGCCTTGTGCATCTAACAAGGCAGCATTTTCTTTCGAAGGTAATTCGAGTTGGCGGGCAACACGAATACCAAACATGCCTTCTTTGGTATCTTTAAAAATTACAGTGTTAACAGTAGCAGTTAAAGTCGTAATACGGTCAATTATACGTGTTGAACCATTCGCAATAAAATGATATTCAGTTTTTTCTGACAGAAGTTCTTTCCCTGCCGGATCAATCCAACTTTCGTCGGTAATCATGAAACCTTCACCACTTCCTCCCGATAACTTCTCAACCTTAATATGTTTTATTTCACCATCGACAGGATTCTTCTTACCTATATTACCCCAGAAATCCAAACCGTTAACACTGCCATAATTTAACCATATACCAACATGATGATTGTGGTCACTTCTTTCACCTTCTCTTGGTTTTAAAGGAAATCCGCGGGTTATTTCAGTACCTGTGGAAGTAAAAACAGGATAGAGCACCGGTTTATAGACATTTTTCGGCCAACAATAGGAGGTGAACAGTTTTCCGTCAATCATGACATCAACTTTTCTATCAGCCTCCTTATTAACAAATTCCACCCTGGCACTCTTCCCATTATTTACTTTGATTGTTTTTTTTGTTTTTTGAGCAAAACAGGAAAGTGATAACAGAACAGATAACGACATAATAAAAATTGATTGTAATTTCATAATTTTTTAATTTATTTAAAAAGTTGTAACAAAGCAATGGTTTAAAGTGTAAGTAATCCGGTATTTTAATTACTGTAAGCATTTATTGGGAACAAACTATTTTTATAATCTTATATTAAACTTTATCGGGAATATAATAAGGTTTGCGGTAAATGCGAGTCAACATGGCATCAGCCTCCGGATCATTGGAAAATTTTTCTTTGTCGCCCATGAACTTCAGTTCCCTGCCAAGACGATATGATATATTTGCCAGGTGTGGAAGGGCAGAGGAGTAATGGCCTTCAAAAATGTTACAGTTCAGTATTTCATCTTTCCCCGAACGGATGGCATCAATAAAATTGGCAACATGACTTACCTGGCCCGACATACCGGAGGCAGGTGGCTTCTTTTCTCCTATTTCTGAGCCTGCAAAAGGTTCTTTTTCCCTTTTACGGAAAGCTTTCCATGTTCCTCCGGCACATTCGAGGTAACCGTCAGTACCATAAAAAATATTTCCGATGCTGGTTTCAAGACTTGATTCCATATTGGAATATCTTCCTCGTGTTTCAAACTCAAGCATTTTCCCATCTTTGTATTTGAATACAGATGATTGCGTATTTGGGGTCTCCTGTGCACATTCATCCGGATTAATTCCATATACACCACCGGCAGAATAGACTGAAACAGGGTGTTCATTCTTATTTAGCCCCCAGCGGGCGACATCAAATTGGTGGGGCCCCTGGTTTCCAGTATCACCATTACCGGTATCCCAGAACCAGTGCCAGTTATAGTGACCGCGTTTCTCATTGTACTGACGCCAGGGAGCAGGGCCCAGCCAAATGTCGTAATGCAGGGAGGCGGGTGGGGTACTGTCTTTCGCTATACCAAAGGAATCACGTGGTTTATAACAAAGGCCGCGGGCCATATAGACCTCACCAATCCCTCCATCATGAAGAAATTTAATGGCTCTCATCACATTGTTATCCGAACGGGTATTGAGTCCTGACTGAACACGTACATTGTATTTACGTGAAGCCTCAATCATCATACGTCCTTCAAATACATTATGACAGACAGGTTTTTCAACATAAACATGTTTACCTGCCTGGCAAGCCCAAATGGTTCCCAGTGCGTGCCAGTGGTTTGGGGTTGCAAACGATACTGCATGAATATCGGGATTGTCAAAAACTTTACGCATATCCCACTCGGTTGCAGGTTTTATACCAGTTTTGTCAATCACAATTTTCGATCGTGAGGCAAAAAGCTGTTCGTCTGTATCACAGAGGGTTATCAACCGTATATTACAACTATCTTTCAGGGCGCAATAGTGGTTTATAAGATCATTCCCCCTGCCACGAATACCAATTACAGCAACATTGATACGTTCGTTGGCGCCGATAATTGAAGCATAAGATTTTGAACTGAACCTCGAGCCACCAATGGCTATTCCGGTAGTTCCTACCAAGCTTTTCTTAATAAAATCTCTTCTTTCTGTCATTTGTTTAAAAATTATAAAACGATAGTCATAATTTCTTATAAATAAAATTGTCAAAAATAACGCTTCCCTTACCCATTGAAACTAATCCAATTTGTAATGACAAGGATGGTCCAAAAGCATTTTTCTCGTAGCTGTCAGTTACGATTGAACCTTTAATTTTATCCCAATTCGTGCCATCGGGGCTGTAATAAAATGAAACTGTATTCTCGATATTCACGATCTTCAGGAAACCATGATTAACCTGATTTATTCCCTGTTTACTTGCCTGTGCCCTTCTGTAACTAATGTAACTTTGTCCATCGGTAGCTATTCCTCCGTAAGCCTGGGGATTAAAAAATACAACAAGGCCGCCAATAGCCCCGGTTGTCAATTGATATTCTACCTGTGCTTCATATGAATGATCGGGGGGATTGCATAAAAGCGGGGCACAATCCGTAGGGCTGGTCCCTTGAGGATTAAGAATAAGTTTCCCATTATCTATTTTATACCGGTCAGGATTATATTCATTGAAAAAAGTCCATTGGATCCCTAATCCCGGGCCTGAGAAATCATCAGAAAGAGTCATGCCATGAGGTACTTTTGCCCCAGCAGGTTTTTTAATAGGTAAATCAGTCCTGATTGAAGAAGGGACTTTAAACCACCCGTCATGTGTCCACTCTATTGGTTCCATTAGTGTTTGTTTTCCGAGTGTGTAAAATCCTTTTTCGTACGAATGATAAACAATCCACCAATTTTTCTCCGTGTCTTCAATTAATGTACCATGACCTTTGGCATGCCATTTTTCTCCTTTATTCCAGGTATGGACAATAGGATTATAGGGAGAGTTTTCCCATGGGCCGAGAGGTGTTTTTGACCTTGCAGAAATAACCATGTGAGCTGTAGCAGGACCAGCTGTCCCACCTTCGGCTGATGTCAAATAGTAATATCCATCTTTATAAGTTAGTTTAGGGCCTTCCAGACAGGTATTACATTCAACCGCCCAATCAGTTGGTATAGGCCATCCTTCATAGCAACGGGTCAGCTTGCCTGTAGTTGATAAGCCGTCATGTGATAACTGTATTATAAAACCTCCTGCTAAATGAAGATATCGTGTCCCGTCCTGGGCTACAACATGTCCCGGGTCAATCAACTTTCCAATTTTTAAATCTATCGGGTCGCTCCAGGGCCCTTCAGGACGAGGGGCAGTAATAACCCAATTTGTTCCTGCAGAAGCCCAATAAATGTAATATTGGTCATCAAATTTAATAAATTCAGGAGCAGTAACATACCCAAGAAATTTGTGTAACGCACGACATAACGGTTCCCAGTTAACTAAATCTTTAGAGTGCCAGATTAAAAATCCGGGATAGTACACAAATGAACATTGAGTCATGTAATAGTCATCACCGACCCGTAAAAGAGAAGGATCTCCTCCCGCCAGGATTGGATTTTGATAATATTTATTGTTTAACCCGGCAGGTTGGTTATTTTCAAAACCACGCAATTCCTGGGCCTGAGATTTTATAATCAAAAATATCCCAATAAGCAAAGTTGAAATGAAGATAAACTTTTTGCCGTTTAAACTGAATATGTGATAATTTTTCATATTTTTTAACCTAAATATCTAACTTTTAAACTATATTAAACTTTTTCCGGAATATAATAGGGCTTACGGTAATTGCGAGTCAACATGGCATCAGCCTCCGGATCATTGGAAAATTTTTCTTTGTCGCCCATGAACTTCAATTCCCTGCCAAGACGATATGATATATTTGCCAGGTGTGGAAGGGCAGAGGAATAATGGCCTTCAATAATGTTACAGTTCAGTATTTCATTTTTTCCCGAACGGATGGCATCAATAAAATTGGCAACATGACTTACCTGGCCTGACATACCGGATGCGGGTGGCTTCTTTTCTCCTATTTCTGAGCCTGCAAAAGGTTCTTTTTCCCGTTTACGGAAAGCATTCCATTTTTGATCGCCGTAAATTTCAACATAGCCATCAGTTCCGTAAAATATGTTTCCAATGAGAGTTTCAAGACTTGATTCTGCGTTGGAATATCGTCCACGTGTTTCAAACTCCAGCATTTTTCCGTCCTTGTATTTGAAAACAGAAGACTGCGTATTTGGGGTCTCCTGTGCACATTCGGCAGGGTTAATTCCGTAAATACCACCGGCAGAATAGACTGAAACGGGGTGTTCATTCTTATTTAGTCCCCAGCGTGCGATATCAAATTGGTGAGGCCCCTGGTTTCCAGTATCACCATTACCGGTATCCCAGAACCAGTGCCAGTTATAGTGACCGCGTTTCTCATTGTACTGACGCCAGGGAGCAGGGCCCAGCCAAATGTCGTAATGCAGGGAGGCGGGTGGGGTACTGTCTTTCGCTATACCAAAGGAATCACGTGGTTTATAACAAAGGCCGCGGGCCATATAGACCTCGCCAATCCCTCCACCATGAAGGAATTTAATAGCTTCCATTACACTAACCGTTGAACGGCTGTTGAATCCTGACTGGACACGTATATTGTATTTAAGTGAAGCCTCAATCATTTTTCTGCCCTCCCAAATACTCCAGCAGACAGGTTTTTCAACATAAACATGTTTACCTGCCTGACAAGCCCAAATGGATCCCAAGGCATGCCAGTGGTTTGGGATTGCCAATGATACTGCATGAATATCGGGATTATCAAAAACTTTACGCATATCCCATTCGGTTGCAGGTTTGAAACCAGTTTTGTCAATCACAATTTTCGATCGTGAGGCAAAAAGCTGTTCGTCTGTATCACAGAGGGTTATCAACTTTACATTATGACTTTCCTTCAGGGCGCAATAGTGGTTGATAAGATCATTCCCCCGGCCACGAATACCAATTACAGCAACATTGATACGTTCGTTGGTGCCGATAATTGAAGCATAAGATTTAGAATTGAACCCCATGCCACCAAAAGCTATTCCGGTAGTCCCCAGCAGGCTTTTCTTAATAAAATCTCTTCTTTCTGTCATTCGTTTCAGAATTAAAAATCATGTTATTATTTAAGTTTCGCATCAACTTCAAGCCGCATTTAGCGCGGCCTTCATT
>JBAXKJ010000015.1:0-129895 GCA_037137375.1 Prolixibacteraceae bacterium
CTATAAACTTATGAAAATATTTAGAATTTTACAATTTCCGAATGATAGGGAGGGGCATTGCTGCAGCAGATTTGCAATCTGCTGGCAAATTTTTTCCAACGGATTGCAAATCCGTAGGAGCGTCGATTAAATGGAGCATAGATTTAATGGAGCGTGGATTTAATAAGTTATTTTACCGGTTCCTGACAAATGATTCCCCGATATCCCGTTGATGATGACCGAAACGACCCCGGTATGGCCCAAATGATTGTAGTTGATCTTAACCGGCTCTTTTCCATCGAAATAGACATCAGATTTCCAGAAAATAGTACCACGTCCCTGCAGCATTGGGTCGATGCCTGATTCTGGTTTCGACGGACAATAATATTCAACATCCTTCCGGTAGATTTCGATGGGTTTGAGCAGGTTCCCATTCTTGTTTTGCGAGCTCCAGCGGGTACGGCCCGCGATCTGTTCCTTGTTGTTGCTCCGGGTATTGATATAAATCACTCCACCCTGAGCTCCATCGCCATATCTGGCGAATCCCTGCTGTCCATTCAGAATAGTCAGGGAAGTGACCTCCGTCGGGGAGATATCTTTCACCATCGCCCATCCTTTCTGATAAAGCGGCAATCCATCCAAAACGATGAGCGCCGTAACGGGTCCTCCCAAACCAAAAATAGACCGGGGTGGCCGTAGGATGATGTCGTCGTTGGTGATATTGTAAGGCGATATCAGCTTGCGCAAGGCAATTTCCAATGAGTAAGAAGATTGCAGGGGTTCAATATCCAGGCTGCGGATATTCGAATTTTGAAATTGCTGCTCATATTTATCGTGAAATTCCTTTTTACTTGCAGGCCGTCCGATGATAACGACTTCAGGAATTTCAATATTCTTCTCGCCCAGAGAGTAGTTCTCCTGTGGTTTGGGAACAGGTTCAACAACAGGTTCTTCAGCTAAAGGACGGGGCAGGGGAATCGACGGAAGAGACCTAAACAACCTGCTGCTCCTGAAATATTGATGGTCGTAGGGAATGCTTAGCATCGCCTCTGGAATCCTGTTTTTGCTTTTCAAATCCGGCATGACCGTCACCGATCTGGTCAATTCAGAGAGCGAATCCAGTGGCAAAAAAGCTTCTCCGCTGGGATTGGTAAGCAAGTGTTTGAGGGTCAGATCTTCGAGCGAATAAAGATCCAGTTTCTTGTTGGCCCGCTGGTTTTTTGAGACATTCAGTAATCTGATGCTCATTAAATCAAAATTCAATAATTGCTTTTCCTGACCGGCCGTCTCTTCCCCGGCGTTGCTGTATTTGGTCCATCCGAAGACCATCAGCAACAGGTTCCTCTCATCGTCCGTCATGTTTTCGAGCCCTTTCAGCAAGGCCTTACCAGGAAGGTTCCCCATCAGAAATGGCAGATAATTAAGCGTATACTCTATTCCGGGGGCAAACAAGAACGGATTTATTCCCTTCGCGGAATCGGTCACGGCAATAGAGAAGATTCCTTCGACCGGATTTCCCTGACCATCAGTTAATGAAATCGAAAGTGTTTTATCTGCTCCGGGACGCTTGTCCGTGGCCACAATTGTATATTTCAGGTGTTTGTCTGCGTTGAGGTAGTAAAGCCGTTCCGCTATCGGCTGCATATTCTTGTCTAGCAGTACGATATCTGCAATGCCAGATGGCAAGTGTTTCGCTTCGATCACCAATTGATGCCTTTTATTGAGGGTGATTTCCCTGGAAAATACCTGCGTGAGGTCCATGTAAACCACCACGGTTGCCGGCTCACTGGCGTAATAGTCAGACTGCACATCCACCAGGAAGGCCCGTTCCTCGACCGGCGAAACACTCATGGTGATACCCTTTGTCTTTGGTACGGGTAAGGGCCATATTTTTTTCGATCCGGCACCCCTGGTGATCTCGACAAAGAGTCCGGGTCGGGCGGTGCAAAAGAAGGCGCCCGGACCGTATTCTCCAGACTTTATGGTGTCCAGGGTCGTACCTGAGCTGTTTTTCAGCAAACCTTCCACATAAATAGGTTCCCCTTTGCCGTTGGTGGCATTGAATCCCACCCTCTGCCTGATTCCTTCGATATAATTTCCGCTTTCGGGCAGGAACCTCAATTCAAAATAGCTATCACCGACCCGCCTGGAAGTATCCCTGGCAATATTTCTGTCAGTCTCCTTGGTAATCAGGTTGATATCCTGATTTTTGGAAGGATCTATCACCTCTATATCCAATTGAAAAGCCTCCGCCGGATCATAATTTTGCATCATCCCCGTGAAAGCAGCGAAACGATACCTCCCAGGCTCTGCTTTCACCGGAATCGGTATCCATCCTGAAGCTGTGGAATTGCGGATTTTAAACCTGGAACTGTCGGCCATCAGCTTCTTAGGGTTGAAAAGAAGCGTATATAGCGCTACGCTGTTTGACTCAAAAGTGCCTGATATCCTGTTTCTTATGAAAGATTGAAAGAAGATGGTGTCACCCGGTCGGTAGATGTTGCGGTCGAGTTGAACAAAAACCTGGTCGCGGCCCGTGGCTTTTTGCAGGGATGTCAGTGGATTGGCCAGGGAAGCTTCCAAAGTTTCTGTTTTGGTGGGTGGCACTTGTCCTGGTACGAAATCGAATGGCAGCAGGTCGGCAATTCTTTCATTGCCCATCTGACCACCCCAGGTTGCAGCAAATGGATGCTTGAAATAGCCGTTACGGAAGACGGTCAGGCTATCGGAAAATTCAATTGTACTCTCGTATTTCTTTGGTTCATAACCAATTACCTCTGAGGCAAGTTCCGGGTGATTGTTGAAATAACTGATTAGCAGGGGCTTTGACGAGAAAAAAGTTGTACGGTCCGGGTACCTGACGATTCTGGCACTGTTGGTCTCCAACGGCGTAAAATTCTGGAACAGGGCGCCCGATTTTGATTTGACCTGGACGAGTTTGCAATCAGAGATTTTATAGCTTTCCTGGTTAAGAGAATCGGAAAAAAGGGCCCTCAGGAAGTGCATCCTGGATCCGTAATAGGTTGTCAGTCTGTTGTGTGTCCACTTTTGAATATTCCTGTCATTGCCCGGTAGCTGCTGGAAATAGAGGCCTCCGGTAAATTGCAGCAGACCAATGGCCGGATTGAAGGTAACATCCGAAAAATCGTAGACCACCAGGTAACCCAGCGACTTGTTTTCGATCTGAATCGGCTTGTGGGAGCGTCCCTTAATGATGCCCGTCAACTGATCTTCGAAAAGGAAAAGGTCTTCGATGTTGCGGATGGTACAGGTCTGGGAATTTTCGGTCTCCCCAAGCAGCAATCGGGTAAAGACGTTGTAATTTTTGACACGTTTCTTCGCTTTTGTTGAGACAGTAATTTCTTCGAGCTGAACCAGATTTTGCGACAGTTTGATGTTGATCGTCTGCTTCTTCCCTCCGGCGAAAAGCACCTTTGAGCTGGCGTTGTAACCGATACAGGAGGCGATCAGTTCGTATTCTCCGTCCTGCGGGATGGTAAGGGTGTAGTTTCCTTCGTTGGAAGTTGTGGTGCCAATGGTGGTTTTTGAGAGATAGACGGAGGCGAAAGGGATCGGGAGATTGGAAGAATCGGTAACGATGCCGGATATGATGGTCTGGGCATCAAGATGATATATTAATAACGATAACGAAAAAAACAGAAAGCTACGAAGTCTCATATAAAATTCCCGGCTATCCCGAAAGATAGTAAAAAAACTAAGTCTAACTTTGTGGCTTAATTTTTAAAGATGGTTAGACAGAGCTTATACGGGTGCGCTTTCGTTCTGCTGATTTGCATTCTCCTGGCAGGATGTAAGACTATGCAGCCACAGATGCCTGTTGAAAGCTATAAATATGTGCCGGTCAAGCCGAAGATCTCAACCGTGAACCTCCAGGCCGACCTGGAAGTAGCGAAGCTGGAAGAGATTATCAACAATCAGATAGACAGCGTCTTGTATGAAGATAAAAGCTTCATGGACAAGGGTGGCGATAATCTGAAACTCAAGGCCTGGAAAAATGGAAGGATCAAGATGACTTTCGAGGACGATATCCTCTTCTGGGAAATTCCGCTGAAGTTGAATATCCAGAAAACAGTGGCTTTTCTGGCCATCACGATACCGATCGCGAATGTACTGGAGGCAACAGGAGAGATCAACCTGAAGTTTAAGACCAAATTGTCCGTGAACCGCGACTGGACCATCAAAACGGAGACCACTCCGAATGATTATGACTGGATAAAGAAGCCATCTCTGAAGGTTGCCGGGTTTAATATTCCGATCAAGACGCTGACAGATGCGTTGCTTTATCTGAATTTGGAGAGCTACTCAAAGGAGGTAGACAAGGCCATCTCAGGAAGTTTCGATTTCAGAAAATATGCAGAAAAAGGTTGGCAGATGATGTTTGAGCCTTTTAAGATTCCCGGGGATTACAAGGCCTGGCTTACAATGATGCCCTATTCCGTCTCTCTCTTGCCGGTCAGGGGCTCTAAAGGTTTCATCCATTTCCGGACGGCGGTTACTTCCGATGTGGAGTGCTTACTCGATAAGCAGCCGTTTCCTGGTAAGGTGACGGCCTTGCCGACGATACAACCGCTGGAACTTCCTTCCGACAGTTTCCGCATTAACCTGCTGACAGACATCCCTTATACCACCATCGAGCGGATGACCATGGAGGTGGTACAAGACTCGGTTTTTACTTTCGGGAAACGACATCTGAAGTTTGAATCTTTCCATATTTACGGGTCAAACGGGCTGATGGTGATCGAAACAAATGTGAAAGGGAGTATCAACGGGACGATGTTTTTGACAGGAATGCCAGTATTTAATGTAGCTGACACGACCTTGCGGGTGCAGAACCTGAAATTTGACCTGAAGACCAGGAATCTGATGATGAAGTCTGCCAAATGGATTTTTAACGGGAAAATTGAACGGTCGCTGACCAGGGCCATCGCCATTCCATTTAATACCAACGTCCGTGAAATCGAGAATCAACTGAAAAGCTTTCTCTCACATTATCAGTTAGGTTACGGGTTCGAAATCAACGGCAAACTTACCAGGATGACCGTTTCCGAACTGATACTCACACCTGAATCGGTCAAGGCTAACATTATTTTCTCCGGGTTTCTTTCGCTGGGGATTGGTGAAAACTCCTTGAAAAAGTAAATCAACCGCAATAATAGCGATAAATTAAAGCTTCATTTTGCTGATGATCTTTTCGAAATACCTCGATTTGATCTGCTGACTGGCCATTGCCTGTTTAATGGGAGGCAGTTTTAGCAATATCCCAAGTACGGCTGCCAGGGCGCGGTGACTGAAAAGCACCTTGTTGTCGAAGATCAGATGCTGAAGGTGGCCTCGCTCTATGGCCATTACCACCGCTTTGTGTGATCCGTTCAGGGGCGTAAGGACTCTCTTGGCCCTCGACTTCAGGACGATGCTTTTTTTTGGGCAGCTGCGCACGCAAACACCGCAACCAAGACATCTTTCCTCGATCAGAAACGCCTTTTTTCTTAGAGGACGCTTTGGATCGTTGGCGGTGACGAGCGACATGGCTTCTACCGGACAGACATTTACGCATTTACCACAACCATCGCAGGTCGATTCGGAAACCACCGGGATAAAATTGGTGGTATGCACAGGATTGAGGATGGTGAAACGCCGGGCGGCGATCATTGCTTCGCAGCAACAACCGCAGCAATTGCAGATAAAATTCACCTCTTCCCTGACGTTTTCGCCAAACTGTACAAGATTGTGGTCGTAGGCTTTTTGCAGCAGATCCATGCATTCGGCCGAATCGATTTGGCGGGCATGACCGTGCTTGGTCAGTGAAGCCGCCGTGGTGTTAAAAGTCATACAAATATCCATTGGAGCCTTGCAGGCCCGGCCTAAATGTTCCATCTTATGTCGGCAGTAACACATTCCGACGCCAATGTGGGTGGCCGTTTGGATGATTTCAGAAGCACGTTCATAATCAAGGACATGCAGTGCGTTTTCTGATGAAAGGGAAGGCTCGTTCACAAATACTCTTCCCAGCTGTGTCTCTCCCCTGGTGAATAATTCGCGTACAAAGTCTTCTTCTACATTGAGATACTGGTAGAAAAGTTCACTTAATGCTTGTTGGTCGATGTCATTCCGAATGCGCATCATGGAGAACTCAAAGAATCCTGCCATGGGTGGAGGCAGTGCATACTGCTGTTCGCCGTTTTGCTCTATGTCAACCAGCAGTGCCCGGTCTGCCAGGGTATCGAGAATTTTCTGTGTGGTATTCAGATCCAGTTTCCAGATATTTGCAGCCTTAGCAGCGGTAAATGGCTTGATAGGCAGAAGCGAGACGAGCTGTGCCTCCTTTTCGCTAAAAAGAATTTTAAGGATCTTATTGAGCAGGTCAGAAGGCGGAGCGCCTTGTGGAAATCGGTTGAGCCGATCTACAAGGTCTGAATAGGCGGTTTTGAGCGTATGGTGCGCCATTGCTGGATGAAAATAAGGATTAAATTTACACAAAAAATTGAAATATGAACGACCACTTTACTTTCATCAACGGGAATTTTGTGCCTTTCAATCAGTCCGCCATAAACGTTTCGGATCTGAGTATTCTGAGAGGTTATGCTGTTTTTGATTTTTTCCTGGTAAGGAATGGGGTACCGCCCTATTTGACTTTTCATATGGAGCGCTTAATGAATTCTGTTTCACTGCTGAAAATTGAGCTTTCCTATTCGAAGGAAGAGTTATCGGAGATCATTTTGGAACTGATTAAGAGGAACAACCACGGAAATTCGTCTGTCAAAATCATTGTTACCGGAGGCCTTTCGGAAGATGATTTCACACTCTCTTCCTCTTCTGTCATCATTATTAACAAGCCTTTTGAAGTGCCGGTGACGGATGCGACCAGGAACGGAGGAATACTCATTACTACCAATTATCAACGGGATATTCCTGAGGCCAAGACGATTAACTACATAAGAAGCGTTAGTCTTTCAAGGCAACTGATCGAGAAAAATGCTGTGGAGGTGTTGTTCCTGGACAGAAATTGGGTGCGCGAATGCTCCAGGAGCAATGTATATATGGTGAAAGATAAAGTGGTCTATACGCCGAAATCCAAAATATTGAAGGGTGTTACCAGGAGGCGCATTCTGAGCCTCGAAGGTTTCGAGGTAAAAGAGAAGGATTTCAAATTCAGTGACTTGATCAGCGCCGATGAGGTATTTATCACCAGCACAACGAAGGGTGTTATGCCAATCAGGCAGATTGACTCGGCGGTAATAGCCGGTGGCCAAGTCGGGAATGTCACAAAAGCCATTCAACGTCAAATAATGTAACTTGTTATGTTTCGAGATCTTATCCTTAAAAATAGGAGTTACAGGCGGTTTTTTCAGACAGAAAAAATCACCGGTTTGCAGCTTCAGGAGTGGGTCGATCTGGCAAGAAATTCTGCTTCAGCCAGGAATGCCCAACCCCTGAAATATATCCTTTGCACAGACGAATCGATGAATGCCGCAGTTTTTGAGACCCTCTCCTGGGCAGGATACTTGCCCGCATGGCCTGGTCCTGAGGAAGGGGAACGACCATCCGCCTATGTAATTATGTTATCCGATACCTCCATACCCGGAAATTATTTGTGTGACGATGGGATAGCCACACAGAGCATTCTGCTCGGAGCCGTGGAGGCGGGCTTCGGTGGTTGCATCATTTATTCTGTGAACCGGAAGAGGCTTCGGGAAATTCTAAATCTCGAAGAACAATTTGAAATTATTCAGGTTCTGGCGCTTGGAAAGCCAAAGGAAACGGTTGTTCTCGAAGAGATGAGGGATGGAGAGGTAAAATACTGGAGGGATGAAAACCAGGTGCATCATGTCCCCAAACGTCCACTGAAGGAAATTATCCTCAGAATAATCTGAACACTTATTTCCCTCTTAAAAACCCGGAAAAAAATGGTGATGCTATTTGGTTAGCGTCTGAACACATCTGAAACCCAAATGGTTACTGGCAGTGGAGATCTCTCCCTTGCCGCGGGTTCCGACCATATACCTGGTACAATACTGATCTGTACAGAGGAAAGATCCTCCCCGGTGGACCCGTTTTGGTATGCCGGGTTCTGCAGGATCGCTCGAGGTTTCAGGCCCTTGCGGATTCTTAGCCAGACTGCTTTTAGACGCCATTTCGGCATAGGTGTCCGCACGATACCAGTCCTTGCACCATTGCCATACATTGCCTGACATGTCGAATAATCCATAGCCATTAGCAGGAAATCGGGCAACAGGGGCAATGCCCGCGTATCCGTCTTCCGCGGTATCCTTATCAGGAAAATGCCCTTGGAAAGTATTCGCCATCGGTTTTCCATCCGGTCTGAACTCATCCCCCCAAACATAAATCTTGCCTGTTAATCCGCCTCTTGCGGCAAATTCCCATTCTGCTTCAGTTGGAAGTCGTTTCCCGGCCCATTTACAGTAAGCCATCGCATCCGGGAAAGCGATCTGTACGACCGGATAATTTTCCTTTCCCTTGATATTGCTGCCCGGACCGGTAGGATGCCTCCAGTTGGCACCCGGAACATAACTCCACCATTGCGCAACATTGTCAAGTTTAACAGGTTCGGCCGGCGGGGTAAAAACCAACGATCCGGCAACGAGGAGTTCAGGTGGTGCATTGGGGAAATCCTCCTTCGAAGGGGTCAGCTCAGCCACGGTCTTGTACCCCGTGGCCTTTGCGAATTTTTCGAATTGTTCATTCGTGACGACAGTTTTATCCATCCAGAAACCGTCCACATAAACCCGGTGTATCGGTTTGGCATCTTCCACTGCGATCATGGTAGCCATCGTGCATACCCCCTCGCTGGGGAGCTCACTGCCCATGGAAAATTCGCCTCCCGGAATCCAGACCATCCCATTTGGGGAGGGATCCGCAGGAGGTGTCTTGTTTTCAAGGGTCGGCAAAAATGCGGAGGCTGCAGATTCTGCAGTATTTTCAGAAGAACCAGGTTGGGAAGAAGCGGTTTTACTGGTCTTGCCAGATGGTACCGATGTCTGGTATCTGATCAGGAATAACCCGGATACAACAACGATTGAGAGTACGATGAAGACCGCCACTACAATTAATAACAGTCTCTTGCTCAGTAATCCTGCCGTGCTCTTCCTGGTCTTTTTCCTGTGATTCATTGCAGTAATCTCACGCAGGCCCGATGCCGAAAGTAAATCCGCCCTTCACGCGTTCGATCAATTCAGGCAAAATATCCTGGTATTCCCCGACGATTCCAAAATCCGCAAAATGGAAAATGGAAGCCTTCGGATTGTGGTCGATGGCGATGATTTGCCCGGACTCTTTCATGCCGGCCAAGTGCTGAATCGCTCCCGAAATGCCAACGGCAATATATACTTTTGGACGTACCGTTTTGCCGGTCTGTCCGACCTGCCTTGCATACTCCGAAAATCCCTCGTCTACAACCACGCGACTGCAGGCCCACTCTGCCTTTACGCCTTTTTCCTTCAGCGCCGCCGCCAGTTTTTTTACCAGTTCCAACCCGTCTCCAACGGTTCCCCTGCCGCCCGAAACGATGACATCGGCTTCGAAAAGAGCGGCCAGGCCACCCTCCCCACGGACAGTTTTTAAGATCTCTACCGTGAATTCTTTGGCGGTCAGTTGTGGTTTAAAAGTGGAGATGATGCCAGTCCGGCCTTCTACCCTTGGCGGTACCTCGAAAGTTCCGGCGCGGGCAGTTGAGATTTGCGGATAGACAAATCCCAGGATGGTGGCCAACTTGCTCTCACCGTAGGTTGGCCGGCGGGAATGAAGGATAGGCTTGTTGATGATCTTCTCTTTCCGGTTGACATATTCCCCAATTTCCAGTCCGGTACAATCTGCCGTCACGCCGCTGCCGGTTTTCACACCGATGCGGGGTGCAAGCTCCCTACCGGAAGTTGTGGCAGCAAAGAGTGCGATCTCAGGATTGCGTTCCTTGATGACCTGCGCAAAGATGGAGGAAAATGGAAGCACCAGGTACTCTTCCAACCGTTCATCTTCAACGATGATGACTTCATCCGACCCGTGTTCAAAAAGGGTAGTGGCCTGGTCTTTGACGTTTTTTCCGATCAGGAGGGTCATTATTTTGGTGTCATTCCCCAGTTGATCGGCTAATTTGCGGGCGGGTGTCAATAATTCGATGGAAGGCCTTGCAATTTTGCCATTGGCAATCTCGGCCCAGGTGATGATGCCTTTGGCTCCGTTTCTGTTATCGAAATAAGGGAAGTCAGGGGCTTCCGAGACTTTTTTCTCCGCTTTTTCTTTCTTCTCCAGGATATTACCACCCTTCTTGAAATTGGCAATCAGGTTATCGACCAGAGTCGTCTCATTGTGCCCTTCCGAAATGGTGATCGGAGCACGTTCGCTCACAATGTTCACCACATTGGCCACGATGGTGGGGGAGCCGCTCAGTCCGATTTTTTCTGTTCCCAGTCCGATGTCGTCTACACCAAAGACTGTGATCTGAGAATTACGCGCCTTGATCGCGCCGATGAGCGAGGGTTTGCGTGGCGGAATCCCGGTAGGGGTTAAGGAAATGGCACACGGCATGGGTAGTCTCATCATCTGATATCCCCCCTCGATGATTCGCTTCGCGACGACATAACCTTCTCCGTCGGATTTCACGTTTTCGACGAAGGTTGCCTGCGGGATACCCAGATTTTCAGCTACCTGAGAGGGTACATGGGCGGTATCCCCATCACTGGTCTGACGTCCTGCCAGGATGATGAACGGTTCTTTCGAGTCTTTCGTGAATCCCAGGTGCCTGAGCATGGTGGAGATAGCCAAGCCGGTGGCATAAGTATCGCTGCCGCCTAATTTGCGGTCAGAAAGCAGGAAGGCTTCGTCGTAACCCATCGAAATGGCAGTTCTCAAGGCGACTTCGAAGGATTGAGGTCCCATGGAACAGACAATCAACCGGGCATCTGGATGTTGTTTCTTGAGTTGTAACCCGGCTTCGAGACCGAACTGGCAGTCGATGTTGATGATGGATTTTGCCTTGGTCCGGTCCATTAATCCATCGTCTCCCATGCGCATCTCGGTTGGGAGGGGTACTTGTTTGATTAAGCTTATTATTGTAAGAGCCATTGTTCAGTTCTAAAAGATTACATATTTTGAAATTCCGGGCCATTGCCGCCGTTCGGCACCATCCAGGTGATTCCGTCACCAGGGGTCTTGATGTCGCAGGTCCTGCAATGCATGCAGTTCTCAGCATGAATCCTGATTTCCTGATGGCCATTCTTATCGGTATGAAGCTCGTAGACTTCAGAAGAGCAGAAGAACTGCTCGGTGGCGCCATATTGCTTGATATTGACGGCATCAAAAGAAACGGGATTATTGATTTTCACGTGAACGACTTGCTGCTCGTCATGGTGAACGCCTGAATAATAAACGTTTGTAGCCTTATCGAAAGTCAGGACCTTGTCAAATTCCAGTTTCCCTTTGAATCTTTCCTTAAACGGTTTTCCCTTAAAATCCTTGAGCGTTTTGGTGGCTTCTCTGTCCGGATGAGATTTCAGTCTGCCGAAGAATCCTGCTCCACCGGTGATCAGTTGCGTGGCGAAGTGAAGCGCTCCAACGATCAGACCCTTCGAAAATGCCTGTCTGAAATTGCGCACAGGGTACATCTCTTTGTAAATCACGCTTTCTTTGATGGATGCCTCGTACTGACTAAGAATATTTTCCGAAAAATCATTGGCAGCAAGGGCTTTTGCTGCAGTTTGAGCCGCCAGCATGCCCGAAGCAACTGAAAGGTGAATGCCTTTCAGGGCTGGCATGGCCACGAGACCGGCACTGTCGCCGACAATCATCGCATGATCCGTATATAATTTAGGAATAGCATAATAGCCACCCTCTGGCAGGGTCTTAGCCCCATATTCCACCAATTTTCCGCCTTTCAGAAATTTTGAAACGAATGGCGTCGTCTTCCATGCCTGGAAAGCATCGTGTGTGTCGAAAGTCGGGTCTTCATATTCGAGTCCGACAACCAGTCCGACGGCGACCTTATTATCGTTCAACCCATAGACGAACCCTCCGCCGAATTCTTTCAGATTGAGCGGATAACCCATGGTGTGGTAGACTGCTCCCGGTTCAATATTGCCTTCCGGAACACTCCATAATTCCTTGCATGCCAGGGAGTAAATTTGGAAATTCTTACCCTTTTCCAGTTCATATTTCTGGATGAGCTGCTTGGCGAGAGGACCGCGTGTGCCTTCCGCAAAAATGGTCAGCTTGGCTTCGATGCGTGTTCCAGGCTGGAAGTTCTCCAACTGATGACCATGATGGTCAACTCCTGTGTCGATCGTCTTGGCGCCTATTACTTTACCATTTGCATAAAGAATCTCATTTACCGAGAAGCCAGTGTATATTTCAACTCCTTTTTCTTCGGCTTTCCTGGCAAGGTAACGACAAAGTTGTCCAAGGGAGGCGGTATAATTCCCTTTGTTACTCATGAAAGGCACGTGAAAAGGCAATTTAAAGGAACCATTTTCACCGAGTAACACGGTGGAATCTTTTGAAACCTTTGCGTTAAATGGAATTTCGCTAAAATCGACGTCCGGCAGCAGGCTCTTAAAGATATCCGCCTTGATAACGGCCCCCGACAGGATATGGCTTCCAATAGAGCTACCCTTCTCGATCAGCAAAATCCTGTGAGTTAAGCCTTTCTGATTCAGTGTATCAGCCAAGTGAATGGCGGTAGATAGACCTGCAGGTCCTCCGCCAATGATTAAAACATCCGTATATACTGTATTATTATTGTCCATAAGCGCTATAAATTTCCGACGAATGTAGGTATTTAACTAATGTAATTCTCCTATACGCATTTTTACTATTTTTATTACATCGATTGCCGGAAACATTTAGTTATTTTTGAAAATCGCCTTCCGTACCCTCTTATTACCCTTCAAAAAATGCCAAATAAGGAATTAACCAACAAGATTAATCAATTGGAGCAAGAGGTTGCCAACTTAAAGGTAACCATCGATCGAATGGCGATTGACAAAGTGGCCAATGGGTCTGATCTCGTTGAAAGTGAAGCCAGGATCAGGGCATTTTTTTATGAAAACAATTCCATTATTCTTATTATCAACCCGGACGGCGGTGAAATCATCGATGCAAATCCAACTGCTTGTAAATATTATGGTTATGAGTACAAGGTAATCTGCGGGATGAATATTGCTGAGATTAATGTTCTTTCCAAAGAGGAAGTATTAGCTGAAATGAAGAGTGCCAAAGAGCAAAAACGCAAGCACTTTTATTTTAGGCATCGTCTGGCTAATAACGAAATTCGTGATGTGGAGGTCTATTCCGGGCCGGTTCAGTTTGGCGAAACGAAACTACTCTATTCCATTATCCATGATATCAGCGATCGCAAGCAAACTGAAGATTCGATTATCAGGGCTAACCGGCTATTTGCTGTCATCAGTCAGGTGAATCAGGCAATTGTTCGCATAAAAGACCGGAAACAGTTATTTGAAGAGATCTGTCAGGTAACGGTTGAACATGGAAAATTTCAGCTTGCCTGGATCGGATTTGTGGATGAAGGTACCGGGATTGTCAAACCTGTCGTTTTTAAAGGCCATGAAGATGGTTATCTATCCGAAATCAAGCCGGTGAGACTTACCGAAGAACCGGAGGGTCAGGGTCCTACCGGGAGGTCCCTTCGGGAAGGTAAATATTTCGTATGCAATGATATAGCGAATGATCCCAACATGCTTCCCTGGAGAGAAAAGGCTTTGGCAAGGGGATATCGTTCTTCCATAGGTCTACCCATCATGCAATTTGGAAAAGTGACAGGCTCATTCACCCTCTATGCCACGGTTCCGTTTTTCTTTAATGAGGAAGAGATCAATTTGCTGGTCGGTGTTTCGAATGACATAAGTTATGCCCTCGATACCCTCGAGATGGAAAATGAAATCAGAGAACTCAATGCGACGCTGGAGCAAAAAATTGAACAAAGAACCGCCCAACTTTCCCAAACCAATGATGAATTGCAGAAAGAAATTGGGGAACGGATGAAAGCGGAAGGTGAAATTATTAAAGCGAGGAACGAAGCTGAACAGGCGAACCTGGCAAAGAGTGAGTTTCTTTCCCGAATGAGCCACGAATTGCGCACACCGTTAAATTCAATTCTTGGTTTCGCGCAACTTCTTGGAATGGGCGATCTGGATGTTAGACAAACCAAGGGTATCAACCGCATTCTGCAAAGTGGGAAACATCTGCTGGATTTGATCAACGAGGTGCTGGATATTTCCCGAATCGAAGCGGGCAGGCTTTCCCTCTCCATCGAACAGGTACAGTTATGTGGTATCATTGAAGAAACGAAAGATATTGTAATGCCACAAGCGGCTGAACGTCAGATCAATGTGGAGTTGCAAAATTCCCCTACGAATAAATGCTTTGTTAAATCAGACAAGCAGCGATTGAAACAGATTTTGCTGAACCTGATCACGAATGCGGTCAAATATAACCGCAAAGGGGGTTCTGTGGTGATAAGTACGGTTAGGATGCCCCCCGACAATCAAGGTATTGAATACATCAGGATCTCAATCACAGACACCGGCGACGGAATTGAACAGGGAGATTTGCCGAAGTTGTTTCGCCCGTTCGAAAGAATAGGCGCTGAACAGACACCCACGGAGGGATCAGGACTTGGATTAGCAGTCGTCAAGAAATTGGTGGAGGCGATGGCGGGGAAACTGGGAGTCGAAAGTAAGAAAGGTGAAGGAAGTACCTTCTGGTTTGAGATGCCATCCAGCGAAAGCCAACTGAACATTATTTCCCAGTCAGGTAATTTTCCTCCCCTGGAGCCCGGACTGGAAAATAAAGCAGGTGTGATACTTTATATTGAAGACAATCAATCCAACATAGAGCTGATAGAGCAAGTTTTGCTCATGCAACGTTCAGGAATACAGTTAATTACGGATATTTACGGAAAAGAAACATTGAAGCTTGCGATTGAGTACCGGCCCGATTTAATCTTGCTGGACCTCAATTTGCCCGATATCCATGGCCTTGACGTACTCCGATCGTTAAAGGCAAATGAAATTACTAATTCTATTCCAGTGGTGATTATCAGTGCGGATGCGATGCCAAAAACGATTGAAGAGTTATTGAATGAGGGTGCAAAAAGATTCCTTACAAAACCAATCGATGTAAAGGAATTGCTGGAGGTCATTGACAAGTATGTCGTTTCCCAATTGGATCGTTAATGCCTTATTGAAAGATGGTTAGCAGGGCTTTACTGCACAAAATTATACGTGGCCTAAAACAGTATGTGGCAGATAAAGCTCTTCCAGTTGTTTGACCTCTTCCTGGGTTAACTTTACCGACAAAGCAGCCGCCGCATCTTCGATATGGCTCATCTTAGTCGCCCCGATAATTGGACATGTAATGCCTGGTTTCCCGAGAATCCAGGCTAGCGCAATTTGCGCTGCTGGTATGTTTTTTTGAGCAGCCATCTCCGAGAGTCTGTCGACTATTTCAAAATCCGCGTCAGCGTGGTACAAGGATTTCCCGAAGGCATCCGTCTTGGCCCTGATCGTTTCATTCCTTTCCTTACTCCTGTTTCCGGTGAGAAGACCCCTGGCGAGAGGCGACCATGGAATGATAGCGATCTTCTGGTCTAAACAGAACGGAATCATCTCGCGTTCTTCTTCCCTGTAAAGAAGATTGTAATGGGGTTGCATGGAGATGAAACGGGTCCAACCATGCAGATCGGCCGTATACAAAGCCTTGGCAAACTGCCAGGCATGCATAGAGGAAGCCCCGATATAGCGCGCCTTCCCTGCTTTTACTACATCATGCAAGGCCTCCATGGTCTCTTCGATCGGAGTCTCATAATCCCAGCGATGAATCTGGTATAAATCTACGTAGTCAGTCTTCAACCGCTTCAGGCTCTTATCGATTGAACTCATGATGTGCTTCCTGGAAAGTCCGGAATCATTCGGGTCTGAGCTCATCGGATTGTAAACTTTGGTCGCCAGAACGATCTCGTCACGTTTCGCAAAATCCTTTAAAGCGGATCCAACCACCTCTTCACTTGCGCCTAAAGAATAAACATCGGCTGTGTCGAAGAAATTAATCCCGGTTTCGAGGGCTTTTTTTATAAATGGCCTGCTTTGTTCTTCTTCCAAAGCCCAGGGCCAACGTTCGGTAGGCCTGCCATAGGTCATGGTACCCAGACAAATTTTTGAAACTTTCATTCCCGTATTCCCGAATCTGACGTATTCCATATCTCTTAATGTTTTGAATTTCAATTAATAACGATCAAGTCGTTGACTCTGCCGTTGAGCTTATAAAGTTAAAAATATTACTGAAGATGTATACGGTTTTCATGGTAATTGGTTTACCTCATGAGCCAATCTGCTACCGCGATTTTTTTATGTATTTTTGTGCCATGATTAAAATGCACGATACCGCAGTAAGGAAAGAGAGGGTTATCCTGGTCGGACTGATTTATGGAAAGCAGGACGAACGGGTGGTTCAGGAATACCTCGATGAACTCGAATTTTTGGCCGAAACGGCTGGGGCTGAGATTTATGAGCGCTTTACCCAACGCCTGGTCAATCCTCATCCTGCAACTTTTGTCGGTTCAGGTAAACTTCAGGAGATCCTGGATTTTGTGACGGTTCACGAGATCGATTCAGTCATTTTTGACGATGAACTGACTGCCACTCAGTTGAGGAATATTGAGAAGGTGATAGAGTGCAAGATCCTGGACCGTACCAACTTAATCCTCGATATTTTTGCCAAGAGAGCGCAGACGGCACATGCCAAGACTCAGGTAGAACTTGCTCAATATCAATATCTTTTACCAAGGCTTACCAGGATGTGGACCCACCTCGAACGCCAGCAAGGGGGGATTGGAATGCGTGGTCCAGGTGAATCACAGATCGAAACGGATAAGCGGATCATCCTGGATAAAATTTCGCTCCTGAAGAGTGATTTGGCTAAGATAGACAAACAGATGAGCGTGCAGCGCAAAAACAGGGGAAACATGGTTCGCGTAGCGCTGGTTGGATACACCAATGTTGGTAAGTCGACCATCATGAACATGATCAGTAAATCGGAGGTATTTGCCGAAGATAAACTCTTCGCCACGCTGGATACGACTGTGCGCAAGGTGGTTGTGGGTAATCTGCCTTTCCTGCTCACCGATACCGTCGGGTTTATCAGGAAACTGCCTCATCACCTGGTTGAATCCTTTAAATCGACGCTCGATGAGACGCGCGAGTCGGATATTCTGATCCATGTGGTCGATATTGCACATCCGGGTTTTGAAGATCAGATCGAAGTGGTTAACAAGACATTAGCAGATATCGGAGCTTCGGATAAACCCATGATCTACCTCTTTAACAAGATCGATGCCTTTACCCACGTCGAAAAAGAGGAGGACGATCTCACCCCTTCGACGAAGGAAAATAAGAGTCTGGAAGAGTGGAAAAATTCCTGGATGGCCAGAGAAAATACCAATGCGGTTTTTATCTCAGCTAAACTCAGGCTTAACATCCCGGATTTCAAGAGGTTACTCTATGGGGAAGTGAAGAAAATCCACGTGACACGGTTTCCGTTCAACGATTTTCTTTTCCCGAATTTTGAAGATTGATTATTTTTTTTCGCTACCCCTGAATTATTTCACAACACCCTCTTTGACAAGGTATTCTGCTATCTGAACGGCATTCAATGCGGCACCTTTTTTGATCTGGTCTGAAACGGTCCAGAAAGTCAGACCATTGGGCGTTGTCAGGTCCTTGCGGATTCTTCCTACAAAAACTTCATCCCTGCCAGCCAGGTAAAGTGGCATCGGATACTGCTTTTCAGACGGTTTATCAATGACAATAACCCCTTCAGCCTTTTCGAAGGCCGCTCTCGCTTGCTCAATGGTAATTTCATTTTCTGTCTCCACCCAGATGGCTTCGGAGTGCGCACGCATCACAGGAACACGCACCGCCGTTGCACTTACCAGGATATCGGAATGCATGATTTTGCGCGTCTCATGGAACATCTTCATCTCCTCCTTGGTGTAGTCATTGTCGAGGAAGACGTCAATATGGGGAATCAGGTTCTGAACAATCTGATACGCAAATTTCTTTACTGTCGGGTCTTCATTTTTGGCAATCTGAACCGTTTGGGCTTTTAACTCTTCCATTCCGGAAGCCCCGGCCCCACTGGCACTTTGGTAGGTTGAGATCCTTACTCTCTTGATATGAGAAAGCTCTTCAATCGGCTTCAGGGCAACCACCATCTGGATGGTCGTGCAATTCGGATTGGCAATGATGCGACGCGGCATATTCTTCGCGTCTGCGGCATTGACCTCAGGGACGACCAGCGGAATATCGGCTTCCATTCTGAAAGCACTGGAATTATCAATCATGACAGTACCAAACTTGGTAATCGTTTCGGCGAAATCCTTTGAAATACCGGCGCCGGCAGAAACCAGGGCGATATCGATGCCCTTGAAATCGTCGTTGTGTTTTAGTTCCTTAACGGTAAGTGTCTTACCCTTAAATTCATAAGTAGTTCCGGCACTTCTTTCTGATCCAAAAAGGATGAGTTCATCCAAAGGGAAATTGCGCTCTGCCAATACTTTTAAAAACTCCTGCCCAACGGCGCCACTGGTTCCAACGATTGCTACTCTCATGACTATTTTATTTAATGTGCAAATGTTCTAATCATTCGTTTTTGAACGGGAGAAGGGTTAAATTTATATTAGTCCTCCCCCAAAACAACAAACTGTAAAATTCACCACACAAAACTATAGATTTTTCTTATTATTTTCCAAAAAATGGGCATAAAAAATTACATTTTTATTTTTTTAGTCGTTTCTTTTGGCTCAATCGAAAGTAGAGCCCAGATTATCCTCAATGAAATTATGGCTGATCCTTCTCCTTCGGCGGGGCTTCCTGACAGAGAATACCTCGAATTATTCAATACTGGCACATCTGAGATCCATCTGAAGGGGTGGATGCTTGGGCTGGGTAGTAAGATGAAAGTCTTTCCGGATGTGACGGTTGCCCCCGGAGAGTATTTGCTGGTAACGGCTACCGGGGGCGCAAAGGATCTTCTTCCGTATGGCCGGGTGACGGAGATCTCCGGGTTTTTAATTAGCAACTCAGGGCAGGTCATCACGCTTTCAGATCCCCTCTTGAAGTGGTCGGATGCAATAGAATACCAGCCTTCCCTGCACAAAAAGGGATTTGGAGAGGGTGGTTTTTCTTTGGAAAAGATAGACCCTGCGAGATTGTGCGGACAACGGGAGAATTGGGCCACAACACTTTCTGCTATAGGAGGTACTCCGGGGAAGGAGAATTCGGTACACGCCTCCAATCCGGACCATCTCCCGCCCAGAATCCTGGCGACCAGCCTGGCAGACCATTCCCGACTGGATATCCAACTGAATGAGAGTTTCCTGCTACCGGTCAGCCTGTTAGGTCAATTTAGCAACTTGTCCTCAGGATTAGTGGTAGATTCCGTTCATGGTGATGCGGAGGCTTGCCTGTTGCAGTTGTATTTCCATCCTTCAACCGTTAAAAATGGTGTAAGCTATTCTGTTACACTGCACGATATAAAGGATGAGTGTGGCAACCTTATGACCAGCCAGACCATCAGATTCGGGTACTATTTGCCCGTCAAATCGGATCTGCTGATCAGTGAAGTCCTCTTTAATCCGTACCCGGAAGGTGCCGATTTCGTCGAAATCTTCAATAACAGCGGTCATCCGGTGGATCTTTCCGGGCTCAGTCTGGCGACCCGAGATGGATCGAACAAATTGATCCAGTTCTCACAAATATCCAGTCTCCAACAGTATCTCGAGACTGGCGAGTACCTGGCCGTGTCTAAATCACTGGAAGGTATCGGACGCTTTTATTCAACAAAATGTAATGCGTGCCTGCTGCAGATGGAGAAATTTCCCGGAATGTCGGATCTTAACGGATGTGTGGTTTTACTCGATTCGAATGGGGAAATAATTGATGAAATGGCCTACACTGATGGAATGCATGATCCACTAATCACAGAAACGGAGGGTGTTTCGCTGGAGAGAATCAGTTATTCGGCATCCTCTTCCCAGCAGAAGAACTGGCATTCAGCTTCCAGGAGCGCCGGTTTTGCCACACCTGGATATAAAAATTCAGTCTGCGAATTGGCAGATTCTTCGGGGAGGACGGTATTTATCGATCCTGTCGTCTTCTCTCCGAACGGCGATGGGTTCCGGGATCAGCTAAATATCTATCTTTTTACAGAAGTTCCGGGATGTTTATTAAATATAACGATTCTGAATTGTGCCGGCAGGGTCGTCAGAAAGCTGGCAAACAATTTCACCTCAGGAAGTTCTGATCAAATTATTTGGGATGGGTTAGATGCTGATTTTCAAAAAGTTCAACCGGGTATTTATATTCTTGATATTTCAATTTTTGAACAGACGGGGAAGCGTAAATCGGAAAGGCTTGCCTGTGTCCTGACCGACAGCCCTTGATTTCTTTTAAAAAGCCTGTACTTTTTTTAAATTTGGCTCAAGAAACAGGCTTATTTTTAATTGTAAAAATGGAACGTAGAAAATTTATCACTTCGGGAATTGGTGCAGGAATTGCAACCGGCGCAGCTATAACTTTTGGTGGAATCGATAACCTCATGGCAGGGAACGCGGCATTACCTTATGATTTGATTGCCATTCGTGGCGGCGAACCTGATGTCATGTTTGACAAGGGAATAGAAGCGCTGGGAGGAATGTCCCAATTTGTGAAGCCAGGACAAAAAGTGTTGATAAAACCAAATATAGGTTGGGACAGGGTACCCGAAAGAGGTGCCAATACTAATCCAATACTTGTTAAACGAATTGTCGAACAATGTCTGAAGGCAGGGGCAAAAGAGGTATTTGTATTTGACCATACATGCCACGAATGGACAAAATGTTATAAGAATTCCGGAATCGAACAGGCTGTGACCACTGCAGGCGGTAAAATGGTTCCCGGAGACAGTGAAAAATATTACAAGCAAGTGGAAGTCGTCGGAGGCGCCAAACTCAAAGACATGAAGGTGCATGAATTGTTATTAACCAGCGATGTTTTCATCAGTGTTCCAATTCTTAAGCATCATAGCTCTTCCAAGATTTCCATCTCGATGAAAAATATGATGGGATGCGTGTGGGACCGAGGATTTTGGCATAAAAATGATTTGCACCAGTGTATGGCAGATTTTCTTCGCTTCAAGAAACCGGATCTTACTGTTGTCGATGCCTATTATGTGATGAAACAAAATGGTCCGATGGGGGTTTCCCTCGACGATGTCATCACCATGAAGAGTCAGATCATTTCAAGAGACATCGTTGCTGCCGATGCTGCAGCGACCAAATTCTTCGGAAAAGATCCCGGTGAAATCAACCATATTCAACTTGCCGGAGCTGCTGGATTAGGTGTGATGGATCTCTCAAAACTAAACATCAACCGCATTAATCTGTAATGAACTTTCTCTTACTGAAGAGACTTAGGGTTGGTCTGTCCATATTCTTCCTGATCGTTCTGGCTTTTGCCTTCATCGATTTCAGAAAGACTTTTCCAAAGGATTTTTACGCTTTGGCGGTCTTCTTTCAGTTCGTACCCTCTTTACTCCGAAATATTACCGTTTCCGGAATCTTCGATTTTGGTGTCCTTCTGGTACTGATTCTGACCATTCTCTTTGGTAGGATTTATTGTTCAGTTCTTTGTCCGTTGGGAATATTTCAGGATGTAGTTTCCTGGCTATCTGGAAAGACATCAGGAAGGGCAAAATCTAAAAAGAAACGAAAATACAAGTATCATAAAGCCTGGACTATCCTGCGCTATTCGCTTCTTGCCCTGGTCATCTTGCCACTGCTTTTTGGCAGCATCACCATGGTTACGCTCCTGGACCCATACAGCCTCTTCGGCAGAATCGCCTCGACGCTTCTCAAGCCTGTCGTGGTGCTGGTTAACAACCTTTTTGCCGCCGGATTAGCCCGTGCGGATATTTATAGTTTGCTATACCGGTATGATATTATTTGGGTCCATCCAGCTATTTTGGTAATCACCACCTTGTTTATGGCAGGAATTATCCTCACTGCCTTTTATCGGGGAAGGCTTTATTGCAATGCGGTTTGTCCGGTCGGGACTTTCCTCGGCTTTATCTCAAAATTTGCCATTTTCAAGATTGTCCTCGACAAGAACAATTGCACCAAATGTGGCAAGTGCGCCCGTGTATGCAAATCTGAATGCATCGAAATAAAGACACAAAAAATCGATTACAGTCGATGCGTTACCTGTTACAACTGCCTGACAGTCTGTGATGATCATGCAATGGCCTACAAACCGATGACAAGGAAGTCGTTTGAGAAACCTGTAATGCTGGCTCCAGGTAAAGAAGCCAGTTCCCAAAAAGCAAAGACAGACTCCTCTAAGCGTAATTTTTTAATCACGGGAGTTATTGGTATTGCAGCCTTGTATGGCTTTAAGGCGCCAGATTCCATCCCCGGACTGAAAAAACCCAAATTGATCGTCCCGAAGCCCAAGGGTCAAAGCACGGTTCCCGAAAAGAAGACCTCTCCGGTTTCACCTCCAGGATCGAAATCGGTTGAGCGTTTCAATAAAATCTGTACGGGTTGTTCACTCTGTGTGACGGCTTGTCCGAATAAAGTGCTGCAACCTGCCTTCCTGGAATATGGTCTGATTGGGGTCATGCAGCCGCATATGGCTTATCACAAGGGATTATGCGAATTCGACTGTACCCTTTGCAGCGACGTTTGCCCAACCGGCGCAATTGTTCCGATCACGATGGAGCAAAAGCATCTGCTTCAGATTGGTCAGGTTCAGTTCGAGAAGAAAAATTGTATCGTGGAGACCGAAAAGACCGATTGCGGTGCCTGCTCCGAACACTGTCCAACCAAGGCGGTGCACATGGTTCCTTATGGAAAATTATTCATCCCCGAGATAGACCAGAAAATATGCGTCGGTTGCGGAGCGTGTGAATATGCTTGTCCGACGACCCCTTTCAAGGCGATCTACGTCAATGGAAATCCGAAGCATCTCGCGGCTGAGAAGCCGAAAACAGAGAAGGCGAAAAATGTACTCAAGGAAGGGGAGTTTCCTTTCTAGCCCGAATCATCCGTTCCTTACCCTGAAGATCTTTCCTGCGTTGGATATCCACGAAACCGTGAGCCAATAGGAGTTCTACGATTTGGCTTCCCTGTGATTCGTTGATTTCAAAGTACAGAAAACCATGAAGTTGCAGATGGTCGTTGGCAAACTGTGCAATAGCCCGGTAAAAAATCAGCGGGTCGTGGTCCGGAACAAAGAGCGCCACATGTGGCTCATAATCGACCACATTCTTCTCCATGAGGGCAGATTCTTCCATCAGCACATATGGCGGATTACTGACGATCACATCCCATCTGGCGGATGCGGCTATCCCGGTAGGTTGAAAAATGTTCTGGAGTGAGAACTTAACTTTCGAGTTGTTTCGCACAGCATTGTGCTTCGCTAATTTAAGTGCATCCTCTGAAATATCCCATCCTTCGATCAGCTCCATCCGGGTATTTTTGTCAATCGCGATTGGGATGCAGCCACTGCCGGTACCAATATCCAGTAAGCTTTTTGCCTTAGAACCTTCTTCCCGGATGATCCAGTCGACCAGCTCTTCCGTTTCGGCACGCGGAATCAATGCTCCAGGTGAAACAGTGAATTTCAGGCCATAAAACTCTGTTTCGCCAATAATATATTGTATGGGTTCGTGGTTGAGCAGCCGGTTCACGATCTCCATGATTTGCATTATCTTTGGTTCCGGAAGCTGATCGGCTTGGTTCAGATGAAGCTGCAACCTGTTGTAGCCGGTCACATGCTCCAGAATCAGGCTGATGAGGCTCTCCATTTCTGAAGGGGCGTAGATTGAGGAGAGTTTCTCCCTGAGTAATTTTTTCGTTTTTAGCATGGTGAAGGATACAAAAGTAGGGAATCTCAACAGGATTGAGGCAACATCCGCTGAAGAAAAATTTATGTCGCGGGCCATCGAATTGGCGAAGCTGGGTATGGGCCGGGTTGCTCCCAATCCGATGGTGGGCTGCGTGATTGTATACGACGGGAAGATTATTGGGGAGGGCTATCATCGGAAATACGGGGAGTCCCATGCAGAAGTGAATGCGATAAATTCGGTCAAGAGCCCTGATTTGCTTTGTGAGTCAACGATGTATGTAACGCTCGAGCCGTGTTCTCATTTTGGCAAGACTCCTCCCTGTGCAGATCTGATCGTTGAAAAAAAAATTCCCAGGGTAATCGTGGGCGGTCTCGATACAAATGAAAAGGTTTCTGGTCGTGGGTTGGAACGATTAAGAATTGCAGGAATTGAGGTTATTACAGGCGTTCTTGAAGACGATTGCAACCGCATGAACCGCCGCTTTCTGACAGTTCACGAGAAGAAGAGACCTTATATCATCTTAAAATGGGCCCAGACGGAAGATGGCTTCATTGACCGTTCAAGGGAGGAGGAAGAGTTCGGTCAGCCGACCTGGATTACCAACGACCTTTCCAGGATCGCCGTCCACAAGATGAGATCGGATGAGGCGGCTATCCTGGTAGGGACGAATACGGCTTTAAAAGATAATCCATCTTTGACGGTCAGGCATTGGAGTGGAAACCATCCGCTCAGAATGGTGCTCGATCGGAGAGGCATCCTACCTGAAAGTTGCGCACTGCTGGACCAATCTACTGAGACAATTGTTTTTACTGAAGTAGAGATGGCAACAAAACCCAATCTGGAGTATGTGCGAATCGACTTTAGGGCAGGCATGCTTCAGAGGATCAACGAGATTCTTAGCAGCAGAGGAATTCAGTCCTTGCTGGTAGAAGGAGGCAAGGCTTTGCTCGAATCCTATATGCGCGAAGGATTGTGGGATGAAGCAAGGGTCTATATTGGTAACAAAAGGTTTGGCTCAGGGATCAAGGCTCCTGAAACGGACTGGATCCTGGACCGGGAGGAGCCTTTGGATGATAGTCTGATACGGATATATTATCAGCGTTGCTGACCATACTCTGTGCACTCCAGATACTTACGTTCAATTCGAATCCGATCAGCATGATCAGCGCCATAAAATAAATCCACAACATCACCACCACCAGGGTACCAATCGAACCATAGAGTGCATTGTATTTGCCGAAGTTGTTGATGTAATAGGAAAATCCGACAGAAATAGCAATCGAAAGCAGGGTGGCGAGTGTCCCGCCGGCAGAGATAAACCTGAATTTCATTTTCCGTGCCGGACCGAAATAAAAAATAAAAGCAAAAGTAAAGAAGAACAATAGCAAGATTACCAGCCACTTACCCCCGTAAATCAGAATGTAAATGTAACTGGATTTGATGAGCTGTTTGGCAAAGAGAAACTCAATGACCCTTTGACTGAGGGTGATAAGGGCAACGCTCAGGGTAGTAAGGGTTGTCAGAATCAGTGATAACACAAATGCGATGACATAGCGGCTTACGATGCTTCTGGTCTCGATGGCATGGATGGTACCGTTAAAAGCAACCATGATCGAAGCAAGTCCATTGGTGGCGAAGATAAAGGCGGCGAAAAATCCGAAGGAAAGCAGCCCACCACGGGGTTGAGTGATGATATCCTTTATCGTATCCTGCACCGCCAGAAATGCATTGTCGGGCAGCACGCTCAGCAGAAGTCCCAACAGCTGATCCGGGAATTTATCGATTGGAATATAGGGAATCAGGGTGAAAAGAAAGATAATCGCCGGAAAAATAGCGAGGATAAAGTTGAAGGCAATAGCAGATGCACGGGTAGTAATCGCTCCGTCAACCACGCCCTTCCAGAAAAAGATGGTTACATCATAGAGGGGCAATCCGTCAAAAAAGGGAACTGTTATCTTCTTGGCTTTCTGGGCGATCCTTTGAACCTGTTTGATCATCCAGAGCCGTGCTAATTTCAGAAAGGACATCTGCTGGTAAAATTTAATTAATCTTTCTCTATCCGTAGCTGAACAATCAGCGGTTTATTAGCAAAATTCTTCAGCATAAAGTAGATGCGAAAGTTCCCATTTGCGGTTTGCATTTTCCCGATCCCATAGGCAGAGTCGGTGCCGCTCTGGTGCGTAATCTTGAAATCAACAGGTTTGTTCTTACTGAAGAAATCATTGAGAATCATTTCCCCCTGCTCCTTCGAGCAAACATTTTCCTTGTCGAGTATGACTAGTTCAACATTGTCATTGAAACAAGAGGCCACCATTTTTGCATTCCCGGCTTTCAGCCCAGATCCAATTTGCGCAGGAATCTGCCCGAAAGAAAAATCAGCCAGAAGCAAAAGGAAAACAACAGGTACAAAAGAGAATAGAATTTTCTTCATAACTCTAAAACTATCAATTATCAACAACAAAGACAAATTTATCAAAGGTTTTTATGCCATTTGCAAAAATAACATTACTTTACAGGTTCTGTTACAACAATTGTGCCGTGAAGATTACATTGCTGATGGTCGGGTCGACCGACCGGAAATATTTGAATGAGGGTATCGAAGACTATCAGAAGAGACTGATTCACTACCTGCCTTTCGAAATCAGGATCATCCCGGATTTGAAAAACAGCCGGAATCTTTCTGAGGATCAGCAAAAAGAACGGGAAGGGAAGGCAATTCTCGATCAGGTTTCTTCTTCAGACGAACTGGTGCTGCTGGATGTGGAAGGCAACGAATATTCCTCCCCCGGACTGGCGGGATGGATCGAAAAGAGAATGCTTTCCGGTACAAAACAGCTGATTTTTGTGATCGGAGGAGCCTATGGTTTCTCTGAAGCCGTTTACCAAAGGGCCGGTTCGAAATTGTCACTTTCCCGTTTAACCTTCCCGCACCAGCTGGTGCGGCTTCTTTTTGTTGAACAGTTATACAGGGCCATGACGATCATTAAAGGAGAACCATATCATCATGCCTGAACGTTCCAGATATAGGATCAGGTGGTCTGTCATGTTGCTGACCGGACTAATTTCGCTGGGATTATCTTTCTGCTGGGGACCGCTTTTCTTCCCTCGCCCCGATCAGAAATCTGAAGCTGAAAGGATTTTCCGTGTCTTTGAAGAGAAGGAAAAGACACTCAGGGCCGGAATGGCCAATTTTGCCTCCCAACTTTCTTCTGGAGGTCAGGTGAAAGATCTTTGGTTGAAAACAGACTGGCAGTACCCTGAAAGTTCCGGATTATATTATACCATTTCGGCTCATGATTCTTTGATATTCTGGAGTTCTTCTTTGGTGTCTTTCGAAAACAAACCCATGCAGATTAGGGAAGAGGGTGATCTAAAGAAAATGCCTACCGGGTGGTTTTACATTTTTCAAAGGAAGGCAGGATCCTATACCATAACCGGGTATATGCTGATTAAGAGGAGTTTTCCATATCAGAACAAGTACATCAGTTCTTCCTTTCAGGAGGATTTCCATCTTTCCAACCAATGCGAGGTGGTAGAGAAGTTGCAGCCAGGAACCATCCAGGTATTCTGTCATGAAGGAAAATTTCATTTTGGGATACAGTTCAGGGATTCGCAGGACACTCATTCAGGAGAATCGATCCCCTCTTTAATTTTTTTCCTGCTTTTTGTCTTGATGACTGCGGCAAGTTTTAGTAACTGGCTGATAGGAATGAAGTTGAGGCCATGGATTAAAGCAGGTTGTACATTTGTCTTTTCCATCTCATTCTATCTGCTTCTCAATAATTTTAAGCTTCCCACAGAAGTCTATGGAGGTATAATGTTTGCCCCCATTCATTTTGCCTGGGGTAGATTCCTTTCATCCTTAGGCGATTACTTTTTGGTATCATTCTTAATGTTCTTCATCGCGCAGTCTTTCTTTATTTTCTTTCGAAAAGAGAGAAGTTCACGCCAAAACACTCCTGCAAATATTGGCCTCTATATTTTTGCCACTTTTTATTTCGGAATGACTTCTGCCTTGTTCTTGATTTTATTTCAGAACTCCGATGTTTCTCTTGAACTTTATAGTAATCTGTCACTTTCATTTCCCAACCTTCTTGCAGCATTCTGCATAGCTTTGCAGACCATTGGGTTGGGAGTCATTTTGGTTAGGATCCGGTGTATGCAAAAAGGAACGAAGGACGATTATTCCTTCTTTCTCCGTATCGTATTTTCCACGGTAGTGATGATCCCGGCGCTGATGCTATCCGGTGTGATGATTCCCATTGAAGCGATATTTGTTTGGCTGGTGATTGCCTTAATCATGGATCGCATTAGCCTGGATCTTATGTCGAGATATAAGCTCACGTCTTTGCTTGTTTTTGGATTGTTGCTCGCCTTTGGAATGAACCGAATGGCCCAGAAAGAAATGGATAAGCGAAAGGCCAATATTCAACAACTCATGGCGGTTAACCTGGCGACAGAAAGAGACCCTGCAGCCGAAATTTTCTTGTCAGATATTGGGAACAAAGTCGCAAATGACACTGCGATACAGGCTTTTCTAAATCCTCCGTACCTGAAGCTCGTCGGTTATCTGAAAGAAAATTACTTCACTGGATTCTGGAATAACTATGAAATTCAAGTCACAGTTTGTGCAGCAAAGGACAGCCTTTATCTCACAGAAGAAAGGAAAAAATTTCCTTGTCTCGATTTTTTTAATCAGCTGAAAATGTCGAAAGGCGTCGTGTTGCCGGGTTCTGATTTTTATTTCATGGACAGGCTCAACGGTCGGATTTCATATTTGGGAGAGTTGCATCTGTCCAATAAGAGTACAGGCAAACAGTTGATGGCATTCGTTGACCTAAGCTCGAAAATCATTCCTGAAGGCAAAGGCTATCCCCAGTTGCTACTGGATCAGAATGCGGCGAAAAGGAACAGGAACGAAGGTTACAGTTATGCCAAATACTTCGATCATAAGCTTGTAGACCGTGGCGGTAGTTACTTGTATGATCCAACTATTGCTCCAGGAACCATCCTAAAAGGGGAGTTCTTCTTCTATGAAAAGGGAGGATATAACCATTGCGTTTACAGACGAAATGGTGAGAATTTCGTCGTCGTTAGTTATCCTGTATCTTCTTTAATAGAGAAGGGCAGGGGCTTTCCTCCACTGTTTATTTTTATCTATCTACTTGGATTTCTTTGGATTATATTATGTCAATGGCAAGGGCTTATATCAAGAAACAAATTCGAGCTAAGGGGGAAGATTCAGTTTACCTTGGTTTCAACGCTGCTGGTATTGCTCTTCATCATTGGAGCAGGACTGGTCAGGTACAATTTCCTGGAGTTTCAGCGATCTATCAAGGAGACCCTTGATCAGAAGGTCAGGGCAATATCTTCAGAGCTTGGATTAAGGATCGGGAATGCCTCAAAACTAGATTCGATCCATGAATATCTGGGAGATCAGTTGTCTGAAATCTCCGATATTACCTGGACGGATATCAACGTTTATGACCTGAACGGAAGACTGATAGCCAGTTCCCGCAATGAAATCTTCGAACATGGACTGACTTCCGACAGGATGAATCCTCAGGCTTTTAGGGCTTTGAGTGTTATGGGTGGTGCTACCTACCTGCACAATGAAAGCCTTGGTAAAATGGAGTTTTTCTCTGTTTACACCCCGCTCTTTAACAAAAGCGATGAACTAGCCGGATATGTCAACCTGCCCTATTTTAACCGGCAGGATGAATTCACGAAACAGGTCTCCGGATTCATTGTCGCATTTATCAACCTGTATATTTTACTTTTACTTCTTTCATTGGTTATCGCGCTGGCTATCAGCACTAGACTGACTGTACCGCTATTACAGATTGAGCAGAAACTGAAAGGCATAGCGCTCGGTAAGCAAAATGCCAGGATTGAATACCAGGGAGAAGATGAAATCGGTCGACTGGTTGAGGCATATAATCAGAAGGTTGCCGAACTCGCCGATAGTGCAGAGTTGCTGGCAAGGTCCGAGCGGGAGTCGGCCTGGAAGGAGATGGCCCGGCAGATCGCGCATGAGATCAACAATCCGCTGACGCCGATGAAGCTGAATATCCAGTACCTGCAAAAGATCAAGGATCAGGGAGCACCCAATTTTGATGATTATTTTAACCAGGTAACCCGGATGTTGGTGGCGCAGATAGATGCATTATCGGCCATCGCCGCCACATTTTCGGATTTTGCCCGACTGCCCTCGACCAATATCGAGCCGGTCGAAATGAACGGACTCATTGGAGAAGTGACCACGCTTTTCGATGCTCCGCAGGATTATTTGCTGGAGGTCCAAGCGCCTGAGGGTAAAATTTTCGTATCGGGCGACCGCGACCAGTTGCGGCGTGCATTGGTGAACATCATCAGGAATGCGACGCAGGCCATTCAGAATCAGGAAGACGGGGCCATCCTGGTAAGGGCGGAGGTCAGCGAGCAAACCCTTAGAATTGCTGTATCAGATAATGGCCCGGGAATTTCTGCGACAGATCGCAGCCGCCTCTTCGAACCTAATTTTACTACGAAGAGTGGTGGCATGGGACTCGGACTGGCAATTACAAAAAGTATCCTTGAAAATTACAAAGGTGAAATTAGTTTTACAAGTGAGCCGGGCAGTACGATATTTTATATCAGCCTGCCTTTAGTTACCCATCTCGGCTAGGAATTTAATGCGGACAAGCCTGATTTCCTCAATTTCATAGTCATCACCCAGCTCGGCAATCGCCTCTTCCATAGCGTCGGTCTCGGCATCTTCCTTGAAATAATTGAAGATATCTTCGATCTGATCTTCATCCATGGTATCGTTGATGTAGTAATCGAGGTTGACTTTTGTGCCTGAATTGACGATGGCTTCGATCTCCGTTAGCAGGGTGTCCATATCCATATCCTTGGCGGAAGCTAATTCGTCGAGTGGCATTTTGCGGTCGATACTTTGAATGATGAAAACCTTGTTCTTGGATTTATTGGCGACCGTCCGGACGACAAAATCCTGCGCCCTCTCGATGCCATTGTCTTCCACATGCTTTTTAATCAGCTCGACGAAAGGCTTGCCATATCTCTGGGCCTTACCCTGTCCAACTCCAATGATATTTTGCAGTTCATCCAGCGAAGTAGGATACTGGATCGACATATCTGCCAGTGAAGGATCCTGGAAGATTACGAAAGGTGGAAGGTTGTTCTTGACCGCCACTTTTTTGCGCAAATCCTTTAACATGGAGAAGAGCTCTGGATCCCCGACGGCGGCTCCCACACCCGAAGGAGCCTCTTCTGAATCTTCTTCGGCTTCGTAATCGTGGTTCTTAACGATGGTAAAGGGCTGCGGATTCTTCAGGTAGGCCCTGCCTTTATCTGCCATTTTCAGCACACCATAGTTTTCAATATCCTTTATCAGGAAACCGGCAATGATACACTGACGGTATACGGCATTCCACAATTTGTCTTTATGATCTTCCCCCTCACCAAAAATTTCGAGATCGTTGTGATGGAAAGACTTCACCTGCGCGGTTTCATTACCTACCAGGATGTTGACGAGATGTTCACTCTTGCATTGTTCTTTCACTTCCAGAACAGCCTGCAAGGCAAGTGTGACCATTTCTTTTCCTTCTACCAGTTCTTTGGGATTCAGACAGTTATCGCAATGTTCGCAATTTTCGGTGATGTATCTTTCTCCGAAATAGTGCAATAATATCGTTCTGCGGCAGAGGGAGGATTCTGCGAAAGCTACCGTATCGAGTAACAATTGCTTCCCGATCTCTTGTTCAGCAACGGGTTTCCCCTGCATAAATTTCTCCAGTTTCTGGATGTCTTTGTAGCTGTAGAAGGTGATGCATTTCCCTTCTCCGCCATCGCGGCCTGCTCTTCCGGTTTCCTGGTAGAAACCTTCCAGGGATTTAGGAATATCATAATGGACGACGAAGCGGACATCCGGCTTGTCGATGCCCATCCCGAAGGCAATGGTTGCCACGATGACATCGGCCTCTTCCATCAGGAACTTATCCTGATTTCCCGAGCGGGTCGAAGAATCCATTCCTGCATGGTAGGCAAGGGCCTTGATGCCGTTTACCAGCAACAGTTCCGTGATCTCTTCTACTTTTTTACGGCTGAGACAATAGATGATGGCCGACTTGCCCGGGTTGTTTCTGAAGAGGCGGATGATCTGATCCTTGGCTTTCACCTTGGGTCTTACTTCATAAAAGAGATTGGGCCTGTTGAAAGATGATTTGAAGACATTGGCGTTCAGCATTCCGAGGTTTTTCTGAATATCGCTCTGGACCTTCGGAGTGGCAGTCGCAGTAAGGGCGATGATCGGAGCCAGTCCTATCTCATTGACGATGGGTCTGATACGACGGTATTCTGGCCTGAAGTCGTGTCCCCATTCGGAGATACAGTGAGCCTCGTCGATGGCGTAAAAGGAAATTTTTATCGTTTTAAGGAAATCAATGTTCTCCTGCTTGGTCAGGGACTCAGGGGCAACATAGAGAAGTTTAGTCTGCCCTTTGCCAATGTCCTCCTTGACTTTCTGAATAGCCGACTTCGTCAGACTGGAATTGAGAAAGTGCGCAATCCCGTCGTGGACACTAAAACTGCGAATGGCATCGACCTGATTTTTCATCAATGCAATAAGCGGGGAGATCACGATGGCTGTACCTTCCTGCAACAGCGCAGGAAGTTGGTAGCAGAGGGACTTGCCTCCGCCGGTTGGCATGAGGACAAATGTATCCTGACCTGCCAGAACGCTTTTGATCACATCCTCCTGTTGTCCCTTAAATCGGTCGAAACCAAAATATTTTTGAAGTTCAGCTGTGAGAGTATTCTTTTGCTCAATTATCATGTTTAAATTCTATACCAATTTCAATAAGATTACTAAGTTACAAAATATTGTCCTGCAAACAACCCTATTAATCATTAATAATATTTTTTAACAATAGTTGCAAGGGCTTTTTAATAGACTAAAAACAGGATGGACCGAAGGGAGGATTTCAGGTGAAAGTTTGGCCATGTGGCGCTGGAGGCATTCCTGGTAAACATAAAAATAGACGCATCAGGTAGCAGATAAAAGAGAAACAGTTTTTAGTCTTATGGGTAAAGAATTGTATATTTGCGCCAAAATTCAATTATTATCAGTCCGAATTTTCATGGCAGAAAAGAAAAAGATAGGCGGAAGTTCTACAAAAGGCGTTGAGATGTCTTTTCTTCAGCATCTCGAAGAGCTCAGGTGGCATCTGGTACGCGCCTCAGCTGCGGTAATTGTCTGCGGGGTGGTTATTTTCTTAAACAAGCAATTTATTTTTGATCATGTCATTCTTGCCCCAAAGAGTTCGGATTTTGTCACCAACCGTTTTTTTGGCTGGTTGGCCGTCCAACTTAACTCACCGGATCTGGCTATAAACACCAAGCCCTTTCAGCTGATTAACATCGATCTTGCCGGTCAGTTCACCATGCACCTTAACCTGGCTATCATCGGTGGGATCATCGTCTCTATACCATATATATTATGGGAATTCTGGCGTTTTGTACGCCCGGCCCTTTACGAGAACGAACGGAAACATGTTACCTCTGCAGTTATTTACAGCTCCGCGCTCTTTATTTTGGGCATCAGTTTCGGCTATTACCTGATCGTTCCGTTGACAACCCATTTCTTCGGAAGCTATCAGGTGAGTGAAACCGTGCTTAACCAGATCAACCTTACCTCCTATATCAGCTCCGTCACTACTATCGTTTTAGGCAGCGGCATCGTGTTTGAGCTTCCCATTGTGATGTTTTTTCTGGCTAAGGTGGGTCTGGTCGGAACCTCCTTTTACAAGAAATATCGCAAGCATGCATTCATCGCGCTACTCTGCCTTGCAGCTATTATTACTCCTCCGGATGCCTTCAGTATGCTGCTGGTAACCGGACCGCTGGCCCTACTTTATGAGCTTGGAATCCTGATGGCGAAGCTGGTCGAGAAGAGGAGGGGAAACGTCGATTTGTTGGAAGCATAAGAGTGAAAAACTTATTTATTGATCTGGCATGAAGTTAAGAGCTGAAAATATCGTCAAAAAATACCGTAGCCGGACTGTCGTAAAGTCAGTATCCATCGAACTGGAACAAGGTGAAATCGTCGGATTGCTCGGGCCGAACGGAGCAGGAAAAACAACTTCTTTTTATATGATCGTTGGTCTGATTAAGGCCGATGGAGGTAAGATTTTCCTCGATGATACCGATATAACTACCTTTCCTGTTTACAAGAGGGCGAAGCTGGGTATTGGATACCTTGCCCAGGAAGCCTCGGTTTTCAGGCAGATGAGCGTGGAGGATAATATCCGATCCATCCTGGAGATGACCGAATTTTCCAAAGAATACCAACATGAAAAGCTAGAGTCATTGCTAACGGAATTTGGCTTGCAGCTCATCAGGAAGAGCCTCGGGATCCAACTTTCCGGCGGAGAGAGAAGACGGACCGAAATTGCCCGTTGTCTTGCAATCAATCCGGCGTTTATTCTACTCGATGAACCGTTTGCCGGCGTTGACCCGATCGCTGTGGAGGATATCCAGCAAATTGTTTTCAAGCTAAAGGATAAAAATATAGGCATTCTTATTACCGACCATAATGTCCACGAAACGCTCTCTATCACAGACAGATCTTATCTTCTGTATGACGGAAGGATCCTGAACAGCGGGACTGCGGAAGATCTGGCTGCCGATGATGAAGTGCGCCGGCTCTACCTCGGACAGAATTTTGAGCTCAGAAGACCGGTGCGGAAAGAGATCACCGAGGATGAAGCTGAGGTCAGTGGTGACGCATAATTTTTTTAATTAGCAGATTAAAAAAAAGGTGTATATTTGCAGCTCGAAAAATGCGGACGTGGCGTAATTGGTAGCCGTGCCAGACTTAGGATCTGGTGCCGAGAGGCGTGGGGGTTCGAGTCCCTTCGTCCGCACTGAAGAAGAACCGCCTCCCTACCGGAAACAGAGGCGGTTTTTAAATATAATTTCAATCATAATGTAATGAACATTACCAGGACAAACATCGACGATCTGAATGCCGTGATCAAGCTTTCTATTGAAAAGAGTGATTACGAAAATACTGTCAACGAGACGCTGAAAGATTATAGAAAAAAGGCAAATATGCCGGGGTTCCGCAAAGGAATGGTGCCTTCCGGCCTGATCAAAAAAATGTATGGCAAGGCTGTGCTTGCCGAAGAGATCAACAAGATACTCAGTAACGAATTAAACAGATACATAAGCGACGAGAACCTTCAGATTCTCGGTGAGCCGCTTCCGAATGAGACGGAGCAAAAGCAGATTGATTTTGAGCACGATGAGAATTTTGAATTCGTATTCGATCTCGGTCTTTCTCCTGTCATCGATATCGACTTCCAAAAAACCGGAAAATTACCTGTCTATGAAATCGAAATCGACGATGAGATGGTCAACAATCAGGTGGAGGCTTTCCAGAACCGCTTCGGCACCAATGTCGATGCCGAACAAGCCGGAGAAAAGGATAACCTGATCGGTAGTCTGAAACAATTGGACGAAAATGGGTTTGTGCTGGAAGGCGGAATCCACGTAGAAGAGGCTCAGGTCTCCATTTCCATGGTCAAAGCCAAGAAAGCAAAAAGTGCCCTGCTCGACAAAAAAGCCGGCGATGTGATTAAAATCAATCCTAAGACAGCCTTTGAAGATAATATCTATATCAAGCAACTGCTCAAAATTGATGACGTTCAAGCTGAGGAATTAACTTCAGATTTCGAGCTGGCAGTCTCAAAAGTAAGCACTTTTGTCCCTGCTGAACTAAACGGGGAGTTGTTCAAAAAAGCATTAGGTCCTGATTCTGACGTCACAACCATCGAAGAGTTTAAAGAAAAAATAGAAGAAGACCTGAAAGCGAACCTGGGCTACTCTTCAGAATACCGCTTTCTAGTCGATACCAAAGAGATTCTGACCAAATATGTTTCCATGAAACTTCCGGTAGAATTTCTGAAGCGCTGGCTGGTCTATTCCAATGAGAAAATCACAAGGGAACAGGTCGACGAAGAATTCGGTCAATTTGTGGGAGATCTTGAATGGACGCTGATCAGGAGTAAACTGGCTAAAGAAAATAATATCAGGGTAAGTGAGGCAGACGTTGCATCGCTGGCAAGGGAAACAGCCATGATGCAGTTCCGCCAATATGGGATGTTCAATGTTCCTGAGGAATATCTGGATAACTATGCCAAATCTATCCTGAAGAACGAAGAGGAACGTCGCCGGCTGATTGAGAAGAAATCGGAAATGATGGTGCTGGATTTTATTAAGGAAAATGCTGAACTGGAAGTCAAGAAAGTATCCCAGAAGGCTTTCGACGATCTTTTTGAAAAATAGAGGTCCACAATCACCGGACTGTGTATTTTAGTAACTTTGTGGATCGAACTTTTTGTTTATTCGTATAAAATGAAAAGTTCGGTTTTACAAAGTTTTTCATTTTAATAGATATTTATTATGAGTATGAAAAGTGATGAGTTCCGCAAATTTGCGACGAAACAAATGGGGATAAGTAGTCTGTCCCTGCATAAATTTGAATCTATCCACGCCAGTTATATCTCACCAACAATCATCGAAGAGCGTCAGATGAACATCGCCCAGATGGATGTTTTCTCCAGGTTGATGATGGACCGTATCATCTTTTTGGGTCTTGCCATTGATGATTATGTGGCTAATATTATCCAGGCGCAACTACTTTTTCTTGAATCGTCCGATCCCGGGAAAGATATCCAGATCTACCTCAACTCTCCAGGAGGGTCAGTACACGCCGGATTGGGTATTTATGATACCATGCAGTACATCAATTGCAATATCGCAACCATCTGCACAGGTATGGCCGCTTCTATGGCTGCAGTGTTGATGACCGCCGGAACCAAGGGAAAGAGATCTGCTCTAAAGCACTCCAGGATTATGATTCACCAACCAATGGGTGGCGCACAGGGTCAGGCTTCCGACATCGAGATCACTGCCAGGGAGATTATGAAACTGAAAAAGGAATTGTATGAAATCATTGCCTTTCACTCCGGTCAAACGCTCGAAAGAGTTGAGAAAGATTCAGACAGGGACTATTGGATGACAGCCGAAGAGGCAAAAGAATATGGTATGATCGACGAAATTTTAATCCGTCAGAAGAAATAACTGACAGATCGGGCCGATCATTAAAAACTAAATAATGAAGAAAATCGACAAATGTTCGTTTTGCGGGCGGGAGAAGAAAGATGTTCAGTTACTGATTGCAGGAATGGAAGGCCATATCTGCGAGAATTGCATTGAACAGGCGCATTCGATCGTTGAAGAAGAGTTCAAGAAAAATGTGGGCTTCGACCTGAAGAGCCTTGATTTGAAAAAGCCCAGAGAGATCAAAGCATTTCTCGATCAATATGTGATCGGACAAGATGATGCCAAGAAAATACTTTCTGTTGCCGTTTACAACCATTATAAGCGGTTAAATCAAAAGATTTCGGAGGATGGCACTGAAATCGAGAAATCAAATATTATCCTGGTAGGTCCTACTGGAACTGGCAAGACGCTATTAGCCAAGACTATAGCTAAAATGTTACATGTTCCTTTCACCATTGTTGATGCGACGGTTCTGACCGAAGCAGGTTATGTGGGAGAAGACATTGAGAGCCTGCTGACGCGTTTGCTTCAGGCTGCCGATTACAATGTGGATGCGGCCCAGCGCGGAATCGTGTTCATCGACGAAATTGACAAGATCGCCCGAAAGGGGGATAACCCTTCTATCACCCGTGACGTATCTGGCGAAGGTGTTCAGCAGGGATTATTAAAACTGCTGGAAGGTGCGGTGGTGAATGTTCCGCCTCAGGGTGGTCGGAAACATCCAGAACAGAAAATGATTCCGGTCGATACCAAAAACATCCTTTTTATTTGTGGGGGGGCATTCGAAGGTATCGAACGCAAGATAGGATTGAGGCTTAATACGAAAGTGGTTGGTTACAAAGCAATTGCCGAGTACGGCAAGATTGACAGGGATCACCTGCTTCAGTATGTTTCTCCCCAGGATTTGAGGGCTTTCGGACTCATCCCGGAGATCGTGGGCCGTTTACCCGTTCTGACTTACCTGGTACCCCTCGACCGCGATTCTTTAAGGAGAATCCTGACCGAACCAAAGAATTCGATCATCAAACAATATGTCAAACTCTTCGAAATGGATGGCATCAAGCTGGAATTTAAAGAAGAAACCCTTGATGTAATTGTTGATAAGGCGATCGAATTCAAACTTGGGGCCCGCGGACTGAGATCGATTTGCGAGACGATCATGATCGATGCCATGTTTGAAATGCCTTCCGAGAGCGGAACATCCATGGTTATCACTCCCGAGTTTGCCTCAGAAAAGATAGAAAGAATCAGTACTTTACGACTTCAGGCAGGTTGAGATTTTGTATTGAAAAAGTACTATCTTTGACCCGAATTAAAATTATAATAATAAATGAGTAAAGGAATTGTCAAATTCTTTAATGTAACTAAAGGATTTGGGTTTATCAAAGATGATGAGTCTCAAAATGAGTACTTTGTACACGTAACCGGACTAATTGATCAAATCAAAGAAAACGATCACGTAACTTTCGAATTACAAGACGGAAGAAAAGGTCTTATCGCAGTAAACGTAAAACAAGCTTAAATAAAGCAAGTTTCGAACAAAATTAAAGGGAATCCATCGGGTTCCCTTTTTTTATTGAGCTTTTTAATTACTGCCTGCATAAATAATTAATCCAATACCCGCGAAAAATAGCAGAAACATCGCCGTCAGTAAACCCGCGGTTCCCTTGGAGCCCTTAAACTCCTTCCAGATAAAAACTCCCCACAAGGCAGCCACCAGTGTTGCGCCCTGTCCAAGGCCATAAGAAACCGGAAACCCGGCTTTCCCTGCCGCGATGATACTGAAAGACATGCCCGTACACCAGATCATGCCACCCAGAATCCCGGTAAGGTGCTCCTTGAGCCCTCCCTTAAAATATTGTGCATAGCTAACAGGCGTCCCTTCGAAGGGTTTTTTCATCAAAATGGTATTAAAAAGCAGGTTGCTTACAAGTATACCAATTGAAAAAAATACGGTGGCGGTATATGGGGTCAGGAAGCCGGCTTTCGGATGCATGAAATCATCTGCCATCGAACTGGCCACGAAACGGTAAAACAGCGCCATCAAGACACCCCCAACCACAGATAAAACAATTCCTTTAGTCGGTACTTTCATCGATTGGGAGGCCTTCCTGCGATAGGCAATGGCATCGATTACGATTGCAACTGTGACCAACCCCACACCCGCAAACAGCCAGCCGGCATTTCCCTGAGGCGTCGCTACATAATTGATGATGACCCCTAAAACCAAAGCGATTCCAATCCCTACCGGGAAAGCCACGGACATCCCCGCAATCGCTATGGCCGCGGCAACCAGAATATTGGCGGCGTTAAAGATGACCCCACCCATCAATGCCTTCTGGATATTTGCAGCATCGGCCTGTTTCAGGTCCACCAGGAAACTCCGTCCCAATTCACCGAAACTACCCATGGTAAAGGCAAATAGCAAGGACATCAGTACGATACCGAGGACATAATCCCAGTAAAAAAGTTCAAAACGCCACGATTTTTCTGCCAGCTTTTGGGTGTTGGCCCACGACCCCCAGCAAAGCATGGTGACGATAGTCATAATGACGGCCAGAGAATAACTTTCTACGATGTACATAACTTTCCAATTATTTAAACACTAAAGCATCACTCACATAAATTTTTGATCCGTTAGATTCCGGTTTTTTTTGCCCCGTCACAACCAGTTTCAGGGTATGCTTCCCAGGGCTCAGATTCAACGCATGGCAGATATTGATAGGTGTCTGCTCCTGATGGTTGTAATAGAAATAAGTGTCAAAAGTCGAATGCAGCTTCCCATCGATGTAAAGTTCCGCCTTGCCTGCATCCTTCTTCCAGTTTCCTTCAAGGGAAATAGCCGTTCCCTCAAAGCTGAACTCAAGCGCGTCGCCTTTCTTGGAGGCAAATTTAGATTGCTTCTTCTTTTTGTTGCCATCCTCCGGAACCATTGGAAATATTTGCCAGTCTCCGGAAAATTTCCATCGATTCTCCTCGAAGATCGAAACCTTCTCACTCAGCATCATTTTTGGAAAACTAACCTCAAGCGGTGCAGGTACAGGCTTTTGAGTCTTGATAATTAACTGTTCGCCTTGTGAGCTGCCCCCTCCCGCATTGATCTGGCCTACAGCATACTTAAAGGTCTGGTCCACCGCTTTGCGAAAGGTATAATTGGTGAAGATGAAGACGGAGTCCTGCATGCCGTTGACCGCCTTTTGCATCTTTTCAGGCAGATGACTGAAACCATTGATGACTCCCAGTACCGCAAGTGCATTGGAAGGATTACAATCCGAATCCTGTCCGCAGCGGGTGGTAATCTCAAGCGTCTTGTCCGGATTGCCGCCTCCGTACAACAAGCCGATCACGATGAATGCTCCGTTAAACTTGGCATCGATGTTGAAAGCTTCACCCGCGGTACAAATATGGGTCTTGCCCCATTTGTCTTCCAGTATTTTCCAAACGGCACGCCAGTCTTCGGGGTTCTTATCCTTTAATATCAGCACATCCTGAATGATTTTTGCATAATCAGACTCAGATGGCAATGATTTTAAAGCCTTTTCAACAATCTTCCTGATGTCTTTTTCGAAGAACGCCTCCGCATACATGGCTGAAAGGAAGATCCCCCCATAAACGCCATCCCCATAATTCATGATGTGTCCGATCTTGTTGGCCAGTTTCGCCGCACTGTTCGGCATCCCCGGCGACATGAAGCCGAGGTAATCCGCCTCAATCTGGAAATCGATGTCGTTGGCGTGGAAATTAAATTCCGGTGCGCCCGATCGGGGAGGGAATATGCTGTCGAAATAATTTTTGCGCGATTGGGCGTTGGCATGCCAAAGCTTGTAGCCGGCCTTGGCGAAGAGTTCCTGGTATTTCTTGGCAGGTGCGTCGATTCCGTACTGATCCATGGTCATCAGGAAAGTGAGCTGAACATAAAGATCGTCCTGTGTCAAGGATCCGATGGCATCTTTTGGCGCCCAGTTGATGGGAGCCTCATAAGTCTTGCCAAGGGCACGGAATTCTGTTGGGGCGCCATAGGTCACGCCGAGCATTTTTCCGGCCCATCCTCCGGCGATCTTATCTTTCAGATCGGCCTTCGAGAGGATCCGGCAGGAGGGTTCCAGCATCATCCTATCCTCCATAAATGTTCCGATTTTCTCGGGGCTCTGTACAAACTTCACATAAGAATGTTTTCCTGCCGGATTGTCATCCCATCCATTGCTGCCATTGGGATTGATGTGGATAGTACCTTTCACGGTGGTAAAAAAAGGATTCGTTCCATATATGGCGATCAGGATAGCGGTCTCATCCCAGCTCATCCTGCCCTTTCTGTCCTCTTTCGAAGCCGCCATGGCGATCCGGAAGGCTTCCCTCACCGGGTTGCCACGGCCAGCATGACTGACGAGCCTAAGTCCGGTCTTGATCTTCTCGCCGATCTCGAACCCTGTGAAGACGATCGGTGTCGGCCAGTTTTTATAACAGTACCCTGAAGCCGCCGAATCCATGTATAAGTTGAACTCCTTGCCGGAAGGAAACTTCCCGGCCATCGAAACCAGCTTCGCGACTTTCCGGGTTACCAGGTCGGTACCGTTCATTGGACTGTAACTATCGCCTTTCGACTGCAGCAGATTGGACAGGTTGGTGAGGAAGCCGACGGAGACAAGGGTGACGGATTTGTCGGGCTGACCGGCAAGGATCCTGCGGTACTGGGCCACGGCATCCGGTGCCTGGCGTGTCGAACGGCTCTGGTGAGGAAACCTCGAAACGATTGAGTCGGGCCAGTGTTGATCGGCTCCTATGCTGACACCTGCAGATTTCGGCGCCCCGGTCGGAATGGAATGCCTGCCGAAATAGGTATTGATCACCTCAATGGTTGGGACGACCAGGGAGTCTTTGTTGCAGGCGATGGTGCCCAGGATTTCGGCCTTACCGCTGTCGGCCATGGCATGCAGAAAGGCCAGGGCGCCGGCGTCATCATAATCCGGGCCGATATCGGTGTCTAGAATGATCTTAACTGGTTTTACTAACGGGGACTTCGTCTGGGCATGCGATGCCATGAGACAAAGACAAAAAAGTGAAAAAAGGCAGACGATTTTCTTCATAATAACTCCTTTCGATAAGGTGCCGAAGCTTGAGCCCCCATCCGGGTAACCGAAATGGCGGCTGCCTTGTTGGCAAATGAAATGGCCTCCAAAAGTCCGGAACCTTCGCAAAGGGCAACGGCCAGAGCGCCATTGAAACAGTCGCCGGCTGCGGTCGTATCCACAACCTGCACAGCCGTGGTAGGGACCAATTCGCAAAGTTCATCGGTGACTAAAAGCGCACCCTTGCTTCCAAGCGTCATCACCACCACTTTTACTCCCTTGGATAGCAGTGCCCTGGCAGCGGCTATGGCTGAAGTTTCATCCTTAACGGGGATACCGGTCAACAACTCAGCCTCCGTTTCGTTGGGTGTAATCAGGTAGATTTTTGAGAACAGTGCGGGAGGGAGCGGCTGCGCGGGAGCTGGGTTCAGGATTACTTTCCTGCCAGCCGCGACGGCCATTTCAGTCGCATAGATGACTGTATCCAGCGGAATCTCCAGCTGCATGAGGATAATTTCTGCTTCCCTGACAGCTTTTGCAGCCTTGTCAATATCTTTCCTCGCCAGGCGGGCATTGGCACCAGGTGCAACGACAATGCAGTTTTCGCCCTGCCCGTTCACCGTGATGAGTGCGATCCCGGAAGGGGTATCCTCGTCTGAAAAAAGGAATTCAGTATTCAGATTCTCCGCTTGAAAAAGCTCCTTTGCTTCCCGGCCAAAAACATCCTTGCCGGTCTTGGCTACCAAGGTTACCCTACCGTTCAGGCGCGCTGCCGAGACGGCTTGGTTTGCTCCTTTACCTCCCGGATTCATTAGGAATTCGCCTCCGAGAATGGTCTCACCAGGCAAGGGTAACCGGGAAGTTTTGATCACCATGTCGGTGTTTGAGCTACCGATAACAGTAATTGAATGAGTAGACATTTTTTTGATTTTGGGACAATATTTGAAACTTGCTCTACCAAAAATAAGATTAATTTCTACAATTGCATTTCCCTGAACTGATTAAACGAAATTCTTGTTTATTTTGTATCTTCATTATAGCAGCACATGAACATACTAATCATAGGATCGGGCGGACGGGAACATGCTTTTGCCTGGAAACTCAAACAAAGTAGCCGGATTAATAAGCTCTTCATAGCTCCCGGAAATGCGGGTACCTCATTGCTTGGCGTTAACCTCAGCATCGAAGTGACAGATTTTACGGCGATAAAAGAGGCTGTTCTTCATCACCATATCGACATGGTGGTCGTTGGTCCGGAGGTTCCGCTGGTAGAAGGTATTTATGATTTCTTCCTTGCCGATAATCAGCTTAGTAATATTCCTGTAATTGGTCCCGGCAGCCAGGGAGCGCGCCTCGAAGGTAGCAAAGAGTTTGCCAAGGAATTTATGATGAGACACCACATTCCTACCGCTGGATATCTTAGTGTAAATGCAGAAAATCTCGTTGAAGGCATTGAATTCCTGAAGAAGCTGAAGCCTCCTTATGTGCTTAAGGCCGATGGTCTTGCGGCTGGGAAAGGTGTTCTGATTATCGAAAATACAGAAGATGCCATACAATCATTAAAGGAGATGCTCGGTGGGCTGTTTGGCAGTGCGAGTTCCACGGTAGTGATTGAGGAATTCCTCTCCGGCGTAGAATGTTCCGTTTTTGTGCTGACAGACGGCGAGCATTATAAGATCCTGCCTGAGGCCAAGGATTACAAACGCATTGGGGAAGGGGATACCGGTCTGAATACGGGCGGAATGGGAGCTATCTCACCCGTGCCGTTTGCCACACCGGAATTTCTGAAGAAAGTCGAAGAGCGGATGGTGGTTCCGACTATCCGCGGATTGCGGAAGGAGGGAATTCCATATAAGGGATTCATCTTCCTCGGCCTCATGAATTGTGGCGGCGATCCCTACCTGATCGAATACAATGTCCGGATGGGCGACCCTGAAACGGAAGCCGTGCTGATGCGCATCCAGTCTGATCTGGTAGACCTTTTCGAGGGTGTCGCAAAGGGAAACCTTCACGAAAAAGAGCTGAGGATCGACAGCCGGACAGCCGCCACCGTAATGGTTGTGGCGGGTGGTTATCCGGGTTCATACGAAAAAGGGAAACCCATCCAATACCTTGAAACTGTTGAGGGAAGCGTGGTATTTCATGCCGGAACAAAAACAGTAGATAATCAAGTGGTTACTAACGGAGGGCGGGTCTTGGCTATCAGTTCTTTGGCAGAAACGATGGAAGAGGCGCTATCGTTGAGCTACACGAATGCCCGACGCATCGCCTTCGATAAAATGTATTTTCGTTCCGATATTGGATTTGATCTTAAATAGGCAATCATGCTGCTGAGAATTTTTAACAGTAAAAATGTTTACAGTGCCATCCTGATTCCGATCGTCGCCTTCCTTTTCTGGATGGAACCGATGAAGGTGCCTACCGCTCTGGTAGTCCAGCAGGGGGAGGGTATGATGCCTCTGTACATTTTCTTTGCTAAATTTTTTACCGGCGCCACCATCTGGCCTGTTGTGACAGGCTTCCTGCTCGTCTTGCTGAATGCACTGATCCTTTCTCTCTTAAGTTATGAGTTCCAGTTTTTGCAGCATCGCACTTTCCTGCCGGGAATCATCTATGTATCAACAGTCTCCGCATTTCCTTCCCTGCAGACCTTCCACCCGGCCTATCCGGCTACGTTGTTTCTATTGTTGTCGGTTTATTATATTTTCTCGACTTATCACCGGAAATATGAGATATCTTCCACTTTCAACGCCTCATTTCTTCTTTCGTTGGGAGCGCTGTTTTATTTGCCGGTAGTGACACTTTTCCCCCTGATCTGGATCAGTATTTTCGTGCTGCAGAAAAATGATAACTGGAGACTGCTGGTCATTCCTCTTATTGGAATCACGCTTCCCTTATTGTTCCTTTGGTCGTTCCTGTTCGTTTCAGGATCTGATCAGGCCATCATTTCGACTATCGTGGAAGGCATGAAAGGCAATAACAATCAATTTTTATTACAGCCTGCCTTCCTGATCCTCACAGGATTTATCTTTCTGCTTTCCGTTTTTGGCAGTATCTCACTGATTAATTCGGTAGGTATCAGAAAGATGAGTACCAGAAAATATTTCATCATCATTTACTGGATCCTCGGATTAAGCATTCCGGCTGTCTTCATTTTTCATTCAACGGGATTGGGTGTAATCGCGCTTACCACCCTTCCGGTGTCCTATCTGATGGCACATTTTTTCATGTCAGGTAAACGAAATTTCTGGAGGGAATTTCTCTTTTTCCTCTATCTTGCGGCCCTGGTAGGGAGCCATTTGCTGCTCTTCGACTAAACTTCCTCAGTTAATTTTTCCGGTCCTTCGTCCTCGATCAAATGATCCGGGAGTGACTTCTGCGTCTTGATTCCTAGATCTTTCAGCCTTTCTGAGGTACGGACGAGGTTCCCTTTGCCGGTGTGAAGTTTCGCAAGTGCTTCATTATAATTGGATTGTGCAGCCTCAATACCCTTTCCAACTTTAGCCAGATCCTGAACGAATCCAACAAATTTATCGTATAATGAGGCACCGATAGAGGCGATCTCCAGTGCATTTTTGGTCTGGTTCTCCTGCTTCCAGATGGAGGCGATGGTGCGCAAGGTGGCGAGAAGGGTGGTTGGACTCACGACTACCACTTTATTGTCCCAGGCGTAGTTGAACAATTCCTGATCTTCCTGGATGGCCAGGCTGAAAGAGGATTCGATAGGAAGGAAAAGAAGCACGAAATCGGGACTGTTTAGGTTCTTTGCCGATTGGTAATGCTTGTCTGAAAGCATCTTAATATGGGACCGTAACGATCTTAGATGATCAGCCAGATGTACAGCTTTCTGTTCTTCGGAGGTCTCGTTGACCAGTCGTTCATATGCCACAAGTGAGACCTTCGAGTCGACGATCAGATGCTTCTTATCAGGAAGGTGGATGATAACGTCGGGGCGAATCTGCTTCCCATCGCTGTTTTCGTCGGCCACCTCTCTCTCGTATTCCCTTCCCAGGGTAAGACCCGAACGTTCCAGTACCCGCTCCAGTACTACTTCACCCCAGTTGCCCTGCTTTTTGACATCGCCCTTAAGTGCCTGGGTGAGGTTCTTGGCGTCATCACTGATCTTGAGGTTGAGCTCCTGCAACTTTTTCAGCTCTACCTTCAGATCCGTCTGGTCCCTCAGGGTCTTCTCATAGGATTCTTCCACCTTCTTCTCAAAAGTCAGTATCTTCTCCTTGAGCGGCGTAAGAATGTCTCCGATATTTTTCTGGTTCAGGGTAGTGAATTCAGCAGAATGCTCCTTTAGAATCTTATGGGCGACATTCTCGAATTCGACAGTCAGCCGTTTCTGTATTTGCTCCAGCTCTGCTGCCTTTTCGGCAATCTGTTTCCTGGCATGTTCCAGTTCAGACATGGAAGTTGTCAGCTCCCGAATGGAAATTTCGTTTTTCTGACGTTCCGACGATAGTTCAGCCTTAAGTTCTGCGAGGTCTTTCATCAGGGAAGAGAGCTGCTGCTCTGCGAGCGATTTGCTTTTCTCAGCTTCCGCTAACCGGGAGAACCCGATTTTTTCGGCTTCATTGAGACGTGCCAATGCATCGGCCATACCTTCGCTCAACCGCCGCTGCTGCCAGAGAAAAACCAGGGCGCCACCTATTATAAATGTCAAAAAGGGAAGAAGAATTTCCATCGGAATATTTTCCTTAAATATAAAAAAAAGGCACAGTCGTTTGTCACAACTGTGCCCTAATATTATGGTATAAATTTAGTCTTCCTGGAACAACGCATTATCAGGGAAACGGTATACGATTGAATTGATCACCATTCCGGCCCCTACGGAAGTGAGGATGATATGATCCCCCGGCTCGATGGCATGGTCTTCCATTTTGTTTTTCACAATAAGATCTAGCAGCGTCGGAACTGTTGCGGTGGAAGAATTGCCAAGTGTACGGATGGTCATCGGCATTACATCCGGATTAAATTCCTTGATGCCATAAAGTTTGAAAACCCGTTGCAGGATGGCTTCATCCATCTTCTCATTTGCCTGGTGAATCAGGACTTTCTTGATATCTGTCAGGTGCAGTCCTGCCTTGTCGAGGCTCTCCTTCACCACTCCCGGCACTGCACTGAGGGCATAAGCGTAAACCTTGTGACCGAGCATCCTGATATTGATTTCTGTTCCCTCATAGTTGGGATTCAACGATACGCCCATCTTTAACATGCCTGGATCAATGTCGGAGCGACTGGATTGTGACAAAATACCCACAGGAACCTTGCTCTCAACCGCTTCCACGATCACAGCTCCGGCACCATCAGAAAATATCATCCGGTCCCGGTCGTAAGGATCAGAAACACGTGAATTCAAGTCTGAGCCAATGACGAGTCCGCATTTGAACAATCCGCTTTTAATGTAAGCATCGGCAATGATCATGGCGGTAGTCCAACCCGGACAACCGGCAACGACATCATGCGTAAATACATGTGTATTCTTGATACCCAACTGGGTCTTCACGCGGTTGGCGATGGCAGGACAAACATCAGAACGGAAACTACCGGGATAGATATCGCCAAAATTATGCGCAGCGATGATGAAATCAAGTTTTTCGCGATCGTACCCTGAAGATTCCAAAGCGTCCAATGCGGCAAAAGTAGCCAGGTGACTGGTCGCCTGGTCGGGTTCCGCATAACGACGCTCTTCGATATTTGTTATTTCGTTGAATTTGCGGATGATTTCCTCATTGGATGTCTCAAATTTCTTACCTGTGGCCGGATCATAAAAATCCGCATCCAGGAAATAACTGTTTGGGATCACGGTCGGCGGAACATATGACCCCGTTGCAACAATAACTGTATAAAGCTTTTTGCTCATAACTAAATTTTTATTCTAAACTCTTTTATCTTTTCTTCTTTAATTTTTTCTATCCTAAATTCGTTTCCGTCCCAGACTCCGTAGGTAAATTTGCGGATCCAATCCCCCAGAATAATTAGTCTGGTGCCTGGAGATATCTCTTCGTTTATTGCAATATGACGGTGGCCAAAAACGAAGTAATCAAAATATTCTTTTGCCAGGACTGTTTTGGCGAAGTGAACCTGCTCTTCGTTGTCAAGACCCTTAAAATCATAATCTCCAATTTTATGGGAGAGGAGGCTTTGCTTTGTCCATAAATTAGCCAGTCGCAAAGTTAAATCAGGATGGGCCTTGGCCAATGCCCACTGTGCCAGACGATTGTGAAATGTCTTTTTAATAATCTGATACCAGAAATCTTTTTCCCCAAGGTCATCCCCATGGGCGAGAAAAAATTTCTTTCCATCCAGTTCTATGCTCATCGTGTTTCTATGCACGATTAATCCAAGTTCCTTTGTGAGGTAATCGAAGGCCCAGATGTCGTGGTTGCCAATGAAAAAGTGAATAGGAATGCCGCTGTCACTAATTTCGGCCAAAGCTCCCAGGGATCTGACATAACCTTTGGGCACAACTTTCTTGTATTCGAACCAGAAATCGAAGTAATCGCCTAACAGGAAAAGCATTGAGGCATCATTTCTGATTGATTTCAGCCAATCGACAAAGAGCAACTCGCGTTCCCTGTTATCACCCAGAGCAGGCGCTCCAAGGTGCAGGTCAGATACAAAATAAACTTTCTTACCGTTTACCACTTATTAATTTTGGGCCGGAACCCATCGAATGAATTTTGCGACAAAGATAGAGGTAAAACCTAATTTACAAAATTTTCGATAAAGCGGCGTTCAGTTCTGGTCCGACCATGTTCTTACCAATAATCTTCCCTTCCTTGTCGAGGAGGTAGTTGGCAGGAATAGTTCGAACATTGTAATTCATTAACGCAGAGGGGCTTCCCTTCATGTCGCCTACATTGATCCAGGTGAGCTGATCCTCTGCAATGGCACTGAGCCAGGCTGCGCGGTCATCATCGACACTCACCATAAATATTTCGAATCCCCGGTGTTTGAATTTAGAATAGAGTTCGACCAATACTGGATTCTGAATCCTGGAAGTACGATCCTTTGCAGACCAAAAATGGACCAGGACGGTCTTCCCGCGAAGCGAGGAAAGCGTACGGTCTATTCCGGAAGCATCGGGTAACTTGATGTCAGGGGAGTTGACCGCATTTTGACTCATCAGGCTATTAAGTTTGGCGTTTTTTTGCTCCTTTAGAAGACTTAGTGTATTGTTGTAGAGTGCCTTCACCTGATCGTTCTTTGGATAAACCGCGTATAGGGCGGAGGCGGCAGTCCTCATGGTCTGAAAGTCATTGGCCACATAATTATTTTCGTCCCATTTCTGGTAAAGGGCAAAAACACTTGCCATGGAGAAAGGGTTCTTCTTTATAAATTCATTCAAATAGTTGGTGTAATCGGTGACCGTTTTGGTATAATCCTTCTCCCACTTTTGCAGGTCGGAAGCGTAGCCTGGATCCTTCAAGTGTTTAGTGTAAAGCACGCGAATGGAATCCGCTGTTTTCTTTGCCGTAGAAAATAGAAGTGTCAGGTCGCGCACCTTCGAAGAGTTATCCGATCCCTGAACCTTATAATCGGAAGAGAAATTCTTGTATGATCCTGTGATAGTGATATTTTCGGCTGAATCAACCAGCAAAGTGGCGAAATTAGTATCCGAAATTTTCATCAGGAAGAAGGTAGGCACACTTACATTTCCTTTCATTTTAAATACCCCCGAACCGTCCAGTTTGACGGAATCAACAGGTTTCTGAGAGCTGATAAGCAGGTGATTCAGGTATATTTTCTTGCCTGCACCGCCTTCTATTTTTCCGCTTATCGTAAAATTACTCTTTTTACCGCAGGCGGAAACCAGCATGACGATCATCAAAAACGCAAGGATACGGTTCATATTTTCCTGTTTTATGGTTTACTTTATTGAAAAGGGAATGATAGTGCGACAAAAATGCAAAGAATCCCTGAAAGGTTTCTTTGCATTTTTAATTATTTTTGCACTTTATTTTTTTTGTGAGGATACATTACGGATTAGGAAATTTTCGGGCTGTAAGGCCGGTCGTAACGATCGGTACTTTTGATGGCGTTCACCTCGGTCACAGGGCGGTCATCGCTGAGCTCATAAATATAAGCCGCGAAACCGGAGGTGAATCTGTCGTCTTTACTTTTTCGCCGCATCCGCGGATGATTGTGAATCCCAACGAAGATACACTCAGGCTGCTGTCTACCCTGGAAGAGAAAATTGTCTTATTGGAGGTGATGGGGCTCGATCATCTGGTGGTCTATCCGTTCACAAAGGAATTTGCTGCGTTGAGCTACACCGATTTTGTTACGGACATCCTGGTAAGTAAGATGCATATTCATAAGCTGGTAACGGGATACGACCATAAATTTGGCCATGCCAGACAAGGCGATTTTCAGGCGCTGGCGTTGTTGGGTAAGCAACATGGATTCGAGGTGGAGCAACTTAATCCGCTGCTCGTTGAGAATGTTGCCGTCAGTTCCACCAGGATCCGCCAAGCCCTCGAAGCCGGCGACATGCAAAGGGCCAATCATTTTCTTGGATATGCTTATTTATTAAAAGGTATCGTCATCGAAGGCCGCCGTCTGGGTCGCGATCTGGGGTTTCCGACTGCCAATATCCTTCCGGTCGACAGTCATAAAATGGTGCCTCTGGACGGGGTATATGCCGTTGACGTCCATGTTGACGGAGAGCTTCACAAGGGAATGCTTAACGTGGGCACGCGTCCTACCGTGAATTCCAATGTTGATCACAGGAGCATCGAGGTACATATTTTTGATTTTGACAAGGATATTTACCACAAGGATATCTCTGTCAATTTTGTAGAAAGAATAAGAGATGAGAAAAAATTCGAGAATTTGGCGCGATTAATTGATCAGTTGAAAGAGGATAAAACCAGAGCTTTGCGTATCTTTGCAGACTCAAAAAATTGACATAATACAACCTTAAGTCTAATAAAATAATTACATGAAAGATTACAAAGTTCACGATATCTCTTTAGCCGCATTCGGTCGCAAGGAGATTGAGATAGCAGAAAAAGAGATGCCAGGACTGATGTCTTTGCGCACAAAATATGGAAAAGAGCAACCGTTAAAGGACGTCCGCATCATGGGATCGCTGCACATGACCATCCAGACGGCCGTTCTCATTGAGACCCTATCATCACTCGGAGCCAAAGTTCGCTGGGCCTCCTGCAATATTTTCTCCACACAGGATCATGCTGCGGCTGCCATTGCCGAGTCAGGGATTCCGGTCTTTGCCTGGAAGGGTGAGAACCTCGAAGAATATTGGTGGTGTACCGAACGCGCCCTTGATTTCGGGAATGGCCTCGGACCGCAGATGATTGTAGATGATGGTGGCGATGCTACCATGATGGTTCATATTGGGAATGCCGCGGAGAAGGATCCTTCCATTCTAGACAAACATGTCGATGGGGAGGACGAAAAGCAACTTTTCCTTGCCTTGAAGAAAACACTCAAAGAGACACCAAATCGTTGGAGCAATGCAATAAAAGAAATAAAAGGTGTTTCTGAGGAGACCACAACAGGTGTTCACCGGCTGTATCAGATGTTGGAGCGTGGTGAACTGATGTTTCCAGCTATCAATGTCAATGACTCAGTAACCAAATCAAAGTTCGACAACCTTTACGGATGTCGTGAGTCGCTGGCCGACGGGATCAAGCGTGCCACTGATGTGATGGTTGCCGGTAAGGTCGTCCTGATCTGTGGATACGGCGATGTTGGTAAAGGATGCGCCCGGTCGCTTAGGGGATATGGCGCCAGAGTGATCGTAACCGAGATAGATCCGATTTGTGCCTTGCAGGCTTCGATGGAAGGTTATCAGGTTGCTACCATTGAGGATGTTGTCGGTCAGTGCAATATTTTTGTGACCACAACCGGAAACAAGGATGTCATTACCGCCGAACACCTTGCCGCGATGCCTGATCAGGCCATTGTCTGCAACATCGGTCACTTCGACAATGAGATTCAGGTTAGCAAACTGGAGAAATGGCCGGGAATCCAGAAAATTAACATCAAACCGCAGGTCGACAAATATCTTTATCCTGATGGTCATGCCATCTTCCTGCTCGCGGAAGGCCGTTTGGTCAACCTTGGATGCGCTACCGGTCACCCGTCTTTTGTGATGAGTAATTCTTTCACTAACCAGACGCTGGCCCAGATCGATTTGTGGAAAAACAATTATGAAATTGGTGTTTATCGCTTGTCAAAAGCTCTCGACGAGGAGGTTGCCAGACTGCATCTTGCCCAATTGGGAGTAAGACTTACCACCCTGACGACAGACCAGTCAGAATACCTGGGAATCCCTAAGGAAGGGCCTTACAAACCAGAGCACTACAGATATTGAGAAAATGAGCACTGAGAATATGGGATCTGATCTTCCCATCTTCCCATCTTCCCATTTTCCCATGTTCTCAATTATGCACCCACAACCTGTTATCCAGTACCGTCACCTGGTACTGTTTCAGGTTTCTGGTAGACGGTCCCTTTGTCGGATAGCCGCCACTGAATAAAATGTATTGAGAGCCGCAGATCTTGCAGGTTGCGATCGGATTACTGCTTGAGATGACGCCTGTCTTACCAGGATTTGTCTCGACGATGCTGGTCTTGCTTCCTTCGAAAGGACAACAGGCATCGAAGGCAATGTATTGTTGGTCGGTGACACACATAACAATCAGTCCGGCATAGCCATCCGTCGGGAAAGTCATGGAATTACCCGATATCAACAGATTATTGTAATTCACCAGTGGGATGTATTTGTCGACCTTGGTGTAAGGAACGAAACTGTTTTGATTATCGGTGCAGGCAAATAAAGACAAGGTAAATGTCAAATAAAAAAATCTTAAGAGACTTCGTGAACTCATATTATTGACATTTAGAGGATATTATTTCAGGCAATAAAAATACTAAAAAGCCTTACTTAAAAAATTTTACCATTCTGTTTGCACAATAAAAAAGAAAATTTTCTACATTTGCCTAAGATCGAATAGTGGAAGAGCTCCAGGGTTGGAGTTCTTCTGTTTTTTTATGTATAATATTCAGAAACGGAAAGAAGAATGACCAAAGTTACGTATATCTCTGCAGAAGGGTTAAAAAAGTTAAAAGCAGACCTCGACCGGATGCTTAATATTGAGAGACCTGCCATCTCCAAATTAATTGGTGAAGCAATTGAGAAGGGAGATATCTCTGAGAATGCCGAGTACGATGCTGCGAAGGATGCGCAGGGTATGCTTGAGGCAAAGATCTCAGTTTTGCAGGATCAGATTGCCAATGCAAGGATCATCGATCAATCCAAGATTGACACAGACTCAGTTCAGATCATGAACAAGGTGACGATCAAGAATGTCAAGAACAATGCTGTGATGGCTTATACCATCGTATCTGATCACGAATCGGACCTGAAGGCGGCCAAAATTAGTGTCAGCACACCCATAGCGAAGGGCCTTCTTGGTAAAAAAATCGGTGATATCGTTGAAATTCACGTTCCTTCCGGGATTATTCCGTTTGAAATTATCAACATCGAGCTGGGAAGTTAGTACTGTTACCTTTTTTTTACGCTTTATTTTCTTTACGCTTCCAGATCCAGCAATTCCCTGAGCTCGTTACGGGTGATGTCTGTTCAGAATGTAGCGAATCGTAAATTATAAATATCATGCCAACCATTTTCTCTAAAATTGTAGCCGGCGAGATTCCCTGTTATAAAGTAGCTGAAAGCGAAAATTTCCTTGCTTTTCTCGACATTTTTCCGCTGGCCAAAGGTCATGTGCTCGTGATTCCGAAGAAAGAGGTCGATTATCTATTTGACCTTGATCAGGAAACCTATACTGGATTGATGTCGTTTGCCCGAAAAGTGGCCCTTGCGATTGGGAAGGCGATCCCGTGCAAGAGGGTAGGGGTGGCAGTCCTCGGGCTTGAAGTACCTCATGCACACATACATCTGGTGCCACTTAATAGTGAAAGTGACATCAATTTCTCCAAACCAAAACTACAGTTTACCTCTGAGGAATTCGTAGCCATGGCGCAATCCATCTCAAAAGCCGTTGTTTAATCTATAACAATCACCAATAGTCACCATTCTGGCTGATTATTCCTTCCAATACCCAGCAAAAATCAGGGATGATTCAAGGTATCTCGGATTCCTTTTTGTTTCACCTGCCTCTCATGTCTCGCTGTCTCACTTTCTCACTTTCTCAGATCTCAGTTCTCAGGTCTCATTTCTCATTTCACCCTCCCTGGGTTCTTCTTCACAAACTCTTCCCAGTTTTTGGCACCTTTTTCCGAGACAGGATTCTTCATCTGTAAATAGTGGCAAACCGCTGCACCCAGCGCATCGGTGGCATCCAGATCTGAAGGCATGATAGTCATGCCGAACATCTGTTTAAGGAAATAGGCGACTTGTTCTTTGGAAGAGGCGCCACTACCGGTAATAGCCTGTTTGATGCGTAGCGGGGCGTATTCAAAGATGGGAACCCCGCGATAAAGTGAAGCTGCCATGGCAACACCCTGCGCTCGCCCCAGTTTTAACATGGATTGTATGTTCTTCCCAAAAAACGGGGCCTCCAGTGCGGTTTCGTCCGGTTTATACTCGTCAACCAGGTAAAGAGTGCGGTTAAATATGTGGCTGAGTTTTTCGTAATGTCCTGAAAATCCAGAAGTTTTAACCACTCCGGTCGCCACAATATTAACTTTATTGTCCTCCACCCTGATGACTCCGTATCCCATGATGTTAGACCCGGGATCGATACCCAATATAGTCTTACTGATTGTCAAATCTTTTTTGATCAAATCTACATCTTTTAATTTTTAATATAAATAGTATATTTGAACTCTTAACATGGAGTAACAGCGTTTTAAGCAACGCATTTTGTTGATAAAAAATCACTATTTTTACCAATGAAATTGTCAACAAAATTGCGATTTGACTGTTGTTTTGAGTTGTTTCACTGAAATCGGATGGTATATTGGGAAACCAATGTTACTTTTCCAAGATAAAGTGGGGAAATTGAATTTGATTGAACAAATACTAACGTGATGATTCTTACTGCCTTACAATATACCAAGCTTTTTTCCCTTAGAAAGTTCTCCGGGCTTTTAGTCTCGATTATTAGTGTTTTAATTAGTCTTGGCGCAACACCAGTTGAAAATTTAAGCCTTCCAAACCCGTCTCTAAACGCTTCCATTACTTCTGTAACTGGCACTTCGCCTTTGTGTGTAGCTGCAACAGCGGTTTATAGTGCTAATGGTGTAGTTCTGGATGGTGGTTCAGGTGCATGGAGCAGCAGTAATTCAGCAGTGGCCACGGTCGACCCATCCACCGGGTTTGTCACAGCTGTCGCAGGTGGAACTTGTAATATCATTTATACCATTACAGGCGGAGTTGGCGGAACTGTAATTGCACAGCAACCTCTGACTGTAAATCCTCTACCAGTCCCTACAATAACAGGAAACTCATCTTCATGCGCTGGGGCAACCAGCATATTTTATTCTACCGAAATTGGGATGACTGGTTATAACTGGAGTGTTTCGTCGGGCGGTACGATTACATCTGGGGCCGGAACCAGTTCAATAACAGTGAATTGGAATACTGTAGGAGCACAAAATGTTTCTGTGAATTACACGAATACGAATTCTTGTACAGCTGCATCCCCTACGGTAAAAAGCGTTCAGGTTCATGCTTTGCCTGTTCCCACAATCACAGGATTAGCTTCAGTCTGTAATGGTGCGACCGGAGTGATCTATCAGACTGAAAGTTCAATGACTGGTTATATCTGGACAATATCATCGGGCGGTACGATTACATCCGGAGCCGGAACTAATTCTATCACGGTGAATTGGAATGCGTTAGGAGCACAAGACGTTTCTGTGAATTACACGAATGCGAATTCTTGTACAGCTGCATCTCCCACGGTAAAAAGCGTGACAGTCAATGCGCTGCCTGTTCCCACAATCAGTGGATTAGCTTCAGTTTGTGCCGGTACGATAGGAGTGACTTACCAGACTGAAGGTGCTATGACTGGTTATACCTGGAGTGTTTCATCTGGTGGTACGATTACATCCGGACCCGGAACTAATTCTATTACGGTGAATTGGAATGCTGCAGGAGCACAAAATGTTTCTGTGAATTACACGAATACGAATTCTTGTGCAGCAGTATCTCCTACGGTAAAAAGCGTGAATGTTAATGCACTGCCTGGTCCTACAATCAGTGGATTAGCTTCAGTCTGTGCAGGTTCGACTGGAGTGATCTATCAGACTGAAGGTTCAATGAGTGGTTATATCTGGACTATATCATCCGGTGGTACAATTACATCCGGAGCCGGAACTAATTCAATAACGGTGAATTGGAATACTGTGGGAGCACAAAATGTTTCTGTGAATTACATGAATGCGAATTCTTGTACCGCTGCATCTCCTACGGTAAAAAGCGTGACAGTCAATGCACTGCCTGCTCCCACAATCAATGGATTAGCCTCAGTCTGTGCAGGTTCAACCGGAATGATCTATCAGACTGAAGGTTCAATGACTGGTTATACCTGGAATATATCAGCCGGTGGCACAATTGCATCCGGAGCCGGAACTAATTCGATTTCGGTGAATTGGAATACTGCAGGAGCACAAAATGTATCAGTAAACTATACAAATGGGAGTTCGTGCATGGCAGCAATACCAACCGTAAAGAATGTCACTGTCAATCCTCTACCAGCCGCTGCTGGTTCAATATTTGGCAACTCAACTGTTTGCCAGGGAAAGAGTTCCGTTCTTTATACAGTTCCTTCAATAACAAATGCTACAGGATATACATGGACCTACTCAGGCACTGGCGCCACAATTGACTTTGGTCAGGGAACCAACAGTATTTTGTTAAGCTTTTCAGCCAGTGCTACCTCTGGCGTTTTATCAGTTTTTGGAACTAATACTTGTGGTGCGGGAAGTACTGCTGTTTATCCAATAATTGTTAGTCTTCTTCCAGGTGCTGCTGGAACAATAAATGGAACTTCACCTGTTTGTCAGGGGTCAACTCAAACTTTCTCAGTACCGGCTATCTCAAATGCAGCAAGTTATACATGGCAATATTCGGGTACCGGAGCGACTATTAACGGCACAACTAATCCAGTTACTATCACTTTTTCAACAACTGCCTCTGCTGGCAATCTGACTGTAATGGGAACTAATCCTTGTGGAAATGGAGCAGTTTCACTAAACTGTCCTGTAACCATTAATCTACTTCCTACTACACCTTCCGATATTGTGCCACCTGCTGCATCAACTGTCTGTCAGGGATCAAATGGTTTAGTGTACTCTGTTTCTCCAATTCCAAATGCTACAAGGTACGACTGGGCTTATACCGGAACCGGCCATACTATCACCAATGGAGCGCCTGGTATCGCATCGATTAATTTTTCTTCCACTGCCTCTAACGGGGACCTGACTGTAAAGGGGCATAATGCATGTGGTGACGGGCCAACATCTGCTATTTCGCGCGTCAATGTGAATCCACTTCCGGGCATTGCCGGGTTAATTAATGGAACGTCAACTACTTGCCAGGGACAAACATCCATCACTTATTCTGTCGCTCCGATTTCAAATGCTACTACTTATGTCTGGAGCTATTCTGGAACGGGAGCAACGATTACCGGGAATTCCACTTCTGTAACGGTTGATTTTTCTACAACTGCCACACCTGGAAATTTAACCGTCCTGGGAAGAAATTCTTGTGGTGATGGAGTTATCTCCCCTGATTACCCAATTAATTTGGGCCTGCTTCCTGCCGATGCGACAAGTCCTAACGGAATATCACCTGTCTGTCAGTCACAAGCAGGAACCATCACTTACTCTGTTTCTCCTATTTCTGGTGCAACAAGTTATGTTTGGGTTTATTCTGGCACCGGCGTAACCTTTACTAGCCCAACATTGACGCCAAACATTAATTTAACTTTCACAAGTATTGCAACTCCGGGCAACTTGACCGTGTATGGTACCAATGCTTGTGGAAACGGTTCGTCTGCAACGTATGCTATTGTTGTTAACCCACTGCCGGGCACTCCTCAGGCAATTAATGGACCACCCTCCGTTTGTGCGGGTCAGGTAGGTGTTCCATATACTGTCCCGGCTATTACAAATGCACTAACTTATGATTGGACCTACTCAGGTACTGGTGCGACTATTACTGGAACTTCAAGAACTCCAACAATCAGTTTTTCAAATACAGCAACGTCTGGAAACTTGACTGTCAGGGGTAGAAATAATTGCGTAACGCCGGGTGTTATATCGGCCAATTGCCCTATAAATGTGATTAGTACACAGTTAGCACCAACAGTTTATGCTGGAGGTTCGAACTCAATTTGTGAGGGTACAACCTTATATTCTATCAACGATGCTACATTTACCAATGCTACCCTTGCCTGGTCATCGTCTGGAACAGGAACATTTATCAATCAAACAGCGATCAATCCTACCTATTTCCCAAGTACTGCTGATTTTGCGGCCGGTTCTGTCACTCTGACGCTGACTGGGACAGCAATATCTCCTTGTACAAGTTCTGTGGTTAGCACCCAAATATTGACTCTTCAGAAAAAACCTGTTGTACAAGCCGGCCCTGGCGCTCAGATATGCAAAGGAAGCATGTATACAACGAACGGAGCTACTGCCGTTGATTATTCGACGACTAAGTGGACAACTGCCGGTGACGGAGCCTTTGCCAATGATTTACTTATTACAACCATTTATACACCTGGAACAAATGATATAGCCAACGGAGGGGTCATCCTTAAGCTAAGAGCAAACAGTATTAGTCCTTGTGGTGGGTTCGTCGAGGACACCTTTTTCTTACAGATTGTGCCATTTGCTACCGCGAGTGCGGGATCAAATGCCTCCATTTGTTCTACAGGGACTTACGCAGTAAGTGGAGCAACCGCAACAAATTACTCCTTGTTAACATGGAGTACAACAGGTAGTGGAACCTTCTCAGATGCCCACGTTCTATCCCCGGTCTATACTCCAAGCGCAACGGATATCAGCTTTGGATCTGTTACACTTACACTCACTGCAACACCGAATGCACCTTGTGCATCACCTGTATCCTCAACAATGTTGCTGACAATTAACCCTATTGCAACAGTTGAAGCTGGTCCGAGCGGAACAGTTTGTCAGTCAGGTTCATATACTACAAATGGAGCAACAGCTGTCCACGCCAGTACAATTAGCTGGAGTACTAACGGAACGGGAACCTTTGACGACAGTCATTGGCTTCAGGCAGTATACCACCCCAGTGCAGAAGATGTCATTGCCGGATCTGTTATTCTGACCCTAAAGGCAACCAGTGCGGCACCCTGTGCAGCCCCTGTCGAGGACTTTCTGGTTTTGACTGTTACTCCTATTGCTACTGTCAATGCAGGTCCAGATGGATTAACCTGCGGAAATACTGACTTTGCAATTACTCAGTCCACCCAATCAAATGCATCCAGTGTGTTATGGACTACATCCGGTACAGGAACTTTTTCAAATCCTACTCAGCTGAGGCCTACCTATTCTCCTAGCGCTAATGATGTATCTATGAGATCTGTTGCCCTTACTCTTACAGGGACCAGCGGAACTTCCTGCGTGAGCGCTCCTTCTGATTTCTTAGTTTTAACCATTTCATCACCTGTGACCGCCAACGCAGGTTCCGATGCTTCAATTTGTGAAGGTAGCAATTACCATCTTAGCGGTACGGCACCAAATGCCACAAGTATGAACTGGATATCATCCGGTACAGGAATATTCATAAATGGTAATACTCCCACTCCGGATTATATACCCAGCGCAGATGATATTCTTGCTGGTTCGGTAACACTTACGTTTCAGGCAGGTGATGCATTTCCGTGTTTTGAATCGTCTGACCAGTTGATTTTGAACATTTTAAAAAAACCGGTTGTTTCCGTCGGTCCTAATGCTAATGTCTGCACAGGTTCAAATTTTCCTATTACACTTACCAGAGCCTCGAATTGGGCTTCTGTGCATTGGACAAGTAGCGGAAGCGGAACCCATGGAACCTTTTCCAATCCAGATATATTGTTACCTGTTTATTTTCCGAGTACAGACGATATCGCAGCTGGCAGTGTTGTTCTCAAGCTAACGGTTCAACCTGTTTCGCCTTGCTCCGCCCCAGTTTCTGCGGAATTTACCCTTACATTCGTTGCTCCTCCAACAGCTAATGCCGGTCCGGATGCAACAATCTGTCAAACTCAGACTGGTTATACCATCAGCGGCGCTTCTTCCAACAGTTCAATTGTTAATTGGACTAGTTCGGGAACTGGAACATTTGTCAGCAATGCGACTTTAACACCAACCTATTTTCCCAGTCCATCAGATATTTCTGCCGGTAGTGTAACTCTTACACTCCATGCAACTGGAACAGCTCCCTGTGCTGATGCAACAGACAATATGATCCTTTCAATTGCAAAAACTCCTGCCATTTCTGCTGGATCTGCAGCAAGCGTCTGTCAGGGCAGTAGCTTTACAGTAAGCGATGCTTCAGCATCGAATTATTCTACCTTGATATGGACCCATAATGGATTGGGAAGTTTGGCAAATCAAACAACTTTAGCTCCAACTTATATTCCTGCTGTAGGAGAAATTGGATCCGTGACCCTCACCTTAACAGCAAATGCAATTTCACCTTGTACCCTGCAGGTGTTTTCAACAAAAATCATTACAATTCAGGGGATACCTGCAGCTAATGCAGGACCCGACGCCCAGGTATGCGAGCCTAATGCCTATACTATTATTGGTGCAACGGAAGCCAACGCGGGTGTCTTGAATTGGACCAGCTCGGGAACAGGAACATTTGCAGCCAATGGGACCCTTGCTCCAACTTATAATCCAAGTGCAGCGGACTATGCCTCAGGACAGGTTACACTAACCTTACATGCAAGCGGGATAAATTCTTGCAACTCCACTGCGACCGATAACATGTTACTAAGATTGATTCCACTGCCTTCTGCTAATGCAGGTATAGATGCTGTAATTTGTCAGGGTGGAAGTTATACTGTTAGCGGTGCCTCGGTTGCCAACGCAAGTTCGTATCGCTGGACCGCTTCCGGCAGCGGGAGCCTCTCCTATCCAACATCACCGCTTTCACCTGTGTATTCTGCCAGCGCCGGCGAAACGGGCAATGTTACGCTGACCCTAACCGCCAGACCAAATTCGCCTTGTGCCGCAGATGCTGTCGATCAAATGGTTATTTCCATTCAGCCATCCCCAACAGCAAATGCGGGATTGGATGCATCTACCTGTCAGGGTACCAGCTTTACTCTCTCAGGCATAGTAACCAATAGTTCTTCATATGCCTGGTCAACATCTGGGTCCGGTGCTTTTACTGGTATTGGTACCCTTTCACCAAAATATACACCTAGCGCAGCGGATGCAATAGCTGGGAGCGTAACGTTTACGCTTACTGCAGTCGCTAAGAGCCCATGTACATCCAACGTTTCAGATGTCATGATTCTCACAGTATTCCCACTCCCTGCAGTAAATGCAGGATCCGATGCAACTATCTGTGCTTCATCAAGTTATGATCTTTCACTTGCCTCTACGCCCGCTACAAATAGCAATACAATCAGCACTTTATGGAGTACTTCAGGCGATGGGACTTTCTTCAATACAGGGTTACTCCATCCGATATATACACCTGGTCCGGGAGATATTGCAAGCGGACAATCTGTGTTAACTTTGACTGGACAACCATTTTCATCCTGTGGTTCATTAGTTAGAGATGCGATGGTTTTAACAATTAGCAATACGCCAACTGCTGATGCTGGTCCTCCAACAATATCTATTTGTAAAGAGGCTTATACTATCACAGGAGCCACCGCCACGAATTATTCCTCTGTTCATTGGAGCGGTGGGTCAGGTTCAATTACTAATGAAAATTCTTTGACGCCAACCTATACCCCAAGCGCCAGTGAAATAGCTTCTGGCTCAGTGACATTAACTCTAACGGTTACTGGTGGCGCTTCATGTGGTGGTGTTGCAACAGATACTATTACGCTATTAATTAAACCTTCTACTCCAAATATCAGCGTCCTTGGAGGAAATTCAACCACTTTCTGTGAAGGTAATAGCATAACATTAGCCGGTGCTCCATCGGGTTATAACTACCGCTGGACACCTGGCGGAACATCAGCGCAAAATAAAGTTGTTACAGCCTCCGGTAGTTACAGTGTAGTAATTACTGATCCTGTTACTGGTTGTTCCAGTCCACAATCGAATGTAATAACGGTAACCGTTAATCCGTCTCCTAAATTGTCAAGTCCTCTGACATTATCTCCTAATTGTAGCGGGAACTTAATTACTTACTCGCCTTCAAGCGCTACTCCTGGCACATCCTTTAGCTGGACCAGACCAATTGTTTCTGGCATTAGCCCTGCGCAGTCAAGCGGAGGGAATGGCATCAATCCAAACGAAATATTGATTAATGCGACTTCAAATCCGATTACTGTAACTTATTTGTACACATTGACAACCAATGGTTGTACTAATTATCAAAATGTTACAGTAGATGTTGGTCCTACACCGGTTTTAACAAGCAGTCTTACTCCATCTTCGATATGTAGCAATACTCCATTTTCCTATATTCCCGAGTCTCCAACGGTGGGTACCGTTTTTGCCTGGAGACGAGATCCGGTTCCAGGTATATCAAATCCATCCACTTCAGGGTTAGGTAATCCGAATGAAACGCTTACAAATATTACAAATTTGCCCATCAATGTGGTCTATTTTTATACTTTGACCGCTAATGGCTGCGCCAATCCTACGCCGTATAATGTCACAGTTACTGTCAATCCGGCGCCATCACTAAGCAGTTCACTTTCTCCTCCATATATTTGCAGTGGAAATATCTTTAATTATTCCGCGACAAGTACTACATCGGGTGTTGCGATGACCTGGACAAGGCCAACGGTTACTGGAATCTCACCAATCTCTTCAAGTGGCTCCGGTAGTATTAATGAATTTCTTTCAAGTTCAGCACCCCTGCCAGTTAACGTTACCTATCAATATGTTCTCTATGCAAATGGTTGTACCACCAATCAAAACGTTGTTGTTTCTGTTAAACCGGCACCGGTCTTGACTAGTAGTCTCAATCCAGCCGCAATATGCTCCGGAAATTCGTTCGTTTATAATGCGACAACCTTGACACCTTCAACTTCATTCAGTTGGACCAGGTTAGTCAATCCAAATATTGCTGAGCCTGTTTCGCCTGCAGGGACAACATCTGTAATTAATGAAACTCTGACTAATCTAACGTTAGCGCCAGTTAATGTCACTTATAATATAACCCTAACCGCTGGCGGATGTCCTTCTCCATCCAGTTATTTTGTAAACGTGATCGTTAACCCGAAACCGCAGGTCCCAATTATTTCGCCTGCGAGTCCGATCAATTTTTGCGCTGGTGGAAATGTAGTACTTACTTCTACTTCCTCAAATAGTTACCAATGGTCTACAGGGGAAGTAACCCAGTCTATTACTGCAAGTTCTTCAGGAAGTTATTTTGTCATTGTTAGAGATGCAAATGGTTGTCAGTCAGCTCAGTCGACTTCAGTAATTGTTAATGCTTTATCTTTGCCAACTATTTATGCGGGAAACGATGGTGTAGTTTGTGCAGGTAATAGTTTTACTGTTAGCGGTGCGACAGCTATAAACTCTTCTTCCTATGGGTGGTCATCTTCAGGTACCGGAACTTTCCAGAATCAGGGAACTCTCGCCCCAACTTATGTTCCAAGTGTTTTAGATCAAACAAATGGTTCAGTTGTTTTGACATTGACAGCATTTGGCAATGCACCTTGTACTGCCTCCGTAAATGACTTCCTGCAACTCACGATCCAACCGAAGCCTACGGCAAATGCAGGTCCTGACCAATCTGTTTGCTATCCTAATTCACTCGTTATAACCGGTGCGACCTCGACACATTACCAGTCACTGGTATGGACCCATGACGGAACTGGTGTAATGTCCAGTTTAAATTCTTTGACTCCAACGTATATCCCGGGCTCAGGTGATGTGGGTAGAACAGTAACTGTTACCTTAACAGCAAATTCTGTTAGCCCGTGTAATGTAGCAACCTTCAGTACTATGCATATAGTTGTTGGCTCGATGCCTGGAAATCCGGGAGTGATAACAGGATCTGCAACAGTCTGTAAACCATCAAGTTTTACTTATTCTATAGTACCTATTGCAGGTGTTACTACCTACAACTGGAGCGTACCTCCTGGAGCATCGATAATCTCAGGTGCAAATACAAATGTTATTAGGGTTACGTTCCCAAGTGGTTCAAGTTCTGGAGATTTAAGCGTTTATGGTACAAATAGTTGTGGGAATGGGCCTATCTCAACAATGGCAATTCAGGTGAATGACGTGCCTGCAAACCCAGGCAGCATCAGCGGTACCTCTTCTGTATGCCAGGGCAAGACTGGAATCGTTTATTCAGTTGCGGCTGTTACGGGAGCTACAAGTTATACCTGGACAGTTCCAACTGGCGCTACTATCAATGGTGCTTCTACGGGTTCTTCAATTACAGTCGATTATGGAAGTACAGCTATTTCCGGGAATGTGGTTGTATTTGCCAGCAATACTTGTGGTGTTGGAACTTCTTCAACAAAAGCCATCACAGTAAATGTCAAACCAACCGCCCCTGTGATTAGTGCTGCTTCTGGCCAACTAACTACATTCTGCGAAGGGGGCAACGTATGGCTTAATGGTCCTAATCTGGGAACAGGCTACAATTATCTTTGGAGTCCGTATGGTGCGACTTCTCAAAACAACCTGGTTACTGCTGGTGGAACCTATCGCTTGACGGTGACTAATTCCTTGACAGGCTGTTCTTCCGATCAGTCGAATTCTATTCCCGTAACGGTAAATCCTGCTCCTACTCCTCCGGTAAGCATCGGTTATATTACCTATTGCTGGGATGGTACAGGTGCTCCTCCGGTTCTGAATGCCAATAATGTCACCACAGTTCCTCCCACTTCCACGTTAACATGGTATGACGCTCCGTTGGGTGGCAATGTGGTAGTCGCTCCCACAAATAATAAGGTAGGTACAATCAATGCAGTTATTTATTATGCTGAATCTACTGATATTATTTCAGGATGTAAGAGCCTTACCAGGACGCCGGTCAAGTTAACAATCGTTCAAAATCCGAGCACTCCGGTTAATGGACCTAATCAGATTGCCTGTGAACAGTCACCTATTCAGACGCTTACGGCCACAACATTGACCCCACCACCAGCCGGGACTTCAATAGTATGGTATACCTCCCCCATTGGTGGTGCTCCTGTAACACCGACATTGAATACTGTTGGAAACAGAATCTATTATGCGGAAGCAAATAATGGTACTTGCCCTAGTTTGACAAGGTCGCCTGGCGTTTCCTTAACCATTCAGGGCGCTCCTGTAGCACCTACGAGTGGTGGAAATATTACCCAATGTGTAGATAACATTACGGGTAATAAATATACAGCCACAGCAACCTCTCCGGCCGGAACTTCAGTAACCTGGTGGAATCAATCTGCAGGTGGAAACACAGTAGTTCCAAGTTTGTTTAGTAATATTGCTGGAACGGCTACCTACTATGCTGAATCTAAAGACGATTTGACCAACTGTACTAGTCTTACCAGGACTGCAGTAACTATCACAATAGTAGATTATCCAACAGCACCGACCACAACTGGCGACCAGGTAGGCTGCCAAAGGGCTACGGTTTTAACCTTGACCGCGAGCGCAACTGCTGCTGCAGGTTCAACGCTTAGGTGGTTCGCTACAGCCGCCGGAGGTACTCCAATTACAGGAGCTCCGACGCTGAATGCGGTTGGAACCATAACCTATTACGCGGAATCTTATATTGCCGCTTCAGGTTGTGCCAGTCTCACCAGAACACCCGTCAAATTGACGATCAATCCGGCACCTGTTGCCCCAACAAGTAGTATAGGGAATATTACACAATGTGCGACATTACCTACTACACAGACACTTACAGCCTCGGCCACTCCGCCTTCAGGATCTACTTTGGCTTGGTACACAACCGCCACAGGGGGTACACCCGTTTCTCCGGCTACTTGGGATCAGGTAGGTGCTACATCCTATTATGCTGAATCAATCGATAATATCGGTTGCGTCAGTACAACGAGAACAAGGGTTATATTGACAATCAATAATACTCCGGATGCACCGGTTCCACTTACTCCTTCTGCGAACGATCCAACCTTTGGTGAAGTAATACAGTGTGAGCAGTCTCCGATACAGACCTTGACTGCCACAGCTGCGATTCCCGCTACCGCTCCTGTTGGCACCACTATCAGATGGTATACAACACCGACTGGCGGAACTGTTTTAGCTGCCAATGCTCAGATTCGCCGAACTGTTGGTACATCTACTTACTATGCTGAATCCTACATCGCTGCTGGTACTTGTCCGAGTCTAACCCGTACCAAAGTGGTATTGACGATTAACCCGGCTCCAGCTGCACCGACAAGTATTGGTAATCCGTTACCCCAATGCGCTGGTAGTAAACTAGATGCAGGAACCCAAATTAATACCCCTTCTGGTACAAGTATTGTATGGTATAATTCTTTAACCTTAGGAGATATAGTGTATCAGCCGACACTGAGTGATGTGAATACAGTTACCTACTACGCAGAATCAACAAATATCTTGTCAGGTTGCGTTAGTCTCCGAAGGACAGCAGTTACCCTATCAATCAAGGAATCCCCGGCGCCGCTTGATAGTCTTACGGATATAACAGAATGTGCTGCCACTCCTCTACAGACACTAAACGTGCCAATAATAACTCCTACCGACGGATCACTTGTCAGGTGGTTCACTGTACGTCAAGGTGGAACTGCCGTTTTAAGACCGACCTTGAGTTCTACAGTGAAGCCAATTACTTATTATGCTGAAGCATACAAAGGAACTTGTGTGTCTCCAAGGAGGCAAATAACATTGACAATTAACGCTTTACCTGTAGCTCCTATCAGTTTGGGTAATGTTACTGTCTGCTCGACAGATACGGTTCTGGACGCAAATAAGAGGATTGCTCTTACACCACTTACTCCCAAGGTTGGCGTGGAATGGTTCACACTTGCTAGTGGAGGAACAGCCGTCAGTCCAAGATGGAATACAGTTGGACCAATGACTTATTACGCGGAAGCGCTGGATTCTGTTACGGGATGCAGAAGTGCACGACGTACTGCCGTTACACTTACTATCAATGCTGCTCCTTTACCACTTGACAAAATTCCGGAGATAAAGGATTGTGCTCAGTCACCTCTTCAGACCTTAAATGTACCAACGATCACTCCGAGCGATGGATCTCTTGTCAGATGGTTCTCTACAGCTACTGGCGGAGCAGCGATCGCACGACCTACACTCAATGCTGTAAGATCTACGACTTTTTATGCGGAAGCATACAAGGGAACTTGTGTCTCACCTACCAGGTTGCCAGTTACGTTGACAATTAATCCTTCACCTGCAGTGCCTGTCAGCAGGGGTAACCTAACTGTCTGTTCGATAGATACTGTTCTGGATGCCAATACCCGAATTGTGACTCCGCTTGCGGCAAAGGTTGGACTGGAATGGTTCACCGCCGCAACAGGAGGAACAGCTGTCAGTCCGAGATGGAACACGGTGGGATCAATGACTTATTACGCGGAAGCATTAGACTCTATTGCAGGATGTAGAAGTACCAGACGTACTGCTGTTACCCTGACCATAAATGCTGCTCCTCTGCCGCTTGACAAAATTAAAGATGTAACAGAATGTGCTACGTCGCCTCTCCAGACATTAAACGTACCAACGATTATTCCAGCAGATGGATCGCTCATCAGATGGTTCTCTGCACCTACCGGAGGAACTGCAATCGCGAGACCGACCCTGAGCTCAACAGCTAAACCAGTTACTTATTATGCGGAAGCATACAAAGGATCCTGTGTCCTGGCAACGAGAATGCCTGTTACCCTGACGATTAATACTCCACCAGCGATTCCTCTCAGTTTAGGGAATCTAACTGTCTGCGCAACTGATACTACCCTGGATGCGAATAAAAGAATTGCAGCCCCGGTTCCAGCTACACCTAATGTTGGTCTTGAATGGTTTACCACCGCAACTGGAGGAACTCCTGTCAGTCCTACCTGGAATACCTACGGATCAATGACTTTTTATGCCGAAGCCAAGGATCTTACGACGGAGTGCCGAAGCACCAGACGTACTCCCGTTACCCTGACAATTAACGAAACTCCTGCACCACCCGTCGGGAAAGATATTATAGAATGTGTTGGAAAGACGATCCAAACGCTTACTGCAAAAGTGACAGTGCCTACCGGCGTAACTGTTACGTGGTGGAGTGCCGCGACTGGTGGTACAATCGTAACAAATCCTGTTTGGAATACTGTCGGTACTGCGAAGTCCTATTATGCGGAAGCCAGGTTAGGGAATTGCGTTAGCACTTCACGTACAAAAGTGACGTTGATGATTAATCCGTCTCCTGCTAATCCCACCTACATAAATACCACTACGGGAATAATAGCCCCGGTTTGTGAGCCTGACTCTGTCGATGCATCCAAGTGGGTAAAACCAGGTACAGTAACATCTAAACTTTCCTGGTATGATGCCTTAACTTTAGGAAATGCAGTCTCAGCGATACAGAAAGCGCCGGCAACCCGCATAGTTTATGCGGAATCTGTTGATTCCATTTCAGGTTGTCCTGCAACCAAGCGGATTCCTGTCACCATGACCGTCAATACTCAAGCGCCTCCAACTCTGGCAGCAAAATATGCGAATGGGGTGATTAAAGAATGCGCCCTGCCGAAGGTTCAAACACTCAATGCACGGAATGCGCTTAACATTACGGCCGGATTGACCTTAATATGGTACGACAAACCAATTGGAGGTGTCAAAGTTGCAAATCCTACCTGGAGTACCGTGAACGATTCCATTACCTATTATGCGGCTTACCAGAAACCCGGAGGATGTGAAAGTGCCTTACGAACGCCGGTTAAACTCATGATTACCTCTCCGCTTGTGAGTACCTCTTCCAATAGCCCGCTTGCCATTGGTCAGGACTTAAAGCTGTTCGGTGGTGCGGAGGTGTTCGGTTATACTTACGTATGGACAGATCCACGGAAGTTTACTTATACAGGCATGGATCAGCTGATTCCCAACGTTACTTCGGCAATGGGGGGTATGTATAAACTGACAGTGACAGATCCATCCGGATGTTCAGCTTCCGACTCGACAAGAGTCACCATTACTTCAGCCAAAGCCAGTTACCAGCAAACATGTCTTGGAGGCACGCTATACTTATCAGGATTGCCCGATAATATGGTATATTCATGGAAAGGTCCAAATAATTTTAGCTCCACAGAACAGAGTCCGGCTATCAATAACGTAACCGCTGCCATGGCCGGTAAATATAAATTGCAAGTCATTGATCCTTCGGGGACTACTTCAGCCGATAGTATTACAGTGGCGTTTAAAGCCTTACCGATACCGCTGATTTCTGTTGCGACCATTTGCCCTGCAGGTACCCTGCAATTAAGTGGTAATCCGAGCGGAATGGTTAGCTATACCTGGACAGGTCCGGGGGGGGCAACAATTCCCAGTGATCCTAAAAATCCTAGAAATCTTCTGCCTCTGGCTTATCCCCTTCCTACTGATAGTACCAGGTATACCCTGACTGTTAGGGATCAGAATGGTTGCGAGGCTACTACTTCAGTAATTCCAACCGTCTTCAGTCCAAAAGCAACTTACAATGCACCTTTGTGTAGTGGTGATACGCTGAAACTTAGGGGAGAACCAAGTAATATGGCAAGTTACAGCTGGAGGGATCCTTTAGGCGCTCTGATTTCTACTCTACAGAGTCCGATTATCAAAAATGTCACGCTTGCTGGAACATATACCCTGACGGTCCGTGATAAAGCTGGATGTAACTTCCCACCCACCCCCTTGGATGTCCAATTCAGCACGCCTGTGGTGAAACCAATTATCACGATTACTCCCAATCCTGCCTGTGAGGGGATGGATATTACCTTGCGTGCTTCCCCATCAGGTATGAATACCTATGAGTGGGCCGGTCCGAATGGATTTACCTCCACAGATCAGAACCCGGTTTTAACTTACCTTAAACCGGTCAACGCAGGTACTTATTCACTTAAGGTTACCAACGGATGTGCCAGTTACGCCAACCCGGTGACATTAAGTGTAAATTCGGTGAACTTTGTTGGAACTTACGGACCCTATTGTATTTCTGATTCGAAAGTAACCTTAATAACTACTCCTGCCGGAGTCATCTTTACTGGTCCTGGCATCACAGGGAATGTCTTTGATCCTGCATCAGCCGGCGTCGGCGTTCACAATATCCAATACACACTCAATACTGCTCAGTGTACAGTTAGCTCATTCATGTATCCACAGATTGAAGTATATGTTAAACCTACCCTAGTAGTGAATCCGGCAGCTTTGGTCTTGAAGACTTGTACAGGGACGACCGCAGATTTGACCTTGCCTGCTGTTACTGCCGGTTCTTCAACAGGATTGACACTCAGCTACTGGAAAGATTCAAAAGCAAGTATCACCTTGACTACGCCGAAGGCCGTCACAGCTGGAACATATTATATAAAGGGTCTTTCGAAATCAGGAAAATGTTTCGACATTCAGGCTGCTTTCGTTAGTCAGCCTGACTCCTTGCGTGCGACCATGACACCGCTTGCTGAGCTTAGCTGTGCCGGAGATACTACCGGATCCATGACGGTTAATGTGACCTATGGTTCTGCTCCGTACAATTACCTGTGGAGCACCAAACCTGTCCAGAGTACACAGACAGCAAAGAACCTGAAAGCTGGGATCTATACTGTCGTGGTAACCGACGCCAAGAAATGTATCGCTTCATTTACCGGTGAAATCAAGGAACCGGCACCGATCAGGTTAGGTTTTAGGACCAAAGCTGTTCAATGTATGAGTGACGCCAACGGAAGTGCCAGTGTAGATACAATTAACGGTAGTACAGACCTTGCAGTACTCAACAGTTACAAATATAAATGGTTGACCAACCCGGTGCAAACAACCCGCGAAGCTTTGCGACTTACACCATTGTGGCATCGAATCACGGTTACTGATCCAAATAGTTGTGTCAAAAAGGACAGTGTTTTCATCAGCGTGACAGATACCATGAGGCCTTTGATTACCTGCCCGAGACCTATCAATCTGACGGTCGAATACTTGAAAACAGGGGACCTGAATCCGAACAAGTACATCGTCGATCTGGGGAAACCACTTGTTTGGGATAACTGTTCTGTCATTGATACGATGGTGCTTAATGATGCACCAATAAAATTCAGAACCGGAGAGACCCTGGTAAAATGGACGGTTACAGACCAGGTGGGATTAATCAATGCATGCATACAAAAAGTGTACATCAAAGAGATACCTCTTATCCCGCAGATGATCTCGCCGAATGGCGACAGACTTAATGATAAATTTGTCATCGATGGTCTGACGCAAAAGGAATACCGGGATAGTCAGTTGCTAATCTTCACCAGATCCGGACAACTGGTTTTCCAAAGCAATAATTATGAGGATCCTGCAAATGCATGGGATGGCAAGTACACTGAATCAACATTCTCGAAGAACCAGCTCGTCGCGCCAGGAGTCTATTATTATATCCTTAAACTGGGCGGAACAAGCAGCCAGACACTGAGAGGTTACGTTTATGTCTATTATTAATATTATCATCATTGAAGCCAATTAATAAAATATTTAAAAGTGTCTGTAAGGTATTCATTGGAATCTTTTTACTTGGATTTCAACTCAATGCCTATTCGCAACAGGATCCAATCTTTAATCAGTACATGAACAACTTGCTCACGATACAACCTGCCTACGCTGGAATGTCGGGGTATGTTAACGTGACTGCCATGTCCAGGATACAATGGGTCGGATTCGACGGTGCCCCCATTACAAATACACTTACTATTCAGGGACCATTCAGGAAATACAATGTTGGTCTGGGATTTTCAATCATTAACGACAGGTTCGGACCGGTAAGACAGAATGGATTCTATGCAGACTATTCATTCCGTATTCTGCTCACAAGTGACCAATACATTTCATTTGGATTAAAAGGAGGTTTCAACAGATACCAGGCCATGATGACAGACCTGGGTGTGCGCGATCCAAACGATCCGGTTACGGCCTTTGATATCAACAAGAAATATCTTCCCAATTTTGGCTTGGGGGTCATGTGGCATGCAGACAATTTCTTCCTTGGCGCTTCTGTCCCAAAAATCTTCCAGAACAAGATCAACTCTGAGAGTGGTGAGATTGTCTATAAAGAAGAGGTAAATATGTATGCGATGGCTGGCTATGTGATTGATGTAGCTGAAAATGTAAAATTTAAGCCAACCATGCTAGTACGGAGCAGTAAAAGCACGCCCGTTATCGCAGATTTCTCTGCTAATGGACTGTTTTTTGACCGGGTATGGGTGGGAGCCACCTATCGGCTGAAAAATTCTTATGGTCTGATCTTACAGGTTTTCGTCAATGGAGAGTTGAAAATAGGTTATTCCTACGACCTCACTACTTTTGCCCCATCTCAATACAACGCAGGGACACATGAATTTATGCTGAGCTACGATTTCCCATACAAAAAGAGAAGATATTGCCGTTTCACACCCAGATACTTTTAATCGGAAGCTTCAGATATGTACCATCAGTTAGCAGGTAAAACGGGATTTAAGGCAATCTTCCATACAGCAATATTTTTATTGTTGATTTTTACATGGAACTGCAAGCAGAATAGCCTCAAGGAGGTTCCGTTGCTGAAGACTCTTCCAATTACCGGTTTAACAATTTCTTCTGTCAAGACTGGTGGTGAGATATCATCCGAAGGCAGCGGTTCTGTGGTTGCAAGAGGCGTTTGTTGGAGTAGGATTCAGAATCCAACTGCCTTGAACAGCGATAGCACCACCTCTGATGGTCAGGGAATTGGCACATTTTCCAGCACTATTACCGGGCTAAAACCGGGTATAACTTATTATATTAAAGCCTACGCGACAAACAATGCAGGTATTGGATATGGCGCTCAGGTTACAGCCCTCATTGCCCCTGTCGTACCTACTATTACTACCGCGGATATTACCGTTGTTTCAGATACCATTGCTTTTGGAGGTGGAGAAATTACAAACGATGGTGGTTCACCCATTCTTGGTCGTGGTATTTGTTGGAATTTTCTTAAAAATCCTACCTGGAGTGCTATCCCTGGCGATCCAAATACCTCAGATGGCAGCGGCACCGGGAGTTTCCTTAGTACGTTGAAATTGTCTAAAAAGGATTATAACAAGACCTATTATGTGAGGGCTTATGCCAGAAATAGTATCGGGATAGCCTATGGAAGTGAATTGTCCTTTTCACCAGCTAAACTCCTGGTAATGGATCGGGACAGTAATTTTTACAATATCGTCAAGCTTGGTACCCAGGTTTGGATGGTAGGAAATTTGAAAACGACCAAATTTAATGACGGCTCCCTCCTTCCTTATGTAGAGGATGCCAGTGCCTGGAGTAGCAGGATCAATTCCGGATATTGCTGGTATGAGGGCGATGAATCTTCCTCCAAAAACACCTATGGAGCGCTATACAACTGGTATGCAGTTAATAGCGGCAATTTGTGCCCAACTGGCTGGCATGTTCCTTCAGACGATGAATGGAATATTCTTTCAAGTTATTTGGGAGGAACCACGTTGGCGGGGGGTAAACTTAAAGAAACAGGAACCCTTCACTGGACGACACCAAACGGTGGAGCAACAAATGAAACCTTATATACCGCTTTACCTGGCGGGTGCAGGACCAATACCGGTTTGTACGAAAATCTGGGAAGTTATGGTCAATGGTGGAGTTCAACTCCTGGTACTGCGAATGTTTCCTATTATCGCTACCTTTATTTCGGCAATGGCTCCATAACCAGAAGCTTTGTCAACCAGAAATATGGTCTGTCCGTTAGATGCCTCAAGAATTAGCCTAGATTTTGTTCTCATAGAGGAACTTTTTTCGTATTAAAGTTTGATTACTTAATAATTCTAAATTTAACACTATGAAACGACTCCGTGATTTTTGTTTAGTAATGCTGATCGCCTTCCTGCTTTTCCCTGCAAACCTTTTCGCACAGGATCAGGGCACACAGCCTGAAGCAACAAAGAAAAAACCAAGTTTTTGGTTTGGGCCCAAAATTGGATTGGATCTGGCTACAGCAACACTGGATCAAAGTAAGATTTCATCCCAATTTAAATCTAATGCACAATTGGGTGTTTTCTTCCAGTTTGGGCGAATACTCTACCTTCAACCCGAGTTCTATTATGCCATGCACAAGGAAACAAATACAACTCTATCACTTGGAAGTCAGTCAACTACTAAGGTCAATACCTTGAAGGTCCCGGTCCTGATTGGTTTGCGACTGATCAATCTGGGGATAGTTAGTGCACATGTGATGGCTGGGCCACAGGGAACTTTTTTCCTGTCTGAATCTAATCCTCTATCAACCTTTAAGCGTCAAAGCAAAGCCTATAATTTCCAACTCGGCGCCGGTGCAGATATCCTTGGTTTTATTACCGTTGATGTTCGCTATTCTTTAGGATTGGATAATACACTTGGAACACAGATTCAAGGCCTGGATTTGAAATCAGGTGTCAACGCGACTGTTGGTCTGAAATTCAGATAAATTATTTTGCCCTTAAACAAGAGACAGCCTGTTGAACGTGAGTTCAGCAGGCTGTCTTGTTTAAGGGCTATTGGATCACTTCCTGATGTAGAATTTCCTTACTACATTTCCATCTTTGGTGCGGAAGGCAATTGTGTAAATCCCTGTAGGCAAAGGTTTCAGGTTGATGGCTTGCCTGAAATCTCCATTGATCACAAAGTCCGTATGTTCATAAATCTTCTTACCCAGAGGATCGTATACTTGTATCGAAAATTGCTGCTGGTCAGGAGTCGTAATCTCAACAGTAAATTCACCATCGTTAGGCACTGGGAAAAGGTTGTAACGATTATTCTCCCCGGCTTTCAGACGATAGTGATGATTGGAGGGAGCTGAAATACAGTTGTTGATTGTAACTACAGTCCAGTACCAGCCATTTTGTGTTGGGGTATAAAGCTGTGAGGTCGCTCCCTGAATGGCAGTTCCTGCTCCATCTGCCGTACTGGAGAAGTACCATTGGTTACCAGTTGGCGCACTGCTGGAGATATTGGATCCCGTAGGAGTGATGATGGCCTTTGGTGGAATTAGGTTCACTGTCAGTATGAACGTTGGAGAAACTGTCCCTTTTCCACAGGAATTTGAACCGTAAACGGTAATTGGTCCAGTAACAGTACTCATAGAGAGGTCGACTACAATGCTGTTGGTAGTAGCTCCTGAAATAATCGTAGCTCCTGCCGGTAATGACCAGGTGTAACTCGTCGCATTGGCAATCTTTGGAACTGAGAAGATCAGTCCAGTCGATCCCTGACAGACGGCCGAAGGTCCGTTGATATTCCCTGCCACATCAGTTAAAGGAGTAACCTGGACTGCCAATGAGGAGGTGTTGCTGTTTCCGCAGAAATTACTGGCATACACCGAAATATTTCCCGAAGAAGCCGTTGGACTGTAGCTTACAGTGATAGAGGAAGTTCCAGATCCGGATACAATGGTAGCTCCTGCTGGTAAAGTCCATACATAAGTAGAGGCATTGGCCACTGCCGGAACCGTATAAACAGCCTGGGTTCCCCCGCACAAATTGTTAGTACCTGTGACTGCACCTGCCGTGCCGATCAGAAGATTGACTGTAATGTTCTTAGAGATAGGCGCTGATGCCGTACAACCATTTGTATTGACATAGTTGACACTTACCGTCTGCGCCCCCGGCGTATTCCATGCAACAGCAATCTGATTCGTTCCTGCTCCTGACGAGATGGTACCTCCTGCTGAAATATTCCAGGTATATCCAGTCATGCCCGTTTCTGTGCTGTAGACATTGCCAACTGATTTCTCACACACCGCGGCTGCTCCGGTAATGACAGGCACTGGAAGAGGGTTGACAGTAACAGCCTTGACAGTTGGGGAAAGAGCCGAACATCCATTCGAGTTGTTATAGTTGACACTAACGGTTTGAGGTCCTGCCGTATTCCACGTAACAGTAACCGTGCGATCCGTTGCAGTACCACCTGATGTGATGGTCCCTCCGGCTGAGATTTTCCAGTTATATCCTGTCATGCTTGCTTCTGTGGTGTAGGTGACTCCGGTCGTGTTTACACAGACAGCAGCAGTTCCAGTGATCGTCGGAACCGGCAAATCGTATAAGGTTAGTTGCTTAACCGTTGGGGTTGGTGACGAACACCCTCCCGGATAGACGAAGTTGACACCGACCTGCTGCGTTCCCGTGCCATTCCAGTCAACTGTGATCGCACTCGTTCCGGCGCCGGAAGTAATAGTTCCCCCATTCGACACGCTCCACTTGTAACTATCCATGCCAACCTGTGTGGCGTAGATTGCACCCTTTGTGGCTGAACAAACATTTGCCACTCCGGAAAGTAAAGGTACCAAAACCGGATTGACAGCAATATATTTCACTTTTGCCGTAGTTGCGGAACATCCATTGGCGTTGCGGTAATTGACGGATACCGTTTGTAATCCTGCCGTATTCCACGTAACCGTGATGGTCGGATCTGTCGCTGTCCCTCCTGAGGTGATGGTCCCTCCCGACGAGACACTCCAACTGTAACCGCTCATGCCTGTTTCGGTTGAATAAACAATACCAGGCAACAATGCGCAAGGAGTATCCGGACCGGATAGTGTAGGATCCGGTAACGGATTGACCGTTATATTTTTCACTGTTTCAGAGGCAGTCGGACAACCAGTCGGATTCGTGTAATTAACGGTTACTTTTTGATCGCCCAAGGTATTCCATATTACGTTGATGACGTTTGTGCTTGATCCTGAAATAATTAAGCCTCCGGAGGAAACTTTCCAAGTATATGCTGTCATCCCGGCGTCGGTTGTATAGGTCACCCCTGCAACGCCAATACAAGCTGAGGGCGCTCCTATCAGTGCCGGAGTCAGTATGGGGTTGACAGTAACATTCATCACAGTAGGTGATGCGATGATGCATCCACCGGAAGAAACGTAATTTACGGTGACTGTCTGGGCACCTGGAACGTTCCATTTGACTGTTACGGTTCGGTCTGTGGAAGTGCCACCTGAAGTTATGGTACCACCAGACGAGATGGTCCAAGCATAGGAGGACATTCCTGCTTCCGTCGTGTAGACATTACCAGAGGAGCCCTCGCATGGAGTTGCGGGTCCGGTAATCGTCGGTGAAGGTACGGCCACCACTACATTATGCGTACTAAAACAGCCTTTTGCATTGAGTTCGATGACTTTGTAAGTAGTTGTCGCGTTCGCTATTACGGTTGGATTAGACACATTGGAAACGAATCCGGATGGTGTGGAGGTCCAACTGTAGGTACTTCCTGGCACGGCGGCCGCACCAAGTTGAGTTGAAGTACCAGGACATAGTAACCTGTCGACCCCTGCAACCGCTGCGGGTGATGGGTTCAGTGCGACAATTTGTGTGTTGGTGTTGATGCATCCTGTGGAAATATTCGTGTCTGAGACTCTCACCCAACCTAAGGTAACTTCTCCCCAGGTAACCGTGCACGAATTGGTATTTGCTCCTGCTGTGATCGTTCCGCCTGCAGTGGTCCAGCTATAAGTATGGCCGGTGATTGCAGGGGTAGAATACACACTTCCGCTGGAAGATGCGCAACCCAAAGTCGGGCCGCTGATAGCAGGTTTAACGGCCGGATTCACGGTTACCGATACATCCTTTGTTGTACCAGGGCATCCGTTGACAAGCGGTGTAATGAGATAATGAACCACTACCGGGTTCGGAGTAGTATTGAAAAGTGTCTCATTGAGAAATGTTCCGGCACCGTTTTTGAGGCTATCGTTGCTGATTCCCGCAACCATGGCCCTTGTCCATTTGTAGGAGAAGGTTCCTGTTGTTGTAGTAAGATCAGGAGTAAAAACGCTGAGATTGTCGCTGCACCAGAAGGTAGGGACAGGACTTTTGATAACAGCGACGGGATTCACTGTTACAACGACATCTTTGGTCTTACCCACACATCCGTCGACAGTAGGTGTGATTAGGTAATGAACCAGAATAGGTTCAGTTGTCGTGTTGACCAGCTTTTCGGTGATGGTCGCACCAATTCCATTGGTCACTGCGGTGTTGCTAATACCCGCCACAGCTGCCCTTGTCCACTTGTAAGAAATGACGAAACCAGTGGTATTAGTAGTTGCGATATAAGAATTATAAGTATTACTGCACCAGTTAGCCGTTGCCGGACTACTGATCAGGATGACAGGGATGGTAACTGTTACATCCTTAGGTATACTGGTGCTGCATCCGATAGCGGCAGGAGTGATCCTGTATATGACATTAACGGCAGAATTAGTTGTGTTTACCAGTGTCTCCGTAATGGTTGCACCGGTGCCGTTGGTGACAGCCTTATTGCTAACCCCGGCAACAGAATCCCTTTTCCAGGTAAAGGTGGCAGTAGGGATAGAGCTGGTTACCTTGTAAGTGTTTGGGACGGCATTACACCATAATGCGGAAGATGCACTGTTGACGGTTACCCCTTGCGTGACAGTAATAGTGACATTATGGCTACTCTGGCATCCGGAAGCGTTTTTTTCTGTTAAGGTATAAATTGTAGTTACAGCAGGGTTTACGCTTGGATTTGCTAAGGTTGAAGAAAAGCCAAAAGGGGAGGATGTCCAGCTATAGGTACTTCCGCTGACAGCACTTCCGCCAATACTGATTCTCGAGCCCGGACAAATGCTCGCGTCTGCAAGGACACTGGCCTTTGGTATGGGTCCACAAGTTGGGTCAATACCGTTCTTATATTCAAAGGCCCCCATATCAATGGTTCCAGTATTTGATGCGTTTGTTTTCAGTAATTTTCTTGAAAAATCAATGCTCCTTATATCTGTAGGCTCGCTGTTATAAGAATCATTTCCGGCATCGACACAAGGTGAATTTCCACCAAGACGAAAATCTCCTACCGTTGGATCAAAAAAACTTGGATCGGTTGTAATATCCGTCGCGTCAACAATTGGAGCAATTGACAAAGAAATATCCAAGGATAAATTTCTATAACACGAATTATACAGTGTTACTGTTCCATCATTGATATAAATCTGCCTTCCTTCGCCGACACCGGAGGTAAAGAAATAGTTTCCCCAGAAAATGGAATTATAAATGTTCGTAATGGATGCCTGGTCATTGTAAATACCTGCGCCTAAAGTTGCCTTGTTTTGCGTCACCGTGCAGTTAGTAAATGTTGGCGAGGAGTTGACATTAAATATTCCTCCTCCATTACCATCGGTAATGTTATAGGATATAACGCAGTTGGTAAATTTCGGAGCGGAGGTAGCTTCATTGTAAATACCGGCTCCGATTCCTCCCGCAACAGTAGTATTGTCAGTAATAATACAGTTTTTAATTATCGGTGAGGAACCAAAAGAACCAGTGTTATAAATACCTCCTCCAGCATCGGGTGCTGACCCCCCTTTGATGGTAAACCCATCGAGGATCGCCGTATTATCTACATCAGTATTGTAAATAACATGATAGCTTCGGTTGGTTGAATCGTTCGGCGCGCCAATATAACCACTCAGAACCGTAGGGTTGGTGTACCAGTTTCTGCTGCCAAGAGAGACCTCTGTCCCTGCAAAACCTCCGTAAACTTCGAGGCCCGACTTGAGTCGAAAGGATACTGTCACGTCGTTTTCTGCTGAGGGAAAATAAGTTCCTCTGGCTACCCATATCTGGAATCCGCTCATGGAAGCAGCTAGTGCTGACTGCAGGGATGTATAGGCGTTCGCCCAGCTTGTGCCGTCATTGGCGCCGGTGGCATCGGCTTTGACGTATAATTTTGGAATAGCCGGAACAGTTGGGTCTGAACCCAACTTAAATTCATAAGCCCCGATGTCAACAGTTCCTGTCGATCCTGTGGTTTTATCAAGTTTACGCTGATAGCCACTGCTACGTATGTCTGTCGCTTCTGTTGTGTAGGAATCCAGTCCGGCATCCACGCATGGGGAGGCTAATGTTAGCCTGTAATCATTGACGAAGTTGGCAAATTTGGGATTGGAAGTAATGTTGCTGTTGACGTCTGACAAGCTTCCACCGGCGACTGTTAAGTCGGCTATCCCGGTACTGGGGGTGGTATTGGAGTAACAGGAATAATTTAGTGTAAAAGCTCCATCCGCGATATAAATCTGATTTCCGAAGTTGCTGGCAACATTCGCCCAGATGATGGAATTGTTAATGGTTGGGCTCGAGGAGGTATCGTTATAAAATCCACCACCAAATCCGGCAGTATTTTTTAATATGTCGCAATTGATGAGCGTGGGAGATGATTCAAGGTTGAACATACCGCCACCCTGACCATCTGTCGTATTGGAAAGTATCATGCAGTTGGTCAGCGTTGGAGAGGAATGGGCCTCGTTGTACATACCTGCTCCGTTACCTCCGGCATTTGTTGCATTATTTGTGATGATACAATTGGAAATTACAGGAGAGGAGTTGGTATTGAAAATACCTCCGCCAGCCATGTCCGCATTTCCTCCCTGAATCGTGAATCCATCCAGTGTGGCAGTATTGTCGACATCGGTGTTGAAGATCACATGGTAGCTGTTGTCGATATTGTCTCCAGCCATTCCTATATCTCCGCTGAGAATGGTCGCATTCATTGCCCAGTTTCGTTGGATAAAGCTTGTTTCTGTCCCTGCGAATCCGCCATAAATCTTGACACCTGATTTCATCTGAAAAGACATAGTCTGATCTCCATCCTGGGTGGGGAAATAGGTCCCTCTGGCAATCCATACTTCAGCCACACCTATATCGTTTATCGCAGTCTGAATTTGAGTGCCATCGTATGCATTTGTCCAGCCGGTTCCATCTTTAAGTCCAGCTCCGGTCGTGGTGACACATTTAATCAATCCTCCAATGGGTAAACTAAATAATCTGCCAGAAAAAACGGACAGAACGATGAACAAAACAGAGAAAACCAGGCACTTCTTAAGTAAAAGCTTCATATTATTCAGATAATTAGGTATTATTATTTAGTTGTCCGGTCAATTTGCCGGAATAATATTTCGTTTACTTCCTGACATTCAGGACGGTACAATTCTTATTTACAAGTTCTTAAATCTAAGAAAGTTCAGTCGAAAACGAAAAATAATTCCGGATTATTTGCAAGACAAATACAGAAAATTAAAAAGGCAATTTTGTTAGTTCAACATTCCCTCCCGAAAGAATAATTCCAATATTTTTTCCACTGAATTTTTCCCTGTTTTCCATGATGACCGCTAGCGGAACTGCACTGGAAGGTTCAATAATGATCTTCATCCGCTCCCAGATCATTCGCATGGCAGCAACGATTGTTTCTTCCCGCGCAGTCAAAACCTCGTCAACATTTTTCTGAATTACAGCAAAAGTCATCTCCCCGAGTGAGGTGAGCAAACCGTCTGCAATGGTCATGGGTTGAATCGAGGGATGGATATAGCCATCCCGGAAGGATCTGAAAGCATCATCAGCATTTTTTGGTTCTGCCGCAATAACCCTGGTGGCAGGACTTAAGGCCTTTGTGGAGAGCGCTGTCCCGGATAGGAGACCGCCGCCACCAACCGGACACATCAATATTTCCAGCTCTTTGGCCTCTTCCAGAAGTTCAAGCGCAGCGGTACCCTGACCGCAAATTACCTTGAAATTGTTATAAGGATGAACGACTGTAAGTCCAATTTTGTTTACCAACTGCTGAAGGGTCTCCTCCCTTGCCTGAAGCGTGGGTTCGCAATAAGTGATATGCGCCCCGTAACCGGCTACCGCGATTTTCTTGATCTCCGGGGCATTGGAAGGCATGACGATATGTGCTTCTATCCCACGCATCCGTGCAGCCAGAGCCAGGGCTGCCGCATGATTCCCTGAGGAATGGGTTCCAACACCTGAGCTGGCTTCTGCTTCACTCAAAGAAAAGACCGCATTGGTAGCGCCGCGAAACTTAAAGGCGCCCACTTTCTGGAAATTTTCGCATTTAAAGAAGAGTTCACAACCCATCAGTATGTTGATGCTCTTGCTGGTCAGCACCGGTGTGCGGTGAATGTATGGCTTAATCAGTTCATGGGCGGAAAGGATATCTTCAAAAGTCGGGAGAACCATGAGTTAAACATATTTAGAGTTACTTCTTAAGTTTGCTTTCTTCTGCCATTTTCAGTTTGTACTCCTTCATCATTTCCTTCAGCCTTTTCTCTACCTCATAGGTCGTTGCGCTAAAACGGAGATTGCTGTATGCATTGAAGTAAACCATGAAATTATCCAGTTCGTCACCCTTCAATCCTGTCACCCTGGCAGCGATCTCCTTATTATAGACCAGCGAAAACAGTTGCCATTCCCTTTCAGTCCTGATAGCAACGAGCGTGTTTCGTTTTTCTTTTTCGTCTTTACTAAATTTATAGTATAGGAAGGAGGTCGGATGGAATATAGCTGTCAGCAGTTTAGGTTTGGATGCAAATTCACCCCTTAATTCACTTGGAATATTGCTCATCTTTGCGTGATCGAGGAGCCCCGACATATTTACCTTCTGTTTTTCAGCAGTAATTTCTACACCGTTAAGCTCATATCTGACAGGTGCCATGGTCACTACAGCATTCTCCTTCATCAATTCGCTGACGGGAACTTTCTTGTCGATGTAGCCCAACGATCTGAAAGTTAGTGTATCCGTAGGGTCAGCCTGAACAGAAAATTTACCTTCCTTGTCTGACATGGTGCCTCCCCTGACCCGCTGATTGACGACATTGACATAAGGAACAGGTAAGCCTGACAAATCATCCAGGATCTGAGCCGAAACCTTGATCATGTCTTCCGGAAAGTAAACTTGTGAGAAACTGTTTAGAGACAATCCCCCAACTAAAATAAGCAGTAACCAAATCGGTTTTAATCTCATCTTCCTACTTCCCATTTTCCCATTAGCAAATTAGCACATTAGCAAATTTTCCTCAGTCGCTCCATTGCCTTCACTACATTTTCCCTTTCAGCAAAGGCCGAGAAGCGGAAATAGCCTTCGCCGGATGGCCCGAACCCCGAACCAGGTGTTCCTACTACATTGGCTTCATTGAGCAGTAAATCAAAAAACTCCCATGAAGTTAATCCTTTTTTCGTCTTCACCCAAACATACGGTGCATTTACCCCTCCAAAGACGGTATAACCCATCTCCTGCAGGCTATTCAGCATGATTCTCGCATTTTCGAGATAATAATTGATCACAGCTCTCACCTCTTTGGCTCCCTCTTCAGAATAGATGGCGGCGGCGGCTTTTTGAACCGGATAGGAGACGCCGTTAAATTTTGTTGTGTGACGTCTCATCCATAATGGCTTGACTTTATGTGCATTGCCATTTTCGTCATAGGCAACCAATTCCTCGGGGATGACAGTAAAAGCACATCTGGTACCGGTAAAACCTGCCGTCTTGGAGAAACTTCTGAACTCGATTGCAACATTCTTGGCACCTTCGATTTCATATATTGTATGAGGGATGGAAGGATCTGTGATAAATGCCTCATAAGCTGCATCGTACAAGATAATACACTGATTTTTAATGGCATAATCAACCCATTTTGTCAGGATCTCCTTCGAAGCGACGGTCCCGGTAGGATTGTTGGGGAAACAAAGAAAAATAAGATCCGGTCTTTCCGTCGGTAGTTCAGGCAGAAACCCATTTGCCTCATTACAAGGCATATAGATGATTCCATCGAAATAACCATTCGGCTGACAGACGCCAGTTTTTCCCGACATCACGGTTGTATCTGCATAGACCGGATAAACCGGATCGCAGATGGCAATTTTATTACCCACACCAAAAATTTCCTGGATATTGCCTGTGTCGCATTTCGATCCGTCCGAGACAAATATTTCGTCAGGCGAAATTTGTACTCCCCGGCTCCTATAATCATGCAGCGAAATTGCTTCACGAAGGAAATCATAACCCTGCTCGGGACCATATCCCTTAAAGCTGGTCAGCGATGCCATCTCTTCAACTCCTTCATGAAAGGCCTTGATTACGGAAGGGGTCAGCGGTTGAGTGACGTCTCCAATGCCCATTCTGATGATTTCCTTACCAGGATTTGCCTGTGCAAATTCCCGGACGCGACGCCCGATTTCGGGGAACAAATATCCTGCTTTTAGCTTCAGGTAATTTTCGTTGATTCTGGCCATAAAAGTGAAAAGTGAAAAGTGAAAAATGAAAGCCACGGGCAAAGATACGAAATAAAATTTTGGGTACTTTTACCGCAAACCTTACAAATGCTGCCATGGAAATGAATTTTTTTGTCAAATCGCACGGGCTCGGAAACGAATATATTGTGCTCGACCAATCATTTATTGATTTCGAACTGACTAAAGAGCGCATCATTCAATTGTGTAATATTCATGTCGGTATCGGTTCAGATGGAATTCTACTTAATATTTCTACCGGGAAAGCCGACTTTGGACTTAGAATCCTTAATCCCGACGGCTCCGAAGCAGAGAAAAGCGGCAACGGTTTGAGAATTTTTGCCAAATACCTGTTCGACTATGGATTTACCCATAATATGAACTTTACAATCGAAACCCTCGGTGGCGTTGTAACAGCGCATATCCTTGAGCTCAGGGATGGGAAAGCCTTTATGATCAGGGTGGATATCGGCAGGGCAAATTTTAAAGCCTTGGAAATCCCGGTGGACTTCCCAGGCGAAGAGTGCTTCGATGAGCCATATTTTATTGAAGGCACAGAATATCATTTCCATTGTGTTTCACTCGGCAATCCCCATTGTGTGGTGGTGAAGGAGGAACTGGATGTTGCAGAAATTAAAAGAGTTGGTACCCTGATAGAAAACCATAAAATCTTCCCCAACCGCATTAACGTGCAGTTCGTGAAGGTCGTATCCCGTGACGTAGTGGACGCCCTGATATGGGAACGGGGTGCCGGTTTCACCCAGGCTTCGGGAAGTTCTTCGAGCGCCATTGCGGCAGTTTTGATGAAAAAAGGATTAACAAACAGAAATATCACCGTTCGGATGCCTGGAGGTACCCTCAAAATTGAGGTAGATGAAGACTGGAATATCCGCCTGACGGGGGAAGTCAGGGAAATTGTGAGTGGTATTCTTAGCCGGGAACTCTTCTGGTAATAAATTTATAACCTAAATTTGTTTTTTAGAATAAGTTTAAATAACACCTCTCTGCCTTTTTTTGTAAATTTGCCGATTCAAATATTTCAACAATGACCGAAAAGATCATACCATTTTCAAAAGAGGAATTAGCAAAGATTGCTGAGAAATATCCTACACCATTTCATATTTATGACGAAAAAGGGATGCGTGAATATGCCCGCAAATTCGTCAGCGCATTCTCCTGGAACCCGGGTTTTAAGGAGTATTATGCCATTAAATCTGCTCCCAATCCATTCTTGATGAAGATCTTACGCCAGGAAGGTTTCGGCATCGACTGCAGCTCTATGGCCGAGTTGGTACTGGCAGAAAAGGTAGGCTTACGTGGTGAAGAGATCATGTTTACCTCCAACGACACACCCGCTTACGAATATAAAAAGGCTCTCGAACTCGGAGCCATCATCAATCTCGACGATTTTGCCCACATCAGCTACCTCGAACAAAAGGTCGGTTTACCTGAATTGGTCTGTTTCCGTTACAACCCGGGCGCACTCAAGGAAGGCAATGCCATCATCGGTCATCCTGAGGAGGCTAAATACGGATTCACCCGGGAACAGCTTTTCGAGGGATACAGAATCCTTCGCGATAAGGGAATCAAGCGATTTGGCATCCACACCATGGTGGCATCCAACGAATTGAATCCTGATTATTTCGTGGAAACAGCCCAGATTCTTTTTGAGCTGATCGTCGAACTTTACAAGACGCTGGGAATCACTTTCGAATTCGCCAATCTTGGCGGAGGAATAGGTATTCCTTACAAACCTGATCAACAGGCTGTAGACCTGGATAGAATGAGTAACGGTATCCGGGAAAGCTATGAAAAATTAATTGTCGCCAATGGACTCGACCCGCTCAAGATCTTCTTCGAATCGGGCAGGGCGATTACCGGACCATTTGGTTTCCTGGTATCCAGGGTACTGCATATCAAGAATACTTACAAGAAATATGCAGGCCTCGACGCTTCCATGGCAAATCTGATGCGCCCAGCATTGTACGGTTCTTATCATCATATCACCGTTTTAGGTAATGAGGAGAATCCGTCCAAATTCATGTATGATGTGACAGGTTCCTTGTGCGAGAACAATGATAAATTCGCCATCAACCGGGTGCTGTCTAAAATGACCCCGGGAGATCTCGTGGTGATTCATGACACAGGCGCCCACGGTCATGCAATGGGTTTCAACTACAATGGAAAGTTACGGTCGGCTGAATTGCTCCGCAGGGAAAACGGGGAAGTAATCCAGATACGCAGGGCGGAAACCCTGGACGATTATTTTGCAACCCTGGATTTCAATGATCTGCCCGGATTTGGTGTCTAAAAATATTTACAGGTGAGAGTCTGCGGATTTAGTTTTGTTAAAAATGGTGTTCAGTATGACTATCCTGTCATAGAGGCGATTACGTCCATACTTCCGATATGTGACCATTTTATTGTGGCCGTTGGTGACTGTAATGACGGAACAAGGGAGTTGATTGAATCCATTGGATCCGACAAAATTCAGATTATCGATACTGTGTGGGATCCTACCTTGAAGGAGCGGGGACGGGTACTTGCTTCCGAAACGAATAAGGCCTTTGACGCAATCCCGGAAGGGTATGACTGGTGTTTTTACATACAGGGAGACGAGGTGATTCATGAGAAATACCTGCCCGTAATCCTCAAAGCAATGGAGGATAACCTTCCGGATAAGGAAGTTCATGGACTGATATTTCACTATTTGCATTTTTATGGCACTTACGATTATTTTGCAGATTCACGCCGGTGGTACCGAAGTGAGATCCGTATCGTCCGCAACGACAAAATGATCCGTTCCTGGAACGATGCCCAGGGATTCCGATGGAAAGATGCCCGTAAACTGAAGGGGAAATTCGTCGATGCCACGGTTTATCATTATGGCTGGGTTCGTCCGCCGAAAAAAATGAAGGAAAAGCTCGAAGGCAGTAAGAATTACTGGGCTATCGACTCAAAGCACATCAAGACTATTAATCAAAGTTCTGCTGAATACGATTATACCAAGTCTATTGATAGTCTGGAGCGTTTCAGGGATACCCATCCAGAAGTGATGCAAAAGAGGCTGGAACAGCTGAACTGGCATCCGGAACTTTCCGAAAAGAAGAAGAAACTCACGGGAAAATATTTCTTTTTGTATTGGTTTGAGAAGTTTTTCAACTACAGACCATTTGAAAATAAACACTTTATTGAGGTGTAGCGTTTCTTAAGGCCTGATAATCTGTATCTGGCCGCCCAATCCCAGTTTAATAATTGAAGATGGCTTCGATTTGGCAGTCTCGTCCTGACGGTATTGGACCACGTAGTCGACAGCCGTCAAAATCTCCTCACCGATCTGATCGAAATTTTGCGGGGACGGCTTTCCTGATAAGTTGGCAGAAGTCGAGACAATGGGACGGCGGAATTGCTGAATCAGATGCTCCGTGAAAGTCTCGGTAGTGATTCTGATACCAATGGTACCATCCTCGCCAATAAGATTTGGAGCAAAATTTTTTGCACCGGGGTAAATTATGGTTAAAGGCTTGTCCGTTACCTCAATCAGCTCCCATGCAACTTCTGGAACCTCCTTGATATAGGCGCTGAGCATGTTCGGATTTTCCATCAGCACCAGCATGCTTTTCGAATCTACCCGTTGTTTGATCTCAAAAATCCTCTTTACAGCATCGGCATTGGTTGCGTCACAACCCAATCCCCATACCGTATCTGTGGGATACAGGATCACACCTCCATTCCGCAAAACCTGCAGCGCATTTTTTAGATCTTCCTTCTCAAACATAAATGCATTTTTAATAAAGTATACCTAGCAAGAGCCTGCTCAGTTGTCTCCGTTATTCCAGATACAAATCCACCAACCCTTCCGGACAGTTCAGATGCAACTCTTGTTTCTCTTCATTGAATTCAGTGATGAAATCTTCTGCCAGTGGAACAAGGATTTCCTGTTTGCCATGCTGAATAGTGAGTACGACATTTCCGGAGAAATCATCAACCCGAATGATCTTTCCCAACATTCCTTTATCCTGATCGAAGACCATATAACCCATCAGTTCGCTTAATTCTCCATCCGCAACCTGATCCTGTGCAACATCATTTGGAAGGAATATTCTGCATCCGCAGAAAGGACGAACTTTGTCGGCCGTTTCCAGATCATCAAACGCAAGGGACACAGTCGTAGAAGTGCGAAAATTAATACCTTCCTCTGAAATAAAGAATGGAACCAACCCTCCTTCGACTTCCACCATCAAAAATTCTGTATCCTCCAGTATATCCTCAAAACCCTCTTCAATTTCCAGGACCATCTCACCCCTCAGGCCGTGTGGTTTGATAATTGTACCCATCGGGAAGAAATCCTGTTTGTTGGTAGATGTCATGGCCGGTTCTTAAATTAGCACACAAAAATAGCAAATAAAAAAGCGATGGAAGGACTCCATCGCTTTAATTCTTTCTCCGGGGAAACCCGGACAAAATGTTGATTATGCTTCAGTTGAATCCGTAGCAGCCTCAACTTCAGGAGCAGCAGCTTCTTCAACAGGGGCAGCAACAGCTTCAGTCACAACTTCAGCAACCACCTCAGGAGCAGCTACAACTTCAGGTTCAGCCACAACTTCCGGAGCAACTTCAGCCTCAGGAGTAGCCAATGTGATAACAGGAGCTAATTTGGCAGCTGCGGCAGCGGCATTACGTTTGGCAATTTCTGCCAAACGAGCCTCGTTAACTTTTGATTCAGCTTTCAGCCTTGCTTTTTTCTCTTCTAACTGAGAGCTGGTAAGTTTTACTTTGGATGCCTCGACTTTAGCAGTCTTTTGTGTCATCCAGGCTTCAAATTTTACTTCAGCTTCTGCTTCCGTAAAAGCACCTTTTTTTGCACCCTCAAGAAGGTGTTTTTTCATCATTACCCCTTCGCGGGAAAGGATAGAACGGGTAGTATCTGTCGGCTGAGCGCCTTTGAAAAGCCATGAAATAGCCTTGTCAAAATCAAGATCGATGGTGGCAGGATTAGTGTTTGGATTATAAGAACCAATCCTTTCAATAAACCTGCCATCTCGTGGCGCCCTGCTGTTTGCTACCACAATGTGGTAGTAGGCATGTTGTTTGCGGCCATGCCTAGCCAAACGAATCTTTACTGACATACAGTGTAACTCTTAAATGTTAATTAATAAAAACGAGGGGCAAAGGTACAATATTTCTTTGAAATAAAAATTGTATTTTTGCTAATTGTTAGAAGAAATGACTCATATTATAATTGTTAACAATGGAAAATCGATTACTTAGAATTTTCACGGTAGTAGTTGCACTTGGTTCACTACTAACATCCTGTACTAAGGTTACTGTGGATAAAAAGGTTTATGTGGATTCATATATCCATTCGATTTATAACCGTTCTGGCCAACCGGTGTTCAGCGTGCTTCATTCTGCTTTTTGTTACGCCGCACTTTCGGGCGTAAGTGTTAAAGGTTCAACAGGTTCTGCCACAACGCTGGCCAAAGGCACCGTAGATGGGTTTTCTTTTTATACGCAGATAGATTCTACCAACTATAAAACAACTCCCCCGTTTCCAGACACTTATACGTACACTGCCACTTACGAAGCTGGAGATGTTTTCACTGGTACAGAACTAACTTCCGGCGCATATCTTCTGCCAGCTGTTGGCTTGAACGCCACGAAGACAACGACAGATATTGTCCTGGCATGGAAACCGGTTTCCAACGCAGGAGCCTACAAAGTCAGGATTTTTTATGATGATGGTAGCGCTACTGCGAGGACGATGATCTATGAATCGGACTTCCTTGTACCCTTGAGTGCGACGGCTGATCTCTCGATTCCTTACTCGTTGACAAACCTTTCGCAGTACCTGAATTCTTATATCTCTTTTGAAGTTTCCGCATTTATCTTTCAACAGGGGCAGGATACCTATGAAGCGGTTAGCTCGGCAACCTGCCGCAATAAGTTTCTATCTTCCAATTGATTCCATTTACTCACCTGCATGTCCACAGTCAATACTCGATTCTGGACGGCGCTGCCAGCGTTTCTGGTTTAATTTCGAAGGCAAAAAAGGACGGCATGAGCGCCCTGGCCCTTACCGATCATGGTAATATGTTCGGGATCAAGGAATTTCATGATGTTTGTAAAAAAAATGGGGTAAAGCCAATTCTTGGAGTTGAGACCTATGTCGCTTCAAGGGGAATCCAATATAAGGATAAAAACGAAAAGGAAGACCGGTCGGGCGATCACCTGATACTGCTGGCAAAAAACATGAAAGGTTACAGAAACCTGTTAAAACTTGTGACACTTGCCAATACGGAAGGGATGTATTACAAGCCGAGAATCGATAAGGTACTCTTGAAAAAGTATGGTGAAGGATTGATTGTCTCGACAGCATGTCTCGGTGGCGAGATCCCTCAATTGATCATGAAAGGAGACCTGACAGGCGCAAGTGAAGCAATAACCTGGTATAAATCAATTTTTGGAGAGGATTTTTACCTCGAAGTACAGCGTCATCCGGCTAAAGATCCGGAATTGCGTCGGGACGTTTATGACAAACAGATGAGCGTGAACCAGGAACTGGTGAAACTGGCCGCGCGGCATCAGGTAAAACTCATCGCAACCAACGACTCCCATTTTGTGAACGAAGAGGATGCCGATGCGCACGATCTGCTGATATGTCTCAATACGGGAAAAGACCTCGACGATCCTACCAGGATGAAATATACCAAGGAGGAATGGCTTAAGAGTACCGCTGAAATGAATCAGCTTTTTGCCGATATGCCTGAAGTCCTGTCGAATACGAAGGAAATAGCGGATAAAGTTGAGTTTTATGAGCTGAACGCTAAACCCATCATGCCAGCCTTTCCTATCCCTGAAAGTTTCGGTACAGAGGAAGAATACCGCGAAAAATTCACAGAAGAACAGCTAAAAGAGGAGTTTGGTGACGACTTTGCCCGGATGGGAGGCTATGAAAGTACCTTAAGAGTGAAATATGAAGCTGATTATCTGCAGTCACTCGTAGAGCAAGGTGCCATCCGACGATATGGCCAAAATATCGACCCGGAAATCATGGAGCGCATTAGCTTCGAGTTACACGTGATCAAGACCATGGGCTTTCCTGGTTACTTTCTTATAGTTCAGGATTTTATCAATGCAGCCCGACGAATGGGAGTCATCGTCGGCCCTGGCAGAGGCTCGGCAGCAGGTTCGGTAGTCGCCTATACTACCGGGATCACCAACGTTGATCCGCTCAAATATGAACTGCTGTTCGAGAGGTTCCTGAACCCCGACCGTATTTCAATGCCGGATATCGATATCGATTTTGACGACGATGGTCGCCAACTGGTTCTCGATTGGGTCAAGGAAAAATATGGCCGCGATCGCGTGGCCCATATCTGTACCTTCGGAACGATGGCCGCAAAGATGGCTATCCGTGATGTTGGAAGAGTACTCAGATTGCCCTTACCGGAGACTGATCGTATTGCAAAACTCGTCCCTGATACGCCGAAGATCACTCTAAAGGAAGCTTATGCGAGCAATCCGCTTCTCGAAAGGGAGAGAAATTCTGTGAATCCGCTGGTGGTCCAGATGCTAAAATTTGCAGGTACCCTGGAAGGCTGTGTCAGGCAATTTGGCGTACACGCTTGTGGCGTAATCATTGGAAGGGATCCGCTGGATATGCATATTCCACTGATGCCAACCAAGGATGAAGATCTGCTCACCACTCAGTACGATGGGCATTTTGTGGAATCCATCGGATTGATGAAGATGGACTTCCTGGGTCTAAAAACATTGTCAATCATCAAGGAATGCCTGGAAAACATCAAACTTTCCAGAAAAATCGATCTGGATATCGACCTGATACCCATGGATGATGCCAAGACACTCGAACTTTTCAGTGCAGGTGAGACAACGGCTATCTTCCAGTTTGAATCTGCCGGAATGAAAAAATGGCTCAGACAGTTGCAATCCAACTGCTTCGAAGATCTTGTGGCCATGAATGCGCTTTACCGTCCAGGACCAATGGATTATATTCCTTCCTATATCAATCGTAAACATGGCCGCGAAGATGTGATCTACGACCATCCCATTATGGAGATGTATCTCAAAGATACTTATGGTATTACGGTGTATCAGGAACAGGTGATGCTCCAGGCAAGGGCGCTTGCCAACTTCACCAGGGGTCAGTCTGACTCACTTCGGAAAGCCATGGGTAAGAAAGACCGCAAGATGATGGATGAGCTCAAAGTACTCTTCAAAGAAGGTTGTAAAAAAAATATCACCTTCGTGGAAGGCTGTAAAGAGATGGGCAAGCAGCCGGATTCGTTGACTGAAAAGATCTGGAAGGACTGGGAATCTTTCGCATCCTACGCCTTCAATAAATCACACTCTGTTTGTTACGCATTTATTGCCTACCAAACAGGATATCTCAAGGCTCACTATCCATCAGAATTCATGGCCGCCGTCCTGAGTTGTAATCTTTCCAATTCTGATAAGATTTCACTCTTCATGGATGAGTGCAATCATATGGATATGAAGGTATTGGGACCAGACGTAAACGAGTCCAGGTCTTCTTTCTTTGTGAACAAAATCGGTGCCCTTCGCTTCGGATTGACTGCCATCAAAGGGGTAGGCGCCGGTGCGGTAGCGGATATTCTCAAAGAACGTGATCTTAATGGGGAATTCAAGAGTATTTTCGATTTTGTAGAACGTGTGAACCTTCAGTCTACTAACAAGAAAAACATGGAGGCACTGGCAATGGCCGGTGCATTCGACAGTTTTCAAACGATGAACAGGGCACAGTTTTTTGCGGATATGGGAGATGGAACGACCTTCATCGAGGCGCTGCTAAAATATGGAAACAAAATTCAAAGTGAGAAATCCGGATCGATGGCCAATCTCTTTGGTGACATACAGCCAATATCCATAAAACTTCCAGTGGTTCCTAATGTACCGGAATGGCCGGGTATCGTAGCACTGGAAAAGGAAAAAAATCTGATCGGCATCTATCTTTCAGCGCATCCGCTCGACGATTATAAAGTGGAAATCAATAGTTATTGCACCAAAGACGTTACCCTTTCAGACCTGAATGCCGATATGGCAGCATTTAAAAACCGGGAACTGACGATTTTTGGAATAGTGACTGATGTCCAGGAGGCAATATCCAAGAATGGGAAGAACTTCGCAAGTATGGTTCTCACCGATTATAATGGATCACTCAAAATAATGATGTTCGGCAGTGATTATGTTTCATATAGCAAATTCTGCAAGAAAGGCTTGTTCTTACTGGTTAAGGGTCGGGTTTCAGAACGGTGGAACGGCGGAAACGAAGTGGAATTCAAGCCTACAAAAATGGAACTGCTGGAAGAACTTGCTTCGAAAGCGGTAAGTCTTACACTCGAAATTCCTGTCAACAAAGTTGAAGAGGACACAGTTCGGGAGATGGAAGGGATATTCTCTGGAAATCAAGGAAAAACGATTTTGAAATTCAACCTCGTGGATCCGGATAACGATCTGAGGGTTCAAATGTTTTCCAGAACAAAAGGTGTCACACTTTCTCCAGAACTAAAAAGCTATCTGCAAAAACATAGCTTTATCAACTTTAGTATAAATTAAATTTGTAATTTTATACCTTTGTGATCTCGAAACAATATTAAATTTTAAAAGACATATCATGACCATTGAAGTTACTGATGCAAATTTTGAGGAGATTGTCCTTCAGTCGGACAAGCCTGTTTTGGTTGATTTTTGGGCAGAATGGTGTGGTCCATGCCGGATGATCGGTCCACTGGTAAGCGAACTTGCCGATGATTATAAGGATCGTGCTGTAATTACCAAGATGGATGTTGACTCCAATCCGGGTACTGCTGCCAAATTTGGAATCCGGAACATACCGACCATATTGTTCTTTAAAGGTGGTGATATTGCCGATAAACAGGTAGGTGCGGTTCCAAAAACCATCCTGGCTGCCAAAATTGATGCGCTTCTCTAGAAATTTTCTGCAACGTATCAAAAAATAGCCCTGGCCAATAATGGTCAGGGCTATTTTTTTCGAAATACCTTTGAAGGTACCGATATAAATAATTATTTCATCAAAAAGGTGCCTTTCTCAGCGGCAATGACCTTCGTATTGGCAATGTTATCAAGAGTCGCATCTGTATTCTTGACTAACTTTGTTTCAACTTCTCTAGGTTTAACCGTATATCTTGGCAGTGTATCGATGTAATTACTACTGATAAGAATAAACACCAAAAGAAGCGTTACATCCATAAGGAATTCAACAGCTTTTCTCATTTTTTAATTATTTTGGTGTTTGTACTAACTGGACAAACACCGGATTAAAATTTGAAGAAACTTAGAGAGCTTTGCTGTTGCTTCAGCCCTTTCTAAGTTCTTCGGTGTTAGGTTCAAACTTCTATTTACGATTAAGGTACGGTAAAGCAGAAAAATCTAATACTATTTACGTGTTCAAATGCTTTCGGTTACAATATTAAATTATTCTGATCTATTGAACTTAATGTTTGATCATAAGGTATCCTAAAACGATCGAATGGTTGATATATTGAGTGAACGGAACAAACCTAATCGCGCTCCCCGGATTTGCCATAGATAAATGGTACTACTATAGTGACGATTAAACCCGGATTCGGCAAGCCCGGCGTATTTTCGGCAAAAGAAATGTCCGACTTCACCTTGTATTTCTGACTGAGAAGATTCAGTCTTTTCCACGTTATATTCATTCCCAATTGAAGGTGGTGATCACTCTTGGTACTGAATTTCGCTGCATTCTTTATCCCGATTCCTGTATCCGAGACTTTTATTTCCAGTGATTTATCATCAATCATTCTGATGTTGATATTTATTTCTCCTTTCCCTTCCAGATTTGCAATGCCATGCCAAACAGCATTTTCCGCAAAAGGCTGAATGATCATCGAAGGAATTAAAACATCATCAGATTCGATTGTCTCATCAATATTAATGGTATAATCAAATTTTTCAGTTGTTCTCAATCGCTCAAGTTCCAGGTAATTCTTCAGCCGGTCGACCTCCTCTTCCAGGTTGATCATCGGAGTATCCAGTGCATTGAAATTTTGCCTGATTAATCTGGCAAATTTGGAGAGATATATGCCAGCTTCATATGGTTTATTATGGAGCAGATAGTTCTGAATGGATCCGAGCGTGTTAAAGATGAAATGGGGATTCATCATCGCCTGGAGGGATTTCTGTTCTAACTGAATGATTTGATTCTCCATCAGTCGACGTTTTAATTCCTGGTTTTTTCGTTTGATGATCAACATGACGGCAATCCCGGTGAACAATAATATCAAAACGAAATAGAGCAAAGGATGCTGCCAGATAGTCGCAGTAGCTTCGATATCTATACTCACCGCCTCGCTCCATCTGGAACCTGGTTTTCGTGCGCGAAGCTCGAAAGAATATTTACCGGTCGACAGATTCTGCAAGACGACATTGCTTTCTTTCACTTCGGTCCAGTCATCTTTGGTACCTCCCAGTTTGTAAGAATAAATGATCGGGCTAATGGAGTAGTTGATACAGCTAAATTTAATATTAATGCGCTGATTTGTTTTCAATTTAACCACATTATTGTCTGCCAGACACTCGACATCATTTATTCTAATGGATTGGAAATAGGGAATTGGAGTAAAAGTAGGAGGCCTCAATAAATAAATATAAGGAATAACACTCAATCCTTCGTCGCTGGCTACTAACAGATTGTCATTATTGATCAGAATATCATGGATGGATCTGAAATTGATGTTAACCATGTGTGTGACAACTGGTTTGTTTTCTAATAAGTTTAATGGCTTCTTGCAGATAAACAAGTTTTTGGAGGTGGCAATAAACAGGGTAGAATCGTTGTAAGCCAGGTGTTTTATTTGAAGATCAATGGGTTGCTCGAAGGCAGCAGATAGGTTGTAAATTTTTTTATTGTTAAGGAGAAATAGGCTGTCACCTTCTATGTTAAAAAGTTCTGTCTTATCTGAAAGGTTCAGATGTTCCGAAATTATTTTGTGGTTGAATGGTTTGAGCTCCGGGTAAGCCTTTATTTTTTCGTCCCTACCGATGATAATGTTTATTTTTGCGTTTACAACCAGTTCATTGTCTGCGTTGTAGTAAGTATTAAATATTCGGGTCTTTAATTCCTTGTATTTCAAATGGGCAAAGTAATCCGCAGTACTTAACCAAATTACATTGGTTGGTTTGAAAGAGCTGATTTGATCTCTGGATTTATTGTAAATGATCCTGTCCAGGGTATATTTCGACTGAACCACCTTATCATAAGAGATTGACTTTCTGGCTTCATCAATCCTCATACCCTGAATAACAAACGGTAGTTTATTTATTTCACCAGTTATCAGAGTCTTAGGGTTGATTTGCAATATTTGATTAATTGAATTTTCGGTCTTCTGAAAATCAAGTTTGTAGAATAAATTTTTACTATTCAGATAAATGGCCTTACCATTGGTGCACCAGGTTCTTAGGCTGTCATACCTGCAAAGCGCATAGATTGCTGAGTTATCAAAGACAGAATTATCGAAATGCTGAATAAAATGGAAATAGGGGCTTATCTTGTATACCCCTTCTTTCATGGAACCAATCCATATATTATTTTCATGATCCTGAACGATAGACTCAGCATCCTTAATGGCCAGATGAAATATTTCTTTTCCATCCCTGAAACAATAGGCTCCCTTGTCAAACGTTGAAACCCAGAGAAGCCCGGTATGGTCCTCCAGTATGGAAGAAACATAATTCGAGGGTGTAGGGACAAGAGCTTTGATCGAGTCGAAGGCAATTTCATGATTAAAGCGTTTAATCTCATATTTCGTAGTGTCTTTTGCCTTGAGAATTACAAACTTTCGCTGATCTGAAGAAGTAATAATATCCCTGAATCCAAAGGCATCACTGATTAAAGTGGCACTATCTGTCAAGCTTTTCATTTTGTAGCAACCGGATTTAGTGTACAGAATGAATTCATTGTTGTCGTTCATGTACATATAACGAACAGCCATTGCGTTAATTGGTGCCTTCCTTTTTGATCTTCTGTCAACTTTTACATCGGGCAACATGAACTGGGTAACCGTGTTTAGAGGATTCAGACAAAAAAGTAACATCTGGTTATGAAAGTAGAAATATAGGCTATGGTTCTTATCTTCGTAAATTCTTTGGAAATAATCCGAAGACTTCAGATCTTTCAGAAAGGGTGTGTTATTTTCGTTATGAATGGTGTTTCCAAAATAGAAATTAAAGGAGGCATCAGCTAAAAAGAACCAGATTCTGCCGAATGAATCTTCCTTAATATCCTTAACATCATTGCTACTGAGTCCATCCTGCTGCCTGAAGTAGTCAAATTTTAGTCCATCAAATCTGGCAACACCTGCATCCGTCGCAAACCATAGGAAATTTCTGCTGTCTTGAAAGATTTTATGAACGCTGTTTGAAGGTAGGCCCTCGGAAGTTGTGATCCTCTGAATAAAAGGATTTTGAGCCATCAGATGACTGCAGGCAAACATGAATAGCCAAATAAAAAAAATTATCCGGTGTTTCAATCTAGTCCAGTGATTTGGTAAATAATTTAATTGCCTCCCTGAAATCGTTTAGTCTTCTCCTGGAAATACTCAAAGAAGTTCCGTCAATTAACTCAACGAAGTTTCCCTGATAACTGGAGTAAGCCTTGAGGAAATTGATATTGATAATGATCGACTTGTGAATCCTGAAAAAATCCGGTTGATCCAGTATCTTCTCAAAATCACCCATCGTTCTGGAAGCTACAATCTTCTTTAAACCAGAAAGATGAAGAATGGTATAATTGCTGTCGGCCTCCAAATACATGATGTCGGAAGTGTTAACCAGCTGAAAACCGAACTGTTCCGCGACGGTTATTTTATTGATGTGTTTCGAGCCAATATGGATGTTTTCATTGAGGTTGTCCAACGATTCATGGTAAATCTTCTTCTCTTGTTCACGGCTCTGAACCAGTTCCCGGTGACGAATCGCCTTCGTGACTGCCTCAATCAGATCCTGGGGTGTGATTGGCTTAAGGAGATAATCAATGGCACTGGCTTTTAAAGCACGCAAGGCATAATCTTCAAAAGCAGTCACAAAAATGATACAGTAATCTTCCTTATGTATGGAATTAAGAAATGAAAATCCATCTTCTTTAGGCATGGAAATATCCAGAAAAATAATATCGACAGCGTATTCTTTGAGGAGCTTCCTTCCTTCAGCGGCTGAAGAAGCCAAACCGGCGACCTCCACTTCCGGACAATAACGAAGTAACAAAAGCTCCAAAACTTCTCTTACATTTCTTTCATCGTCGATAATGATTGCTCGAAATTTCTTCATATTACCAAATGTATCGGTTTAACTGCTCAAAATGCAGATTAAATGAGTGAAAAATATATTATATCTATTGAACGGTTTAAAAATGCAGCAAACGGTATTTCTAAACTTAAATGATACCTCGATCGTTCTTACCTTAATGTGGCCGTAACAGGAAAATGGTCTGACAGATCTACTCTGTCACACTTATACGAAAGAGCTTTAAAATGAGGACTATAAAGAATATAATCTATGCGAAAGGAAGGTAAGAGCCCGTTATAAGTGTTAGAAAAGCCAAAACCCGCTTCCGTGAAAGCATCTTTCATTTGCTGACCTAGAATGTGGTAGGTGTAAGAAAGCGGAGTGTCATTGAAATCCCCGCAAATGATTACAGGATAGGGGCACTTCCTGATTTGTGCCGCAACAGTCCTGGCCTGCCGGGCTCTTATCGAAAAAGCGATGATCATCTTCCTGCTAATAAGTTTTGCTTCCTTTAATTGCTGCTCATTGGTGCCGGTTTTGTCTGGGTCGGTCAGGGAATAATCCTCAGGAGTGATCTTATAAGATTGAAAATGACAGTTATATACTCTGACAGTATCTCCAGATTTAAGCAGAATATCTGAGAAAAGCACCATGTTGGCGCTGTGTTCAAACCTGATCTCACCCAACCTCACAATAGGAAATTTGGATAAGGTCAACGGACCTGCGTAGGAATTGGAATGGGCCAGCTGATAGTGCCGGATTCCTGGTAAGGCATCGCGGATACCCTCCGGACTTAGTTTTCCGGTTTTGTTAAGCGGGGTCTCCTGGAGACAGATGATGTCGGCGTCCACTTTTTGAAGGTATTCAATAATTCTGGATCGCGACTGCTGCTTCTTAATATTGTCCCCATTAAAATAATGCACATTGTAACTCAGGATCCTGACACCTTTCGGCGCCTTGCTAAAAGCTGGAACAGGCTGAAAATAATTGAATAAGTGCTGGTAGCCTAAAAGGATCACAGTAAGGGAAAATAGTAGCTTCCAGGATTTTCTCACTGCATAAAAAACGAGGAAGAGCAGGTTGACTACCAGTAGGTATGGGTACAATAAACCAAGAAAAGCCGGTGGCCAGAAATCATCAGGCGGGACGAATACTGAGCAATAAACCAACAAAAGCGCTAAACCAAAACCGAGGTTCAGAACAAATCCGAACTTGGAGAAGAAATTCCTGACGGAGCTTTTCTTCATTTTTTTCCACTCATTTTAAAGAGCATCTCCTTCTCATCGCTGGTAAGAGATTCGTAACCTGAGGTACTGATCTTATCCAATATCCGGTTAACTTCCTCCTGCTGCTCTTTCTTGCTCCTGTTATAACCGTATTCGCGGTAGCCCCCGGCCTTATATTCCACTTTGAGATTTCTTTTTGGCTTGGTCCAGCTGAACATCCTGTCAATAATCCGCTCCGTTTTTGCCGAAAGATTGTATCCGGATTTAAGGGTAGTCATGTAAACGAGTCCCCAAAATGCTCCTCCCAGATGGGCGAAATTTCCACCGGCGTTATCCCCCGTGAGGTTGACGACATATAAAATTACGGATAAAAGTGCGATCCATTTGATTTTTACCGGCCCGATAAAAACGAGGTGAATGACATGATTGGGTACATAGACAGCCGTTGCAATCACAATGGAAATCACAGCAGCGGAGGCTCCGAGCAACTGCGAGAAATCGATGGAATGCTGGAAATATGGAAAGAAATTATAAGCTGCCATAAAAAACAGGCCACCGCAAAACCCACCAAAAATGTAGAGCGACAACAATTTTCGCGGAGGATGATACTCTAGGAATATTCTTCCGAAAGAGTAGAGCCACAGCAGGTTAAACAGGATGTGAAGCAGCTCGTAATGCAGGAACATGTAGGTGAACAATGTCCAGGGCCTGGAGATAAACTGTCCAAAAGAAGCCGGCAAAGAGAGCCATTCGATGAAGCTAAGATCTGAGTTTCCTCCGAGTAGAAGTACAACAGCAGTCAGCCGAACTACTATCCAGATAGCGATATTGATGTATATCAGCTTCGTAAGATATGATCCGTGCTGGTAAGAAAGTTTTATTTCATCGGAAATTCCCATCTACTTCAATAAAAATTCTTTGAGTTAACATTCCAGTATCTTAAGAGCAGGTAACCGAAAAGCATACCGCCAAGATGGGCGAAATGGGCAACGTCACTATTGGATTGTGTAAAACCAAGGTAAACTTCTATCAATCCATAGCCGATTACAAAATATTTCGCCTTGATAGGGACAGGCGGGAACAACAACATGAGTTCCGTATTGGGGAACAGTACGCCAAAACCGAGCAGGATACCGAAGACTGCACCTGATGCACCAACTGTTGGAATATTGATGCGCTCGGCAAAAATCTGCTGAACAATCTCGATGCCTTGTTGCGTGTAAGCAGGATTGCCAGGTACATCCGACCATTTGTTGATAAAATCATGTACCCAGGGCGCTGCCTGACCGCCCAGATTTGCCTTGACAAATGAGGCGAGTAACTCCGGCGAAGGAGTGTTGGCAAAGGCTTGAACCGTTTTGCCGAGATGCGAAAGTTCAAGGTAGTTGACGAAAAGATGCAAGGTGGCGGCGCCCAAACCCGTGACCAGAAAATAGATCAGAAACCGTTTAGGACCCCAAACCATCTCCAATACCTTTCCAAACATGTATAGTGCGAACATGTTGAAGAAAAGGTGCCCAAAATTTGCGTGCATAAATAAATGGGTAACCAGTTGGTAAGGTCTGAAATTGGGTGACCCCGGATAGTAAAGGCCCAACTTTTCAGTCAGATCAATACCCGAAGACTTAAGTGCCCATGTAGCCACCAGCATCAAAATGTTGATCATTATCAGGTTCTTGACAACCGGTGGAATGGAATATGGTGAAGTTGGACGATAGGACATAATGTTAATTTTCAGATCTTTTCTGCAAAAATAAGGAATCGGACGAGAAACCCTAATCTTTAAGGAGTTTTTCAATGTCGCCCATGGCCATGATGGAAATAATCTTCTTCCCGGTAGGCGAGTAACCTGGATTCTGACAGGAAAAGAGCTGGTTGAAAAGGGCATTCATCTCTTCCTGTTTCAATGGAACACCATAGTTGATGGCCGATGATTGTGCCAACACCATAGCCAACTGGGATTTTATCTCCTCCATTAGGTCGACAGGCCGGTCCTGGAAGGAGGCTATTACTCTTTCAACCAAATCTTTGGCATCAAGATGACTCAATACTCCGGGCGTTCCTTCCAGGTGAAAAAGATTATTCTCCGCCGGTCTGATCTCAAAACCTAACTGCTGTAATTCATCCCTCAGGGCGTTCAGTATTTCTGCCTCAGCGGCATTTAATTCCAGAATTGGTGGGAATAGTTGTCTTTGACTGACAGATAGATGCGATTTGAAATTCAGCATGAAATTTTCATAAAGGATACGCGCGTGAGCCTCCCTTTGATCGATCACCATGAGTCCGGATTTCACCGGCGTCATCAGGTATCTGTTCTTTAATTGAAGGAAACCCGCCGTTTGAAAGGAGAGTTCTTCATCGATGGGAATTCTGGTCTGGGTAATTTCAGCTTCGTCAAAATCATCTGTATCGACCCTTCTATCGTGGTCCGTGGCTCTTCCGTCTGAAGCCCAGCTTCCTAACGGCTCATTATCCCGGTTACCTGAATGTTCTGTTCCAGTCCTGATTCTTTCCCAGTCAACAATTCCACCAGTTTCATGGTCTTCCTGGCCTCCCGTCGGCCATTCGTCTGACTTGCCGGTTTCCATTCCCATGTACAGCTTCTCCCATTGCCTGCTATTTGCCGCCTCTCTGCCTGTACCTGCCTGGTAGCCAGGATAGCCGTCCTGTTGAAATGGATTGTAACTGCGATTAATGGCAATCTCGGGAGGATTAATACTCGACCCTCTCTCCGGAGGAAGAGGAATATCGATGGACCCGCGCTGATCGAAATCTATGGCGGGCATCAGGTTGTATTTTCCGATGGCTTCGCGGATGCAGGCACTGATAATGTGCCAGATAGATTGCTCATCCTCAAATTTGATCTCTGTTTTGGTAGGATGGATGTTGATATCAATGGTCGCCGGATCGACTTCAAAATAGAGGAAATAGGAGGGAACCGCATCGGGCGGAAGGATGCGGTCGTAGGCATGCATGACCGCGCGATGAAAGAATGGATGCTTGATGAAACGGCCGTTCACAAAGAAAAACTGCTCCCCGAAGCTCTTCTTCGCGAACTTTGGTTGACCGATAAACCCATTAATCTTTACCAGCGTAGTCTCAACCTCCACAGGCGTCAGGCTTTGGTTGATGCTCTTGCCAAAGAGGCTGACAATCCTTTTCCTTATATTTTCTGACTGCAGCTCATATACCGGCGACTGGTTGTGAAAAAACGAGAAAGCCAGCTCCGGATTAGCCAGGGATATTCGTTGTATTTCGGTGATGATATTTTTAAGCTCGTAACTGTTGGATTTCAGAAATTTACGCCGGGCAGGTACATTAAAAAAAAGATTTTTTACCGAGAAATTGGACCCTTCAGGACAATGGTCGGTCTGTTGTTTCTGAAATACTGAGCCGAGAATATGCAGATAAGTCCCCAGCTCTTCCCCTTGCTGCCGGGTCCTGAGCTCCACGTCGGCAACCGAAGCAATGGATGCCAGCGCTTCCCCTCTGAATCCCATGGTACGGATGGAAAAAAGATCAACCGCTGCTTTAATCTTGGAGGTGGCATGCCGCTCAAAAGACATCCTGGCATCCACTGGAGACATTCCTTTGCCATTATCAGTCACCTGGATAAGCGTGCGGCCGGCATCCTTTACATTAATAGTGATGGCGTTGCCTCCTGCATCTATGGCATTCTCTACCAGTTCCTTAACTACGGAGGCGGGGCGTTGAATCACCTCGCCTGCGGCGATCTGGTTGGCAACGGATTCGGGTAATAAATGGATAACGTCTGACACGCTTATAAAAATTTAATATGATCTCCTCAACAAATATAAGGGTTATTTTGAGGAGTTCATTGAGGAGGCTGGCAGGTTGTTATTCTTGATTCTCATAAAAAACCGGTAAATTTAAGGTAACACCAGCTCCAATTTTCAAATCCATTCTCCTTTATTATGCTCGTAAAAACATATGGCAGTGCGGTTAGTGGCATCGAGGCCGTAACTGTGACGATAGAGACGGATGTCTCGCGTGGCATTCGTTTCAATATGGTTGGACTGGTCGATCTGGCCGTTCGTGAATCACAGCAACGGATTGATGCCGCCCTTCGTTTTCATGGATATAAGCTTCCAGGTAAGAAAACGGTCATCAATATGGCGCCGGCTGATATTCATAAGGAAGGCTCTGCCTACGATCTTCCTATCGCAATGGGGATCCTGGCTGCCTCTGAGCAGATCAGGACTCCTGGTATTGAGAAGTTCGTGATGATGGGTGAACTGTCGCTCGATGGCGGATTGCAGCCAGTAAAAGGAATTCTTTCCATTGCAATAAGGGCACGGGAGGAAGGCTTCGAGGGATTGATCATTCCCAATCAGAATTCGAGGGAAGCTGCGGTGGTCGATAAGCTCAAAATCTACGGTGTGGACAACATACGTGAAGTTATCGATTTTTTTCATACTTCCAAACCGCTCAAGCAGACTGTGATTGATACCCGGGAAGAGTTCAGTTCGTGCCAAAACAAATTTGAGGTGGATTTTAGCGAGGTCAAAGGACAGGAATCTGTCAAAAGAGCCCTCGAAATCGCCGCCAGCGGAGGTCATAATTTGCTTATGATCGGAAGTCCTGGTGCAGGTAAGACCATGCTTGCCAAGCGTATACCTTCAATATTGCCCCCTTTCACCCTTAGGGAGGCTCTCGAAACCACTAAAATACATTCCGTAGCCGGGAAAATCGAAAACAGAACTTCGCTGATGGTAAACCGGCCTTTTCGTAGCCCTCACCATACCATTTCAAATTCCGCCCTCGTTGGGGGAGGAAGTAATCCTCAACCGGGAGAAATTTCCCTCGCGCATAATGGTGTACTCTTCCTGGATGAGCTACCAGAATTTAAAAGGTCTGTGCTTGAAGTGTTGAGGCAACCAATTGAAGATCGAACAATTACAGTCTCAAGAGCCAAATGTTCGGTTGAATTTCCATCTTCATTTATCCTCGTGGCCTCCATGAATCCTTGCCCATGCGGGTATTATAACCATCCGGATAAGGAATGTGTCTGTGCCCCAGGGGTAGTTCAAAAATACCTGAACAGGATTTCCGGACCCCTGCTGGACCGCATCGATATTCATCTCGAGGTTGTTCCGGTACCTTTTAGCAAATTGACGGACATGAGACCTGGCGAATCGAGTGAGGCCATCCGTAGCCGCGTGATAGCTGCCAGGGAAATTCAGCGGCTTCGGTTCGAAGAATCAGGAATTTACTGCAATGCGCAGATGAATACCAGACTGATGCAACTTTATTGTTCATTAGACAGGGCAGGGGAAGCCATCCTGAGGACAGCCATGACGCGGCTGGGGCTTTCCGCCAGGGCTTACGACAGAATCCTGAAAGTGTCCCGCACCATCGCAGACCTGGAAGGAGTAGATCTAATCAAACCGGAGCACCTGGCTGAGGCTATCCAATACAGGAGTCTCGACCGGCAAGGATGGGGGGCTTGAATCCTATTCTTTAACCAAGGAATATGGTTATGGAAGCCTGTTTATATTTTGATAAAAGTAAATAATTATTTACCTTTGTTTTGAGCAAAACTCGATGAGATGTTCTGAATTATTGCGAATTCTGATAAATGATGGATGGTATTCGGTTTCCCAAAGCGGTTGTCATGTTAAAATGAAGCACCATACAAAGTTGGGAACAATTATTTTTCCAAATCATGGGAGTCAGGAACTTGGTAAAGGAATAGAAATTAAGATCAGAAAGGACGCTGGATTAAGATAAAACAAAGAGCATGAAGACGATCAATAAAAAAATTGTCATGGTCATAGAAAAAACAGATACTGGATTTTCTGCCTATTCAGTAGATTATCCAATTTATACCACGGGAAAGAACATGGCAGATTTAATTAGGAATGCCAATGAAGCAGCAAATCTATATTATGAAGATCAAGAGATAATTCTTCGGCACGATAATTTGAAGTTCGAACTCGATTTCAAACAGTTTTTCCAATATTATAATGTTCTCAACTCAAAATTACTCGCACATAGAATTGGAATGAACCCCACCTTGTTATCACAATATGTTACCGGACATAAAAAGCCTTCCGAAACGCAAACAGAAAGGATCTTGAAGGGAATTCATCAGATCGGTCAGGAGTTGGCGGAAATCAACCTGATCTACAGATAACGCCGACCGGCAAGGATGGGGTGCGTGATATTCCGAAAAAATTGCTAATATTGGATAGGATTAGATAAACCAATTTTATTCTGGTTATTATGGCAGACAAATTTTCAGACCCGATTGGGCGATTAATGGGATTGAGATACAAATCTCACCCATGGCATGGCGTTTATATTGGTGATAAAGCCCCTGAAAGAGTAACCGCTTTTATTGAGGTGGTTCCTACCGATACGGTAAAATATGAAGTAGACAAGGACACAGGCTACCTCAAAATCGATCGTCCCCAGCAGTATTCAAACGTCTGTCCCGCATTATATGGCTTTATTCCACAGACCTATTGCGGAAAATTAGTCGGCGATCTCTGTTCGAAAAAAACCGGTAAAAAAGGAATCAAAGGCGATGGTGACCCGATCGATATTGTCGTGTTGACGGAAAAATCGATCCACCATGGCGATATCCTTGTAACAGCCAAACCAATTGGTGGATTAAGAATGATCGATGGCGACGAGGCCGACGATAAGATCATCGCAGTGCTCAACAACGACTTTGTTTATGGTCATTTTAATTCCCTGAATGATGTCCCCAAGCACATCATCACCCGTCTCCGCCATTATTTCTTAACTTATAAAGACATACCCGGGGAAGAAGGAAATACGGTTATTGAAGCCGTTTACGATCGGGAGGAGGCCCTGGAGGTGATCCGGATTTCCATCCAGGATTACAGTAACCGCTTCGACAATCTTGGGAAAATGCTGGTGCTGGACGATTGAAATCTATTTCCTGACCAAATCCAGGTAAGAGTAAGAAAAATCATTCGTTTCATCGAAGAAATCCTCGCGGGACACCTCCTGCCAATCCTTGTAATCAATGGTGGGAAAGAAAGTGTCTGCTTCCAGATCCTTGTGTACAACAGTGAGATAAAGTTTCCCGGCTATTGGGTAAAATTGCCGGTAGATCACCCCGCCACCTATAATAAATGCCTCCGGCTCGTTTTGAATGAGTGCAATAGCCTCATCAACAGATCTTACCGTTTCACATCCGTCGAAAGTCTCACCCTCCACATCCGTGATTACGATATTTCTCCGGTTAGGCAGCGGTGCCTTTGGAAGAGAGAAAAAGGTGCGTCTGCCCATGATCAGCGCCTTCCCGGTAGTGATTGTCTTGAATCGTTTCAAGTCATCAGGAAGATGAAACAACAAATCGTTGTTCAGTCCAATCGCAAAATTTTGTGCAATGGCAACGATAATGGAGATATTGGAATGGATCATGTTTGAAATGTTTGCCCTTAGAAAGGCTCAAGGTTCGAAAACTACCCGGTCCCTGAGCCTTTCTAAGGGCCTTGATTATTTGACAATATTACACTGAAACATCCCCCTTGATGTGAGGATGTGCCTGGTAATTAATCAGTTCGAAATCTTCATATTGAAAGTCGAAGATACTTTTCACCTCCGGATTGATTTTCATCTGCGGCAACGGGAAAGGCTCACGAGAAAGCTGTAACCTTACCTGGTCCAGGTGATTATTGTAAATGTGAGCATCCCCGAAAGTATGCACAAAATCACCGGGTTTCAAGCCTGTGACCTGCGCAACCATCATAGTCAATAACGCATAGGAGGCAATATTAAAAGGGACGCCGAGAAAAGCATCTGCGCTCCGCTGATACAACTGACAAGAAAGTTTCCCTTCGTTGACGTAGAACTGAAATAACAGGTGGCAGGGAGGCAGCGCCATCTTGTCGAGATCACCGACATTCCATGCGTTGACAATCAGTCTTCTTGACCAGGGTTTGGTTTGGATTTGCTCAATAAGTTGACTAATTTGATCGATCTCCCGACCATCAGGGGCAGACCACGACCGCCACTGGTGACCATAAACCGGTCCGAGTTCCCCGCCTTCGCGGGCCCACTCATTCCAGATCTTTACCCCATTATCTTGTAAATATTTGACATTGGTGTCCCCTTTCAAAAACCATAGGAGCTCATGAATGATCGATTTAAGATGAAGCTTTTTCGTTGTAATCACAGGGAAACCTTCCTCCAGATTGAACCGCATCTGGTAACCAAAGCAGCTGAGCGTTCCCGTTCCGGTACGATCCGGTCGATCGCTCCCTTGATCAAGTAAGTGATTTAACAGGTCTAAATATTGCTTCATCTGAGTAGTTATTCTTCGGGCGGTTTCTGACTGGCATCTCCTCTTTTGGTGATTTCATCCCTGATGACAGACGCTTTTTCGTATTCTTCGTCATGAATAGCCTTGTCCAGCATCTCATTCAGTTCGTCGAGCGTAAATTCGTCATAAATTGAATGATCATCCAACTCATTTTCTATCGCGGATTCTTCCTCGGTATCTTCGAAATCAATGATGATGCCGGTCTGTGCCATTACCTCCTCAGTCGTATAAATCGGGCAACTGCACCTCAAGGCAAGCGCAATGGCATCCGAGGTTCTGGAGTCAATGCTAAAATTGCCTTTTTCACCCGTCATCTTCATCTCAGCGTAAAAAATCCCCTCTTCAAAAGCATGAATGAAGACCTCCGTGATCTGAATATCAAAAGTGGAAAGCACGGTAGTGAAGAGATCATGAGTCAACGGCCGTGGAGGTTTAAGTCCCTCGAGGTTTATTGCAATAGCCTGAGCTTCAACGGCTCCGATGATAATAGGTATGCGCCTGTTTCCATCCGTTTCGGCCAGGACCAAGGCATATGCACCCGATTGATCCTGACTATAGGAGAGTCCGAGAATTTTTAATTTGATTTTTTTCATGCTTCGTCCCGAGATACCATAACTTACGCAAAGATAGAGTTTTTGTTCTACTGAAGTCCCCGTTTCTTTAATAATGGAGTGATGTCAGGATCTTTTCCCCTGAATTTCCGGTAAATATTCATCCCCTCATCTGTACCGCAATTCGTTAGCAGATCGCGGAATTTGGCAGCCAGAACCGGATTGAAAATGTCACCCGAAGATTTGAAGGCATCGAAGGCGTCTGCATCCAGCACTGCTGCCCAAGTGTAGACATAATAACCTGCAGTGTATCCTCCGCTGAAGGAGTGTTGAAAATAAGTGCTCCTGTATCTGGGTAAGATCTCGTCGATCAAACCGATCTTCTTCATAGAATTCTTCTCAAAAGCCCTGACATCCGAAATTACCGGATTGGAGGCAGTATTATAATCCATATCAAGAATAGATGCAGCTAATAATTCAGTCGTAATAAATCCCTGGTTGAACTGGGCACTCTTCTCCAGTTTTTCGATCAGGGCATCAGGAATAACTTTACCTGTCTGATAATGTTTGGCATAAGCCTTCAGAACCTGTGGTTCGGAAGCCCAGTTTTCATCCACCTGCGAAGGCAATTCTACGAAATCGCGGGGTACATCGCGTGCAGTTCTTTCATAAGGCCCGTCGGCAAATACACTGTGCAAGGCATGACCAAACTCATGAAAAGCTGTCGTTACCTCCTCGAAACTGAGCAACGCCGGCGAATTCCCGGTAGGACGTGTGAAATTCATGACCATCGAAATAATCGGGTCAATCTTCTTGCCATTGCGGTACTGGCGGCCTCCGAAACCACCGCACCAGGCGCCAACGCGTTTGCCATCTCTCGGATGGAAGTCCATATACAGAACCGCCAGATGCGATTTGTCCTTGTCTTTTACCTCATAAGCAACAACTTCCGGATGATATACAGGCAAATCATTGCGTTTTTCGAAGGTGATTCCGTAAAGTTTGTTGGCCACATAAAACATCCCTTTCTGCACATTGTCGAGGGAGAAATAGGGTTTTAACTCTTCCTCATCGAGATTGTACTTGGCTTTTCTGACTTTCTCGGCATAAAACCACCAGTCCCAAGACTGCAGTTTGAATTTTCCGCCCTCTTTATTGATGATGGCCTGCATGTCTTTTAACTCGTTTTTCGCCCTCGCCAGAGAAGGAACAAACAGCTTATTCAGGAAATCATAAACTGCCTCAGGGGTTTTAGCCATATTTTCATCGATGACATAAGAAGCAAAGTTCTTGAATCCCAGCAGTTTCGCTTTCTGGTCACGGAGCAGGACCATTTTCTTAATCAGCTCCTTGTTGTCGAATTTGTTGTCATAATCGCCACGCATGAAATATCCACGGTACAATTTTTCACGCAAATCGCGGTTTTTTGCATAGGTCAAAAATGGCAGCATACTCGGTTTGGCCAGGGTGAAGACCCACTTACCGGGAAGGCTGTCCTTGGTCGCTTCTAAAGCCGCAGCCTCAATCACATCATTAGAAAGACCGGCGAGGTCTTCCTTTTTGTCGACCACTAATTTGAAATTTTTGTTTGTTTCTGCCAAAAGGTTCTCGCCGAACTGGAGCGTTGTCTTGGAGAGCTCTTCATTGATCTGTCTTAACTTAGCCTGATCTTCAGAGGAAAGATTGGCTCCGCTTCGCTCGAAATCCTTGTAGAATTTTTCGGTTACGCGTATTTGCTGGGCATTCAAACCTATGGAATTTCTTTTATCGTAAACGGCTTTTATACGTTTGAAAAGTTCTGGATTCAGTGAAATATTATCGCGGTGCCGGGTGAGTTTGGGTGTAATTTCACGCGCCAGCTTCTGCATGGCCGGATTAGTATTGGCCCCGTTAAGGCTTGAAAATATCCTTGAAGCTACCGAAAGCTGATCACCCGAAATGTCGTAGGCCAAAATAGTATTGTTAAAGTCAGGGGTAGCAGGATTATTCACGATGGCATCGATCTCTGCCAGATTGGCCTTTATCCCTGCTTCAATGGCTGGAAGATAATGTTCCAGTTTTATTTCCCCGAATGGAGGTACCAGGAAAGGAGTTGTAAAGGGCTTCATCAGTGGATTTTCAACAGAAGCGACTTTCTTGTTTTGAGCAAGGGAAATACTAAGGAAAACGGGCATTGCAAGCAGAAGAAAGAGGGTTTTTTTCATATCATTTTGATTAGTTGTTCAGTTCGAAAAGATAATAAAAATATTTCGGGTAAAGAATGATGTAAGTTGCAGGTGAGGCTAGTTGAGGGTATAAATTTCGGCGGCCGCGAACCGGTCTGTCAGAATAACATCAATTTTATCGAGGAATGGCCTGAACTCCTCGAATGCCAACTCCGGACGATTGTTCTCTGCCGAAAGGTGACTCAGGAAAACGCATCGTAAATCAGGATGGGCATGCTCCTTTAAGAGCTCAAATGCCTGAATGTTAGATAGATGTCCGACGGCAGAATCAATCCTGACTTTTAAATAATAAGGATAGTGTCCGTCTTTTAACATCCTGACATCGTAATTAGTCTCCAGAAAGAGGGCATGACACTGACTCAGGTGGTGCCTGACATTGTCGCAGGGAGAACCGATATCCGTGAAGACTCCAATACTTTTACCTTCAACCTCAATTCTGTAAGAGACCGGCTCGGCTGCATCGTGATTTTTCAAAACCGGGAAGACCGAAAAATGTCCGATGGTAACAGGCATGTTGTTCTCCACCGGGAAATAGGAGATCGGCTTCCAGGTACGGAAAGCCGACAAAAAAGTGCCTTTAGACATGTAAACAGGGATGTCCAGCTTCTTTCCCAGTACCCTGACACCCCTGATGTGATCCCCATGTTCATGGGTAATAAAAACGGCTCTGATTTTCTTGGGATCGAGCGATTTAGACTCCATCCGATTGATTAACTGCTTATAAGACAGTCCGGCATCCACCAGTACCGCATCCTCATGGTTCCCAATATAGTAGCAATTTCCGTTACTGCCCGAGGCCAAAGCACAAATTTCGATCATAAAAAATTATTATGGCCACGAAATTAGTGCTTTTCAGGCAAAAACAAGATGATCATCTTTGACATCCACGACAATCTCCCTTTCCTTGCTGATATGACCTGCTAAAATCTCCTTTGACAAGTCGTTCAGCAGAAATTTTTGCATCATTCTCTTCACGGGTCGTGCCCCAAACTGAGGATCAAAACCTGCTTCAGCAATCCAGTCGATGGCAGCCTCGGTGATAGTAGCCTTGAAACCACTCTTTCCCAATCGCTCTTCGACCAGGGAAAACTGCAATTTTACAATCTGTCTGATCTCCTTACGATTCAGCGGAGTGAAAACAATCACCTCGTCGATGCGGTTCAGAAACTCCGGCCGGATGGTTTGTTTTAGCAATTCCATCAGCTCATTCTGAAGATCTTCCGTCATTTTAACCCGGTTGGAATCTGTCATCCTTTCCGTCCGCTCCCGGATCAAATGAGATCCCAGGTTGGAGGTCATTATAATTATAGTGTTCTTAAAGTTGACGGTTCGACCCTTGTTGTCGGTGAGCCGGCCATCGTCCAGTACCTGTAGCAACACGTTGAAAATATCCGGATGCGCTTTCTCGATTTCATCGAAAAGCAGCACCGAGTAAGGTTTCCGGCGGACTGCCTCTGTCAGTTGACCACCTTCATCGTACCCAACATAACCGGGAGGCGATCCGATCAGACGGGTGACGGAGAATTTTTCCTGGTATTCAGACATGTCGATTCTGGTCATCATATTCTCGTCATCGAAGAGATATTCCGCCAATGCCTTGGCCAATTCCGTCTTGCCAACGCCCGTCGTACCCAGGAAGATGAAGGATCCGATCGGCCGTTTCTCATCCTGCAATCCGGCCCTCGACCGTCTCACCGCATCAGAAACCGCAGCTATGGCTTCGTCCTGACCGATCACTCTCTTGTGCAGTTCTTCTTCCAGGTGAATCAGCTTCTCCCGTTCGCTCTGCAGCATCCTGGTTACAGGGATACCCGTCCATCTGGCAACAACTGAAGCGATGTCTTCTGCATCAACTTCTTCTTTGATAAGCGATTGAGTGCCTTGCTTGGCCTTTAACTGATCCTGCAGGGAGGTGATGGAAGCCTCGGCTTCCTTGATTTTTCCATAACGGATCTCGGCCACCAGGCCATAATCTCCCTGTCTCTCTGCCTGTGCAGCCTGGGTCTTCAAATTTTCAATCTCCTGCTTCTTGGTCTGGATCCCTTCGATAAGATCCTTTTCCGCCTGCCAGGTTGCCCTCAGTTTCTTCTGATCCTCCCGCAGATTGGCAATTTCTTCTTCCAGCCTGGAAAGTTTGGTCTTGTCATTTTCGCGCTTGATGGCGGCACGCTCGATCTCGAGCTGAGATAATTTGCGTTCGATCTCATCCAGCTCCTCCGGCAAGGAATTCATCTCCATCCTTAACTTAGCCGCCGCTTCATCCATCAGGTCGATGGCCTTATCAGGAAGGAAACGATCGGTAATATAACGCTGCGACAACTCAACTGCCGCGATAATGGCATCGTCCTTAATCCTGACTTTGTGGTGATTTTCGTATCTTTCTTTCAATCCGCGAAGAATCGAAATGGCCGACTGGGTATCCGGTTCATCCACCATCACTAATTGAAACCGACGCTCAAGCGCCTTGTCTTTCTCAAAATATTTCTGATATTCTCCGAGCGTTGTGGCTCCGACCGCACGAAGATCACCCCTTGCCAGGGCCGGTTTCAGAATGTTGGCAGCATCCATGGCACCTTCACCTTTCCCTGCGCCAACTAACGTATGAATCTCGTCAATGAAGAGGATTACATCGCCTTCGGCCTGGATAACTTCCTGTATGACAGACTTTAATCGCTCCTCGAATTCTCCTTTGTACTTAGCGCCTGCAATTAAAGCGCCCATGTCAAGTGAGAATATCTGCTTGCTCTGAAGGTTCTCAGGAACGTCGCCTCGGACGATCCGCTGGGCAAGACCTTCAGCGATAGCAGTCTTCCCTGTGCCTGGTTCCCCAACTAAAATGGGATTGTTTTTTGTCCGGCGGGAGAGGATCTGCAACACCCTGCGGATCTCCTCATCGCGGCCGATAACCGGATCGAGTTTGCCGGATCTTGCTGCATCATTGAGGTTAATGGCGAAACGGTTTAGCGAATTAAAAGTATCTTCCGCCGTCTGGCTCTCCACTTTCGAACCTTTTCTCAGTTCTCTGATGGCCTCTTCCAGACTCTTCTTTTCGACACCCAGCTCTTTCATGAGCTTACTCACGGCATCACCGGTCTCCAGTAAAGCTACCAGCAGATGCTCGACGGAAACAAACTTGTCGCCCATTTTTTGGGAGAGGGAAATGGCTTTTTGAATCGCAGTATTGGCATTGGAGGAAAGAAATGGTTCCCCGCCGGTTACTTTGGGAAATCCTGCAATGAGACGATCCAGTTCTTTGGTAAAATAATTGAGGTTGACACCGGTCTTCTGGAGCAGAAAAGCCGTCACATTTTCGGCCTCGGTCAGGAGTCCTTTCATGAGATGTGCCGTCTCAACCGACTGCTGGTTGTTTCCGGCAGTAACCTGGATAGCCTGTTGCACCGCCTCCTGTGCCTTGATCGTAAAATTGTTGAAGTTCATATTGCTGTTTTTAATGTTTTAAAAGAGGATATACCTTGAACAATCAAAACATTTGCCACAGATGAATTACAGACAAATTGGCAGCTAATTATCTGATAAAGAGGAAATAATGACAGAAGAATATATTAGCTTAGCCAGTGGTCTGAACCAGGCGTTGCCGTTTTGTCAGCACCTTTGAAGCGATAGCCGGCTTTTTCGACCGCTGTTTTTACCTTGTCTTCATTAAAATGATCCCCCTTCACGATCACCTGCCCGGTAACGTGGTCAGCAACGACTTCTTCGACCCCATTAATGTTCTTGATTCCGTTTTCGATATGTGCCTTGCAGTTCTTGCAGGACATCCCTTCGACTATAAATATTTGAGTAGACATTTTGATAAAATTTATTTGACAACAAAGGTTGCAATTATTTAGATTAAGACCAAGTTAATTTAAGTGAATAATATCCGCTCCAGCGGATTTGCAATCTGCTGGCAGTCTTTTGCCTAATTTACGCGTCTGCAGATTTGCAATCTGCAGATAATATATTGCCAACGGATTGCAAATCCATTGGAGTGTGGACTGTTCGCCTTCAGCCAACGGATTGCAAATCCATTGGAGCATGAACTGGAGCGTTGACCCTCCGGCTACTGTGCCACGAAGATATAGGTAATAGTACCCTTTTGTTTTTCAGGCGCTGCCTGGTCAGGATTAAAAACCGTCTTTTCTGCTGCCTGTTTGGCATACGCCAGGATCGTCGGATCGCTCAAATTCTCTCCACCCCGGGGCATGGCACTTAAAACTTCCCCATTGCGGTCCACAACAATATCAACCGCAATCTCGCCACCGCCCTGTGCCAGATACACAGGAATCGGTAAAAGCAGATGATACCGGTTTCCAAGAAGGTATCTAATATTCGACTTACCCTTGAAAGTAGAACGTTGAGCCTCCTCGCGGGTCTTCCCTTCATTGCTGGCAACCGGCATTGGGATGTCGCCGATCACGGGAATTTTCTTCGCCAGATTTTTATTGACATCACTTTCAAGCTTCTTGGCTTCCGCCACTTCCCTGGCATATTCCTTATCGAAAAACGGATCCCCCGAAGTCTTTCCATTGTAATTCATATTGACCGCCCGATTGGAGGACGGACCGCCAGATTGGGACGAATTCCTGGTAAGTGATTGATCTCCAAGATTAGCTTTCTCTTCTTCAGGCGTGGGGGCCTTCACGTTCTCAGAAGACAGGTCCAGGAAAAGCGCCTGTTCTGGAATCAAGTAATTAATTCTAAGCTGGGCAAAAAGCAGCGAAACGCACACGACCAGGTGGATAACCAGTGTGGCGATGATCCCATTGATATTGTCGCGGTAAAGTCTGTGAAGTTTTTCCATATCGGATTCGCTGATGTAAAATTACATCAAAAAATCTAAACCAACCAGTCAGGCTGAAGCGGAGGGAAGAGCGCCCTTTCCACACCTTTTTCGTATAGGGTATTGATGGCTTCCCGGCCTTTAGCCCCGAGATCTACCGAGAAATCGTTGACATATAGTTCGATGTGGCTCCGCATCACGGACTCATCCATCGACTGGGCGTGCTGACGGACGAATGGAAGTGAATCTTTGGGATTCGCGAACGCGTATTCGACGCTGCGCCGCAAAACGCGGTTAATTTTTAGCCGGATCTCCTGCGGCAGGGCTCTTTTCACGATGATACCACCGAGCGGAATCGGCAATCCAGTCTGCTGATCCCAGTATTCACCAAGGTCGACAATTTTCCGCAGACCCCTGGACTGGTAAGTAAACCGGTTCTCATGGATAATCACGCCGGCATCGGCTTCCCCGGAGAGGATAACCTCTTCAATATCAGAGAATAAATACTCTTTTTTGTGTTGTAACTTTGGATAAGCAATCGAAAGTAGCAGGTTCGCGGTAGTAAATTTCCCCGGGATGGCAATGCGAAGCCCATCCAACTCGTCGGGGTAAATCTTGTGCTTGCTGATCAGCAGCGGACCGTTGTTAAATCCCAGCGCACTACCGGCTGAAAGCAGCTGATAGTCGGCCGATAAATAGGCGAAAGCGTGATAGCTGACCTTCGAAATTTCCAGGGTGGAGGAAAATGCAAGTTGATTAAGCTCTTCTACATCAGCCAGGTGGAGATTGAAATGCAGTCCTTCAGTATCGATTCTCCGGTTGACCATCGCATCGAAGATAAAGGTATCGTTGGGACAAGTAGAAAAACCCAGGGAAAGGTTCATCACGAAAGCTGTTTGATTTTGGCAAATTTTCGCAGGAAACGGAAAAGTTCGTCGGTGAGATTCTCGATAGCCAGCGGAATGTCCCATTTGGCGGTATCCCGGGCCTCGACGAAGTTGGAGATGGCCCTGATTTCCAGGAAAGGTACCTTCTCGTGCAGACAGACGTAGAAAACTGCCGCACCTTCCATCGATTCAACATCCGGATGGAAGCCGCAGGTGATCCTGGAAATGCTTTCAGGCGAACCATGACTGATATTTCCGGTTACACCATCCACGGAAGTAAGTTCTAATTCCTTAAAATTATGTGGATTGATCATCCTGCCGTTCTCGAAAGGAAATTGATCGGTTTCCATGAATCCGGCATCAAAAAGCGAGGTCACCGAGTTACATTCTTCGATGCCGAGGTCGCAGATTTGCTCACTTTTTACATTGACGACCATTCCAATAGAAAGTTCGTCGCGGAAACTCCCGGCGATGCCTGCATTGATGACGAGATCATATTTAGCGGCATAGAGCGCCCGGGTCAGGTGATAGGCTGTGAAAGTCATGCCGATACCCGGTATAAGTAGGTCAATTTCAAGGTCATACCATTTGTAGTGGAAAATATTTTTCCCTTCTCCCTCTATTTCGATTAGATTCTCGAAAAACTGGTAGAGTTCAAAACAGGTTGCACCTACAAATAAAATTCTCATGGACAAAAATCTGGACTGAATTATTCAGTGGCACAAAAGTAAAATTTCATTCATCTTATTTGTACCCCTGACTAACATTCATACTTATTTTGTCGAAAAAAGTTAATAAAAGTGGTTAATTTGTACTAAGTTTAATTAAAAATTTATTTATTCCATAGTCTGAATGCCACTGAATGCTACACGTTCAGAAATTCAGCCCTATTGAACATAAACCACAGGAATATGCAATTCTCCTTACACAGAAAGAAATCGGACGGATATCAGAAAACGGAACATTATCCCAGGGAAACAGTAACCCGGATAGCCGAACACTACCAGCAGATCCTCGAATTGCTCGGAGAGGATCCAACCCGCGAGGGATTGAATCAATCACCGCTGAGGATTGCGAAGGCCATGCAGTTCATGACCCAGGGTTACAGCATGGATCCGGAAGAAATATTGCGGTCTGCCATGTTCAAGGAAGATTATCGTCAGATGGTCATCGTTAAGGATATTGAAATCTATTCTCTTTGCGAGCATCACATGCTTCCATTCTTCGGCAAAGCGCATGTGGCTTACATTCCTAATGGATATATTACCGGATTGAGTAAGATTGCCAGGGTGGTGGAAGCCTACTCGCGGAGGCTTCAGGTCCAGGAAAGGCTAACCCTGCAGATCAAGGAATCCATTCAGAAAACACTTAATCCGCTGGGGGTCGCAGTGGTGATCGAGGCCAAACACATGTGCATGTGTATGAGGGGGATAGAAAAGCAAAATTCCGTTACTACTACCTCTGATTTCACAGGAGCCTTCGAAAAAGTAGCCACCAGAGAGGAATTTATCCGGCTCATCAGCTCGAAACTGTCTTGATGTCGGGTGGGTAATAAACACTCATTTATTATCTTTGCCCCAAAATTTGATACATCACTATATGAAAGCATACGTTTTCCCAGGCCAGGGAGCACAGTTTGTTGGAATGGGCAAAGACCTCTACGAACAATCTCCTGAGGCAAAATCACTTTTTGAAAAAGCCAACGAAATTCTTGGTTTTAACATCACCGATATCATGTTCGGCGGAACGGACGAGGAGCTGAAGCAAACACGTGTCACACAGCCCGCTATCTTCCTTCATTCCGTCCTTCTGGCCAAGACCATGGGCGATTCTTTTCAGCCCGATATGGTTGCCGGTCATTCGTTGGGTGAATTTTCTGCGCTCGTAGCCGCGAATGCCCTTTCTTTCGAAGACGGATTGCGCCTCGTCTCCAAACGGGCTACAGCCATGCAGAAAGCCTGCGAAGTGGAACCCTCTACCATGGCTGCCATCCTGGGTGTCGAAGATGCCGTCGTGGAGCAAGTTTGCTCAGAAATCGAAGAGGTGGTTGTTCCCGCAAATTACAACTGTCCCGGACAGCTGGTGATTTCCGGATCCATCGAAGGGGTCGACAAGGCCTGTGCCCGGCTGACTGAACTCGGAGTCAAACGTGCCCTGAAACTCAATGTCGGCGGCGCTTTTCACTCTCCGTTGATGGAGCCGGCGCGTACTGAACTGGCAGAAGCCATCCACTCTACTGATTTTCAGAAACCGGTTTGCCCGGTCTACCAGAACGTAAATGCCATGCCGGTTTCTGATCCGGCCATCATCAAGGCCAACCTGATAGCCCAGCTGACTGCCCCCGTTCGCTGGACCCAAACCGTCATCAATATGCTGGCAGACGGTGCCGATACTTTTACGGAAGTCGGTCCGGGCAATGCCTTGCAGGGAATGATCAAGAAGGTGGATAGAACAGTTACAACGATCGGAATAAGTTCATTATAGAGATCATGCGTTATAAGCTCACGCTCAAATTAGTTGACCCCCTCCGCAATATCTTGCCGGTCAACTACCAGTTTGAGTTGGGATCGTGGTTTTATAAGCTGCTAAATAGTAAGGATACTGAACTATACAACTACCTGGTAACGACTGGGTATATCAACAAAGACGAACCTTTCCGCAATTTTGTCTTCTCCCACCTGATGGTACAGGATAGGAAAATAGAGGGAGACCGCCTTACCATCCGGAGTGAACGTATTGCGCTGATTTTTTCTACCATTCCGGATGAATTTCTGATTCCTTTGATCAAGGAGGCTTTTCAGGAGGTACGGTTCCTGCTTGGGGATAAAATCTCCCAGGTATCTTTTCAGGTTGAGCAAGTGGAAGCACAGCAAGATCCCGAATTTACCGATAAAATGACCTTCCGGACACTCTCCCCGCTGCACCTGAGCGTTAAGATCCATGGTAGGAAAAATGAGCTATTCCTCTCACCGGAACACCCTGAATATGCTCAGTTCTTCTATGAAAACCTTCAACGGAAGTATAAAATTCTATATGGCCACGAATATACCGACCAGTCCATACCTGGAAAGTTCAAATTAAGATCTCCGGTTACTCAGAAGGGCATCAATATTCAGTCGGGGACAACAGGGCAAATCAAACTAATCGGTTATCAGTTGCGATTCAGGCTGCAAGCCGATCCTGCACTGATACGTTCAGGATATTACCTGGGCTTCGGCGAAAAAAATCACCTTGGATTTGGCTGTTGCGAAAATCTGTGAGCGATAATAAATGAAAAAATAAAATAATATCTTTGATATCAAACTTTCCTGGTAAGGATTGGTTTCTTAACCGGAATTATGCACCTAAAATAAATCATATGACAAAGAACCGCTTCTTTGGGATAGCTCTTTTAGGCATCCTGTTGTTTTCTTCCATTTCAAACGGATTGATTGCTCAGCCAATTGCTCCGGATCCAACCTTCCGAATCGGTAAACTTCCGAACGGACTGACCTATTATATCCGGCACAACGAAGAGCCGAAGGAACGGGCCAGCTTCTACATCATCCAGAATGTTGGAGCGCTGCTCGAGAACGACAACCAGAATGGTCTTGCACATTTTTTGGAGCACATGTCTTTCAATGGAACTAAAAACTTCCCTGATAAAGGCATCATCAGCTCACTCGAAAAGCATGGTGTGGCATTTGGTCGTAACATCAATGCTTATACGGCTTTCACCGAGACAGTCTATAACCTGAGCGATGTACCGGTCACCCATCCAGGACTGGTTGATTCGTGTCTGCTAGTGTTGCACGACTGGTCTCATTTCCTGACCCTTTCGGATAAGGAAATTGACGCAGAACGTGGTGTCATCACGGAAGAATGGAGAACCCGCCGCACTGCCCAATTCAGAATGCAGCGCGCCTTTTTCCCTGTACTCTTCAAGGATTCAAAATATGCAGTGAGAGATGTTATCGGCGATTCTGCGATCATCAAACATTTCAAATACGACACCTTGCGTAAATTTTATCATGATTGGTATCGCACAGACCTACAGTGTATTGCGATTGTCGGAGACATCAATGTAGACAATGTTGAGAAGTCAATCAAGGCACAGTTTACCTCTATACCTGCCGTTGAGAACCCGTTGCCACGCACGGATTTTGAAGTTCCTTTCCACAAGGAGACCCGCTATGTATTGGTGAAAGACAAGGAGTCTTCCCAGTATTCCATCAGCATTTACATTAAACATCCTGAGGTTAAACCTGCCTCTAAGGATATGAAATACTACCGTGATCAGTACCTGGTTCATCTTTTTAACGCCATGATGGGTGAAAGAATCCAGGAAATGCTTCAAAAGGGTGTTCCTCCATTTGTCGGCGGAAGCGTTGGATTTGGTGGTTTTGTCAGAGGTTATGATGTTGCATCCATCTCGGCAACAGCTAAACCTGATCAGCAGGATTTAGCCCTGAAAGCCATCTATACCGAAGCACAACGTGTTGTTCGCCATGGATTTACACAGGGTGAAGTCGATCGTGCAAAAAGCAATTTGCTCACCCAGACAGAAACCCGGTGGAAACAACGCGACAAGATTAAGAACGATAATTATGTGAACGATATCCAGGCACATTTTCTTACCAACGAACCACTGACTTCGATGGATTTCGACTGGCAGGCTATTCAAAAAATCCTTCCAACTATCACAACTGAGGAACTTTCAGCGAAAGCGAAACAATGGATTGTTCCTGAAAATCGCGTCATCATCGTGATGGGCCCGGACAAGGAGAATGCTAAACTTCTTTCTGAATCGGAAGCATTTGCTATTCTTAAGGAAGTTGAGGCCTCAGATATCAAACCTTATGAAGACACTAAGGTCAGCTCAAGTCTGATTGACAAACCGTTAAAAGGTTCCGCTGTCGTTAAAACCACGCCGCTGCCTCAGTTCAAAGCGGTCGAATGGACCCTTGCCAACAACGCAAAAGTAATCTTCCGTCAGGCAGATTATGAGAAGGACAACATCGCTCTTCGAGGAATTAGCCCGGGCGGAACTTCTCTTTTGCCAGTTAACCAGCTGGCCTCTGCTATGTTGATGCCTCAGTTCCTCGGACAATTTGGAGTCGGCGATTTCGACGCTACCACCTTGAAAAAAATGCTGACAGGTAAAAATGTGAGCATGAGCGCTTATTTGAGTGATCTTTCTGATAACTTCTCCGGATCGGCTTCGCCAAAGGATTTTGAGACGATGTTGCAGCTGCTCTACCTGCAATTCGAGAAGCCACGTTTCGACAAGGAAGCATTCCAGACCCTGAAGGCACGTTATGCTGGAATGGTGGCAACGCTGGCCAACAATCCGCAGAAAATCATGGGCGACTCCCTGAACCTGATTCTTACCAGCCATAATCCACGTACCAAACTGATGACTCCAGCCCTGATAGATGAAATTTCTGTCGAACAGATGGAGAAAATTTATCGCGACAGATTGGTTGATGCCGGAGACTTCACCTTCTTTATCGTAGGTAATATGGACGAAGCCGCCGTTAAGCCATTGGTGGAGAAGTATATTGGTTCACTCACAGATCTTCCACGCAAGGAGAACTGGAAAGATAACAATATCAAAGGGCCAAAAGGGAAAACTGAAAAGCAGATTATGATCCCGATGCAGGTCAACAAGGCAACTGTGATTGTGAACTACAACAAACAGGCTGCCTTTGATTCACGGTCCAACTTGCTCCTCAATATTGTCAAGGGTGTGCTTAACCTTAGATATCTTGAGGAAATTCGGGAGAAAGAAGGTGGGTCCTATGGTGTTAGCGTAAGGTCCACCAACGAACACTTACCTAAGGCCGAAAAAACGATGCAGATGATGTTCGATGCTGATCCTGAGCGTTCAGCTCATCTCAAGTCTATTATTTACCAGGAAATTGACAAGATCATTGCCAACGGTCCGACAGCTGAAGACCTGGATAAGGTCATCAAAAACCTTCAGAAAGACCGTGAACAGAGCAAGTTGCACAATGCCTACTGGATGAACTCAATGATTGTTTTCTACCAGGATAAGATCAACAACGATGATCCGAAGAATTTCGAACAGATCCTTACAACGATCACTCGCGATGAGGTGAAGAAATTCACAGCCGGATTCTTCAAAACAGCCGATCTGGTCGACGTAGTTTTCCTGCCTGCCAAAAAATAATTCCACCTCCGTGGAAACACTTGAAAAAGGTGCCTGACTTCGGTCGGGCACCTTTTTTAGATTTATAGCATGTTTCACAGCATATTTTTAAATTGTTTTTACCAATTAAGGATAAATGATTTATATTTGTAATGTAAACGTTACCATTTACGTAAGGCGCCAAAACATTGAATGTTTCTAATTAATAATTAGCATTTTAATTGAGAACGATACCATTCTAAAACGAAAAAGAGCACACAATAATATTATTATTACTAAAATCTAAAAATCAGGTATGAAAAAAAAGGACAGAATTGCGTCTGCTATTCCATTTAAGCCGACCAGCTTCGTGCAATTTACGAGGTTTACTATTGTGTTTTTTTTAATTGGAATGTTTATCTGCGGGTCGATAGCGCCTGCTTTGGCCCAGTCGGGGAATGTTAAACTTACCGGAATGGTGAGCGATGAAATGGGCACACCTCTCCCGGGAGTCACCATTCAGGTAAAAGGAACTACTGTTGGAACCATTACCAGCAACGATGGTAAATATTCAATTGAGTCAACCAAAGCAAAGGGAACGCTGATTTTTTCATTTATAGGAATGAAATCACAGGAAGTTCTATTTTCCGGCAGCGGAGTTTACAACGCAAAGTTGATGACAACTTCAGTAGACCTGGAAGAAGTGGTAGCAGTAGGTTATGGAACCCAGAAAAAGAGAGACCTGACCGGGGCTATTTCTTCGATAAAAAGTCAGGACATAACCATGCGTCCCAGTCCTAATCCAATGGAAGCCCTTCAAGGGAAAGTTGCCGGTTTGGATATTACCCGTACTTCCGGACAGGCGGGTGCGGGCGTAAACATGCAATTGCGTGGTACTAGGTCTTTCACTGCCAGTGGTACCCCGATGTTTATTATTGACGGTTTGCCGGGCGATTATTCCACTTTAAACCCGAACGATATTGAATCAATTGAAGTGCTGAAAGATGCCTCCTCAACTGCAGTATATGGATCAGCCGGTTCCAATGGTGTGATCATTATCACCACAAAAAGGGCGAAGGCAGGAAAGTTAAATATCGATTTCAATGCATATTATGGATATAATGGATGGTCCATCATTCCTGAAATGCGTACCGGGGAGTCATACCTGGAAACTAAACGGGAGGCCTATAAATATGTATGGGATACCGCCTCAAGTAAATGGACCAAAACAGGTGCAATATGGCAGTCTCCAACCGATGATGAGACAATTTTCGGAACAGCCAGATATGCCATCTACCAGCAAGGTAAGTATGTTAACTGGGCAGACGAGTTTCTGCGCAAAAGCGCCGGCATACAGAACTATAGTTTAAATATTAGCGGGGGCAACGAACGAACGAAAGGATATATCTCTTTCAATTATTCAGATGAAAAAGGCCAGTATCTGGGTGATGATTATAAACTATTTTCAACCAATATGAAGGTTGATCATACTTTTAACCGGATAATTTCTATCGGGAACAGCATCCAGGCTTCCTATACAATCCGGAATAAAGCACAGGATAAATTGGAGAATGCCTTAACAACCGACCCATTGGTTCGAACGCACAACGATGATGGGACCTTAAATACTAACCTTGGAAACAATGTGTATAACTTGTTACTCAACTACCAACCAGGAGTTTATGCAAATCAGGATAATAATCTCAAACTTTATGTGAATCCTTATGTGGAAATCAAGCCTTTAAAGGGACTAAGCATATTGTCTCGTGTGGGTGTTTGGCTGCTTTATTCAAATAACTACTCATTTGATGGCATTGGTTCGGTAAGCTACACTTACAACAATGGTAATATAGCCAAGGCACAGATCTCCCAAAACCGCTCTTACGGATACAGGTGGGAAAATATTTTGACCTATAATTTCAAAATCAGGGACAAACATGATTTTACCTTCACGGGTGTAACTACTTGGAACGATGGACAGAACCTTAACACCAGTATGTACGAGAGTAACATTCTGACCAATAATTTTAAATGGTATAATTATACCAATGATGTAAATACCACGGCATCCTCCTCCTATACCATGTCTAAAAGTTATGGTTTTGTAGGTCGTATTAATTACTCTTATTTGGGGAAATATCTTCTCTCAGCATCGGTCCGTCGTGATGGATCATCTGTTTTGTATGAAACCAAGCGCTGGGACAATTTCCCTGCCGCTTCGGCTGCATGGAGAATCTCTGATGAAAAATTCATGGCAGGTACCAAAGCATGGTTAGACAATCTTAAGCTGCGGTTAGGCTGGGGTGTAACCGGATCGGCAAAAATTGATCCCTACAGTTCCGTACAAAACCTTCAAAGTTCCAACATGTCCCTGGGCGGCAATGTCCAGTCGATTTATCGCAGTTCTCAGTATCTGACGAATCCGGATTTAAGATGGGAAAAATCAAATAACACCAACATTGGTTTGGATGCGGTCATGTTTAGAGGCCGGATCGATTTATCAATGGAGTATTACATGACCAAAACGGATGGTGTAATTTGGACTGTTACCACACCTTCCATCTATGGAACATTCACACCAGGAACCTCTTACCAGACTTATGTCAATCTCTGTCAAACGAAGAACAATGGTTTTGAACTCACGTTAAATACCCGCAACATCATTACAAAAGATTTTGAATGGACCTCATCGCTTACTTATTCTAACAACAAAGAAAAGATCCTTAAACTAACGAATGGCACCTCAAATTATATTGCCAATGGTTCATATACGCTTGCGCTTGATCAGCCTGTCAATTCATTTTACAATTATAAGCTGGACGGGATTTGGCAAATTGGCCAGGAAAAGGATGCAGCCGTATTTGGGATAAGACCTGGAGACCTGAGAGTAGACGTTCCGGGGATGATCCAACTTGGAACGGGTGTTTATAAGAAGGTAGCTGCTGACGGTACCGAAACCTTTTACTACACCGACCTCACGGAGGCACAAAAATACAATGCGGCCCTCACTGCGGCTACCTCAAAATACACTTACAGCGCAAAGGATTATCAAATTTTGGGGCATAATACACCTGATTGGTCGCTTGGCTTTCAGAACAACTTCAAGTACAAGAATTTTGATTTGGGTGTGTACTCCTATTTCAGATGGGGACAGATGATCAGCTATAACATGATGGGATGGTATCAACCCAATGGATTTGCCACCAATGCCAGTCCATCCAGAACTATTCCTACCTATTTTAACTATTGGACCCCAGAAAATCCATCTAACGATTTTCCAGTCATGAATTACCAGGCTACCAGTTCGACGATGTTGGGCTTTGCCGGTTTAAATTATGTCAATGGATCATTCTTTAAAGTAAAGAGTGTCACGTTGGGTTATTCTTTACCTGCAGGTTTGGTTAAGAAGTTAAGCATAGAAAAATTCCGTGTTTATGCCACTGTGACGAATCCGGTCGTGATTGCAAACAGCTATTTGCTAAAACAATATGATCCGGAGATGAACGGATCACTTAGTTATCCTCTTACCAAACAGGTAGTTATCGGTCTTAATATGTCATTTTAATTGTTGAATCATTTAGAAAAGCACTATGAAAACGAATAATATGAAAATAAAATTATATAGCTGTCTACTGGCATTAAGTGTGACATTATTAATAACATCATGCAAATTGGACGAATATAACCCGTCCGCCTTGTCAGAAGATAACATTTTGAAAAATTTCAGCGGTTGGAAATCCTATCAATCTAATTGTTATACGGGCCTTTGGGGATCTCTTATCGGACTGAACTATGGCGTTGTATCTGAAACCGGGACTGATTTATGGACATTCTCTTACGGTACTCACAGTATGTATAAAGATTTAATGGCCTATGAACAATTCACCACAAGCAATGGATCGGTCAACGGGGTATGGGTTTATGGATTTGGTTCAATCAACGATTGCAACAAAACGATCCGGCTTGCCGGTCAATTGGTCGACGGTAATGCAGCGGATATTAAAGTTCTGGTAGCAGAAGCACAATTTCTGAGAGCCTACTATTATTCCGTACTGGTAGCACAATTTGGTGAAGTGCCTTTAATTTTGGACGACCAGGCTGCAAAAAGTCTAACACCAACTCGAAACAGCATTCCTGAAGTTTATACTCAAATCATTTCTGATTTAAGAGTCGCCTTTAAAAATTTGCCAGTTACACCTGCTGATAATAATCAAGCCCGGGTTACTAAAAAATCCGCACTTGGGATCATGGCCCGTGTTTATGCACAAGGTGCAGGAGAAGGATTAACCGAAGGCGGCAAAACCTACTGGGTCCGCGCGAAAGAAGTTGCCGACACTTTGATCAACAACAAGGGAGTATATGGAGCCGCTTTGTATGACGACTTTTCTAAAGTCTTTGCTTCAGCCAACAACAGGAACAATGCTGAGGTCCTTTTTACCGCATATGGCCTTAACCCGTACGATGCATCTTACGACTATTTTACAGGGAACTCCAAACCAAATTTTTATCTCCATTTTTATCCAAAATTCGATGATGCATTTGGAACGGCAGACTTATTCAAAAGAGGCGTAAACGCCAATACTTCAAATGCTTATTACGGACGTTGTAATCAGCAATTTCTCGCTCCTACCAAGTACCTGATCAATTGTTTCAATGCCAATTACGATAAACGCTGGGAAAACACGTTTGTCACCGCTTTTGCAAATTATTCCGGAGTTCAGGCCATGACCAGTCTTGGAACGGGTGTGCCATCTCCGGCAAATGTCACCTACGCCGCTGCAACAGTCACTCTGACAGCAGCTATGTGTACAAAGTACGGTATTGATGCATCCCATGTAGGAGAAAAAATTTATCCATATGCTGATGTAAATGCACGCAATGCTTCTAAGAATGCAACCTGGCAATATATTCCAATGATTTGGAAAAAAGGTACTCATACCGGATTAGTAACTGATTTGAAGGATACAACCAACGCGAATTTGCACCCTTATCCGCTCAAGGCAGATGAAGACAGATTTTTTGCCTATTTAAGTAAAGATCCACTAAGTGCGGCAGATAAAAAAACGAGGAGATACGTAACCGTAAATATTGATGATTTGTTTGATACAGCCGCTGACCCGACAGGAAGTACCTACAAGAGTGTAACAGGAACAAACGGACTTACTCCGATGGCTCTTGCCAATCTGTTTCCAAGTATGATGAAATTCAATCACAACTTTGATGGTGGATGGTTGGGAGGAAATTTTCAGCAAAAATTGGGTAACATCATGATTATGAGAATGGCAGAGGTGTATCTGATTGCGGCTGAAGCGACTCTTAACAGCAATGGAAGTGGGGGAGCCGCAGCAAATTATTTGAATGAATTGCGTAAACGTGCGTGCAGAAATGCTTCAGATTTCAACACATCGACCGGTATGCAGTTAACGAGTGCAACGATGGACGATGTATTCGACGAATATGCCCGCGAGTTATGCGGCGAATTTTATCGCTGGGCGCTTTTAAAGAGAAACAAAGCCTTCGAGACGCGATTGAAGAAATACAACAATACGGCATTTGTAAACTTTAATCCAGCTATCCATTACAAGCGTCCGATTCCGTATAATTATCTGAATCAGATTAACAATGCTACTGAATTTGGAACAAATGGTTATTAATCCAGCCGGGTGAAAGGGATATCAAAACATTCCTGAAGAGGTGCTTCCAGCATGTCTTCAGGAATGTTTTACTTCCAATAAACCATCCAACTTCCTCATTAATCGCCTTCCAATAATTCCATTAGTTGGTGATTCAAATACAACTTTTCCTTCCCTAATTTGACAGATTTTAGGAATCCCTTCTCCTCTAATGAAATAAGATAATTACCAACAGTCTTGGGGGTTCCTAATCCGGCATCAATCAGAAATTGCCGTTTGGTATAAGGAAGTTTGAAGATTATTTCCAATAAATCTTTGGAATAAGCCTTAGGGAGTTCCGTTTTGATCTCTTCAGCCATTTTTTCCATTAAAGTCATCACCTTCTCTAACTTGACTAAGCCTTTCTGTGCAGTCTTTTCAATCATATCAAGCATATAAAGGATATAGCTCTCCCAATCTTGTTTTTCTGTTACATTCCTGAGTTTCTTATAATACTCAATCTTATTCTTGATGATGTATTCACTGAGGTAAATAGCAGGAATATCCAACAATCTTTCCATTTTTAAATATAAAAGCAAAAGAATCCTTCCGGTCCTGCCATTACCGTCTGCAAATGGATGAATCGCCTCAAATTGATAATGCATTAATGCCATTTTTATCAATGGGTCCAATGTGTCATCTTGATTGATGAATTTTTCAAGGTTAGCAAGTTTTTCCCGAATAGTGTTTTCACCGGAAGGAGGCGTATAGATGATTTCACCTTGGTTATTGGCAAGTGTTGTCCCAGGCGTAACCCTAATTCCAGCAAAATTCTGTTTGATGCATTGGACTATTTCAATGCAAAGGTTCGTTGTTATAAAAGGTCTTGACTCTAACCGTTCGAGTCCCGCCCAAAGTGCTTCCTTATAATTTAATACTTCTTTCGTTGCTGGATTCTCAAACTTTTTATCCGCAACCACAGATTTGTATAAGTCGTCATTTGTTGTGATGATATTTTCAATTTCTGAGCTTGCTTTTGCTTCCTGTAAATGGATTGTATCAAGGAATAACCTTGGATTAGGGAGATTTATCAGTGCTCCGTTTAATTGAGCCAGAGCTCTGCTTGCAGAGATTGTTTTGATTAGGACTTGTTTTGTTTCTAATTCCACTTTTGGAGGAAGCAATGGCAAATCATTGAAGGGAATCTCTTTTTTGAAATTGGTCATAACTCAAAGGTAAAATTTACACCCATCACATTAACGAGTGTAAATTTAGTGATTATTTACCCTTATTCAATACTCCGAAGTAAAATTTACACTCGTTGTACTTTTGTCTCATAAGCTAACAAAAAACCCCTGTAAATGTGGTATTTACAGGGGTTTGCTTTGATGTGCTTCTCGAAAAAGTGGAGCTGAGGGGAG
>JBAXKJ010000016.1:0-127703 GCA_037137375.1 Prolixibacteraceae bacterium
CCCGCGACCCTCAGCTTGGAAGGCTAATGCTCTATCAACTGAGCTACTCCCGCTTTTATTGCCCAACTTTGCCCCTGAGATCATGTCCCGTGCTTAGTGGGGAGAGCAGGATTCGAACCTACGAAGGCGTACGCCAGCAGATTTACAGTCTGCCCCAGTTGGCCGCTTTGGTATCTCCCCTGTTAGTGATTACACCCAAGCGACAAGAACATCATCATTCCAAAGAGCAAACCATTTTCTCTGATTTTTAGTCTTCAAAAATGGTTTGCAAATTTAAACTATTTTTTTTTCTTAAACTCAAATAGGCTGACTTTTTTTTTAATTATTTGTTAATGGTTTTGGTTTTGTATTTTTCCATCTGTTTTTTTAACGCTTCTACCGTCAGATCAATTGCTTCTTCAAAAGATTTTGCCTGCTTTTTGGCAAACAAAGGATCATTGGCAGGGACAGAAAGCTTGATCTCGCTTACCTTGTTCTCCCGATCTTCGTCCTTCTCAAGCTTAAGCATTACTTCAGCTCCAATTACTCCATCAAAAAACTGATCCAGCTTGTTTAATCGTTTTTCACAAAAGTCAATCAGTTTTTGATCGGCCTTAAAATGAACAGTTTGTACTTTTACGTCCATAATCGTTCCTCCTCTATTTTACGCTCTTGGATGAGCTTGGTTGTATATCTTTTTTAATTTCTCAAAGGATGTATGCGTATAAACCTGGGTCGCGGCCAGACTGGCATGTCCCAACAGTTCCTTAATCGCATTCAGATCCGCACCCCTGTTCAAAAGGTGAGTTGCATAACTGTGCCTCAGAACATGCGGACTGCGTTTTTCCATAGTAGTAACCAGGCTAAGGTATTTTCTGACTATTCTATATAAGAGCTTATCGTAAACCTGCTCTCCTTTATCAGTTAAAAACAAATAACTGTTCGAATCTCCAAAAAGTTCACTTCTTATATTGATATACCTCGACAAATCTTCCTTTATTTCTAATGGATACGGAATCAGGCGCTCCTTGTTTCTTTTTCCAATGACTTTCACAACTCCTTCCCCGATTTGCAAATCTGCTTTTTTTATTCCTTTCAATTCCGCCAGACGCATTCCAGTACCATAAAATAATGACAAAACTGCTTTGTCCCTTAGCCCGGTGAAATCTTCACCAAAAAATGAAGTGTCAAGCAACCTGTTCATATCCTTTTCCTGGACAAACTGAGGTAATTTTTTACCTGTTTTTGGCGTCATCACCAAATTAACAGGATTCTTTTTCATTAATCCCTCCCTCAGCAGAAACTTATACAAGGAACGAAGTGTTGAAATCTTCCTCCGGACACTCACCACTTTGACTCCATTGTCCATTAATGATATGATCCACTGCCTGATCAGATGATGGTCAGCCTCCACAAAGCAAAAATCCCCGACCATATCATTACCGAATTGTATGAATTGGTCGAGGTCTTTTTCGTAAGCAGTTACCGTATGATCGGAATACCGCTTTTCATATCTTAAAAAACCAAGAAATTGTTCGAGATGTTGCATCCAAACGAAAATTGAAATCGGAAGGAATTTACAAAATTTTCTCCTTCTATTTACAATTTTCTACGATAAATTCTCAATTATCTTCAGAACGCTGCAATTGCTCAATGTAAATTGCCTTCTTAATCTCGGTACGACGGGTGATGGAAGGTTTTTCAAAGGCTTGACGACCACGGAGTTCTTTTACTGCACCAGTCTTTTCAAATTTTCTTTTGAAACGTTTCAGTGCTCTTTCAATGTTCTCTCCGTCTTTAATTGGAATAACAATCATAAATAATTTTTTTGTTTTGTTCGTTGTCTTTTCGGGTCGCAAATTTAGAAATATTCATTGATACATGCAAGATTAATTTGGTTTTTTCTAAAAAACAGTAAAAATTACTCTTTTGTGGTCCCTAATGCCAGATAAGGAAGAATACGCTGAAGGGAATCGCCTGAAAATAAGAGTGCAAACTCATCTTGCGTTCTAAACTTACCCACAGTATCGCGCATTTTAATGATCTTCTTTGCTGTCCGGAAGCCAATATATGGATGCCGCCCCATTTCTACCAAGGATAAATAATTGATTTCAAGCATCTCTAACCTAATATTTCCGACAATAAGAAAAGGGGAAATTTTGCTCCACCACTCTTCGTTCATACCGTAAATATCTTTTAACTGGTTTACCTGATAAAATCCGCCGAGAAGCTTCCTGTACTTGATGATCCTCGACGCCAGTGCCGGTCCTATTCCGGGCAGTGCCTCCAACTGAATGGAATCGGCCAGATTAATATCAACTTTGCTGATCTCCACTTTCACTTTATAACCACTGCTCCTGACAGAATCTTTTATCGGGAATCCGGCAAAAGACTTTTTCGGAGATTTTTCAGTCCCTCCATAATCTCTGGCAACAAGAATCTTATCCGGAACAAACAAGTGCCCTTTAACTTTGTCGTAAATTTCTTCATTCATCCCATAAAGTTTTGTCACATCTTCCTTCTTATAAAATTTGCCACCCTTTTGGAGGTACTTTATCCAGTTTCCTGCGACTTTTGCTGGAATGCCGATCTGTAAAAGCACATTTAGCTCAGCATTGTTTGGATTGAAACTGCCTGTAAAAGTTCCTTTAACCAGGGAAGAGTTGCCGGTTAATGGTGATGAATGATCTTTGGAAATCGTGGTGAAATCGTTGAATGATCCGGAAGAACCCCTTTCCCGTAAGTCAGGTTGGGCATCTGCCGAGTTTCCTGAGACCTGTTCAGAAGCATCATCCTTTTGCCCCGTAAGGACAATTTCATCATGGTAATATTTTTCAACCTCCTTCCTCCAGCTACTAGTATCATATTCCTTTTCAGAAATAAAGTAGGGTAAAAAATAATTTCCGCCAATCACCAAAAAGAGGATGAAAACAAGAATCAACAAGCCATTGCGCTCTTTTGCCGTGAAGAGAAATAATTCCCGAAGTTGTCTGATATTCATGTTTGAAGGTCTTTTCAAACACAAGTTAACCCAAAAGAATTAGAAAGAAGAATTAGGTCGGACAGATCAGAACGGATATCCAATGGCAAAGACAATGTTCTGATTCCCCTTGTGAAGATAATCGCCCGGAGAGATCCAGCGCAGACCTTCTGCAAGGGAAGGATCATGCATTTTCAGCCCGAGATCGAGCCGAAGAATGACATAGGTAAAATCATATCGCAAACCCATACCGGAACATAGCGCGATATCTTTATAGAACTTATTAAAGCGGAACTCGGTCCCGGGACGGTTATCCACGATAGACCAGATATTTCCCATATCAAAGAAAACAGCTCCTTCGAGTTGCCACAACAACCTGAAACGGTATTCTGCATTGGCTTCCAACCTAATGTCGCCGGATTGGTTTGGAAACTCTGTGGGCCTGGATTGGTAGGTACCCGGACCGAGTGTTCGGATTGGCCATGCCCTTATCCCGTTAGCCCCTCCAGTAAAAAATTTTCTTTCAAATGGAATCTGATCTGAATTACCATAAGCAAATGCTGCCCCTCCAAAAGCCCTCACCGCAAATCCATTGTATTTTCCATCCATCCATCCCTTCCTGAATTCCAGATCGAACTTGAAATACTGGGCAAAAGGAGTATTTAAAAAATGGTACTGGTGCAGCGTTCCGCTTTGGGACCCGTACATGGGTCTTTTGAAAGTCTTACCGATAGCATAAAGTACATTTCCTGCAGTTTCAATGTCTGATTTAACGACCATATAATCAGCCTTTTTCTGCGTCTGGGTACTATAAGTGTAAGAATAATTCAGTGAGGTTATGGAGTGATCGACATAGGAGCTCTTGATGTACAAATTCTCGATGTTGCTCAGGAAACTTTCCTGCAAGGCAAACATCTTTACTAAGTTGATGTCGATGATATTAATTCTATGGGTAATGAAATCAGAAGATTTCCATTGATATCCGAATGCAGAACGGGCGATGGTCCGGGTGTAATCAGGAGTCTTCTGGTAATTATAGGAAACATTAAAAAACGTCTGCGGCGTCGAATATTTGAAAAAATTTATCCTGGTTACAGGGGCAATAAACTTGGGAACCGTAATCCTGACATCGATGCCATTTTCACTGGAATTAAATGTCTTCATCGAATCAACAGAGCCATAGCTTTGCTTCTGCGTTCCTGCCAGTAGTTGAACATCGAGGATCTCACCTCCCCTGAAAAGATTCTTATGCTGATATCCCAGGTTACCTGCAATACCAAAATTTCCCAATGAATTGGTACCTTCGATGCTGGCGCTGTAAGATTGGCTCAAGCTAGGGGTCAGTTGTATGTAACAATCGAGGGTCGGATTTCCGGAAGCATCCTTTTCACCTGTCTCAACAAATCGAATATTGATCAGTTTAAAGAGTCTCGATGCAAAAAATTCATTATAAGTTCTATCTACCAGATCAACGCTGTAAAATCCCTTATCATTCAGATGGTTGGCATTCATCATCAAATCTGGTTTCAAGCGCTTTCTTCCCTTGTATAAAAAGTAATGGTTTCCGATCCTCACGGTATCCCTGGTTGCCTCATCAATTTTTCCGCTGTTATCGAACAAGGCACCTTGACCATCCTTCTCGGTTAGGTAATAATAGTTGCGAAAAGTAAATTTCTGATGGTTCTTTCTGACCGTCTGGTTGATGGAATCTGCATAGCTCTCTTTTTCTACCACCAGTTTTACATCTACGCCCCGATCTTTTCCTATGGTGTCCGCCTCGAAGTAAAAAATATTTTTATTGGATTTGTAAAACCCTTCGTTCTGCATTTTCCTCAGCAACCGTTGACTCTCGTTTCCAAGCAAATCGGAATCAAAGAGTGAGTTCGGTTTTATAAGACTTTCCTTATCCGGCCTGGTCATCATGCTTCTCAGGGAATCATCCTTCACAACTGTTTGATAAGTCCTGATGAGGTACGGCTGCCCGGTGACAATATCAAAACGAACTTCCGCCTTTCCATTGGAACTCAAAAAGGCAGTATCTTTTATAACTGCATCGTAATAGCCTTTATTTTGCAGAAACCGCTTAAATTCCTCTTTCGTTTTGAGCGTCAGATAGGAGTCATAGATCACGGGAGCCTCGCCAATTCTCTTCAACCAGGCATTGTCATTCTTTTTGGTAGAAAGGTTGTAGAGTCCCAGGTGAAACCTCCAAAATCCAAATATTTTCGTGTTGGGTTTTTGCTTCAGGTAACTTCTGAGTTCGTTCTTATCTATGCTCTTTTTGTCAATATGGATCTCGACTTTTGAAAGCAGATATTCTTTTTCAGGTATATATTTATTCGTCTGACAACCCGCCGTCAGCAACGAAAGCAGGAGGATTCCCGCAAATACACCCTTATGTGAGAGAAAAATCTTCAAAATCATTCGCCTAAAAACTAAAACAAAGATAATCAACCCGACTAATTAAAAATGGATTATTTTTGGGATATAAACCGGAGATGACAGATGATTTCAAAACAAAATATTGAACTGATCCGCTCACTCGCTCACAAAAAGAACCGCGACGAGACCGGGCTTTTTGTCGCTGAGGGCGAAAAAATCGTTTTTGATCTGCTGAAGACTGATCTTGCGCTCTCACATTTGTACTTTACTGCTGATGCGGGCAAATTTCCGTCTGAATTACCTGCATCTCAAAGTACATCACTGATCTCACCTAAAGAGATGGAGCGAATTTCAGCCTTTAAAACGCCATCCAGTATGTTGGCGGTTTTCAAGATCCCTCCTTACCAGGAAGTCGCCACCCCATCCTTCGAAGGTCTCAGCCTCGTTCTCGACGGTTTACAGGATCCCGGGAATTTAGGAACTATCATCCGGCTGGCAGACTGGTTTGGGATCAGAAATATCTACTGTTCGGAAAATTGTGTGGACTGCTTCAATCCAAAATGTATCCAGTCCACGATGGGGGCCATAGCCCGTGTAAGGGTGCATTATCTGGATTTAACTAAGTTACTGAAAGAGGCTGAAGCACAGAATGTGCCTGTTTATGGAACATTTATGGAAGGGGAAAATCTATATCTCACGGAGTTGGATTCACGGGCCCTGATCGTAATGGGCAGTGAAGGAAAAGGGATTTCGCCGAATCTCACCTCCTATTTGACAAAAAAAATATCAATCCCTTCCTTCCCGGAAGGAAACAAGGCGCTGGAATCGTTGAATGTTGCGGTTTCAGCGGCCATCGTATGCGCGGAATTTCGAAGGAGAAACCGCAATTAAGGCTTAAATAACTGACCTATCATCTCCGCAACACGCTCACCATCAACCGCTGATGACACAATTCCGCCCGCGTAACCTGCGCCTTCCCCGCATGGGAATAGACCTCTGATCTGAAGATGTTCAAGCGTCTCATCCGATCTTGGAATTCTTAATGGAGAGGAAGTCCTGCTTTCCGTACCGAGTACTATGGCTTCATTGGTGACGTATCCCCTGTTTTTTTGTCCCATCCTGGCCAATCCTTCCCGTAGCCGCGAAGTTACGAATTCAGGCAGCCAGTCGCCCATGTTGGAGGGTGTTATACCTGGTCTGTATGATGTTTCAGGCAAAGAAGAGGGACGCCGGTTCTGAACGAAATCGGCCAGTCTTTGCGCCGGGGCCAGCTGACTCTCATCTGCCGCTTGAAAGCAGCTTTTCTCAACCGCTTGCTGAAATTCCAGCCCGGCAAACAGGCCAAATTTCTGAAACTCCCATGGGATATCTTCCATCCGGATCTCTGTCACCATTCCGGAATTGGCAAATTTCCCGCCTCTGTGAGATGGGGACATTCCATTCACGACCAGTTCTCCCGGTGCCGTGGCAGCAGGAACAACCACTCCTCCCGGACACATGCAGAAGGAATACACACCACGATCTCCAACTTGCTCTACCATCGTATAGGCGGCAGGAGGCAGGTATTTGCCCCTGTTGGTTCCATGATATAGAATCTTGTCGATCAACTCTTGCGGATGCTCGATGCGGACGCCCAGTGCAAAAGTTTTAGCTTCCAGCAAGATTTCCTTCCGCTGTAAAAGATAATATATGTCCCGGGCTGAGTGTCCGGTAGCCAAAACGACGGCTACTCCTTCTACCTTGTCGCCGTTCTGAAGTACGACACCTTTGATCCTCCCATTGTCGAGGATTAGGTCAGTCACCCTTGAATTAAAATGATACTCGCCACCGGATCTTTCGATCGTCTCCCGGATTGAGCCGATGACTTTGGGCAATACGTTGGTTCCGATATGTGGATGCGCTTCTATAAGTATCTCATCCTGCGCTCCGTGAAAATTCAGAACTTCCAGAATCTTTCTCACGTCTCCCCGTTTCTTTGACCGGGTATAAAGCTTCCCATCCGAAAAAGTACCGGCTCCACCCTCTCCGAACCCGTAGTTGGAATCCGGATTTACCAGGTGCTCTCCATGGATTGCGGCTATGTCTTTTTTCCTGTCGCTCACCGGTTTGCCGCGTTCCAGAATGATTGGTTTGAACCCCAGTTCTATCAGGTGCAGGGCTGCGAACAATCCGGCCGGCCCGGCTCCCACGATCACAACAGGTTTCTTATTGCCAACATATTGATAATTAAAATGAGGTTTGACGACTTTCTCCGGCTGTTCGTCAAGGTAAATCTCAAGCGAAAGGTTAATTTTGATATGGGCATTTCTGGCATCGATCGACCTGCGAACAATGATAATCCCGGTGATTCGTTCCTTGTCCACTTTCAGGTTTCCTGAGACAATACTCTTCAGTTTATCAGGTTCCCCTGCCTCAACAGGTGAAACAACTAGATTTAATTCTTTTTTCAAATGATTTGGGAAATTTGTTACTCAAAATAAACCAACAAGGTAAAAACGTTGGAATTAAGTTTCTCAAAAATGTATCCAAAGTAAGGCAATGGATCTGTGCTATTCACATAATCGGCGTCGTGACGAATAATATTGTTCAGACCGTACGAAAATTTAAATTCGCTGGTAAACCTAAAGAAAGGAAAGTAAGAATCCAATCCGAAGGCCACCTCGGCATAATATCCAGACCTCTTCAGGTGAACGACACTCTCAGAGACCCGCTTGTTCTCAAGGTCCCATTTAAAGGCACCACCGCCATAAATATAAGGCCGGACGTTTCCAAACCTACTTCCCTTGTACCTGAAACCTACCGGGAAATCTATATAAGCAGAAGGGGTAGTCATATACCGGTCGAAGGCCAAACTTGAATAGAGGGATTGACTGGCTTTGGTCTGCATGCTTTGTACGATGTTCTCAGAGAAAACTAACTGCCTGCTTCCGAGAGACATCCCGGGAGTAAAACGAAAATCTATCACAGTATTCATCCTGAGATTGACGACGCCCCCTACTGAAAATCCGGGCTTAATATCTGAAATGACGGCTCTGTAGGAGTGAACACCATTGTAATATTGCTCAGCTTTTGTAGATAAAACAGGATCATTGATTAAAACAGGATTCTGCATCACATCGCTGTAATGGGTGAAGCGATAAGACATGGTATTTACTCCAAGATAGAAGCCAAAATGAAGCAACCGATCGTCGAAACGCGAGAGGTTCTCATCCTTCGTCAGCTGGGCGAACAAAGGATTCATCACTCCGGAAACGAGGAGTAAAAATCCGGTAAATAGGATGACAATCTTTCTTCTCATATCTAATCCATTTAGAATCACTCGGGCGATAACGGCAATCAGCTATTCTTTCCTGCCAATATAGATGGTCGCGATGCCAAAAGTACGCCTGTATTCCCGAATCTGCACAAATCCGGAATTTTTCATAAAAGTAATGAATTTTTCTCCGTCGGGAAATTCCGCAACTGATTCTGGCAGATAAGTATATGCTGAACTATCCCCTGAAATGAGTTTGCCAATCCTGGGCATCAGGTATTTTGAATAGAGTCTGTATACAAATCGTACAACAGGTTGGCGCGGGTTTGAAAATTCCAGGACACAAAGGGTGCCTCCCTTTTTCAGTACCCTGAACAACTCACTCAGTCCGCGGCTCAGATTTTCAAAATTCCTGACCCCGAAAGCTACTGTTGCGGCATCGAAGGTGAAATCTGGAAACTGTATCGACTCGGAGTCACCTGTAGTCAGGGAGATTTTTTCTTCCAGCCCTAATTTCCGGACTTTTTCCTGGCCAAAAGCCACCATCTCTTTTGATATATCAATCCCGGTAATCTTCTTTGCTCCTGTTTTCAGCGCTGCAATAGCAAAATCACCCGTCCCTGTGGCTACATCGAGAATCGTTTCGGGGGAGCTTCCGGCGATCAGTCTGATCGCCTTTCGCCGCCACATTTTATCGATACCGAACGAAAGTGCATGATTCAGAAAATCGTACTTAGGCGCGATATGATCGAACATCATGGCTACCTGCTCCTTCTTGCCCGCAGCTGAATCCCGGTAGGGTCTAACTTCACTCATCCAAATCGTCTAAGATTTCGTTCACCATGCCTTTGTCGACAAAACCCATGGACTGGTCGTCGATTCTGATCTCGCCTTTGGTAACATGACCGAGCGTCATCACAGGAATCTTGCGGTCGAAGAGGTAATCGACAAATTCATCTTCCTTCTCCTTCGAAACCGTTACCACGAAGCGGCCCATCGACTCGCCAAAGAGGAAGGCGTCATTCCTGATTTCGGCGTCAGTCGTAATGTCGAAGCCCAGGTCGTTGGGCAGGGCATTCCGCAGAAGCGTAAAAAAGAGTCCGCCAATGCCGACTGGACTGCAGGAGATTACCAGATCATTCTTGATGACCTCTTTCATCACTTCTGTGATGCGGCTTTCGGTCGACAAACTGAATTTCATTAGTGGCCAATCCTTCACCTCATGATAAAAATCGAGGTATTCGGAGGCATTGATATCATTGTGAGAACGACCAACCAACAACAAATTGTCCCCTTTTTTTCTGAATTTTGGCAATAAGAGTTTGTCTCTGCTTTTCAATTTACCAAAGAGACTGATTATCAGGGTTGGAGGCACAAAGCCTTCATCTCCGGAATAATCGTAGTGCAATTTGCGTTGCGAAAATTTGAGGTTAAAACTCTTTGCGGCAGCATCCAGCCCAAGCTTTGCAGCCATCACCATCTCCTGTGCAATCGGGTTGGCAAACTCCACATGATTCATGAAGCTGCTAATAGAGACAGGCTCGGCACCATAGCTCACGAGCCTTCTTACCGCCTTTGCCACCAGAATCTGGGAGGCTGCGAATGGATCGATGGCAAGCCGCCGGTGATCGGCATAGATCGTAAGCGAATAAAACTGCGAGTCATCGTCCAGCTGAAAGATTCCGGAATCGTCGTTGATGTCTGTACTTAACTGGGAAGGGTCAAGATCTGGTGCGGCAAATTCATTGAATATATTGACCGGAGAAAGGTGAGGTATCGCGAGCATTGAATAGATAACACTCTGTATATCTTCTGGCTCCTGGAGCTGATCTATGGTAAAGATTTTCGAAATATTTTCACTCATATCGGTTCTGTTTTTTGACAAAGATAATTGATTCAGCAATATGAGAATGATTATAATATTTCAATTGGTTATGTTAATTATGTCCTTTTTTCCTATTTTAGCTCTCCTAAATAAAGATATAAAATGTCAAAAATCGCACTCATCACCGGAGCAACTTCAGGTATTGGAGCTGCCACCTCTCATCTGCTGGCGGCCAACGGTTTCGATCTTATCCTGACTGGCAGGAGGAATAAGCGGCTAGTCCAACTCGAGAATGAACTCATCGCCGGCTACAAGATAAAATGTCTGCTGCTTTGCTTCGATGTCCGTGACCTGGAGCAGGTGCAGAGGGCCTTGAATTCTCTGACTGATAGCTGGAAAGCCGTTGACGTACTGATCAACAATGCCGGACTGGCAGTTGGATTGGATACGGTCGACAATGGTGATATTGACGATTGGGAAAGGATGATTGACACCAATGTCAAGGGATTATTGTATGTGACCAGGACAGTAACTCCGTGGATGAAGGAGAGGAAAACGGGTCATATCATCAACATTTCGTCAATTGCCGGTAAAGAGGCCTACCCCATGGGAGGTGTCTATTGCGGCACCAAACATGCCGTTCAGGCCATCTCCCAGGCCATGCGAATCGAGCTTCTTCCCTTCGGCATCAAGGTTGGAGTAATCGCACCGGGGATGGTAGACACAGAGTTTTCCATTGTGCGTTTCAAGGGCGATGATGCGCGGGCGAAGAGTGTTTATCAGGGACTCACGCCACTTTCTCCTGTTGACATTGCTGAGACGATCCTTTTTCTAATTACCCGTCCGCCTCACGTTAACATTGATGATATCCTGATTATGCCCACTGCTCAGGGTTCTGCGCGGGATGTATTCCGCATCCAGTAAAAGATTTCGGATAAAATTAATTGCTACTTTTGCCCAAAATTTCTACCATGAAGATTGAAGTATCCAACGGCGAGATTGCGGATAAGCTTACTATCATCGAAATCAAGCTTTCAAAGATCAGGGACGAGGCAAAACTGACCAATATCAGGAATGAATATGCTGTTGTCAGTGAAGCAATGAGTACAATCATGGAAACGTCTCACCCTCTCTATCGTCAGTTATATGACATTAATTCCAAACTTTGGGAGATAGAAGACCACATCCGTGATCTGGAAAGAGCCCGGAATTTTGGTGATGATTTTGTCCAGACAGCCCGGTCCATATACTTTATCAACGATGAACGATCAGAGGTCAAACGAAAGATCAATGATCAGACAGGATCAAAGCTATTCGAAGAGAAGAGTTACGAGGATTATAAATGAAAAAAATTCTTGTCTTCCGGCTTTCAGCGATGGGTGATGTGGCACTTACTGTACCCGTGATCCGCCAGGTGATAGAGACCCATCCTGGTTATCAGGTAACGCTGGTTACCCGACCGTTTTTCGCACCATTCTTCTTCGGAATCCCTCGTCTTAAACTCTATTTCCCTGATTTACAAGGCAAACACAAGGGTATAAAAGGACTTTACAGACTTTTTAAGGACCTCGACAAGGCCGGCCCGTATGAAAGGGTCATCGATCTTCACGCAGTCTTGCGTACAAAAATTGTGTCTTTGTTTTTCAAGTTGACAGGAACACAGGTTTTCTCCATCAACAAGGGGAAAAAGGAGAAAAACCGGATGATCAGGACCAAGAAAATCACGGTATTACAACATTCTATTCAACGATACCTCGAAACCTTCAAAAGAGCTGGCTTCTCTGCTTTCATAGGCAAAGCCCCTTATATTGACTACTCAACCGAAGCATTCCAGAGTGCAAGGAGCTACCTTCTGGGGAAGATCCCTGACAAAGAAACCCTTAAAATCGGGTTATCCCCTTTCGCCAATACGGCACCCAAAGTTTGGGGACTCGAAAATTTCAAGGAGTTGATCACGCTGATCAACCAGAAACACAAAGTGGTGTTTTTCCTCTTTGGTGGGGGCGAGAAGGAAATCAAACTGCTTAAACAACTCGAGCAACACAGCGATAATATCCATCTTGTTGCAGGAAAATATACCCTATCGGAGGAAATCGCCATGATCAGGATGCTCGATCTCATGATAGCCATGGACTCTTCAAACATGCACCTGGCCTCACTTTCAGGAGTAAAAACTATTTCCGTCTGGGGAGGTACGCATCCCGCCTTCGGCTTTTCGGCCATCGGACAACCCGACGAATACCACATCCAACCTCCCGAAGGAGTGCTGACTTGCAGACCCTGTTCTGTCTTCGGGGGAAAACCTTGTATCTATCCTACCCTCCGATGCATGGAACTTATTACTGCAACTGATGTATATGCAACCTTGATTCGGCTTGGGGTCCTAAATTATTCCTCCGTTTTGCCAAACAATTCGTGAAATCTATTTTTTCTGCCACGAAATTTCTTGTTGTTCTTATCCAGCTCAAGCAAGAGTTCTGTTGCCACTTCAACAGAAGTTTTGCATAAGGCCGCATATTCAGAAGCGATTAGTCTCAGAGTTTCAGCATCAGTATGCAACTGGCGAAAATTCATTAAGCCTTTTCTAAAATCCACCGGAATAAACTTCATCCTGTTAAGATCCACAACCGCAAAAAGGTATTGATCCCCTTCTTTCTTTATTAAAGTATTTCCCGGTGAATAATCGAGGTGAAATATTCCGTGCTGATGCAGATATTGCCAGGTATAGTGCACCCATTGTATAAGAATATTTTGTCGGTCAGGTATCTGGTAATCCAGTACGTCACGCAAAGTAAAATCATGATGATGCTGGAGTGAGACATAATAACTTTCACCCAGAAAACCATTGGAAATACATTCCACGTAGGCGACAGGATCAGGAGTCGAAGCGCCGGCATCCAGCAATATCCGGGCATTTCGAAAAGAACGGGCTGCCTTGGAGCCTCTGATATGAACATAGGCAAAACGATTCACAAAATGTGGAATCTTGAATGATTTGACATTCAATTCGAGACCCTTCTCCTTAAAAACCTTTACCTCGTTGCGGTCTTTGAAGATGGAGACTCCGCCGCTTTGATAGAATTCAGGCAGATTCTCCAGCCACTCTTCCAGAACTTCGTACCCCGGAGCAATGAAATATCGGATTTTCTTACCTGTCATAATTTCTCTTTCAAAAATCCCTGTTGCCTTAGAACGTCCAGAAGCATTCCGGAAAAAAGTTCATTGTCCTGCTTTTTGTAACGAACATCCGTGAAGACCTGGGCAAGGGTTTCTTTGCCATTCTCAGCAATATACTGCCTGTTTTCGGGTAGGGATTCCTTGTATGAATAAAAACCGGAAATTGCCTCGGACGAATAATCCTGGTAAGTTTCGTGATGAACTACTGCTTCCAATGGCAAGCGGTCCACCTGCAGCGGATTTTCCGCTGGCCACCCGATGGTGACGGTGGTTACAGGAACAACGCCTTTGGGAAGTTTCAAAATATCGATGATTTTACCTGCCAGATAGGTGGTTGTACCCAGGTAGCAAATGCCGAGACCTACACTCTCTGCTGCAATGCAGACATTTTGAGCGACCAGTAACGCATCGATGGCTGCAGTAAAAAAGGATAGGAAATTGTCGTAACCAGGATCGGCATTATTCTGTTTGCACCAGAGGTTGAAGCGGTTAAAATCCGCACAAAAAGTCAGCACAATGGGGGCATTTACCACCATCGGCTGATTGAAATGGCATCCTGCCAACCGCTTTTTCATCTCAGTATCCCGACTTACGACTACGCTATATACTTGCATATTTCCAGTAGTTGAGGCCCTGCAGCCGGCCTCGAGAATTTTGTTTAGCAGTTCATCGGAAATATCTTCGCTTGTATATTTACGGATCGTACGGTGCTTCATAAGTATCTCCATCATGGTATAAATTCAATTTTGAAGGTAACTACAGCCGAAACGCATGGTTACAATCAATCTAAAAGAAGCGTTTTAATACTGAGAACTTCACAACCAGGAAATTCTTTTATAACAAGAATTTCAACTTCTGATTCGGAATTAGCTTTGCGTTTAACTTCTTCGATTTCACCTTTTGATTTTAAGATTTTAATAAAATATGTTACCATGTTTTAAGGATTTTTAGCTATTAAATATTACAATTATGTCCACAATTTTAGCGACTAAAGGCTCATTAGTTTCTACATTTATCAAATATACTTTCCAATCAATAATTTTTTCTACTCTGAAAATAGGTTCAGGATAACCAATAACTTGAACAATTTGTCCAATCCTTATATTGTCAAAATTCATTATAAATACAATTATCCTTTTAATAATGGTTTGGTTGGTTTACGGTCAATTAATAAAGGTTTCTTCGGTTCAATTAGTAAAGGCTTTTTCGGCTCTGCCGGTAGAATTGGTTTTTTAGACATCCCAATATTTAATTCTTTGCTCATAGATTTTATTTTTGTTTAATTTTTATTCTAATTAAAATTTTTTGCAATTTAAAATATTCCAAAATACAATATGATCGAAAAGGTAGAACAATACTTATTTCTTCCAAGGTTCTATTTTACTGGGTTTTATTGTAGTAAAATCATCAGAGTTAAACTTCTTAATGGTTATTAATCTTGTTTGAGGATTTTTTTCAAGAACCAGATACTTTGTTTCTAAATCATTTGGTAGTTTCACAAACATTCCAACTTTAACTTCATTCATTTCCATATTGATTTGTTTTTTTATAAATACTCGGATTTTCACAAAAAGTATAAAATTCTATTTTTTTTCTTTCAATTCTTTGTAGTAGATAAAAACCATTTGCTTTCCATCATCACTATCAAAGTTTTGTAATAGCTCTATTTCGTTTACAAAGCCAATGGAATTTTCCTTTATGGATTCTATAGTTTCAATAATAGAACTCAAATTAGTATCTTCTTTTTTCTCTGTCGTTTTAATTACCAGTTCTGATGTTATGGTCGATCCGTTTAAGAATGTACTTGCTTGCCGTTGTCCCTTCACCTGTGCAACCCTATTCATTGCAGTAGCACTGGTATATTTAGCTTTTTCAAGCGACAACACTGAAATGAGATATTTATGATCGTAATCATCAACAATTTTTACTCCTTCAAATGGAGAAGTATTATACATTCGTTTAATAAAGTTAGATAATGAAATTTTATCCGCACTAAAACCCTGACATTTAACTGTTTGAGAAAAACAAATAAGAATTAAAAGTATTTCAATTCTTATTAGAGCAATTTTCATTGATTTTCAATTATTTATTTGCACTGATAGAATAGCCAGAAATTTTTGAAAGCTGGTCGAGTTTTTTATAATCATTATATGCAATTAAAGCAATAAGGTCGCCAACTTTTATCGATGCTAAAGAAATTATTGCTTTAAGGCTTTGATATTTATTCCCATTACTCCCGGTTGGAGCAATATTTAATGAGTTAATGAAATTAAATCTTCTTAGATCGTCTTCTCTATCTGGCCTAAAATAGTAATCACGTTGCTTTGAAACACTTCCAGCTTTTACTGCACACCAATCCCTTGATCGCTGGGTATAAAATTCAGACCTACCCCGACCTTGCAAAAAAATCGGATTATTATCTCTGTAATATAATTCTACATCCCTACAATCATCCACTTTATCGGCAAAAAATGTCAAAAATTCTTGGTCATAATAAATAGGCTTAAAATTGACTATTATGTTTACTACGCTTGCGAGTTTTTGGTTTCCTTGCTCACTTAAAAAACTGAACTTACCCATTTTGGTTGTGATAAATCTTGGATAATTACCATCTATAACATTTTCCCATTTGAATAACATTTCACCTGTTAAAGATTCAATATCATTTTTAAGAGTAAAGAAGGTTACAGAATGCTTGATGTAATTGATGCAATCAATAATGCAATACAATGAATTTTCATTTCTCAGATAAAATACATTAGATAAAGCAGTTGGAGATTCTGTGTTTTTTTTGTTTTTTTTAATTTTCTTGTCGATCTGAGAAGAATTTTGATATCCGAAAGCTTCAAATGCAAATGGAGTAACAGATTTATTCAAGTTAGTGTAATTTTCAATTTCAGATGCAGTTAATGATAAACCGTCTAATGTTTTGTAAAGGTAATCTGATGCTATTGAAATATTATTATTAACCTTGACACTAATAAATAAAGCGATCTTCCATGCAATGCCAGCATTACCTCTTTGCGCACTAGCTTTAGATGGATTAACAGATTGTATTGGTTCTCCTGCTTGGACTTCGAAATCAAAAGATTTATCAAAAATTTCATGAACAACTTTAACAGCATTTTCAATAACAGTTAATTCGTTTTGATCATTAAGTGCCTGTTGTTTAATATTTAGAGAAAACAATGAACCTTTGAATTCTACATTTAAGCCCTTGTTTTTACAAAATGAAGTAAGTTTATCAACAGCAACTTTAGCTTTAACTGTATTTGACCAGTTGCCATCAGGAGTTTGGACTTCGGAAATCACCATATATTCCTGAATATTACCACTTGAAACTGATACAATTTCATCTTTTAACAGCTCATCATTTAATATCTGTGTATTTGAAGAAATAAAAGCCCCAAACGCTTGTTCAATTGCATTTCGTAAAGCATTCTGTTTAGCTTCTTCTTGAGTTTTGCCAGATCCGGAAACTGTTAAAACCGCAACTTTATTTTCGGTTTGAGAATATGAAGGGATGACGTTAAATAAATTCCAAATAATAATGAATGCTACTAATAAAATTTTGCTATTCATAATTATCTCCAATTAATATTGTTATAAATGGTTCTTGGTTGATTTTTTGCGTATTCAATGGCTATTTCACTATAGGCTTTTGTTCTAATTTTGTCAAGCTCAAAATTCCGAGTCGCTTGTATGTCTTGCATCCTTAAATTTTCTTTTTCTCTGGCAACCTGATCATCATATTGTTTCATTTCAAATTCCCATTGAGATTTAGCATCAGACTCCAATTTAGCCGTAACAGATTTAATAAATGAGTTGACTTCGTTCTGACAAGAAGCACCTGGACTTATTTGCCTAATTAATTCACTAACTTTTTTTGCCCCTTCTTTATCCAAATAGTTAGCCCACACAGTTTTGGCTTCTAGTAATTTAGTTTTCCCTTCTTCGTTTATTTTTAGTTGATAAATAATGGCTAAAGTATCTAAACATCTGAAATAACAAACCTGACAAACATTCGGAACAATTGAAAGCTTGTAAATGGCCTCGTCATATTTCCCTGACAATTTAAGCGAATGTGATTCTTTTAAAATAAAATCACATTTAGTGATATAATAGGTGATAATTTTAGCTTTGGCATCCTCAACAAATTGGGCCACTTCATGGTTTTTGGGATTAATCCTTTTAATAGCATCAATAAATGCCTTGTTCTCATTGGTGCCAACTCCTTTTAGCTTTATTATCGTATTACCGAATTTTCTATTTTCAATGGCATCGCCTATGAAAAAAGTAACTTCTATATTCTGCGCAATCAATTGTGGCGGACCCGATATAATGTCCTTCGTGCCAATATTAATAGTTGCAGTAATTATAAACCTTGGACTAATTTCACTACTACTCATCCCATAGGTGGTTCCAATCTGGGATAATTTTGTTTCTAATAAGTTTCTTGCTTCAGTGGTAAGATTAATTTGCTCAGGAAGATAAGTATTTAGTGCTATTCTTCCAAAATCATCTAATTTTACCTGTGATCTGATTGAAAAAGCGGTTACAGAAATAAGAAATATTGATAATATCAGTTTTTTCATGAGTTTTTATTTTTCTCCTAGGACTAAAATTGCTTCACCAAGACCACGAGTCATTAATTTAACCTCAAAATTAAAGGGTGCTGCTTTCAAAAACTTCTGAAGCCCCTTGGCAAACTGCCTTGCGTCAAGTGCATTGTTATTAATATCAAAAATAGGAATTCTGACCTGATCAAACTTAATGAAATTTTCAGTGGCATCAGGAGTACTAAACTTTCCTTTGACTGTATTCTTCTGCATCCAGGAATTAATATGATCTGTTATTTCTTCTCCTCCGATTTCAGTTTCCAGATTCTGGTCCCAGCTATCCCATCTTTTGACGGTAAGAAGAATCTCTCTCCCATTATTTATCATATCATCAAAATGTGATTGTAGCTGTCCGATAAATGGGTCAATATTACCCGAAATTGCTGTTTGCAATAAAATAGGAACGATGTCTTTATTATTTGGAGTTCCATTACCAGTTGATGAAGCAATTCTTTTACTGGTATATGCATCAAAAGCCTCGATAATAAATGAAACAGATTTTCCCTGATCGGTTTTATTGACTTTCCACCAGATTTGAATGATAATATCTGCCTTTGATTTGTTTTTAAGTTTATCAAGTGGGCTTTCGGCAATCGAAGAACCAGATTTAGTACTGGAAGACATGTTGTCTTCTGAAGTTCTTGCTTCAATTGTTTTCAGTTCCTGTTCAGCATCTTTGAGCGGAAAACCACGGTCAATCATTAATGCACCAATTTTGCTTATAACCTGTCCAATTTCTGTATCTTCCTGGAACGCTAGTTTATAATCAGGTACTTTTTGTTTGGTTCCCTGATTATCAAATACAGTCATGAAGTAGCGTTGGTTACACCAATTGTCGCTTGGCAAAATCATTACGATTGGTTTTTTTGCCTGTCCAAAACAGTATATCGAATTAATAATGAGCAAAATAACAATATGGAATTTTACCTTTAATTGATTTTTTGCTTCCATTCTAGTGTGTATTTAGGTTGATTTAAATTTATGGTTATTATATCAAAGGAACCGATAAAAATTGGAATTAAAAATTTTAATCAATCCAAGCTGAAGATACGCGCAACTATCTTCAATATTCGTGTTGAAGTATTTAAAATCCCAATTTGCTCCAAACTATGTACGCATTCGTCATTATGGATTGCTTTCCACTGCCCACCGGGAAGAATTGCATAAACTGCAACTGGCTTTGGGTGTTATGGTTCAGGTAGTCAAAGAAAAGAAGCACTGGAAAGACCTCTGCCGGGAGCACCTGAACTACAACCCCTATATTTGTCCCCGATGCTGCAATGGACATATGGTGACCATTGAGATATTATCAGGTGCTCGTCCGCCTCCGTATCTCTTCCTAAATGCCGCATCTTTCAGCAACCTTTTAATAGAATCGAAATGAGTGAATTTTTAAACAGTTCTCAAAATGAACAAGCTATCGTCTTGCTTATTCCTGCCCAAGTATCCGATATTTTGTCAATTAAAATCAGTTGATTAGAGCTAATTGGAGGGGGAAAGCGGAGAATTCTGTACCTAAAACAGTGTTTTGCCCAGCCGCAAAATCACCCCGTAAAATTGAAACTCCATAAAAAACTGTTGCAAAATAAGATTCGTGAAAGGATTTCTTTCAACAAAGCTTCATGTTGGGTCTAGCCCCTCAACCACACGAAGCTTTAAAAGGCTCGCTAATCATTCAACTTTTTACTTGAACTAATTTTAATATCCTTTCCTTCATTAAGTTGAGTTCTTTCTTCTTTTGGAACAGAAGGAATTACTCTATCTTTCGTCTTTGAAGTGTCGGGAGTTGTTTCTTTGCTAATAACATTGTTCGTGTTTTCGGTTTTTTCATTTTCTGACATAGTAGTCGTTTTTTTTGGTTCAACAAATATGCTTAAGGTTAGTAATGCAAAAGATAAAAATATTGCAGTTATTGTATAACTCAATCCGTAATTAAATTTCCTATTATGACTTTCAGTTATTACTTGATTGTCTGTAAAAGAATCTTTTTTAGCGCCTATTTCATACAATAAAATATCCTCGTAACTCTTATTAACCAATTTATCAAATTGACTCTCATTAAATCCTTGGTCAAGTTTTTTTTGTCTTAAAATTTCGATCATAAGTACTAATGAATAACATAGTAATACAATAGGAATAATCGAAAAAACTTTAATAATAAAAACTGATTTTTCAATGATGGAAAGAAAAAGAGGAACAAAAATAGCAACTACAGCAATAATACTTCCGGCTTTAGCATGTGTTGCTCTAAAAGAAGTGATTTGCCTATCAAGCAATTCCCTTGCTCTTTCAGCTAAAAATTCTAAATCCTTTAAGTCAGACATGACAATCTTTATTTAAAATCAATTTTGAAAGTTATCACTGGCCATTCCGGAAGTTTGACCGGTTTAGTAATCACCAGAGCATCGGCCTCCTGTTTCCAGGTCAGCTTATCCTTGCTTCCCAGCATCTTTACCGAAGCAACTTTTTTGGAGGAGACTTTTGAATCGGTTCCCAGCGAGACTATTTTCACATCGGAAGCGGGGACTCCCATGCAGAAAGCATAGAGTGTCTCTCCTTTTGTCGTGAACCTAATATCAGTTGATTCATAAGGCCTTACATCTTTCACCCCTCCGAATCTTCCCTTCTCCTGACTCTTTTGAGTGGTAGGTCCTTCACCATAGATCTTCCAGGGACGGGTACCATAGATGGCTTCTCCATTGGCAGGAGTCCAGGCTATAATCTCATTCAGGATGTTCATCACATCGGGTTCAAGATCACCTTCGGGTGTCTGCACAACATTCAGCAGGAGGTTTCCATTTTTGCTTACGATGTCGACCAGCATCTGGATAACTTGTGTTCCAGTCATGTATTTCTGGCCTGTACGATAATACCAGTCGCCGATGGATGTATCTGTCTGCCAAGGATATGGACTAATAGAATCCATTGCTCCGCGCTCAAGATCCTGAACCCAACGGCCTTCCGAAGCGCGCAATTTACAGTTGTATACTGCTTCAAGTTTACCTCCGTTTTTGGCGATGTCCTGGTTATAGTAATGAGCCAGCATGGTTCTTCCAACTTCACCAAAAGGAAGTTCGCTGTCAGAATAGAGCAGATCGGGATGATATAAATCGATCAGTTCTGTGATGCAAGCCAGCCAGTTTTTCTGATTTTCGGGATTCGTGGTCAGCCAGCCAAAATCATCGGCAGCCGTCTTTGGATGATACAGATCCTCATATTTGGGATCGGCGCCATCGTAGGGTATCCCTGCCATCGGACCGGTTTTATCACTTCCCCGGCTAGTTTGAAACCAGGTATAGCTGGCACCGAGGTGTTCGGAGACACCGAAGCGGAGACCTTCCTTCTTTGCTGCCTTCTGCCACAATCCAACGACATCTTTTTTAGGCCCCATGTTGACTGCATTCCACTTGTGAATTTTGGAATCCCAAAGGAAGAAATCGTCATGATGGCTTCCCATACTTACGAAATACTTGGCTCCGACTTTTTTGTAAAGCGCCATCAGTTGTTCGGGATTCCATTTTTCAGCTTTCCAAAGAGGGATGATGTCTTTGTATCCAAATTTTGACGGGTGACCGTAATGCTGCACATGGTACAGATATTCATTACTGGATTTCCCTGTAGGAAGATTGGTTTTCCGGTCTTTGATATCTGACTCATACATTTTTCTTGCATACCAGTCACCCTGGCGCGGAACGGCTTGCGGTCCCCAGTGCGCCCAAATACCGAATTTTGCATCGCGGAACCAGTCCGGGTACTTGTATTGTTTGAAAGATTCGAGTGTCGGCTCAAATTTCTGGGCCGACAGATTGTTGGCGATCAACAACATGCAGCCAATCAGAAGTACTGTGGCACATTTTGATTTTCCAAAGATCTGTTTCATTGTTTTTGGTTCATTAAGTGGTTTGTAAATTCTTTATTTGGTAAGATCAATATTCGTTTCGGGATTTTTTGTCACTGCGATTTGATCGAGAGGCTTGTCAAATTCGAGCATCGCCACCAGCACAGTATTGGCCAGCTCGTTGGTTGGCAGATTCCGCAAGCGTAGATAAGGTTGCTGGGTAGCATGATCACTTGGACACAAATTCACCACGCAATCAATTGGTTTTCCTGTATTTAAGAGGATAGCTTTCGATGGAAGCACATTGATGGGTTTGAGTTTGACACCGTTCCCTGTAGGCATTTTGTTCAGGTGAACGTAGAGTGTGCGATCCTTCTTTGTAACATAATTACCAGGAATGTTAAGTATGGAATCATCAACGCTGGTTTGGGCAAAAGCTGTATCCACAGATTTCTTCCATTTCCCGATTCTCCTCAGGATAGAGGCGGAAGCTTCCGGGATGAGGCCTTCCCCGGTAGGTCCGACATTCAGCAGGTAATTGGCGTCCCTGGCCAGATATTTGTCAATGCTGCTGATCAGATGACGGTCGGTATAATAATCTTCGTCCTTCTTGTAGCCCCAACTCTCCATACCGACTGACTGACATGCCTCCACGGGTTTGTCAAATCCTTTGGCATCGGCGGCTGCGTTGTCGTAGTCCCGTTCCGGGGTGCCGAAATCTCCCTCATCGAATCCGCGATTGTTGATGACGGCTTTGGGTTGCAACTTCCGGATCATGTTATTAATGGAAGGGTCTTTGTGTTTCGGCACGTTCATATCCCACCAGAACCCGTGGATTTCACCATAATTGCTGCATAGTTCGCGAACCTGCTCCCTGAGAAAAACCAGGTATTTATCCCAGTCGGGGGAATCCTGAGGCTGGGGCATCAGTTCATGAGACCGCCCCTGGTTGGGGTAGTTGGGCTGGTTCCAGTCGGCAATGGAATAGTACAGGCAAAGTGGCATTTTTCTCTTATGGCAGGCATCCGACAACATCCCGACGACATCCTTTTTATAGGGAGTGTTCATCGTATTGAACTTCGTTTGCTTCGAGTCCCACAGGCAAAATCCGTCGTGATGCTTGGTGGTAAGGGTGATGTATTTCATGCCGGCTTCCTCCATCAGGTCGAGCCATTCTTCCGGATTAAATTTCTTCGGATTCCACTGGCCGGCCAGTTTGACGTATTCCGACCGGGGTACCCTTGCGCGCCATTGATGTTGCTCGTGCCATCCAGGTATGGAATAAAGGCCCCAGTGCACAAACATACCGTAACGCCGTTCGAAAAACCAGTCGCGGCCATCGCCGAAACGCGGGATACCGGAATTTTTTTTCTCTGGCTGGTCAGCCGGAAGGATGTCGAAAGGATGCGAATCTTGTGCATTTGCTTGTCCTGCCCAGGCCGGGATAAACGGAGCAATTGCCAGGGCTGAGGCCGATTTGATGAGTTCCCTTCTTTTCATTCGTCAAGTATTTTGGTTAAACTATTGAATATCTGTAAGTACTCATGGAACTTGCAAAGGTATTTACCTCGCTTTTTGTGAGTCTTGCCCGTGCTCGTTTCATCTGCATTCGATTTAAAAGCTGACAAGTATTTTCATGACCTTTCCTGTATTGGCAGACCATTCGGTTAAAGCCTCCGCCGCCCCTTCCGGTTGAATGATGCGCGTAATCATCTCATCCAGAGGAAATTTACCACTCTTGAGATAGCCAATTACCGCCTCAAAATCTGCTGTTGTAGCATTCCTGGAACCCATAATATCGAGTTCTTTTTGTACCCATAATCTGGTTGGAAAGCTTATTTCATTCCCTGAATAGCCGATGCAGACGATGCGTGCCGTAAAGGCAGCCTCTTCGATGGCGGCCAGGTAGGTAATTGGGTTTCCGGCAGCTTCGATGACTACGTCGGGACCATGCCCATTGGTGATTTTACCCAAGACTTCGTGCAAGTCGGATGTCTTTGAATTGATGCAATATTTTGCCCCGATTTTTTGAGCAAGCTGGAGCTTTTGATCGTCAATATCGACAGCAATCACGGTCGCGCCTCTGGTTGCCGCCCCAATAATAGCCCCGGATCCTATCATTCCGCAACCAAAAACCATTACAAAATCATCCGCTGAAACCCTTCCCCGGTCTACGGCATGAAATCCCACGGTTAGCGGTTCAACCATGGCCAGCTCTTTTGCTGAGAGACTGTCCTCCAGAATTATTTTCTGCCAGGGTACAACAATAAATTCCTGCATGGCCCCTTCCCGTTGCACACCTAGCGTCTGATTGTACCGACAGGCATTGTAACGACCTCTGCGACAGGAAGAACATGTGCCGCAACTGGTATAAGGCACTACCGTGACTGTCCGTCCTGCAGCAAAATCGGCAGGAACATCCTCCCCTGCAGCCACAATCACGGCCGAAATTTCGTGACCCGGTACCCTGGGAAACGCAGCCAGGGCATTCTTGCCAAGGAAAGTGCTCATATCGGAACCGCAGAAACCGACGTAAATAATCTTAAGAAGTACTTCGCCTTTACCCGCGATTGGGGATGGAACATCCACTATCCGGACATTTTTTGGAGAAGTAATTTGTATAGCCTTCATGAATATATATTTTGAAGATGGTATATTCTAACTGCATTCCCTCCCATTATTCCTGCTTGTTCCGATTCGGATAACGAGGAAATACGATCCCGGACCAGTTCCAGCCAATGCTGGTAAGTAGTAGCCACCAGACAAACAGGCCAATCTGAACCAAACAGCAAACGATCCGGGCCAAAAGCCTCCAAAACGACATCGAAATAGGGACGTAACTGACCCTCAGTCCAATCGTTAAAGCCAGCTTCGGTGACTAATCCTGAAATTTTGCAGTTCACATGGGGACGTTTTGCCAACTCCCGGATATTTTCCTTCCAGGGTGAGAGAATGCTCTCTTTTATCAACGGTTTAGCAATATGATCCAGCACAAATATCTGTTCTTCATGCTGATCAACAAACCTGATGGTATTGGGCAGCTGTCTTTCGACTATCAGAATATCATAAACAAGTTGATATTTATTCAATAGCGAGACACCGTGGTTAAAATCGCTCCTGTGTATAAAGTCTGGATCCGGTTCTCCCTGAATCACATGCCGTAATCCCTTCAAGGATGTTTCATTTGCATATTGCCCGAGCAGTTGTTCTATATCACTGTCACACAGAGGTAACCATCCTACAACTCCTTTGATGAAGGAATGCTGACGGGCCATTTCGAGCAGCCAGCCGGTCTCGGCAAGAGACTGTCGCGCCTGAACCGAAATCACCCCACCGACGCCGGCAGCGCGAATAGTCTGTTCCAGCTTTCCCGGTAGGAAGTCTGTGCGGATGGATTTCATGGAGTCATCAATCCAGTCGTATTCGACCGGATTATAATTCCAGAAATGATGATGCGAATCGATTACCATGATGCTATTGAGGGTAAACCCTTGTCCCACTTAATCTTCACATTAGAAATGAACCAATTTTTTCCGTTGGTATTGTTCCCTTGGAAAAAGAGATAATCATCCCCGACAGGATTGGCGAAAATATGCGGATGGCCGGATTCACTGGAATTCCATTCCCCGGGTTTCCCGTTAGGAAGAAAGGGCTCGTTGGATAAGCGGGTCCAGTGAATACCATCTGTGCTCTTTGCGACGCCAAGTTGCTGTGGGGCATTATTGTAGGCACCAGCATAAAACAGAAACAATTGACCATTTTTGTTGATGACGGAAGCTCCCTCGATACAGTCCCGCTCCCAGGACAGTTCAGGTTTCAGCATCGGCCCGTCGACAGAAAGGTTCTTCCAATCCTGTCTCTTAAAGTCCGAATTGCCGGGAGCAACTGCAACCCCTTGCATCTGAATTTTGTAACTGGAATCGCGGGTGGCATAATATAAAAAGTACTTACCCTTGAAAAGGATAACTTCGGCATCAATGGCACGGCCGCAATTCCACAAACCATCGGGGTGGAAAATCGGATTGGTAGCATCGCGGGTAAAACTGATCCCATCCTCCGACCAGGCGTGGCAGACAGCATCCTTCTTGCCGTTTCCATAGGTCTGGTAAAACAGATGCACTTTTTTACCGACGACTAATGCGCAGGGGGCACACATTCCCTTGGCTTCATAGGTGGCATTGGGATCTGTATTCACTTCGGCGATTCTTTTCCAATTGATAAGATCCTGACTTTCAGCAATTCCAATACCCCATCCATGCGTCGTACCAGAATTGTCCTTGTATCCGGGGATCGAATAATACATGAGAAAGCGATTCTGAAATCTGATGACATAAGGATCCTTGGAAAATGGGACTCCCAATCGAGCTGAATCACCGAACATCATGGGAGGTTTGTGCATCTGTTGGCCTGCGACTGACAGAGACAACAACATCAATATCAGGATCAGAAATTGTCTGAACTTAATCATGGTAGGAGTTTAAACATATTTAAAGTGTTCACCTATAATTCCCTGGATTTTCATTTCCTGCCAGAACCCATCTGGAAGATCAGAAGCGATTACTTCCACATTCCTTCCTATGCGGGATGGTTTGCTTGGATTCAATGCCACTGCGCTAACCTGGGGCATGGCAATAGCAAATTTGAGACAAGCGTCGCCCGGGTTTACGTTATATTTTTCGCATATGGTAAAGAACTTCTCACGCCAAACAAGTAATTTTTTGTCATACAGGTTTTCGGGATCAATTTTTCTATAATCGAAATAGTCACCTCCCGTCAGGAATCCAGCATTAAATATGGCAGAATTGATGATGCCAACGCCATCCCTGCTTATTCGTTCTATAAAATCAATTATTTCGGGCGGATGGTGGTAGACCGTCAGCTTATTGGCAAACATGACCCAGTCAAATCTCACAAATTCATAAAGTTCTTTGATGGTAAGCCAGTCTTTGGCCCCAATTCCGACAGCCTTCACTTCTCCCCTATCCTTTAATTCGAATAATGCCTTATAAGCTTGAAGTACATCGCTAAGCCTTTTTGCCCGATCTTCGGGCCCTTTTGCTGCAAAGAGATATTCATCGGGATCATGAACCGAAACTACCTGCGGTTGGTAATAGCCGCCGAGTAGTTCGCATCCCTGCTCCCAGCAATCAATAATTCCCTGATAACTGATCTTCTGAACTGCGTCATTCTTTAGATTAGCCCATGCACCGGGTTCAAAAGTGGGTTCGCTGGTAGTCAGGGGAACTCTGTACCAGCCAAGTTTATTGCTGATAATAATATCTTCCCTTTTAATTCCCAACTCCTTCAACCCCTTACCAATCACCTCCAGTGCAAGACCAGCGCCGTATTTGCCAGCACAATCAATCATTGGGGCTGAAGACGAAACTTCAAACCATTTTTCCATGATTTGCAGTTTAACCTCCCAGGATAATTCGTGGTATAAATTACCCATGAAACTCGTTCCATAGATAATTTGAGGCACAGAAAGTCCGGTTTTTCCGAAACTTCTGCTGGTTTCAAAAGATTGATCGGTGCTCATACCATTAATGTCCAGTTCCAATCTTTACTCCGCTTACACCGTCTGAACCACTGAGTTTTGTCCAGAAGAATCCATACAGCGCAATCACAATAAAACAGGCGGCAGGAACGACGTAGCCTGCAGACATTCCATCTGCGTCGGCTATTGCCCCCATTACTTTGGGCAGCACAGCTCCACCCATAATGGCCATGACAATAAATGAAGAGGCCAATTTTGATCTTTCTCCCAATCCAAAGATCCCAAGCGAAAAGATAGTTGGGAACATGATTGACATGAAGAAGAAGCTAAGGAATACCGCCAATACGGATACCCATCCCAGTTTGGAAACAATAACGATCATTAAGATCACGTTAATTAATGCATACAATCCCAGCATTTTATGTGCCTTGGTAACCCTTAAGATAAACGAGCCCGAAAAACGGCCTAAGAGGAACAGTGGGAATGCCATCCACGACATGAGAGATGTAGCGCCCTTCTCTGTGAGGAAATAGGCACCATTCCTAAGAATTGAACCATTGTCGCCGCCAATAAACCAGCTCGATTTCAAGCTTTCACCAATAGCTGGAACCTCTTCGACCATGTAATTGATAAAGAAACTGAATATACCTGCCTGTGCGGCCACATATAGAAACTGTGAGATCGTCGCACCGGTAAAATGAGGAGCGGACCAAATGCTATTTTCGTGAATCAGTTTTTCCCTTTTCAGGGTGATAAAGGCAATTGAAGACACCCCTGCTATGACAGTCACGACATCGAATACAATGGCCAATGTGTGGTTTACTGCTAACATGGCTGTAGGATTGGAAAGGGTTGCCCGGTCCATGTAAATTAATTGGGCAAAGAAGCGGAAAATCATGCCAATGGCAAAACTGAACAATATGGCACAAACATATAAGAGGATTGTTGACAAAATGGGTTGCTGTGCAAATACGTTGTGTGTGGTCGTATTATTATCCGTCTTGTTATTCTCATTTTCAACAATTTCGGGCATCTTGCTCTTATAAAATGCGAAAATCAATACTGAAATAATAAGTGCCAATGCAACATACGGTATCCACATTGTTTTATGCGCAATCTCCGCATTTTGCTGAGCGGAAAGCGTGACGTCGGAATGGTAAAAATATAATCCTCCAATATATGGCGCAATTGGCCACCCAATGGCATTGAAAGATTGAGCCAGATTAATACGGGATGCCGCATATTGGGGATGTCCCAAGACCGTGGTATAAGGATTAGCAACGGTTTCGAGGAATGAAAAACCCATGGCAACTAAACAAACGCCAAGGAGAACCGCCCAAAAACCGTCGATCTTAGTGGCTGGATAAAACCATAAGCAGCCAACCGCCGCTAAACTCAGTCCTAAAATAATCCCCCATTTATATCCAAGTTTATGAATAAACCATCCGGCAGGTAATGCCATGAAAAAATAGCCCAGATAATGTGAGAACTGAACATTTGCCGAGTCAGCTTTTGTCAGGTGGTAAAAATCCTGAAAATGCTTGTCCATGGTATCTATCAAGCTATTTCCAACCGCCCATAAAGTAAAAAGAAGCGCAACCAGGAAGAAAATTACTACGTGGTTTCTTCCGTCTTCAGTGGTAAAAAGACCCTTTTTTGTTCTTTCCATTTCTTAAAGAATAAGTATTTATTAATCAGCATTTCAAAAATCATGAATCTATTCCGTTTTGCCAAATTACGAATGCTTTGCAAAGCTTTGCGGAACAAAAAAAATGTTCTATAACATATAAACACCCCTTCTGATTTTCTTCATTTGGCACATAATAAAAGTGCCACCCCTGAGGATGGCACTATATCATGTTTGAAACAATCCTATTTCGCTTTTGAAAAGACAACTTCCTGTCCACCGGAAAGGCCAGCCTTAACAAATTCCATTTTCACCTGGGTTACTCCCATTGGCCAATATCTTCTTAACCCTTTATCTTTCACTTCGATAAGATTTATCACAGGTCTTACGATTTTGGGATTATAGGTCATGTTCAATACGAAACCGTCCCCGGTAAAGGAAAGTAATCCTGGCTTTACCTCGGCAACCTTGCAATAGGTGATGAGATTCGAACTTGTCTTGGCATCAGAGGCGTTATTAAGTTCGTATTTATCCTTGATTGTGAAGCTCTTACCCCGGTTCAGCACATAACTGCGGACCCAGCTTTTTACGTTGGCTTGTTTTGGGTACGCACCTGCAATATCCGTCGAAAAAGTTGCAGACTTGGCATTAGCAGAAAAAGTTGAATTTTTTGCTTTAAATGCGCCTCCATCCTTTTGATCTATTCCATTGATAACAGGAAGGTTGTGAAAACCTGACTGCATCGTCCAAATCTCATAGCGCCTTGAACTGAAGGTCTTGGCTGTATATTCCTCCCGACCCACATCGATCAGGCAAGGCTTTCCGTCAAAATACATCAGGCAGGATCCCACATCGTTGTGATTATGACTCTCGGCGTTAAATCCACCTTTGGCGCCGAAAAAGAATCCTTTGAAGCTGCCTTCCACATCGCGTGCTCCGGCAACTTCTGTGTCGGGAAGCCAAAAATCTGCCACCAGGGCCTCCTTGGCCTCGGCCGACTTGATCTCATTCATAAGCGTCAGGTTGCGGATCTGATCGCCAATCTTCCCTCCCATCGAATGTTCGCCCCAGTTGCCAAGTTTAGCTAGATAGGCTCCAAACTGCTGCATCTTAGGATCTTTTATGGCCTTACCATATCTGTAAACGGCAGAAGCATTCCCCCCCGTTGTCGCATCTGCATCAGCAAAATTGATAAAATAGGGTGCATGAATATTGACCTGGTAAAAATATTTCCCGATATTTTGTACCAGCGGATTTCCAAAAACATCAAATTTTCCGTTGGTAATATTCTTGAATATCTCGAGACTTTCATACAACAATGCGCCCGCTGCCCCCCAATAGGATGGTCCTTCATCACAGCCGCCATCATCCGAATAGCCATTCAGAAATTTGTCCAGCGAATTGATGATTTTTTGCACTTCGGCGACCTTCTTACCAGGATCGCTTTCAATCAGCAGGTAACTGTTTAGCATGTTATTGTTAATCCAGGGGTTCCAATTGTTAGGTCTTCCACCCTTAAATCCCATGTAACCAAAGTCATCCCTTTCGAAATAGGGCTTCAGGGATTTATTGGTGATCTCCTGTTTCAGCCGCTTTGAAATCAGTGGATGAACCTTGTCAAATTCCTCTTTAAAGAGGTATAACGTCCACGACAAATTGTTCGTAATCTCGCCAACCCCCAAATCAATGATAGGTTCATTGACATCAGGAAGTCCGGTTCCCGCCTTCTGTGCGCCAAGATGGGCCGACCATCCCCACCAGGTCTGTTCGCTGAAATACCAGACCGCATTGATAATCTGATCCCTGAAACGACCTTTGCCTTCTACCAATTCCCCCATGACCAGGGTGGTCAAAGCATTGCTGCAGGCTGCATACGCGCCCTGACGGCGATCGCCCGATCGGATAAATTCCAGGTAATCGGTGGCTTTCACAACCGGCCAGTTATAATCAAGATAACCCTCAGCCTTAGAAATATATTCTTGTCTGATATTCTCGGGAAGTCCCGCCCAAAATTGCCTGTTCTTATAATCTGGAAATTTGTTCCACGAATTATCTGTAATCATAACCTGGGCAAGGTTGATGGCTTTGGCTTCGTTGGCCAAAATATTTCTTTCCTTGTTGGTGAGTACTGCTTTCACCGGAAGGGAAACAGAAAATAGAACCAGCGTGACCAGTAAAAGGACCAGAGGTTTCACCGTAAATTGAAATCTTTTCATTGCTTAAATTTTTAGTTTTTTACAGGAATACCTGAAAGTCTGACTTTAATCGTTCCGGAACCATTGGCCAGCGTCCAGGCAGGAATACGAAACTCAATTCTTTTGAGCCCCTTGATTTGCCTGTCGAGTTTGAGCGGAGCTGGATATAATGAGATGACACTCAGCTTCAGATCCGGAGTGGAAAGATTCTCCAGCTTCAGTGATTTCCCCTCCTGATGCAGAATTGCTCCACCAGGAACGACTTCAACATCGGCTGTAGTCATGAGTTGCCAGGTGATACTTTTCGTTTTCGCAGTTGTCTGCAGTTGGTCTTCAATGACCATGGAAGTCGGACTGTCTTTGGTGAATTTCCTGACAACACTCTTCATGTTTTCGCCATATACTGCTGAGATATTGAAGGTCGCTTCCGGCTGGTCACCGTCTTTGAAACTGGCCAAAGGGGCGAAACCGTTGTTGACAAACAATGCATCGTTTACGGAGATGGTGCTATGACCAAAATTATTCTTGGACAATAACGTCCATCTCTGGCAATCCTGACACATTCCCCAGAGGTCAAATCCGGTCTGCTCTATTTCATTGTAGCTCTGGTTGCCCGGATCGATGACCCAGCGCACACCGTTCAGTTCAAAAACGAATGATCCGGCGTCCATATTACCATGACTGGTGGTGCCTCTTCCGCCCTTGCCACCAAAATAAAATCCGTTTTTATCATTTTCCCCACCTGTAAATATTACGATCGGGTTGTCACCTTCACCTTTCCAGGCTGTAGGAATCTTACCCTCTGTTTTTTCCTGGTACTGGGACATCCATACCAGCGCAGCGCCTGAAATCCTGGATAGCTCACCCAGATCAGCCGTCGGGCGCAGGAACCTCTCCTTTTCAAAAAACGCCTTGTTGCCGGTCTTGGCAGCAAACCACGCCAGGGTAACGTCCCCACCCGCACTTCTCTTATCCCCACAATCCGCATAATTGAAATACCAACCGCTTGGGGTGTTCGTCAGTACCCTGAAAACTGCACTTGATTTAAATGCCGGATAATCGGCCAGACCGAAATCAGTTCCAAAAGCGCTTTCCAGCATGGCTGAAGTCATGACAGAGAAACTGGTTCCATAACCCCAATAGGTCGAACCTTCCGGATAAACGCCGTCAGGAGAATATTCAACCAGGGCATGAACCATTCCATCCAGCCCCCGGCTGATCGTTTTGGCAGCCAGTTTGGGGTCCTTTTCCGCAATAGCAAGAGAAGCCGCAATCATCCCGCCGTTACATACCTGGTTCCAGTTGTTGGTTCCATTAACCCAGCTAAGATTCTTCCCATCGGCAGGCCAGCTTGGCTTGATTCCCTTTTCAATCAAAGAGTTAATAGCCAAATCTTTGGTCGCGGCAGGAAGTGCTCCGGCAGTCCAGTCTAAAGCGATAGACACAGCCATAGACATTTCAGCTACATCCAGAAAATGAGAAGGATTCCAGTCCTTAAAATTGCAGACGGCCAAAACCTCCTTATTAATTCTTGCCAGGATTTTGGAATCACCTTCCATCGCATAAACCATCCCAAGCATGTTGATCCTGTAAAGCATCTCCCTTGAAACGCCCAACAATCGGCGACCTTCCAGTTTCCGCTCCAGCAAGGGTTTGTTCTGAATCTGAGCAGCATTCAAAACAATTGAATGATACATGTTTTTTATAACCGGATCCGATTTAATTTTCTTCTTTAGGTTACTCTTGTTTACAGTATTTAGTACCAGTCGGGGATGGGATTTCCTCAAATTAGTCTTTAAATACTCAACAGTGATAGGGTTTTGCAACTTCGGGATCTCCTTTTCTTTTGGGAGTGGAGTGTTTACTTGCGCAAAAGCGGGCGCCAAAAACGCCAGGCATAAGAGGCCTGTTAAACAACTGATTCTGATTCTCATCCTGATATTTATTTAATGATTGGAATGGGGTCACGAGTGAGCGTCTCATCCGTGATTATACAAAAGGAAAGATAAAAAAAAAGATATTATAATCAAGCCCTAAATATAAAATATCAATAACCATAGCTAAGCCGCAATAGAAACCTTGTTTAGAACGGAAATTTTTGATAATTTTCGCATGGAACTTCAAAAAAATTCACTTTCAATATTCTTGATCAATGGTCAAACGAAGAATCTCGCTCAAAGACATTGCGAAGGAATTAGGGATCTCAATTTCTACTGTTTCAAGAGGGCTCAAGGATCATCCGGCTATCAGCAGAGAAATGATTTCCCGAATAAAAGAAGTTGCAGGAATGCTCCAATATACTCCTAATCCATTGGCCATGGGATTATTAAAACAGGAGACCAAAATGATTGGAGTCATCGTTCCTGATCTGGTTACCCATTTTTACTCATCCATTATTTCAGGGATTGAAGAATATGCCAAAAGCAAAGGCTATTTTATTTTGCTATCCTCCTCCTATGAATCGCTTTCAAAGGAGATCGAGTCTGTCTCTAACCTTCTGAAGGCAAGGGTGGATGGAATGATTGTCTGTCTGAGCAAGGAAACAGACAGGTTTGAACACTTCAAGAATTTGGTTGACAATGAGATACCATTAGTATTTTTCGACCGTGTGTGCATGACAGATTTGGTTCCTTGTGTCGAAATTGATAACAGGGAGGCAGTCATCGGCATTATCTCTCATTTAAGCCGGGAGGGCTATAAACGCATCGCTTTTATTTCCGGGCCCACTCATCTCAACATTTCCCGCGACAGGAATAAAGGTTACCACGAAGGATTAAGGAAAGTTGGATTTGCATTCGATCCTGAATTATTGCGTTCCGGCAACATGGATCGAGAGGATGCTGTACGGATTACGAACGAACTGCTGGCTTTGTCCGAGCCACCGGATGCCATCTTTGGTATCAATGACATGCTGGTTTTTGAGGTGATGAAAGAACTCCGGAAGAAGGGGATAAAAATCCCTGAAGAGATAGGCCTGGTGGCCTTTGCCGATGAATTTCATGCGACCCTCGTTACTCCTCAGATTTCCTCTGTCGTCCATCCCACTTACGAAATAGGAACTAAGGCAGCAGAACTCTTCTTCAGAAAAATGGAGGATCCCGGATTTGCAGAAACCGTGATTCTGCAGACGAAACTTGAGATTCGGGAGTCTTCCTGTCGATCTGGAAATGGTTGAATTTTCCGTCAGTATCATCTGAAGGTTCAGGTTCAATCCAATAAACAAAGAGGCTGTCTCATCCATGTAAGACAGCCTCTTTGATTATTAACTATTCCAAGCTAAATCCGAATCAGTTTCTTAGGAATATTCAGTTGTTTTAATTAACGCGTCTTGCCATAGAGCGGCCCATAAGTATCACAGGCCCTGTAATCTGCCCCTTCCTTATCCATGCCAAAAGCGCTCCAGGCAGCAGGACGGAAGATCTTGCCCTCCTCAACATTGTGCATGCAAACAGGTATTCTCAGCATGGCAGCAAGAGAAATCAGATCGGCACCGATATGACCGTAGCTGATAGCACCGTGGTTGGCACCCCAATTGGCCATTACGCTGTATACATCTGCAAAAGGTCCGGAACCGGTCAGACGCGGAGCAAACCAGGTAGTTGGCCAAGTCGGACTGGTTCGTGCATCGAGAACGGAATGTATTTCATTGGGAAGATCGATGGTCCAGCCTTCCGCAATCTGCAAAACAGGCCCGATACCCTTGATCAGATTGATCCTGCTCATGGTCACAGGCATCTCTCCCTCAGTCTTGAAATGAGAGGAATAACCGCCTCCGCGGAAATACCCCAAATCACCTGGGGCCCAGTCTGTAGCATCAAGACAAGCTTGCGCATCGGCTTCTGAAATTTCCCAGAATGGCTTCATGACAGACTTACCATCCTTCTTTTGTTTACCCGTCGCATCGAGTGTGGTAGATCCCGAATTGATCAGGTGAATAATTCCATTCGAAGCCTTGCCGTCCAATTTTTTACCCGTTACACGTTCGACTGATTCAGCGCTCCAATAAGTACGCACATCAGAGAATATCTGGGCTGTGTTGGTGAGCAGATGACCAAACAACATCGCGACACCGTTGAGTGAATCATTCTCGGTAGCAAAAACGAAGGCCTGACGAATGCCATTCCAGTCGAAAGAGGAGTTCAATATTGCCTCCATGAAATCCCCGTTAGGAAGATGATCGGTCCAGGCACGCTGTCCCTGGAATCCTCCAAAAATGGCATTATGACCCAAAGACTCTTCACCAAATCCCATTTCTTTTAGTTTCGGATTGCCAATCATAAGGTCGCGAGCCGACAGTGTCATCTTGACAACCATCTCCCACTCCCAGTCTTTGCGCTCCCTGGTCGACTGCTTATCAGGATCGTTGATGTCCCCGCCTTCTTTGCAATTCTTTTTTACCCAGGCAAGGGCCTTTTCATATTCTACTTGGTCGTAAATTCCTCTTTCGGCACGACGCACCAGCTCTGACATATCAATTACCTCCGTGCGAACCCCCAGATAATCCAGCAAAAATTCCTGATCAACATAGGATCCTGCAATACCCATCGACATACCGCCGAGGGAGAGGTAGGACTTATTTTTCATCTGAGCGACCGCCAGACCGGCCTTGACAAATCTTAATATTTTCTCTTTTACATCCTCCGGAATCGAGGTATCTTTTTTATCCTGAACATCATGACCATAGATCCCAAAAGCGGGAAGACCCTTCTGGGCATATCCTGCCAGGGCAGCTGCCAGGTACACTGCACCTGGGCGCTCAGTGCCATTGAAACCCCAAACTGCCTTAGGAATTAGCGGATCAGTATCCATCACTTCCGTGCCGTAACACCAGCATGGAGAAACCGTCAGAGACACGCCAACGCCCGAACGTGCAAATTTCTCTGCACACATGGCCGCTTCCGCTACGCCACCAATCGTTGAATCGGCAATGACACACTCAATTTTCTCCCCGTTCGGAAAACGAAGGTTCTCGCTAATTAGCGCTGCGGCAGCCTTTGCCATATTCATGGTCTGTTTTTCGAGGGATTCTCTTACTCCCTGAAGCCTGCCGTCAATGACAGGACGGATTCCCACCCTGGGAAGATCTCCGATTAATCTGTTTGTAGTCATCTTTGATTGGTTTAATAATTGCTCCCAAAGCTATCGTATATCCCTTCAATTTCCAATAGACCATAAAACTATTTATGTGTACAATTCAAACATTAGAAATATATTTCATCAAATTCAAATCATTACCATGAAACCGCTAAACTCAACATTTCTATTTTCTTAAAGCGTTATTGAGTGCATTATTTGTGCAACAACTTTCATTTCCTTCTTTCCGAATAAATGATATCTTTGTGTATATATTCATTCCAACCCATCATTTTATTCCTCTTGTGAAGTTTCTGAAAATTCCAGAAGGTGGCGATCCTTCAAAAATTACGCAGCTTTTCTCTGGTCTGAACATCAATCTTTTGTGCTGCAGATACTGGTGGCTGAAAAACTGGGAAAGTCAGAATATGTCCTTCCCGTACTGGCGTATCTACTGGAACAAGACCCAGGGCGGAGTCATTTCTTTCGCGGAAAAAACCATTGAAATGAGTCCTGAACAAATCATCCTGATTCCCCCGTACACCGCTTTCTCCAGTAGGATAAAGGGAAATCCGCTGCCCTCTTCCGGCTATAACCTTGAAGGGGCCCGGATGGAATCATCCATCAATGAAAACGAAAGAGTGAATGCCGGCGCCGTTCTACATCTGTTTATTCATTTCAATCTGGGCATGCCCTATGATTTCATTGCCCCGGAATTATTCTGTTTTGAGATGGACAAGGAGCTTCAGAAAGATCTTCCGGAACTTGCGGGCAGCCTGAAGGAGAATCCGGAACAATTGTCTGTTTCCTCCAGTTTGCTCATATACAAGATCATCATTCTGGCGGTTTCCAGGATTCCAAAAGAATACTGGAATCTATCCTCAACGGATCACAGGATGTTGAATGTGTTGAGAATGATTGAAGATCACATCCAGGAAGAGCTCACTAACAAGATTTTAGCCAAAATAGCATCCATGGCCGTAAATTCGTTCGCCAGATATTTTAGGTCCGAGATTGGAATGACGCCTCAACATTTTGTCAGGGAAAGAAGGGTTCAGAAAGCGAGTATCATGCTTCACCATACGACAAATTCCATTGAGGAGATTGCTCGTTTATCAGGATTTTGCGATCGGTTTCATTTGGCCCGGGTATTCAAGGAGGTCACAGGTTATTCGCCTGCTCAATATCGAAAGAGATTTAATCCTAAGAATTAAGTTTCATCTCCTTCCAAATCTCCTCTACCACAGAGTCGACATTCGGTTTGGAAAAATATTCACCATCCGTACCGTAAGCCCCGCGATGATCTTTTGCCGAGATGACTAACGGACGGGCATCCAACGCATAGAAAGCAGCCTCATCATCCAGGATCTTCTGAAGCATATAACCGGTTCCACCACCGGGAACATCTTCATCCAATAACACCAACCTGTTGGTCTTCAGGAGCGATTTCGTGATGAGATGCTCTTTGTCAAATGGGGCAAGTGTCTGAACATCTATTAGTTCTACCGAGATGCCCATAGATTTTAAAATGGTGGCCGCCTCCATGGCAATGGTAACATTCCAGCCATAGGTAACCAAGGTTAGATCTGTTCCTTCAGAGATAATTTCGGGCATACCCAGTGGAATGCAATATTCACCAATATTTTCGGGCAGCTTTTCCCGCACATAATAGCCCTTCAGCGGCTCAATCACCAATGCTGGTTCCAGTCCTTTAAGCAGCATATTGTAAAATCCTGCTGCCTGCGTCATGTTTCTTGGCACGCAAAGGTGGATCCCTCTCATCGAACCCAAAAGCATGCTCATCGGCGAACCCGAGTGCCACATTCCCTGTAACTGATGCCCACGGGTGCGGATTATCAGTGGAGCGATTTGCCTGCCACGGGTGCGGTACTGAAGCGTAGAAAGATCGTCTGCCAACGTGGGAAGCGCATAGATCAAATAATCGAGGTATTGTATCTCTGCAATCGGTTTAAATCCTCGTAAAGCGAGACCGATTCCCTGTCCGATGATAGTCGTTTCGCGGATTCCGGTATCGAAAACACGATGCGCCCCATATTTTACCTGCAACCCTTTGGTCTCCTGGTTGACCCCGCCCATGACGCCGGTATCTTCGCCAAAAGTGAGCAGCAATGGGTATTTTTGAAAAAGTACGTCAAAGTTTCGGTTAAGAAGGTCTGTGCCGGTGATTAATTTGGGTTCGGGCAGGTAAGTTGCAGGTATAACTTTCCCGGTAGGTTCTTCTTCCTTACCAGGAAAAGGTTCTTCCCTGAAAAGTCGGTGACCATTGGCTTCGGCTGCAGTTATCCAATCATTTAACTGACGATAAAGCTCAGCAATTTCATTTATTCCGGAGATAGATCTGGACAGTGCGTGTGCAAAACGGATCAGGTCCTTTCGGTTGGGATAGGAAGCCTTAAAGAGCTCATTGAGCTCCCATTTTTTGTTGGCAAGCGGAGAATACTTTCTGGAAATCAATTCTACAATCTCCTTTAATGCAACACGTTCTGCTTCGAAACCGGATTTAAAATTGCGCCATGCCCGATCGCGGGCACTCCTGGCCTCCTGTGAAGCCTCCTCCTCTATCCGTTCGAGTGTCTCTTCGTTTGCAAGCTCCTGCGCCAAAATCCATTCCTTAAATTTTTTGATGGCATCAAAGTCCTGCTCCCATTGAAGCCTCTCTGAAGTCTTGTATCTTTCGTGGGAACCGGAAGTTGAATGGCCAAGTGGCTGGGTTAATTCGTCCACATGAAAAATAACAGGCTGGTGTTTCTCCCTGCAAATGGCTAGTCCCTTTTCGAAAGTTTCGACCAGGCACGGATAGTCCCATCCCTTGCATTCATAAATCAGACAACCCTGGTCTTCCCCCTTAGCCCTGAAACCCTCAAGTGCCTTCGAAATGCTCCCCTTGGCAGTCTGCAAATCAACAGGAACGCTGATACCGAAACCATTATCCCAGATCGCCATGGCCAGAGGTACCTGCAGGACACATGCGGCATTAATGGTCTCGAAAAACATACCCTCAGAGGTGCTCGACTCTCCAATTGAGCCAAACGCCACTTCATTACCAGTAATCAATTCTTTAGTGTGTTCCGCAAACTCCGGATTCTCCCTGACGAGCTTTGTAGCCTGAGCCAATCCAAGTAAACGCGGTATCTGGCCTGCCGTGGGGGAGAGATCGGCTGCCGAATTCTTCATTCCGGCAAGTCGGTGGAAAGATCCACCGGGCATCCGGTTGGCTGTTGAATGATGGTTGTTGAAATTTCTTCCTCCGGTCGAAGGGTTATTCTCCTGACTGGTATCCCCGTATAGCTGAGCAAAGAATTCTATCGGTGTGATCATGCCGGCTGCCAGCAGAAAAGTCTGATCGCGGTAGTACCCTGAACGCCAGTCTCCATCTCGAAAACTCTTTACATAGGCTACCTGTGCCAGCTCCTTGCCATCACCAAAAATACCGAAAGGCGCCCTACCCAGGTGCACCTCCTTCCGGCCCAGAATACTCAGCTGACGACTGAGAAAGACCGTATAATAATCTTTTAATACAATTTGTGCTTCTTTCAAACGCTCAATAGAGTTTCAACTTGCTCAAATTTTACGCTAAATATTCAAAGATGTTTCAGCGATCTGTGAGCCCCTGGAAGATAAAACCATAGCCGCAGAAAAGGAATTTTATCAAATTAACAAGGTTTCAGGTTTGAAAATTATGTTTGATGGTTCCTAAGAAATCATGTTGGATTTCATTTGCTCCCGTAGGAAAAAGTTTAGGATTTGTTGTTTTAAACTCATCTTTAAATTTGAATAGCTTGCCGAACATTATGTTATAAATTTGAATTTCAGAGACTTAATAAAGATATATTATGTTTTTTGATCGAACTTTTTGTTAAAAATGTTGTTTGATATTTCAGAATGATCATGAAAAACTAATCGAAATGTTGATCATAAAAAAAGCTCTTCTTCATGATTGCATTTTTAAAAGCTCGGCATCCCGAATGATCGGATCAATTAAATGTTGTGCTTTTTGAATGTTTTGTATGTTTTGAACCCTTGCATAACATGCTAAATATCATCGATTATGAAACACTATTCCTGCCTTCTGGCCTGCGTTCTTTTTCAATCCTTCAACTTATTCGCAGGTGAAGTTTCCATAAAGGTTGCATCTGCAGCCTACAATATTCCACCCACTTATACTAATTGCGCCGGAGCAGATCCTGTTTACACTTCTAACGAGGTAATTGTAAATTCGCTGAGTGTCGCCGGGAGTATTACTGGAACAAACACGATCCAATACGGAAAGGCTATTAATCTTGCACTGTGCGCATTCAATGGTACTATCCTTCACTGGGAAAGGAAGTTAGAAACGTCCGAATGGGAGATAATATCCAATACTCTTCCCACTTTAGCAGAGATTCCTTCTAGTGTTGGTACGTGGAACTATAGAGCCTTAATTATTAAAGGCTCTTACGAATCAGATTATTCACTTGAATTTACACTAACGGTCAAACCAAAAGATTTGACTGTTAGAAATTCAACTGTTACCAATAAAGTGTATGATCAAAATGACAGGGCAGAGATATCGGGAGCTACACTATCAGGGGTAGAAACTGTCGATAAAGGAAAGGTCGAACTTGAAAATGCGTCAATTGGCAAATTCTCCCAATCAAATACAGGAAATGACATCATTGTACTTTCATCCATGACCCTCACCGGATCTTCAGCCTCAAACTATACCTTAACCCAGCCTATTCTCACCGCAAACATCACTCCAAAAGAACTGATAATAACCGCAAGGGACGTATCAAAAGTTTATGGTGCAAACTATGAATTCATACAGACCAACCCTGGCGACTTCATAGTCGAAGGCCTCATCAGTACCGACTATGTTGATGGAGTCACGCTAACGAGCGCCGGTTCGCCTACTTTTGCCATTTTATCCGGATCGCCCTATCATATCCTCCCGGGAAATGCGACTGGTAGAGGTCTGAACAATTATAAAATCAACTACAAAACAGGGAAGTTGGCGATTAGCAAAGCACTCCTGGTTTTAATTGCCGACAACAAGTCCAAAATTTATGGAGCGGCAAATCCACCTCTAACTTTTGGCTATTATGGGTGGGCCAACGGGACTGAGCCAATCACAACGGTTCCCAATATCAACACATTGGTATCAATCAACTCTCCCGTCGGATCCTATGAAGGAGCAATCACCATTTCCGGTGGTTCCGCAGAAAACTATTCTTTCAGTTACATACCTGGAAATATGACCGTCACAAAAGCTAAACAGTCGATAGCCTTCGACCAAATTCCGCCAAAAACTTTCGGTGACGGTTCATTTATCCTTTCAGCCTCAGCCAGTTCAGGTCTTCCAGTATTATTTTCCAGCAGTAATCCTTCTGTAGCAACAGTTTCCGGCAGTACCCTGAAGATTACAGGCGCTGGCATCTGTGCTATTTCAGCTTCCCAGCCGGGTAATGATTTTTATGAGGCAGCAGAAACTGTTACAAGATCTCAGTTGATTAATACTGCCACGCTTACTATTGTGGCTGACCCCGTCACTAAGATTTATGGTTCGCCCGATCCCTTGCTGACATATACCTGTTTTGGTTGGAAAAATGGAGATAACGAATCTGCTCTTATTGTTCCGCCTATTATTCAGTTAATTATTTCAGGCAAATCCAATGTAGGTCTTTTCAATGATGCATTAACCGTTTCGGGAGCGGTTTGTCACAACTACCGAATCATGTATCAATCTTCCTGTTTAACAATAATTCCCAAAATAGTGACAACTGAAATACTCGCAAACAACAAGAACTTTGACGGCACACCGACCGCAACCATCAGCAAAATATCATTAATCGGTATCCAGCAGTCTGATGAGGTTAAACTTTTGGTGGCAAACGCCGAATTTGACAACGCCCAGCCTGGTAAAATGAAACTTGTTACAGCCTCCGGATTGAATCTAATCGGTTCTTCTGCAAAAAATTACGTACTGTCTTCCACAACGGCATTCGCTACCGCAGAAATATATGAAACACCAAGTCCAACGATTGCCGGACCATCAGAAGCATGTCAAAAAGGAAGAGACTATATCTACATAACCGAAGGGTCAATGAAAAATTATTCGTGGAATCTTTCTGAGGGTGGTGTTATTACTACCGGGGAAGGAACTAATATGATCAATGTAACCTGGAATGTCATAGGCGATCAAAAGGTAAGTGTGAAATATGAAAATATCACGGGTGTTACAGTTGAAACTGAAAAAGATGTTTTTGTCAATCAGTTACCGCAGCCAGTCTTTACGGATCCGGAGTTATTCGTAACCGGCTCTCCGGGAGTCCTTTATGAGACGGAGACCGGAATGAATGATTATAGTTGGAGGATTTCCACCTCTGGATTAACCAAAAAAGGGGTAGGTAGTAATGCAATTGAAGTCATCTGGAATAATGAAGGACTCAATTCCGTCGGCGTGAGTCATACCAATTCTAATGGATGTATTTCAGGCATCTCTAACCAGCAATATCAACTCATGCCAAGGAAGATTCACAACTATAAAATATATCCCGTGCCCAATAATGGTGAATTTACTATCTCTATTGCGACTGAAGAAAAGCAGTTCTTTGGTGTATCAATTTATAGTCCGGGTGGACAGAAAATATATGATATTGCTGATCTTGAAGTATATGGGGTATATGAAAAACAAATCAGACTCCAGACAATCACTTCGGGTACCTATTTGTTAGTATTCAGGTCAAAATATGGCAAGGAAATCAGGAGGATGACCGTACTTCCGAAATAATGCACAAGATTACAATTCCTTAATCATCTTGCCAATAATTTCCCTGAATCTGTCAATATCGTTCTCAGGTATTGCTTGTAGAAGCCGGTTCTCACAATCCTGCCTGTGTTTGTTAATCTCTGCCCTGATTTTTTTGCCCCCTTCAGTGAGACAAAGTGTGATTGCCCGGCGATCGGACTTATCGATGTTCCGGTCGAGGTATCCATCCACGACCAGCTTTTCAATTACCCTGCTAATCCGAGAAGGCGAAAGTCCCATGTTTTTGGCCAATTCGGGACTACTGATTCCAGTGCACTGATCCAATGAGCTGAAGAAGAGTAATTCTGATTGCGAGAGATGTAACTGTTCCATTAACTGACTGTCAATTGCAGCACATTTCTTCTTCATCTCGTAAACTAAATCCAGAATCTCCAAACCTTTTTCCATTTCCGGCTATCAAAATTTCTACTATCGTGATTGTCCTACAAAACTACAAAATTGTCAACTATTAACAAAGGCATTTTATGCTAATAGCAAATATTTTTATTAAATATTTTTGATATTCAAAAATAAAATTTAATTTTGCATGAAAATAATTGCTAGTAACAATATAAATATCTCAAATAATAGAATCATGACACTTGAACATTTAACGCTCGAAACTTTTAAAGAAAAAGTTTTCAATTTCGAAGCTAACAAAGACTGGAAATTTGAAGGTAAAGCACCCGCAATCGTTGACTTTTACGCCGATTGGTGTTCTCCGTGCAAAATGGTTGCCCCAATCCTGGAAGAATTACAGGAAGTATACGGTGATAAATTAAACATTTATAAGGTCAACACGGAAGAGGAACGTGAACTTGCAGGGATGTTTGGTATACAGAGCATTCCCTCTTTACTGTTTATTCCGCTTGAAGGTCAGCCACAAATGGCTCAGGGAGCCCTTCCAAAAGCCACCTTCATCAGCGCAATTGAAGATGTTCTCAAAGTCTCAGTTAACTGAATGAAACAAGAGATAAATCTTGCCTGGAAGAAGGGGATGGCTTTTCAGACAGACCTTTACGGCCATAAAATCACCATTGATACAGATAAAAACAGTGGTGGACAGGATCTTGGTCCTAGACCAAAAGCATTTTTGCTTGTAGCACTCGCGGGATGCACGGGAATGGATGTGGTCTCTATTCTTGATAAAATGAGGGTAGAAATTGATGATTTAAATATAAAAGTCGAGGGCGAAGTGACAGAAGAACATCCAAAACAGTTCACCTCCATGCATATAACTTATGAATTCTGGGGAAAGGAACTTCCGCTTGACAAGCTTGAAAAAGCAGTTTCATTGTCCGACGAAAAATATTGCGGTGTCGCTGCAACACTAAAAAAAGGGATACCGGTAACTCATTCAATATTAGTTCATCAGGTTTAGATTGATAGTTTTAGTATAAGTCTTAGTTTTAGTTTTAAGTATTGTAACGTAGAATTGGTCCTGGTTAAACAATCAGGGCCAATTTTTTTCATATTCTTCATTAAAATAATTACTGTTTGCAATAAAAAGCCTTCAACTATTTTGATTTCTAAAATACTTCTTTACTTTTGCTATCAATTAATGACAAAAATCATGATTACTCTTACAAATTACAGGGGCTCGAATTGGCTTTGGCGCGACTTCATTCAAGATGCGTAAGCGATATGCCTGTGATTAAGCCATAAAAGGGGATATGTTTGTTTACGCAGCATCTCCCCTTTCCTTTTTTAATTGATCCAAACAATTCAAAACAAAACACAAGTGATGCAAAAGAAAATTTATCTCGAAGAATCGGAAATGCCTAAACAATGGTACAATCTGGCAGCTGACATTAAGATGTTACCCCCGCTTGGCCCTGACGGTAAACCCATTGGCCCTGAAATGCTTGCACCTGTTTTCCCAATGAACCTAATTGAACAGGAAGTCAGCAGTGAGCGATGGATTAATATCCCTGAAGAAGTACAGGGAATGCTAAAAATCTGGAGACCAAGTCCGCTGATCCGTGCCTTTGAGCTTGAAAAAGCTTTAGGAACGCCTGCCAAGATCTTTTACAAAAATGAGAGTGTCTCTCCTGCTGGAAGCCACAAGGCAAATACCGCTATTCCGCAGGCATATTACAACAAGCAATTTGGTATCAAAAGGATTACCACAGAAACTGGCGCAGGTCAATGGGGCAGCGCACTCTCTTTTGCTTGCGCACTCATCGGAGGTATTGAGTGTAAGATATATATGGTTAGAGTCAGCTATGACCAAAAACCATTCCGGCAGATGCTGATGAATACTTGGGGTGGCAAATGTGTATCGAGTCCTAGTATGGAAACTGCAGCAGGCCGTGCGGTACTAGCTGAATTTCCGGATACCCCTGGAAGTCTGGGTATTGCTATCTCAGAAGCCATTGAGGCAGCTGTTACTGATCCAACAGGTCAAACCAGGTACGGTTTAGGATCAGTGTTGAACCATGTTCTTCTTCATCAGACCATTATCGGACTGGAAGCCAAGAAACAGCTTGCCAAAGTTGGTATTAAGAAACCGGATATTGTCATTGGGTGTTGCGGTGGTGGCAGCAATTTTGCCGGACTCGCCTTCCCCTTCATCCAGGACAAAATCCATGGAGCCGAGATCGAAATCATTGGAGCTGAACCCTACTCCTGTCCTACCCTGACCAAAGGAACCTTCATGTATGATCATGGAGACATTGCTAAGATGACCCCTTTGCTTCCAATGTACAGTTTGGGTCACAATTTTATTCCCGCACCGGTTCATGCAGGTGGACTTCGTTATCACGGGATGGCTCCACTGGTCAGCGCAGCATTGAGAGAAGGTTACATGTCGGCTGTTGCCATTCATCAGTCCGAATGTTTTGAAGCAGGAATCCTGTTTGCCAAGACTGAAGGTATTGTTCCTGCTCCTGAATCAACACATGCCATTGCCGCAACCATCCGCGAAGCGAATAAAGCGAAAGAGGAAGGGAAAGAGAAGGTAATCATCTTCAACCTTTCCGGGAATGGAATGATGGACCTTATTGGGTATGACAAATACATCAAGGGGCAACTCTCTGATTTCGAACTCTCAGATGAAGAAATCAGTTATAACTTGCACCAGATGGATGGTTATCCGAAACCCTAAAACTAAAATTTTCCCAGAGTTTTAGTCGCTAACGAAATTCGCTCGTAACTAAAACTTTGGGAAAATTCTTAACAATTATTCTATTCCCGCAGATTCTTCCAATCGTTTCAAAAAAGCCCTTTTCTCTCCATCGCTGATAAACGAGGCTTCAAATGAGTTTTTCACCAATTGAACAATCTCATCTTTCGACAGTTGAAGTGCATCTGCAACGGCAATAAAATTATCATTGAGATAACCTCCAAAATAGGCGGGATCATCTGAGTTTACATTGACCTTAATTCCCCTTTCAAGCATCTCCTTCAGCGGATGTTCTGACATATCCCGGATCACTTTCAGCTTGAGATTGGATAAAGGGCACGATGTGAGCGGAATCTCATAAATACCAAGGACGTCAACCAGATCAGGATCCTGTAAGGCACTGTTACCATGATCGATTCTGGAAGCCTTCAGCAGATCCAATGCTCCCCAGATATACTCCGGAGGACCCTCTTCCCCTGCATGAACCACTGTCAGAAAACCCATCTCCAGAGCACTCTCGAAGAGATTTCCAAATAGTTCCGGGGGAAAATTTTTCTCTGAGGAGTCAAGTCCAACGGCAGTTATCCATCCCTGGAAAGGAATAGCTTCATCCAGTGTCTTAAAGCCATCTTCAGGGCTTAAATGCCTGAGAAAGGAAAGTATCAGCTTAAAAGAAATGCCGAACTTCTCGTACCCTTCCACAAGCGCACGATAAATGCCGCCAATTACAGCGCTGAAGGGAACTCCCCTGGAAGTGTGCGCCTGAGGATCAAACATTACCTCCGTATGCACAATATTATTCTCCCGGGCTTTCAAAAGATATGACCAGGTAAGATCATAAAAATCCTGTTCCTGAACCAGAACTGAAGTAGCGGCAAAATAAATATCCAGGAAATCCTGAAGACTATCAAAATTATAGGCTTTCCGGACAGATTCTATAGTGTCATATTTCAATTCAATTCCGTTGCGGCTGGCCAATTGAAACATCAGTTCCGGCTCCAGACATCCCTCAATATGAAGGTGTAATTCTGCTTTTGGTAGAGACCTGATTAATTCGTGTAGTTCTGTCATTCAGATTAATAGTTTATTCCCTGGAGTTCAAAATAAGCCTGAGGATGTGAACATATCGGACATTGCTGAGGAGCGCTTTGAGCTTCATGCAAATATCCGCAGACAAGGCATTTCCAGACCACCTTATCTCCTCGTTTGAATACCAAGCCCGATTCCAGATTATTGTATAAGGTTCTGTAACGTTCTTCATGGGCCTTTTCAACCTTTGAAATCATTTTAAACATTGCGGCAACCGCTTTGAAACCCTCTTCCTCCGCAATACGGGCGAATTCAGGATACAGTTCTGTCCATTCTTCATTTTCACCATCCGCGGAAGCCTTTAAATTTTCGAGCGTCGACCCAACTATTCCTGCCGGATAGGAGGCTGTAATTTCAACCATTCCGCCTTCAAGAAATTTAAAGAATTGTTTTGCATGGGAACGCTCGTTCAGCGAGGTCTCCTCAAAAATAGCCGCAATCTGTTCTAAGCCCTCTTTTTTTGCCTGCTTGGCAAAGTAATCATAACGCATTCTAGCCTGTGATTCTCCGGCAAACGCCTTCAACAGATTCTGTTCTGTCTTAGATCCTTTAAGTGTTGTCATCTGATTGAGTATTAGTTAAGGAATATTATATAGGATTAAATCGACTTGTACGTAATAAAGTTAAAACAATATTTATTAAAGCACAAGATACGAAGCTATTATTCCGAAATAGCACCTTCACCCCTCATCAGAGGAAGATAAATAAGTGAAGGTGATGGAATAATATCTCCCAGACCCAGTAGGGGCCACATTCGATTAATCTTTTCTATAGTTTGCATGGATGAAACAACAGGATTAGGCCACTCACGGTCGAAATTGTCTGTCTTAGAATTCTTCCTGGTTCCATCGACAAACAACTGGTTGACCTCCGCAATATCCTTAGCCTCAATTATTTTACAATCTCTCTTTGGATCAATATTTCCCAGGACGTACCAGATTACAGCATCCAAATCATCCAGGGGTAAATCCTGATCAACCACAACTAAAAATTTTACTTTTCGGATTGCCTCAACATTTAGTAGCTTCTCTGAGAGTTTGTGCATGCGAAATTCTGCGACTTTCTCAACGCCCATGATTAAAATAGGAATGCCCCTATCCAGCAATCGTCCGTTAACACTCCGTATTTCTGCAATTTTTTGTGGCAAATCATCGAACTCCCTTGAACCTGGCAGCCTGGTTTCTGATAGAGATTTTCCCATTTCCTCCGAAAACTTGGCCGTAGCATCTATTCCCATTTTGGAACCATAGGCAAATTTCGATGAGGAATGATCTAATATGTCCATGGGTCCGGAGGAGAAAATAATATCAGAGGCCGGATCGATCTGATTGCTAAGTTTCTTCACAAAAGCCTCAATATCTGTCCATTGATTTTCTTTGTCAGTCACTACCATGATCTTGTTAAACATCATCTGTCCGGCACCCCACATGGCATTCATGGTCTTTAATGCCTGGCCGGCATAACTTTTTTCAATTGAGGCAAGTGTCAGATTGTGGGCTACCCCCTGAGGTGGAAGATTAAGGTTCTGCAATTCCGGCATCATGGTAAGACGCATCGGTGCGAGAAATATCTTTTCTGTAGCCAAACCGATGTAGGCATCCTCCTGAGGAGGTATTCCAACAATGGTCGCCGGATAGATTGCTTGCTTCCGGTGGGTGATACAGGTAACGTGAAACTTTGGATACCAATCTGCCAATGAATAAAAACCGGTATGATCACCGAATGGCCCTTCCCACACAAGCTCTTCAGATGTATCGATGTAACCTTCAATAATAAAATCAGCATCCCCGGGAACTTCGAGATCATTGGTCAGGCATTTTACAAGTTCGACCTTCTTTTTCCTGAGAAATCCGGCCAGCATATATTCATCGATCTGATCTGGCAGCGGTGCCGTTGCCGCATAAGTGTACGCAGGGTCACCACCTAACACCACAGATACCGGCATTCTTTGTCCAAGTTTCTTGTAACCAAGATAATGTCTGGCTCCGGTTTTGTGTTTATGCCAGTGCATTCCTGTTGAATCTGGTCCCAGGATCTGCATTCTGTACATGCCAACATTTCTGATCCCTGTTTCCGGATCTCTGGTCACTACACAAGGCAGGGTAATAAACGGTCCTCCATCAGCCGGCCAACAAGTTAAAACGGGCAGTTGGTGCAAATCAGGCTGATTCATTACTATTTCCTGGCATTTCCCCCTACCGGATTTTTTCACCGGCATCCAGGAAGCAATCCTGGAAAGCAAAGGGAGCAATTTCAGCTTGTCCATCAGATTAGCTGAAGGTCCGGACAGCTGCTTGAAAAGAGCCTCTATCTCCCCCCCGATACTCTCCAGTGAATCATGTTTAAGAGCAAGGCAAATTCTTGATTCAGAACCAAAGGCATTAATAAGAAGGGGGAAGGCTGTTCCATTGTTTTCAAACAACAGTGCCTTCCCCCCTCCGGGACTCTTTGATATTCTGTCGACAATTTCTGTAATCTCCAGAACAGGACTCACAGATTGGCTAATACGGACTAATTCTCCTTTGCTTTCAAGAAATGATACAAATTCATTTAATCCGTTGTAGGCCATCCTATATTATATACCAGCTTTTTGTTTAAAGAATTCAAGTGTTTCAGATGATGGTCTTTCCAGAGGAAGATTATACATCCTGTCCCAAACAAGTTGCGCAAGTACTCCAAGTGAACGACTAACACCGAACATCACTGTATAGAAGAAGTGTTCAGAGATTCCATAATGCTGGAGTAATGCTCCTGAAAAAGCATCGACATTCGGCCATGGATTCTTAATCTTACCCAACGACTGCAAGATAGGTGGAACAATATCGTAAAGGTAATTTACCGTATTGATCAAACTATCGTTTTCAACATATTTTTGTGCAAAGATCTGCTGGGCAGTAAATCGTGGGTCTGTGACCCTTAGAACTGCATGACCATATCCCGGAACTACCTGTCCTGAAGAGATAGTCTTCCTGACATAAGCTTCAATTTTACTCCTCTCCTCTTCCTTGGTCTCACTTGCACCAATTTCTTCCTGCATCTCAAATATCCAGTTGATAACTTCCTGATTAGCATATCCATGCAATGGACCGGCCAATCCTAACATACCAGCAGCATAAGAATAATAAGGATTACTCAAGGCTGAACCAACAAGGTGTGTCGCATGAGCGGATACATTACCACCTTCGTGATCGGCATGAATCATCATGTACATTCTGAAGAGTCTATAAATCTCTTCCTGATCATAGCCCATCATATGAGCAAAATTAGCAGCCCAGTCGAGGTTCGGATCCGGTGGAATAAACCGCCCATCCTTGAAGTTACGTCTATAAATATAAGCGGCCACAACAGGAAGCCTGGCAATCAGGTCCATCACATCTTCAAAAGTTGTGTCCCAATAATCATTTTTATGAAGGCCATCACGATGTGCTTTCTGGAATTTCGACTCAGTTGCCATGGCCAGAATTGCTGTGCTAAACTGCGTCATTGGCTTACTCGTGAGCGGCATGGCATCCAGGATCTCAATAACGTGCTCCGGGAGTTCGCTTCTTTTGACCCACTCTCTGCTTAAGGCATCTACTTCGTCCTTTGTAGGAATTTCATTAAGTAAAAAAAGATAGAAAAGCCCTTCTGAAAGCGGCTCACCTTCCGGCCTAACCTTAGGCAACTTCTGTTGAATTTCGGGAATGGTATATCCCCTATAAGTGATCCCAGTATTGGGATTAAGCTTTGACGTGACTGTAAGCAATCCCGTAATACCTTTCATTCCGGTCAGTACCTGATCGATATTGACAGACTCCAGTACCGTTGTGCCAAATTCACTGATTAAACGTTTTACGATGAGGCGCTCTTCTTCACCTTTCTTCAAAAGTTTCTTTTTAATGTATTCCATAAAGAGTTTATTATGTTAGTTACCTATTTTCATGAAAGTCTTCAAAACAGTTCTGACTCCAAAAAATATTTCCGAAGCTCATTACAATATTTTGGCGGAAATTACATAAAAAATGTATCAATTTATATATTTATCTACCAAATAAGGTAAATATTTCAAAATTCAGAAAAAGCACAATATCAGACATAAATGCATAAAAAAACGAAAGCCATCCGGATAGGATGGCTTTCGTTTTATCTCAAGGCCTGGCTTATCAGGAAGCTGATTCTTCAGTAGAAACTTCAACCTTTTTTGCCTCTTTTGCTGGTGCTTCAACTTTTTTTGTTTTCCTAACGCGACGTTTTTTAGATGTATCAGCCTTGGGTGTTGACAACATATTTTCGTTGTAATCAACCAATTCAATGATACACATTTCAGCATTATCCCCCATTCTGTTACCAGTCTTCAAAATTCTGGTATATCCTCCCGGGCGATCGCCAATCTTCACAATAATATCGCGAAAAAGTTCTGTAACGACCTGTTTGCTTTTTAGGTCACTGAAAACTTCACGTCTGTTATGAGTGGTATCTTCTTTGGCCCGCGTAATCAATGGTTCAACAAAAACTCTTAACTCCTTTGCTTTTGCCAATGTCGTAGTAATACGTTTGTGAAGCAAAAGAGAGTTCGCCATGTTAGAAAGCATTGCCTTCCGGTGTGAGCTGGTTCTACCTAAATGATTAAACCCTTTTCTATGTCTCATTTCAATTATTCCTTGTCTAATTTATACTTACTGATATCCATCCCGAAACTCAAATTGAGATTAACCAATAAATCATCCAATTCAGTGAGGGATTTTTTGCCGAAGTTTCTGAATTTTAACAGGTCGTTCCTATTATAAGTTACCAGTTCTCCCAGTGTCTCAACATCAGCTGCTTTTAAACAGTTGAGTGCGCGAACAGAAAGATCTAGGTCGACCAGTTTATTTTTCAGTAATTGGCGCATGTGCAGAATTTCCTCATCAAATTCTTCATTGGCGAATTTCTCGTCAGAATCGAGTGTAATTTTCTCGTCAGAGAAAAGCATAAAATGGTAAATCAGAATTTTAGCTGCTTCCTTCAACGCATCCTTTGGGTGGATTGAGCCATCAGTGTTGATATCAATGACCAGTTTTTCATAGTCAGTCTTCTGTTCCACACGATAATTCTCAACCGAATATTTCACATTTTTAATTGGTGTGAAAATCGAATCAATAGGAATGACGCCGAACTCCTCGTCAGCGGGTTTGTTCTCTACCCCAGGAACATAACCGCGTCCCTTCTCAATTGACATCTCAATCTGAAGTTTCACATCAGTTTCCATGTTGCAGATAAGCAAATCGGTATTCAAAACACGGAACCCGGTGATAAAGTTGTTGATGTCACCCGCTTTGAACTTGTTTTGGCCAAAAATCGTAACAGTGACTTTCTCACTGTCAAAATCCTCTACCACTTTTTTGAAACGGATCTGTTTCAAATTCAGAATCATCTCTGTAACGTCTTCAATCACACCTGGAATAGTTGAGAATTCATGCTCAACTCCTTCAATTTTAATAGTTGTGATCGCATACCCCTCCAAAGATGACAACAAGATTCTGCGTAATGCATTCCCGATGGTAATACCATAACCGGGCTCTAGCGGACGAAATTCGAATTTACCGACTTTGTCATCCGACTCAATCATGATCACCTTATCCGGCTTCTGGAAAGCTAAAATTGCCATAAACCTTATATTAATTATTTCGAATACAATTCGACGATTAACTGTTCTTTGATGTTTTCAGGAATCTCTTCTCTTTCAGGTACATTTAAAAATTTACCTGATTTTGATTCCCCGTTCCATTCCAACCAGGAAAAACTACTGTGACGACGTGAAGAGAGAGAATCAGTGATAGCTACCAGAGATTTTGACTTTTCACGAACGGCGACAACTTCACCCGGACGAACAGTGTAGGATGGGATATTGACTACCTCACCATTAACAGTAATATGCTTGTGAGAAACCAACTGACGGGCAGCGGCACGACTCGGGGCAATTCCAAGACGGAATACGACATTGTCCAGACGGCTTTCAAGAAGCTGTAACAGAACAGTACCAGTAATACCCTTATGTGAATGTGCCTTTTCGAACAAATTGCGGAACTGACGCTCTAAGACGCCATACATATATTTCGCTTTTTGTTTCTCTTTCAGCTGAGTACCGTATTCTGAAACTTTCTTACGGCGTTTGCTGTTTCCATGCATTCCCGGAGGGAAATTCTTATGCTCAAATGCTTTATCGGGACCATAAATTGGTTCACCAAATTTACGAGCAATCTTTGATTTAGGACCTATGTATCTTGCCATGTTTTTAAATTAAATGTTTAAAGAATTAGACACGACGACGTTTGGGAGGACGACAACCGTTATGTGGCATAGGGGTAACATCGACGATCTCAGTCACCATGATACCAACATTAGCGATTGCACGAATAGCAGATTCGCGGCCGTTTCCCGGTCCTTTCACATAAACTTTAACCTTGCGCAAGCCAAGATCAAATGCAGTTTTTGCACACTCCTCTGAAGCCGTTTGAGCAGCATACGGAGTATTTTTCTTTGAGCCACGGAAGCCTTTTTTCCCGGCGGATGACCAGGAAATAACTTCTCCGTTATTGTTGGTCATCGAAATGATAATATTATTAAAAGAAGAAGTCACGTGAGCCTGACCGACAGCCTCCACATTAACCACCCTTTTCTTAGATATTCCAGTCTTTTTTGCCATCTCTACTTATTCTTATTTAGTAGCTTTCTTCTTATTTGCAACTGTCTTCTTCTTACCTTTACGGGTACGCGCATTGTTTTTTGTACTCTGCCCACGAACCGGTAATCCCAAGCGATGACGAATGCCACGATAACAACCGATATCCATCAAACGTTTGATACTCATCTGGTTCTCAGAACGAAGTTCTCCTTCAACCTTGAAACCATCAGTAATAACCTTACGAATTGAACTGAATTGATCGTCATTCCATTCACTTACCTTAATGTTCTTGTCCACACCAGCCTTTTCAAGTATTTCATTTGAACGACTGCGGCCAATTCCAAAAATATAAGTCAGGGCGATTTCGCCTCTTTTGTTATTTGGTATATCAACACCAACTATTCGAGCCATAATCTTATATTGATTAAAAAATCGTTATAAATTTAACATTTTTAACCCTGACGTTGTTTGAACTTCGGGTTTTTTTTGTTTATCACGTAGAGACGTCCCTTACGGCTTACAATCTTGCATTCCGCACTACGTTTCTTAATGGATGCCCTTACTTTCATTTTTCTACTTTTTAATTTTTGTATCTGAAAGAGATTCTTCCTTTACTAAGGTCATAGGGTGACATTTCAACCTTCACTTTGTCACCAGGCAAAATTTTAATATAGTGCATGCGCATTTTGCCCGAAATATGGGCCGTAATCACGTGACCATTTTGTAATTCCACCCGGAACATAGCATTAGACAATGCTTCAATAATTGTTCCGTCTTGTTCAATAAAAGATTGCTTTGACATAGAAACTAATATTTCTGCACTAAATTAAAATTCAAACTATTTTCCTTTACCGCCCCGGAGGGCAAACCTTAAACATCCGATCAACCGACTTCGGTTAAATAAAGTAAGTACTTCTCAAGTCCCTTCCAACACCCTTACGGATGGTCCTTCTATTGCCGCGCTTATTCAGGAAATTTCTACCCGGAATAATCATAAAAGAACGGAGGTGATCAATTTTTTCAGGTCGGCAAAGATACTGAAAAGAAAAAACAGATACAACACTCTCTTTAGGAAACAAGCAAACTTAAATAAATTGATCTGAACGCATCAGCCGATAACTCTTTTGAGTTCCGGACTGATTTATAATGATGCTGTTACACAGCTAACTTGCTCTACATGGTTGCACCAGCGGTGCGACCCTTGATTCTTCCCGATTTCAGCAATCCGTCGTAATGACGCATCAACAAGTGACTCTCAATTTGCTGAAGCGTGTCAAGAATAACCCCGACAAGAATCAGAAGAGAAGTTCCTCCGAAGAAGTGCGCAAAAGATGAATTGATTCCTAAAATCATGGCAAAAGCAGGTAGGATTGTTATCAATCCAAGGAAGATAGAGCCAGGCAGTGTAATTCTCGACATGATCGTATCGATGTATTCTGCCGTTCTTTTCCCAGGCTTGATACCAGGTATAAAACCGCCGTTCTTCTTCATATCCTCGGCCATTTGGTTAGGATTGATGGTGATAGCGGTATAGAAATAGGTGAAGACAATAACCATCAGAAACATGACAGTATTGTACCAAAAACCTGTGTAATTAGAGAAGCTTGCAAACATCTTACCAAGTGTCTCAGACGAAAATAGTCCGGCAACACTGGCAGGGATGAACATAATTGCCTGGGCAAAAATGATAGGCATAACACCTGCAGCATTCACTTTCAATGGAATATACTGACGTACACCACCATATTGACGGTTTCCGACAATTCTCTTTGCGTATTGTACCGGAACCTTGCGAGTTCCCTGTACCAGAAGTATTGTACTTGCAATAACAATCAGGAAGACAACCAACTCCACAATCAGCATGATAAAACCACGACCTTGTTCCGCAAGTCTGCTCACAAATTCCTGAGCGAGCGACTGTGGAAGGCGAGCGATGATACCGATCATAATAATCAGCGAAATACCATTCCCAATTCCTTTATCCGTGATCCTTTCACCAAGCCACATGATAAACATGGAACCTGCCGCAAGAACAATGGTGGAGGTGATATTGAAAGTAAGACTGCTTACCAGGAAAGCCTGTTCCGGCAATTGGAACCTCAGATTGGCCAAATAAGCCCATCCCTGAAAGAATAAAATCACAACGGTCAGATAACGGGTCATCTGGTTGATCTTTCTCCTTCCGGATTCGCCCTCTTTCTGCAGACGCTGAATATACGGCACTGCAAAACCTAAGAGCTGAATAACAATCGAGGCACTGATATAAGGCATGATCCCCAATGCAAAAATAGATGCATTAGAAAAAGCGCCTCCGGAGAACATGTTCAGCAGTCCAAGAATACCATCAGATGTCTGACTTCTTAAAGCTTCAAAATGAAGAGGATTAGGATCAATACCAGGTAAGATGACAAACGACCCGAAACGATAAACCATCAGGAATAACAGGGTAACACTTAGCCTGGATCTTAAATCCTCAATTTTATAAATGTTCTTGAGCGTCTCAATCAACTTTTTCATCAGAATCAGATTAATTCAGTAGTACCTTCCAATTTTTCAATGGCTTCCTTGGCTGTCTTGGAAAATGCGTGAGCTTTAACTTCCAATTTAGATTTCAATTCACCCTTAGCCAGGATTTTTACCTTGTCATTTTTACTGACGAATCCATGATCCAGGAATGTCTGGAAATCAACTGATGTCAGCGACAATTCTTCTGCCAGTTGCTGAAGAGTACTGAGGTTGATAGCCTTATATTCAACGCGATTGATATTCTTAAAGCCGAATTTTGGAACGAGTCGTTGCAAAGGCATTTGTCCTCCCTGGAAACCCTTTTTAGAAGAGTATCCTGAGCGGGACTTTGCACCTTTATGACCACGAGTGGATGTACCACCATGACCAGAACCTTGACCGCGACCAATTCGCTTTTCTTTTCTTACAGAACCTGCAGCAGGTTTTAAGTTATTTAATTCCATTTATATAGAAATATTATTCGTTAACTTCTTCAACCTTAACTAAATGCTGAAGCTTTCTAACCATACCAAGAATCTCGGGTGTTGACTCATGAATCTTTGGCTGATTCAATTTGTGTAGTCCGAGCGCATCGATAATTTTCTTTTGAGCCTTGGATGCGCCAATTTTGCTCTTAAACTGTGTAATACGAATTTTCATGATCATTTAGATTTATCCGTTAAACACTTTGTCCAGAGCCACGCCTCGGTGTTCTGCAACAGTGTATGCATCCCTCAGTTCGATTAATGCCTCGAAAGTTGCTTTAACAAGGTTGTGCGGGTTGGAAGATCCTTTGGACTTAGCCAGAATATCATGAACTCCGACACTCTCAAGTACGGCACGCATAGCACCTCCGGCCTTCACACCGGTACCTGAAGAGGCAGGCTTCAATAATACATTTGCTCCTCCAAATTTCGCAGTTTGTTCGTGAGGAACAGTACCATGAATGATTGGAATCTTAACGAGGTTTTTCTTTGCAGCATCGACGCCTTTGGCAATCGCCGCTGTTACCTCACTGGCTTTCCCTAGTCCCCATCCAACAATACCATCCTCGTTTCCGACGACGACAATTGCAGAAAAGCTGAAAGTTCTACCTCCTTTGGTAACCTTGGTGACCCGGTTGATTGCAACTAACCTGTCCTTAAGCTCGAGATCGCTGGTTTTTACTTTTTTAATATTTTTCGCCATAACGGTTATATTTTTAAACCTCCTTCACGTGCAGCTTCAGCAACTGCTTTAACTCGTCCATGATATAAATTACCTCCACGATCGAAACTGGCAGCAGTAATACCGGCAGCAAGTGCCTTTTCAGCAGCCATTTTTCCGACCAATGCGGCTTTTTCAGTTTTGGTTCCGGCTTGAGAAGCGATTTCTTTGTTTAATGAAGAAACTGCCAACAAGGTTTTTCCCGCTACATCGTCTACAAACTGAACAGATATCTGTTTATTGCTACGAAAGATACTCATGCGGGGGACCTCTGAGGAACCGGAAATAACTTTCCGGATTCTCATGCGAATTCTATCTCTTCTTTGAATTTTTGTGAGAGCCATAACTAGAAAATCAATTATTTTTTAGAAGCCGACTTACCAGCTTTACGACGTAAGACTTCGCCAACAAATTTAACACCCTTGCCTTTGTAAGGTTCCGGCATTCTGAATGACCTGATTTTTGCGGCAACATGTCCGATCAGCTGTTTGTCAGCACACTTAAGTGTAATAATCGGGTTGGCACGTTTATCAGTAACAGCAGTAACGCTAACCTCTTTTGGTAATTGAAGGTAAGTATGGTGAGAATGTCCAAGCACCAGGTCAAGAACCTGTTCCTGGGATTCAGCACGATATCCGACTCCAACTAGCTCGAGCTTAACTTCATAGCCTTTTGAAACACCCTGAACCATATTGCTCAGGAGTGAGCGGTACAAGCCGTGCATGGCACGGTGACGTTTTTGATCAGTAGGACGCTTTACCAAAATCTGGTTATTTTCAACCACCACTTCGATGTCTTTGTCTACTTTCTGAAATAATGTACCCAGAGCTCCTTTAACGGTGACAATATTTTCACTGTCCACGCTTAACGTAACTCCGGCGGGTAAATCAATTGGAAGTTTTCCTATCCTTGACATAATATTCCTCCTTAATTAATAAACGTAACATAATATTTCACCACCAACATTCAAATCTTTTGCTTCTTTATCGGTGATCACACCTTTGGAAGTAGAAATGATAGCTATACCCAAACCGTTCAATACTCGCGGAACATCTTCAATACCACAGTAGCGGCGAAGTCCTGGTTTTGACACACGTTTTAGATTTTTGATCGCCGGAGTACCATCAGCAGGATGATATTTAAGGGCAATTTTTATGCTTCCCTGATAGTTGACTTCGTCGTCAAACTTATAATTGAGTATATACCCCTTTTCTTTCAGAATTTTGGTAATCTCTTTTTTAATGTTGGACGCAGGGATTTCCACGACTTTATGTTTTGCCTTAATGGCATTTCTGAGTCGGGTTAAATAATCTGCAATAGGATCTGTCATCTTTACAATAATGTTAAACGATTACCAACTTGCTTTTTTAACTCCAGGTATTAGGCCACTTGAGGCCATTTCCCGGAATTGAATTCTTGAAACACCAAACTGACGCATATATCCTTTCGGACGACCTGTCAGTTTACAACGATTGTGCAGTCTGATCTTTGCCGAATTCTTTGGCAGAAGGCTCATACCGATGTAATCACCTTCAGCTTTAAGTTTGGCACGTTTTGCTGCAAATCTTTCTACGAGTTTTGCACGCTTTACCTCGCGGGCTTTCATCGATTCTTTAGCCATATCTTCTAGTTCTTTTTAGCGTTCTTGAAGGGTAAACCAAAACTTTTCAGTAGAGCATATCCCTCTTCGTCATTCTTCGCAGTTGTCACGAAGGTGATGTTGTAGCCATTCATCTTGGTTACTTTATCCATCACGATTTCAGGAAAAATAATCTGCTCGGTAACACCAAGGGTATAGTTGCCACTACCGTCGAACTTATCGGAAATACCTTTAAAGTCGCGGATGCGGGGCAGTGCAATAGATACCAAACGATCCAGAAACTCGTACATGCGCTCGCTGCGCAGGGTAACCCGAACACCGATTGGCATTTTTTTACGAAGTTTAAAGTTGGCGATGTCTTTGCGGGAGATGGTCGATACAGGTTTCTGACCGCAGATAGCAGAAAGTTCCTCCAAGGCAACTTCCATGATCTTCTTGTCGGCAATTGCAGAACCAAGACCTTGATTAATGATAATTTTCTCGAGTACCGGAACCTGCATAACAGATTTGTAATTAAACTCTTTCTGCATCGCAGGAACAATCTCCTCTTGATATTTACGCTTAAATGTAGGTACGTATCCCATTACTTAATCTCCTCTCCTGATTTTTTTGAATACCTTACTAGCTTACCGTTCTTATCGAGTTTACGCCCGATACGGGTTGGTTTCCCTGTTTTAGGATCCTTCAGCATCAGGTTGGAAACGTGAATAGACGCTTCCTGCTTGATGATGCCTCCCTGGGGATGCTTGGAGTTTGGCTTGGTATGCTTAGATACCAGGTTCACTCCCTCAACAATGGCACGATCCTTTTCTTTGACCACTTCAAGTACTTTCCCTTCGGAGCCTCTTGAATTGCCGGAGATAACGACGACCGTGTCTCCTTTCTTAACATGTAATTTTTTCTGCATGGTCTCTATTAAATATTAAAGTACTTCAGGTGCTAGAGAGACAATTTTCATATAGTTATCACGTAGTTCCCTGGCCACCGGCCCGAAAATACGCGTTCCCCTCATCTCACCTGCAGCATTAAGCAGCACGATGGCATTGTCATCAAAACGGATATAGGAACCGTCACTGCGACGCACTTCTTTTGAGGTGCGTACAACGACAGCTTTTGAAACTGAACCCTTTTTGGTATCGCTGCCTGGAAGTGCAGTTTTTACTGTCACAACAACTTTGTCTCCAACAGAGGCGTAACGTTTCTTCGTTCCACCTAATACCCGAATGACCAGGGCTGTTTTTGCACCGCTGTTATCTGCGACTGTACAACGTGATTCTTGCTGTAACATGGTTATTTAGCTCTTTCTAAGATTTTAACTAATCTCCACCCTTTTTGTTTTGAAAGAGGGCGGGTTTCCATAATTAAGACGGTATCGCCAATATTGCACTCGTTCTTCTCATCGTGAGCATGGAACTTGGTAGTCCTGTTCACAAATTTTCCGTAGATCGGGTGCTTTTCTTTACCCTTCTCCGCAACAACAATGGTCTTTTCCATCTTGTTACTGGTTACTACTCCGATACGCTCTTTACGAAGATTTCTTGTTTCCATAGTCATCATTTTTTTTCGATTTGACGTTTGCGCATTTCGGTACTAAGACGGGCGATATTCTTACGGGCATACCGTATTTTCATTGGATTATCAAGTGGATTTACGCTGTGATTCAAACACATACGTGTCATTTCCTCTTTCCCAATCGCAAGTTTTTCCGTGATTTCAGCTGTTGTTAGCTCTTTGATTTCTGAAGTTTTCATTACTCAATAGTTGAAGATTCTACAAAATCGCGTCGTACAACAAACTTCGTACTCACCGGAAATTTCTGGGCTCCCAGGCGTAAAGCTTCTTTAGCCAGATCAAAAGGAACTCCTTCGATCTCGATTAGAATGCGGCCGGGAGTTACTGTGGCAACAAATCCCTCCGGTGCACCTTTACCTTTACCCATACGAACCTCGGCTGGTTTCTTGGTAATTGGCTTATCCGGAAATATCCTGATCCAAATTTGTCCCTGGCGCTGCATGTGACGCGTTACTGCAACACGGGCTGCCTCAATCTGGCGACCTGTAATCCATGCAGTTTCCAAGCTCTTTATCGCAAAAGATCCAAACGATAATTGGTTGCCGCGTTGTGCGTTACCTTTTAGTTTGCCCTTCTGAACTCTTCTAAATTTTACTTTCTTTGGCTGTAACATCTTGTTTCGCTTTGTCGATGGTTATCAGACTAATTACTTTTTACGCTTTCTAAAGCCGCCTTTGCCACCTGCTGGTGGGGCCGGACGTGGATTAGTGCCGCGAGATTGCTGTGCCTGACCAACGTTTGGTGAAAGATCACGTTTACCGTAAATCTCACCTCTGCAGATCCAAACCTTGATACCGATCAAACCGGTCTTGGTTAAAGCTTCAGCCAGTGCGTAGTCTATATCGGCTCTTAAAGTATGCAAAGGAGTTCTACCTTCTTTGTACATTTCCGAACGGGCCATTTCAGCACCATTCAGACGACCCGAACACAATACCTTGATCCCTTCAGCGCCCATACGCATGGTTGCAGCGATGGCCATCTTCGTTGCACGACGATAGGCAATCTTACCTTCTACCTGGCGGGCAATGTTGTTGGCAACAATCTGAGCATCCAATTCAGGACGTTTGATTTCAAAGATATTGATCTGAACTTCCTTCTTAGTGATCTTTTTCAACTCCTCCTTGAGTTTGTCTACTTCCTGACCACCTTTACCTATAATAATACCGGGTCTGGAAGTCTGAACAGTAATGGTGATCAGTTTCAAGGTACGTTCAATGATTATCTTTGAAATACTCGCTTTTGCAAGACGTGCATTCAGATAAGCCCTGATTTTGTGATCCTCGATCAGTTTTTCACCGTAATTGTTCCCTCCGAACCAGTTGGAATCCCATCCTCTGATGATTCCAAGCCTATTAGAAATCGGATTTACTTTTTGTCCCATATTATTATTTCGTATTTTCTTCTACAACATTTTTACTTGCTAAACGGACAGTTACGTGATTCGAACGCTTCCTGATACGGTGTCCTCTTCCTTGCGGAGCCGGACGGAGACGTTTCAGCATGCGAGCCGAATCAACAAAAACTTCCTGCACGTATAGGTTGCTTTCTTCAAGTCTAACCCCTTCATTTTTAGCCTGCCAGTTTGCAACGGCCGACAAAAGGAGTTTTTCTACTCTGCGTGATGCCTCTTTGGAAGAGAACTTCAATACGTCGAGTGCACGATTTACCGCCATTCCACGAATCATATCGGTAACAAGGCGCATCTTACGCGGCGAAGTGGGACAATCACGCAAAACAGCCTGACATCTCTGCTTAGTTGCTTCGTTGAGCAATTCAGCGCTTTGCTTTTTTCTAGAACCCATCTTGGTACTTTTTACTTCTATTATACATATCCGCGTTCATGGCTTATTTCTTCTTATTGCCACCATGACCTCTGAAGGTGCGGGTAGGAGAAAACTCACCCAGTTTGTGTCCAACCATGTTCTCAGTAACATAAACCGGAATAAACTTATTCCCGTTGTGAACTGCAATGGTATGTCCTACAAAATCAGGCGAAATCATTGAATGTCTTGCCCACGTTTTCACGATCGACTTCTTTGCTGCTTCATTCAGAATCAGCACTTTTTTCTCCAACTTAAAGTCGATGAAAGGGCCTTTTTTTAACGAACGACTCATAATCTACTCAGTTTTTTTAGCGATTATTTTTTCCTACGTTCAATAATGTACTTGGTCGAAGACTTTTTCTTCGAGCGGGTCTTGTAACCCTTCGCAAGCAACCCTTTACGTGAACGCGGATGTCCACCGGATGCACGTCCTTCACCACCACCCATAGGGTGATCCACAGGGTTCATGGCTACACCACGAACACGGGGACGACGCCCCAACCAGCGGCTTCGACCGGCTTTTCCTGATCTTTCAAGGGCATGATCGGCGTTTCCTACAGTACCTACCGTTGCACGACATGCAACCAGTACCATACGTGACTCGCCTGAGGGGAGTTTAATGATGGCGTATCGTCCTTCACGTGAAGTGAGTTGCGCATAAGTACCGGCTGAACGGGCCATTATTCCGCCTTGTCCGGGATGCAACTCAATATTGTGAACGATTGTACCAAGAGGTATTTTTCCAAGAGGTAGCGAATTACCGATCTCAGGAGCTACTTCAGGCCCGCTAATTACCGTCTGACCAACTTCAAGGCCATTCGGTGCAAGCATGTAGCGCTTCTCTCCATCGGCATATACCAAGAGTGCAATACGTGCAGTACGATTTGGATCATACTGAATCGAATCAACACGTGCAGGAATATTGTCCTTTTCGCGGACAAAATCTATTACACGATATTTTCTCTTGTGCCCGCCACCTATATACCTCATTGTCATCACACCGCTGGTATTTCTACCACCGGTACTCTTCATGGGCCTTAACAATGATTTTTCAGGTGTATTGCCAGTTGTAATTGAGTCAAAAGTACCAATGACTTTGTGCCTTTGACCCGGAGTTACAGGTTTTAACTTTCTAACTGCCATTTTTTACTTAGATATTGCTGTAAAAATCAATATTCTCTCCTTTGTTCAATGTGACAATTGCTTTTTTATAAGCATTCGTCCGTCCAGTAATAACCCCACTCTTTGTAAAACGGGATTTTAATTTACCGGCATATACCATTGTGTTGACAGAAACTACTTTAACGCCATAGATCTCCTCCACGGCTCTTCTGATCTGGTGCTTATCTGCCTTCTTATCAACCATGAATCCATAACGGTTTAGCTTCTCCGCTTGGGCATTCATTTTCTCGGTTACGATAGGGCGAATCAATATTTCAACCATTTTCTTAAGCGTTAATCTTGAATAATTCCTCCAATTTAGCTACAGAACTCTCTGCCAAAACAATTTTCTTGGCTCTCATTATCTTGTAAGTACATAAATCTGAGGTAGTTACAACTTCGATGTTCTGTAAATTTCTGGTTGACAAATATATGTTTTTATTTGCTTCAGATAACACATACAAAGAATTTTTATCACTGATATTCAAATTATTTTGAAGTGTGATCAATTCCTTGGTCTTTGGCGTGTCAATCGTAAAATCTTCCAGAATCAGGATATCACTGCCTTGAGCCTTGTAGGTCAATGCAGATCTGCGTGCCAACTCTTTTAATTTCTTGTTCAGCTTAAAACCATAATTTCTCGGGCGTGGACCGAACATACGGCCTCCACCACGGATGGTACCTGATTTGATGCTACCTGCGCGGGCTCCACCGGTTCCTTTTTGCTTTTTCAGCTTCCTGGTTGATCCGGATATTTCACCACGCTCCTTGCTCTTATGTGTACCCTGGCGTTGATTGGCCAGATATTGCTTCACGTCGAGATAAATCGCGTGATCATTAGGTTCTACCGAGTAAATACTGGGATTCAGTTCTACTTTTCTTCCGGTCTCTTCACCTGCTCTGTTTAAAACTGCGATTTCCATTACTTCAAAATAATTAAGTATGAATCTTTGGCTCCGGGGACAGAACCCTTAACAATGATAAGATTGTTCTCCGGAATAACTTTCAAAACCTGAAGGTTCTGAACAGTTATAGTTTTTCCACCATCACGTCCCGCCATACGCATTCCTGGGAATACGCGCGAAGGATAAGAAGAGGCACCGACCGAACCTGGTGCACGTAAGCGGTTGTGCTGTCCGTGTGTAGCTTGTCCGACACCGCTAAAGCCGTGACGGCGAACAACACCCTGGAAACCACGGCCCTTTGATACGCCGGTAATGTCGATGAATGAATCAGCTTCAAGCAAGTCAACTGTAATGACATCGCCCAGCTTTACATCGCTACCAAACCCATCAAATTCTACCACTTTTCTCTTAGGAGTAGTACCGGCCTTTTTGCAATGGCCGATTTCTGCTTTAGTCGCATGCTTCTCTTTCTTTTCTACGAAACCCAATTGTACAGCCTCATAACCATCGGTTTCAAGGGTGCGGATCTGGGTAACGGTGCATGGACCAGCCTCAATCACAGTGCATGGGATGTTTTTCCCCTCAACACTGAATACGGAAGTCATTCCGATTTTTTTTCCAATTAATCCTGGCATTTTTTCTACTTGTTAAGCAGTTTATCAAACTTTAATTTCAACTTCAACGCCACTGGGCAACTCCAGCTTCATTAACGCGTCGATCGTTTTTGCGGTTGAACTGTAAATGTCGATCAATCTCTTGTAAGATGATAACTCGAACTGCTCCCTCGATTTTTTATTAACGAAGGTAGATCTCAATACGGTGAAAATACGACGATGCGTTGGAAGTGGAATTGGTCCGCTAACAATAGCGCCGGTTGATTTTACCGTCTTAACAATCTTCTCAGCTGATTTGTCAACCAAGTTGTGATCGTACGATTTCAGTTTAATTCTGATTTTTTGACTCATGATAAGAACGTATTTAGTGTTATAACAACTCTGTTTTTCCCTTTACATTTTCAAGGACTGATATGGCAATATTCTTTGGTACCTCCGCATAGTGAGAGAACTCCATGGTTGAAGTTGCCCTGCCGGATGAGAGGGTACGCAAAGTGGTAACATATCCAAATTGCTCGGAAAGCGGAACCAATGCTTTGATTACACGGGCACCAAACTTGGCATCCATGCTTTCTACATGACCCCGGCGACGGTTCAGGTCACCGACAATATCCCCCATGTAATCATCCGGTGTAACAACTTCAACCTTCATAATTGGCTCAAGCAAAATTGGTTTTGCTTTGGAAGCCGCATTTCTGAAGGCTTGTTTTGCGCACAACTCGAAAGAGAGCGCATCGGAGTCAACTGGGTGGAAGGATCCGTCGACCAGAACCACTTTGATATTCTCAATCTTATAACCTGCCAGAGGACCATTGTTCATAGCCTCTTTGAAACCCTTCTCAATGGATGGGATATATTCGCGAGGAATTGTTCCACCTTTGATTTGATCGACAAACTGAAGACCTGTTTTGCCTTCGTCGACCGGACCAATGTGAACAGAGATGTCGGCAAATTTACCACGACCACCTGTCTGTTTCTTGAAAACCTCACGAAGGTTAACTTCTTTGGTAATAGTCTCCTTGTAGGAAACCTGAGGAGCACCCTGGTTACATTCAACTTTGAACTCCCTTTTCAGACGGTCGACGATGATCTCCAAATGGAGCTCACCCATTCCCCGAATGATGGTCTGCCCGCTGTCCTGATCAGTATTGACCTGGAAAGTAGGATCTTCTTCCGAAAGTTTTACCAGACCATTAGACAATTTGTCGAGGTCTTTTTGAGTCTTTGGCTCAATCGCGATACCGATTACCGGTTCCGGGAAAGTCATAGACTCGAGAACGATCGGATGATCCAGTGAACAAAGGGTGTCCCCAGTACGGATATCTTTGAAACCAACAGCGGCACAAATGTCGCCTGCTTCAATCACATCGCGTGGTTGTTGTTTGTTTGAGTGCATCTGGAAGAGACGGGAAATCCGCTCTTTCTTCCCGGTACGGGTATTTAGAACATAGGAACCGGAATCAATTTTTCCCGAGTAGACACGGATGAAACACAAACGGCCTACATATGGGTCAGTGGCAATCTTAAACGCAAGTGCGGCAAGAGGTTCACCAACATCTGGTTTTCTTTCAACTTCTTCACCTGTATCAGGATTTGTTCCAACGATAGAGGCAACATCAAGCGGATTGGGCAAATAAGCACAAACCGCATCCAAAAGGGTTTGAACCCCTTTGTTTTTAAAAGCGGAGCCACAAAGCATCGGAATAATAACTCCCGAAAGAGTAGCCTTGCGAATCACGTGTTTCAACTCATCTTGTGTGATGCTGTTAGGATCCTCGAAGAATTTCTCCATCAAAGTTTCATCCTGTTCAGCAACTGATTCGACAAGTTTATCACGCCATTCATGTGCCATTTCAAGCATATCAGCCGGAATCTCTTCAACAGAATAATCGGCTCCCATGGTCTCATCGTGCCAAACTACAGATTTCATGGCAACAAGGTCAATTATTCCTTTAAAACGCTCTTCAGCGCCAATTGGAATCTGGATCGGAACCGGATTAGCTCCCAGTTTCTCCTTGATGTCGTTGTATACGTTAAAGAAATCGGCACCTGCACGGTCCATCTTGTTGATGAATGCGATTTTTGGTACCCCGTATTTTTCGGCCTGACGCCAAACAGTTTCTGACTGAGCTTCCACTCCGCCCACTGCACAAAAAGTAGCAACAGCTCCGTCGAGAACCCTCAACGAACGCTCCACCTCAACGGTAAAGTCGACGTGGCCTGGAGTATCAATGATGTTAATCTGATGAACAACATCCTGGTAAGTCCACTCAGTAAACGTCGCAGCAGAGGTTATGGTAATGCCACGCTCCTGCTCCTGTTCCATCCAGTCCATCGTTGCAGCTCCATCATGAACTTCACCAATGCGGTGAACTTTTCCCGTGTAAAACAATATCCGCTCTGAAGTAGTTGTTTTACCGGCATCGATGTGAGCCATGATCCCGATGTTTCTGGTATTTGTAAGGTCCCTTTTCGCCATTATTTTTTTATACGTATTCTAACTCTAAACTATCTGAAAACCTCCGTTAGAAACGGAAGTGCGCAAACGCACGGTTTGCTTCTGCCATTCTGTGTGTATCTTCTTTTTTCTTGAATGCTCCACCTTCTTCGTTGAAAGCAGCAACGGTCTCAGCAGCCAATTTCTCTGCCATTGAGTGACCCGAACGCTTCTTGGCGAAAAGGATGAGGTTACGCATGGAGATAGCCACTTTCCTTTCAGGACGAATTTCCATTGGAACCTGGAAGTTGGCACCACCTACACGCCTACTCTTTACCTCAACCTGAGGTGTAATGTTAATCAATGCTTTTTTCCAGATGTCGAGAGCAGACAATTCATTGTCTTTCATCTTTTTATCAACGATATCAAAAGCATCGTAAATTATTTTGAATGCGATGGACTTCTTCCCATCAAACATTAGACTGTTCACGAAGCGAGTAACGAGAACGTCATTGAACTTTGGATCTGGTAAAATGATCCGTTTTTTTGGTTTTGTCTTCCTCATTTTAGTTAAAATTGTTTGTGTTATTCGAATCGGTTGTTGTTTAGTCTTCAGTTATACAGCCTGTTCCAGACAAGCCCTTACTCAACCAAACCTCCAAACTAATAACTAAAGTTTTTACTTAATTATTTTTTCTTCTTTGTTGCAGCTACGACTTGTCCTGGTTTTGGGCGCTTGGCACCATACTTGGACCGACGTTGCTTGCGACCCTCAACACCAGCAGTATCGAGTGCACCACGAATTAAGTGGTAACGAACTCCCGGAAGGTCTTTCACACGGCCTCCGCGAACAAGAACAATCGAGTGCTCCTGTAAATTGTGACCCTCACCCGGAATGTAGGCATTCACCTCTTTGCCGTTGGTTAACCTTACCCTGGCAACCTTCCGCATAGCCGAGTTTGGCTTTTTAGGCGTTGTTGTGTAAACACGTACACATACGCCTCTACGCTGTGGGCAGGAATTCAATGCCGGAGACTTACTCTTGTCTTCGATATTTACCCTTCCCTTACGTACTAACTGTTGAATAGTAGGCATAAACGTTTTTTAAATTTTAATATAAAATACACACATATATCACACGGGAAAATCTCGCAATTCCCCGTAAGCTCTGCAATTTAACGATTTCGTACCCTGCAAAACTCCTCCAAAATGGACTGCAAAAGTACACATTTCTTTGGAAAATACACTACGCCGCTAAAAAAAATTGATTTTCAGCATGATTGCCTGTACATCCAGATGAATCAAGCTATTTGGCGAACCGTTCACTGAAAATAGATCTGACCGGATTGAGAATCCGCATCAGCAGTCTTTGATCTTCCGTAATGATCTCGGCAGTACCCTGCAACTCCTGCTGAAATTCGAATTTTTTCCCATAAGTGGAGACCAGTTGATCGGCCAGACTTACCTCCATGGCATAATAATCATTCGATGGTACCACGGAAATTCTAGAGACCACCCCTTTCACAATACCGAATTCCATATAAGGGTAATTAGCAAACTTTAAATTGACCCGTTGGCCGGTTTTTACCTTCCCGGCACCATTTATCTGTAGCCTGACCTTGCCAATGAGTGTGTTGTTGCCATCCGGGATAACCGTAAAGACGACCTCCCCCTTGACGACATTCTGATTAGGACTCCAGAACCTTGAAAAGATCACTTCTCCACGAACCGGAGACTTGATCAGGTAATTCAGTTCCCAAACATCGATAGCCCCTAAGAGTACCTCATACGCCTCCTTCAGTCCGAGTTGCAAGGTAGTTTCCTGTTCTCCGGAGAGGTTCTTTGCCTCAGCCACCTGCTGTCCGGCATTTTCCAAAGACTGTTCAGTCACGGCCAATGCCGAAAGCATATCTTCAAATTCGGCCTGCTTCTGCAGCCATTCCCGCTTGGTCTTTTCAAATTCATCGAGCGAAAGCACCCCTTTCCTGTTTAAAACGGAATCCCGTTGAAACTTCTTCTTGGTAATCTGCAAATCTTCAGAAAGGGCCTTCTTCCTTGCCAACTGGGAGGTATACCCGGTCTTGGACAGATTTAGCTGCTTTTGCTGAGATAAAATCTTGCCTGGAAAGTAGTTTCGGTTCACAAACTTCTGGTAATCGTTGTACTTTTTTGAAAAATCGGCAAACTGAGGCTGAATCTCACCCAACGAATAATTATGCTGAAAGGCAATGATCTGCTCAGGTTGAAACGTTTTTACGAATGGCGCCAGCATCTTCAGCTGTTCCTTTAGGTCTGTCAGGTCATCATATTTAAGGGAGGTTTCCAGCATCGCCAGCAATTCCCCCCGGTTAACTTTCTGTTTATCCATTACCATGATGGTCGTCAATTTACCATCCACCCTTGCCAGTAAATGCGCAGGAGGATTCTCAGAAGTAACCACCACCGGTGCTGTGATAATATCAGGGTACTTGAAAAACCAGCTACCCGTAACCAGGATAAATAATAGTGCAAACACCAGGATGATTCCGTTCCGGGTGATCCAGGAGGGAATTCGGCCCAGCAGATCCTGCACCTCTTCGCTGCGTGTTTCTATATCCTCAAGTTTCTTCGACATCCCTTTAATTTTATGCCCCCAGTTCCAGCTGATTGCGGACCAGGTGATAATAATTACCTTTCAATCCGATCAGCTCAGTATGGGTTCCCTTTTCTACTATTTCACCCTTGTCCAGGACAATGATCTGATCGGCATTCTTCACCGTACTCAGCCTGTGTGCTACCACAACAACTGTTCTGCCTTTGTAAAACTGATCCATATTCTCCATGATTACCTTTTCATTGGTGGCATCTAATGCGTTGGTAGCCTCATCAAAGAATAGAAAATCCGGATTCTTATAGATCGCCCGGGCAATCAGGATCCGTTGTTTCTGACCCTGACTGATCCCTACCCCTTCCTGTCCGATTTTTGTCTGATATCCCAGTGGCAGTGATTCGATATATTCCTGAATATTCGCCATCCTGACTGACTCCAGTAATTTTAGTCTGTCGATATGCTCTGCCCCGACGGCTATATTATTAATAATAGTATCCGAGAAGATATATCCGTCCTGCATCACCACTCCGCATTTCTCCCTCCAAAGCCGCGTAGAAAAATTAGCCAAACTAATCTCGCCCAGGTGGATCGTCCCGGTTACGGGTGGATAGAATCCCAGTAGCAGCTTGATCATCGTTGTCTTCCCACTGCCACTCATTCCAACAATCGCTGTAGTCCGGTTGGCCGGAATGTGCAGCGAAATATTTTTTAACACTAAGGGTGACCTTGGACCTTCATACTGAAAACTGACGTTCTGCAGAATGATATCCTTCACTTCCGGGAACATGGTAATCTTGTTCTCTTCAGGATCCTCTTCGTTAGGCCTTGTATGAATTTCATTCAGACGGGCCAGTGAAATCATGGCATCCTGCGTGGTCTGGATAAAGTCCATCAGGTTGTTCAGCGGAGTGTTCATCTGTCCGATGATATAGGATACTGCCACCATGGCGCCTATCGTGATGTGTCCGTCAATAACAAGGCGTGCGGCAATAAAACTTATCAGGATGTTCTTCAGCTGATTGATGAAGTTGGATCCGATATTTTGTGTCTGGGACAAGGAGAGCCTCTTGATATTAACCTGGAACAACCTGGCCTGAATGCGTTCCCATTCCCATCTTTTCTGCTTTTCACTGTTGTTGAGCTTAATTTCCTGCATACCGTTCATCAGCTCAATCAATTTAGCCTGATTTTCTGACAGTTGTGTAAATCTGCGGTAGTCCAGATCTTTTCTCCTTTTCAGGAATATCAGGATCCAGCACACATATAATATACTACCCATCAAGAAAATTGCCAGGATCATCCAGCTGTATAGCGCGAGAACAATCGAGAAAATCACCAGGTTTACCATGGAGAACAAGACATTCAAGGACTGGCTGGTCAGGAAATTTTCAATACGGGTATGATCGCCGATACGCTGGAGCATGTCTCCGACCATCTTTGTATCAAAGAAACTGATCGGCAAACGCATCAGTTTGATCAGAAAATCGGAGATGAGGGAAATACTCAGCCTGGTGGTAAGATGAAGCAGGATCCAGTTTCTGATCAGATCGACGGAAGTCTGGGAAATGAACAAAATAAGTTGAGCAACCAGAATCAGCGTAACGAAGCTCAGGTCGTTGTTGTTGATCCCAACGTCCACCATCGACTGGGTAAGTAATGGCAAAATCAACTGAAAGAGACTTCCGAGGAGTAGACCGGCAAAAAGCTGCCAAAGGAATTTCTTCTGGTTACGCAGATAGGTAAAGAGATAGGAAATGGAAGACTTGTCTATTTTTTCGTCGGCCAGACTATAAAAATCAGGAGTCGGCTCCAGAATCAGGGCCAAACCCTTCGCCTTGCTGCTGTCCGCATGCCCGCACCATCCTTTCAGGAATTCGGCTTCCTGGTAAGTTATGAGACCATAGGAAGGGTCAGCAACGTAGACTTTGCCCTTTTTGACTGCATATACCACCACAAAATGCTCTTCTTTCCAGTGAACGATGGCTGGCAACGGGACCTCTTCAGCGAGCTGCAGGTAGCTCACCCTAGCCCCGACCGAACGCATTCCAATAGATTCGGCAGCATCTGACATCCCGAGGAAAGAAACACCCTCTCTGGTAAGAAAACTCCTTTCGCGAATGGTCTGCAACGAGAAATTCTTTCCATAAAACTTCGCGATCATCCTTAAACAGGAAGGCCCGCAATCCATGGTATCCAATTGTTTAAAAAATGGAAATCGCTGCATCAGACTATCTCAGTGTTGGTTAAATGCAAATATGCAAATTTTCTCAGGATGTTTATAATGGGAGAGCCGGCAAATCAATATTCAATAAGTGAACTTTAAAGATGAATTTAAGGAAAAACATGTTTAGTAACATAAAAATCATGTTACAGTGTAGTTACAAAAAACACCATCTCTCTGATAGAATACTATTTACGGATTTTTCGAAATTCTAAATCCCTAAATCGAAAATCGAATTTTTTTCTGCTGGTCGGATCATTTTAAATAATTTCTATTTTTGAAGGCACTGAAAAAAAATTAGCCCTTTTAATAGCTGATTTTAATCAGTCTTTGGGGTAATAATAGGGATTTAAGCCTGTATTTTTTGTTGGAAAATTTTATAATTGTAAGGTCTTCAAGAGTTTACAAATAATTAAATATATACCAAATTTATTCTATTATGAAAGTATATCAAACCAGTGAAATCAGGAACATCACAGTGCTCGGAAATTCGGGCGCCGGGAAAACCACCCTTGTGGAAGCCATGCTCTTCGAGGGTGGGATTATTAATCGCAGAGGGGATGTAAAGAGCAAGAATACTGCCTCTGACTACAACCTCGTAGAGCAAGAGTATGGCAACTCTGTTCATGAAACAGTGCTTTACACTGAATTTGAAGGTTGCAAAATCAATATCATCGACACTCCGGGAATGGACGACTTTGTCGGAGGCGTCATTCCGGCTTTAAGTGTAGCCGCTACAGGTCTTCTGGTTTTCAATGCTGTGAACGGTGTTGAAGTGGGTACCGAAATTGCGAATCGAAATGCGGACAGGTTCCACAAACCGCTTATTTTTGTGATCAACCACCTTGACCACGAAACCAGCAACTGGGAGAATACAATTGAAATGGCCAGGACTACCTTTGGTAATAAACTGGCAATTGTGCAATACCCTGTTAATCCGGGGTTAGGATACAACAAAGTTATTGACGTACTGAAGATGAAGATGCTTCAGTGGGGTCCGCAGGGAGGAAAACCCGAAATGCTCGATATACCGGCGGACGAAATGGACAAGGCCGAAGAATACCACAATGCCCTGGTAGAAATGGCTGCCGAAAATGATGAGGCACTGATGGAGCTTTTCTTCGAGCAGGGTTCCCTGAATGAGGATGAAATGAAGCAGGGTCTTAAATTAGGGATGGTTTCCAGAGGATTATTTCCTGTTTTTTGTACTTCTGCTGTTAAAGATATGGGTATCCGTCGTCTGATGGATTTCATCGTCAACGTTGCCCCGAATCCCGGAGAGCTTGCAGACGTGGAAACTGTCGACGGCAAGAAGGTCGCAATCAGCACGAAAGGACCGACTTCTATATTCGTTTTCAAGACTTCACTTGAGCAGCACGTAGGCGAAGTAACCTATTTCAAGGTAATATCAGGTACGCTTAAGGAGGGAATGGACCTGACAAATATGGCTAAAAACTCCAAGGAGCGTATCTCACAGATCTTTGCAGTAGCGGGCAAGACCCGTACCAAAGTACCAGAAATGGTTGCCGGAGATATTGGTGCAACGGTTAAGCTGAAAGATGTTAAACACAATCAGACGCTTTGCGACAAAGATGCTGAAATTGAATTCCCACCGATTCAATTCCCGGATCCGAGATATACTACCGCTGTGAAGGCTACCAACGAATCTGATGAAGAGAAGATGGGTGAATACCTGCATCGTCTGCACGAAGAGGATCCCACCTATATCATCGAGTATTCCAAGGAGTTAAAGCAGATTCTGATCCACGGACAAGGGGAATACCACTTAAACACGCTAAAATGGTATTTCGACAATGTATTTAAAATTGACCTGCAATTCCAAAATCCAAAAATACCCTACCGGGAAACCATTACCAAAATCGCCCAGGCCGACTATCGTCACCGTAAGCAGAGTGGTGGATCTGGTCAGTTTGGTGAAGTTCACATGATTATTGAGCCTTTCGAGGAAGGAATGCCTTTCCCTCCATTCTTTGTTGTCGATGGTAAGGAAATGAAGGTCAGCCTTCGGGGCACCGAAGTTGTCGAACTGCCTTGGGGCGGAAAACTTGTTTTCTGCAACTGTATCGTAGGCGGATCAATCGACGCCCGGTTCCATCCTGCTATCCTGAAAGGAATCATGGAAAAGATGGAGGAAGGCCCGCTCACCGGCTCCTACGCACGTGATATCCGTGTATCCATTTATGAAGGAAAGATGCACCCGGTCGACTCCAATGAAATTTCATTCCGTCTGGCAGGTAGAAATGCTTTCAGCCAAGCCTTCAAGAAAGCCGGCGCCAAGATCCTTGAGCCGATTTACGATGTGGAAGTTCTGGTTCCTGGCGACCGCATGGGCGACGTCATGGGAGATCTGCAAAACCGACGTGCACTCATCATGGGCATGAGTTCAGAAAAAGGTTTCGAGAAGATTTCCGCCAAGGTTCCATTGAAGGAGATGAACAAATATTCGACCACTTTGAGTTCTGTCACACAGGGACGTGCCATGTTCAAAATGAAATTTGCCAGCTACGAAAAAGTGCCGGCCGAGGTTCAGGACGAACTGCTCAAGACCTACGCGGCTACCCAGACCGAGGAGTAATTTCTTCTGTTCTGCCAAAATAATTTCAGACGCTCTTTCCTTCGGGGAAGAGCGTTTTTTATTACCTTTATGCATCACTAAAACTGATCCTCATGAAGATTAAATTTATTGGCGCCGCCAGGGAGGTCACAGGAAGCAAACACCTGATCACACTTGATAACGGAAAGAAGATATTGCTGGATTGCGGAATGTTTCAGGGCAAGGGGATGGAGACGGACAGTTCCAACCGAAATCTGGGTTTCGATCCGAAAGAGATCGACCATATTATTCTGACACATGCACACATCGACCACTCCGGGTTAATACCCTACGTCTATAAACTCGGCTTCCGGGGATCCGTCATCTGTACCAATGCCACCCGCGACCTCTGCGCCATCATGCTCGCCGACAGCGGACACATCCAGGAACTTGACGTAAAATGGTTCAACAAAAAGAGAATGAAGCATGGTCTGGAACCTGTCGAGCCAATTTATACTTCTGATATTGCAAAAGAAAGCATGAAGCTCTTCATCGGAATTGCCTACGAACGAAAGTTCTACATCGATGACAATGTTAAAGTCCGTTTTACCAATAATGGTCACCTGCTCGGTGCAGGTACCGCCTCTCTTGAGATTACAGAGAACGGACAAACAAAAAATATTGCCTATACGGGCGATATCGGACGACCCATTAGCTTAATTTTAAAGTCACCGGATGCTTTCAGGCAATGTGATTACCTGATCACTGAGTCCACTTATGGGAACAGACTTCATGAGCACTTCAGCGACGCTGAAGAAAAACTGCTGCAAGTGGTTAACGATACCTGTGTCAGAAAACAGGGAAAATTGATCATCCCCTCTTTTGCCATTGGCCGGACACAGGATATTGTCTTTACACTGAATAATTTTTACAATGCCGGATTACTGCCCAAGATTCAGATTTATGTTGATAGTCCGTTAGCCGTCAATGCAACTACGATCTTCAGACTGCACTCAGAGTGCTTCAATGAGGACGTTATGAAAGTAGTGGAAACAGATGATGACCCGTTTGGATTCAATTCATTGCATTACATCACTGCCACCAATGATTCAAAAAAGTTAAACTCATTTAAGAAACCTTGTATCATCATCTCTGCCTCAGGAATGATGGAAGCCGGGCGGATTAAACACCACCTGGCAAATAATATCTCCAGTCCGAAGAATACCATTCTGGTGGTCGGATATTGTGCTCCCCGGACACTGGGCGCCAGATTGGTTGACGGAGAAAAGGTCGTTTCGATCTTCGGTAATAAATACAGTGTCAATGCCGAGATCGTGAGAATTGAAGCATTCTCCGGTCACGGGGATTACAGTGAGATGCTGTCATTCCTGAACTGCCAGGACAAAACCGCAATAAAGAAGGTTTTCCTCGTTCACGGAGATTATGAGGCACAGACTTTTTACAAAGATCAAATGATAGCAGCGGGTTATACCAATATTGAGATTCCTGAAGCCATGAGCGAAGTGACTCTTTAAATAGCAAGCGATTAACCTTCCCCAACCCAGCTAATATTGAAGCAACTGGGAAGTATTGTCGCGCATATAAACAACGCTATCAAAAATTTAAAACACATTGAAACAGGTGTATAATCAAAATGCTCTTTCAGATTAAATTTTTAGGTCGATATTTAATGATTCCGGATTTTGACGACAATCCCATACCAGATGAATAATGAGCTGATCTTTTGCTATCTGATAAAATATTTTATACTGTGAGTTCACGAAAACCCTGACATTCGGACTATTAGTCTTAATCCCAAGAAATGGTTGCTTTGACAGTATGGAAAGGAGAGATTGAATTTTGCGATTCAATTGACGACTGTAAGTCCTTGAACCATTTCTTTCTACATAAAATTCAAGGATTCTGGTAAAAATTTGATCCGCTCGTGATGTCCAGATTATTCTTTTAGCCATTCTTCATTTCGTAAGATGACATCTTGGTTTGAAATTATTTTACCTGAACTATAATCAGCTACACTTTCAGAGATCATAGATTTTTCTTCTGCAGTCAGTTGATATTGTTCTATATTCTCTCCAGAACCCAAAATTTGATTAAGATAATCAAGTAACTGATCATCATCTGTATTCAACACTTTCCTGATGATACTATTTTGAATCTTTGCTGACCTCATGATGAATTTATTTACTCAAATGTACAACTTTTACCAGGAAAAGAGAAATGAATTAACTGGCAATTCAATGCCTTCCCTCCCCGGTTTTTATTTTATTCCGGATATTAAGTGATTCATCAGAGTACAGGAATTCTCGGGTTGACTCCGGTAAAAACTCTTCCACTTCATCCAGCTTGTCTGCTTTTATGGCCTGACGAATATTCGAAGCGCTGATAAAAATCGGAAGCTTTGAACTACCGGGCGTGGCCACTTTTCTCATCACCTCGATCACTTCCACCCCAAATGTCGGTAGGATATTTTTCATGGCCTGGTTGTAGGCAGCTGTTGTCGCACAATATTTTTCTGTGCCCACATATCTCTTTTTTATTCCCAATACCGGCACCACATAATTGGCAAAGATCCGCACATCCAATTCGGCCTGCTTTTGCATCACATCACTGATCGTCTCGTTCTTGAGGAAATAAGCCGGAAAGATTGATCCTGAAACGATATACATCCCACCCCGAACCATGTGTACATTTTTGAGGTGGGAAATTCCTTTCTCAATTAATTTCCACCTTACCAGGAAAGGAAATGCCGAAAGATCCTCTTCGACTACAAAAAGATAGACCAGTTCATTTTCGGAGGCAGCCTTTTCGATCAAAAACTGATGGCCCAACGTAAACGGATTACAGTTTACCACAATAGAGGCTATTTTATCTGAAACGGCAGGTCTTATCTGTGTTTTAAGGTAATCCTGATAGGTCTTGATCGATTCAAATCCAAACTCCAAAATGGTAAATAATGGCGGTGCGGAGGCAATCTCCGTGAAGCCTAAGCCACAAAATCTCACTGAATTTTCCGGGCGTGTGAAAACAAAAGTGTGCTTATATATCTTCAGAAGCTTTTCTGTCAGATAGGTGACAATCAAGGCAAATGCAGTAGTATCGCGGTATTTGGGCGATACCGCTACATATTTCAGTATTCTTCCCTGGTGCGAACCGGTTCCAACCAGCTCCCCTTTTAGGTTGTATACGATCATCGTACATTCGACTTCGGTGGCATCGAATTCGAAACCCAAAACAGAGAGAAACTCCCTTACCAGTTTAACGTCAAATGGGTTTTCGAGATCCAGGGTCTCCTGTCTGAAATCTGTGTCTTCAAAAGTCATTATTTGTATTTCTAGACGTGAAAATTATTCTGTAATTACTTGGTTCATAACCAACCACAGGAAGATAGAAACAGCCAGCAAATCGGCAGAGCCTCCAGGAGAAATATTTCTTCTCCGGCAGAATTCCCCGATTGCAGCATAATTTTCGACTGTGAAATGATCCAGGGCATTCTTGCAGAGATCTTGAAATGACACCAAATCCTCCGGACCACTCCGATAAAGAATATTAGTGTCGCTGTTTGAAGAAGCAATAGCCAAAAAACAGTTGATCAGTGACTCATCGTTCAATTCAACCATTCCGGCCAGCAATGGTAACCCTTTCTCAAAGACAGTTTCAAAGCCTGATTCCGCTTCTCCGCGCGCACCACTGAAACCATACTTCCTAAAAACGATCTCTCCATGACTACCCCCTTGCCCGAAGTCGACATTTAACTCCTTTCTTACAAGGTTTTGGCAGATATCACCGATAATACCGCGAAATCTACCTGGTTCAAAAAGATCACTTTCCTGATAAAGTTTCCCGGTAGCGAACAATGAAAGTCCCATCAAAAAGATGATCCCTTTTTGTGTATTGACATTTCCGGTTTCTTGGTACATCGCCTCTTCCATCTGCAATCCAATATTCCGGATTATCGGTAGGGCTTTTGTCAGATCATCCTCCCGGAAGCTGAGACCTGCTCTTACCAGCTCTTCGAACCAGACTGAAATCGCAGCTGAAGAATTGATAAAAGTCTGATAATCCATGTCAGAGTGACTGCCGCTGCTAAATTTGTCGACCAATCCCGGCTTCGGTGTGAGCGAGATTTCCTGAAGAATTGCCTTGAGCGCGAAGGATGAGAACTTTTTAGCCAGATGTGCCTCCTTTTGTAACCGGGAATAATCAGCCATTTTCCCAAACATATAAGTTCGCAACAGTTCCGGATCATGAGCATTGGAACGCCTGCATTCGATTGCTGGCTGGGCCTGACAGAAAAAACAAAGCTTTGACTTACCTGAGGAGACCGTATTTCCCTGATCATCATTCAAGTCCACATCCAGAAACCTCCCCAAAGGATGGTGTTCTTCAAAATCCTCGCAAATTTGTTTGATTTCATGTAAACTCAGGTTCCCTCCCGCGAGGGGAACCAAAAAGAAATCTCCGGCAGCATCGTAAATTTCGAGCGCTTCTTTATCGATTATCTCAATCAAATGAGATTTTAAATAGCGTTTCAACTCGGCTAAACAGCGTTTAAAAAATCCTTTAACTGTGGAATTGCTTTTAGGATAACCCGGAATATTCAGGCTAAAGCTCAAACATGCCAGTCTGTTGCCAGCTAGAATTTTTTTAGCAATCGCCCTCTGTTCGCGTGCTTCTAATATGGAATCTAATGGTTCGATAAATATTGCTTTTCGACTATTTTTCCTTGAGTTGATGAATCACGTCGATGATGGTTCCATCGCGATACTCAACAATTCCAACAATTTTGTCGGTATACTCGAGTGGTGCAGGGATACCTGTGATCTTATCCACCTCAATCTCCAGGTCATGAATATCCTTGATATTGAGTCCTGATTTACGCAGATTAGCTTCCAATTCTTTAAATGCAGGATTTACGCAGATTCCCCGCTCCGTAACCAGCACATGCACCGTTTCGCCTGGGGTTACAATGGTGTGAACGCTCTTCTTGATAATTGGAATACGACCACGAAATGAAGGACAAACAACCACGGTCAACTTCGCCCCCGAGGCTGTATCTGAATGGCCGCCGGAAGCGCCACGAATTTTTCCTTCAGATCCGGTGATGACATTGACATTGAAATCCACATCAATCTCCAGGGCACCGAGAACCACCACATCAATTTTATTGGTAATACAGCCGCAGTTAAAAGGATTGGCGTACAAGGCTGCAGGAATTTCAATATGATGACGGTTGTTCAACAAAGAATTACTCACCACTGCATCAAACGATTGAACATCAAAGATGGTCTCAAACAAACCCTCATTAAGCATATCCACACAATAAGAAGTGATGCCGCCAAGCATGAAACTCCCCTTGATCCCCTTCGTCTTCATCTTTTCACGAATGAATTTCGCTACAGCTAGTGAAGCACCACCTGCACCCACCTGAAAGGCAAATCCGGGTACGAAAAAACCAGAATGTTCGATTACATCTGCTGCCAGTTTGGCAATTCTCAGGTCCATTGGAGAGTTGGTAATACGGGTGGTTCCCGTAGCAATTTTCGAAGCGTCCCCGATAGAATCGACCAATACCACATGATCGATAAAATTCTGCGAAATTGAGAGTGGGATGCAGGGGAAATTGACCAGGTTATCCGTCACGACAATCACCTGTTTGGCATAACGGGCATCAATGACCGCATAACCGATGGAGCCGAAGGCAGATTTCCCGTGAGAACCCGTCGCATTACCTTCGCAGTCGGCAGCGGAAGCTGGAATAACCGCCAGATCAATTTGAATTTTTCCGGTGTGAATGCATCTCACCCTGCCTCCATGTGAATGTATCACCACCGGCGTTTCAAGGACACCCAGGGCAATGGCACGGCCTAATTCGCTTCTGATGCCCGATGAGAAAATGCGGGTAACTGTTCCATCTACGAGATAAGGAAGGATTGGATCATGGCATTCATTCAGCGAGGAGGAGGCTAAGGTAATCTCGCGAATTCCCATGTTGTGGAGAATTGTGAGTGTCTGTACCAGCAGGATATCTCCGTTTCGCAGGTGATGATGAAAAGAAACCGTCATTCCGTTGTGCGGATTACTTCTGATGATAGCCTCTTCGAGGGTCTTACAAAGTTTGCTCTGATGAGGAAGATAGGCCTTGTTGGGGGCCGGGATGGTTGGCTCATCCATCCAGCCTTTACTCAATTTGGTCAACGCACCCTGAAAAGGTTCTAATTTTCCTATTCCTTCAATGTATTCAGGGATCTCCCTTCCTAAACTATTTAACATGATATTTATATGATTGATAACCTGTTATCCTATTTTTATATTAGCAAGCCTGAGCACATATTGCGCCCGGGCAACAATTGGGGCATCCACCATTTTCCCATCAATGGCAAAAACACCGATGCCGGCAGCGCTGTTTACCATGAACTCCTTGACGATGTGGTAAGCTTTCCTGATCTCCTCCTCGGTTGGCGTAAAGACCTCATGTACTACATCAATCTGCCTCGGATTGATTACAGCTTTACCTGTGAAACCTATTTTCCGGGCGTATTCAGTTTCCCTTCGCAAACCTTCTTCATCGTTCACATCGGGGAAGACCGTATCAATTACATCGATGTGGCTTGCCTTCGCAGCCATGACAATCCTTTTGCGGGCAAAGTCGATCCCAGCCCCATCTTGTGTATAGACGATATTCATATCTGCTGTAAGGTCCTGTCCTCCAATGGTTATCGCATCTATCCTGCTGAATTTACTGGCAATGTTGAATACGTTCTGTACCCCCATCGCCGTCTCGATCATGGCATGAAGTGTCATTTGATTATGTGGCAAATGATGTTTATCCTCAATGCGCTCAATGATTTTCAGAAGTTCAACCACCTCTTCGGGTGATTCTGTTTTTGGATAGCGGATGGCTGAAGGCTGGAGTGGAACAATTTCCTCCAAATCAGCCAGGCCGAATGGAGTACTCAGGTGGTTGACCCTGACACATACCTCGGCATCGTAAAAATCCGTCACTTTAATCATGTTCCTGACCAAAGTTCTTGCTGCATCCTTTTGGTTCAATGCAACGGCATCTTCCAGATCAAGCAATATGCTGTCGGCCCCGTAGATTCCTCCCTGCTGGATCATCGCAGGATTATTTCCGGGGATGTAGAGCATTGTTCTGCGGTTCTTATAGTTTTTCATCCAGTTTAATGTGTTACAAAGTTCCTTCCTGTTGACCAAGTGATCTCTTGATTGCGGTCTCCAGACGGGCTTTGATGGTAGGTTCCAATGCCCCTTTGTCTTTTGCAATCAAGTGAATATCTGTCATTTCATACTCGTCGAGCATGTCCGTTACAATCTGTTTGAAACTTGCCCCAAACTGCTGCATGACAGTCGAAGAAATTTCAATCTTTCTGCCCGATTTATTGGGTAATGGTTCGATGAGTACGATCACGTCGCTCGACTCAAAAGTACCCGACTGGGCTGCTATTTTAGGCTTCATACCAATAGATTAAATATTCGGATCAAATTTACGAAAATTCGAGAGACTGCCTCTTGAATGATGGACCAAAAGCATGACCAAAAAAATCAATCCTATTCCAAAAAACAAGGTAATGGCAAGTACCGAATAGCGCATGCTCCCGGTAATGGCTTCAATGATTCCAAAACTAAAGGTACCCGCGACCGTAGCCAGCTTCTCGGTTACGTCGTAGAAACTGAAGAAGGAGGTATGGTCGGTTGTCTCAGGAAGCATCTTGGAATAGGTCGATCGGGCCAGTGACTGGGATCCGCCCATAACGATGCCTATCACAAATGCGGCAGCCACAAATCCCGCTGCACCGGTTATTGTGTAGGCATAAAAGCAGACGATGATCCAGATTATGACCGAAACGATCAGCGCTTTCAGGTTACCGATTCGTCCTGAAAGTCTGGCGAAAAACCAGGCGCCGAACATGGCAACCAGTTGAATTACCATGATGGTAGGAATCAAGACCCCATCTTTTAACCCGAGCTCCTTCTCCCCAAAAGTGGCCGCCATGAACATCGTCGTTAGGATTCCCATCATTATAAAAAAAAACCCCAGGAGGTAAATGCTTAACTTATAGGAACTCCGAACTTGTCTGAACACAATTCTGAGTTCCTTGTATCCGTTGGTGAACACATTTTCGTGGCGCTTCCGTTTGCTGTAGATATATTTGGGAAGGTACCTGAAGGTCATGGTTGAGAAACCAATCCACCATATGCATACAGTGACGAAAGATATTCTGGCAGGCAGAGAGGAATCTTTTGAGAAACCAAAAAACTCCGGCATCATGATCATCCAGAGATTGAAAAGAAGCAGGACAACCCCTCCGAGGTATCCCATGGAGTAGCCCCTTGCACTGATGCGGTCCTGGTCTTCGGGCTCTGCAATGACTGGAAGAAAAGAGTTGTAAAACACGATGCTTCCCCCGTAACCGACCGTCCCGAGGGTAAATGCGATGATCCCAAGTTCAATGTGCTGTGGGTCGAAAAAATAGAGTGCCCCACAAGAAACTGCCCCGATCCATGTAAAGGCGCGCATGAAGCCTTTCCTGCGGCCGGTGTAGTCTGCGATGGATGAAAACAACGGTGATCCGGCGGCAACGATCAGATAGGCTGCGGCGATGGCCCATGAATAGAGTACGGTATTAACGACTTTCCACCCGAAAAAGGAGACCATAAAATCATTTCCATGGCGGGTGACGGTATTATAATAGATTGGGAAGATGGTGGAAGAGATCGTGAGCTGGTAGACCGAATTAGCCCAGTCGTACATCACCCATGCACGCACAACCTTCGGATCGCCTTTAACAATTGGACTATTATGATCGTTGTCTCTCATTTTAAAATCCGGAATTCGGGAACCTAATTCCTTCCTTTTCCTGGAAGTCTGATAATCTTCTTCGGCCCTACCTGAACCTCATTATTAGGCTTTTCCATAGGCCCACGCAGATGGATGATCAATCCGTTCAGAAAATTCCGAAGCAACTGATCGCCGCATTCCTTGTAGTTTGGATGATCTTCTTTCCTGAAAACAGCGCTCAATTCAGAGGCAGTAATCTTGAAATCAACCAGACCAAGAATTTGCAGGATGTCCTCATCCTTCAATTTGAGGGCCACCCTAAGCTTTTTAAGGATATCGTTATTTGTCATGTTTCAAAGATAAAAAAAACGCCCCATTGCTGAGGCGTTTTTATAGCAATTGTCTGTATGATTATGCGAGTCTGGCTTCGAGTAGTTCAACCTGAAGTTTCAGCTCATTGGGAAGTCTTTCGCCGAGTGCGGCCTGTTGCTCTTTGATAAGCTCCAGTTCGTCTTTCCATAAGGCTTTGTCGACTTTTACAAGTTCTGCGATATCTTCTTTAGTAACAGAGATTCCGCTGAGGTCGATACCATCCACGGTAGGAACATAGCCGATAGCAGTCTCGGTAGCAGCAGCAGTACCTTCGCATCTTCCGAAAATCCATGCAAGAACCCTCATGTTGTCGCCATAACCCGGCCACAACCATTTTCCATCCTTATCTTTGCGGAACCAGTTGACATTGAAGATCTTTGGAAGGGCCTCTGGTTTTGGGGCATTCTTGCCTATAGTCAGCCAATGTCCAAAATAATCTGCCATGTTGTATCCACAGAAAGGAAGCATTGCAAAAGGATCCCTGCGAACACCGGCCTTCAAACCGATAGCAGCAGCTGTAACTTCGGAACCTACCACGGAACCCATGAAAGTACCATGCACCCAGCTCATTGCCTGATAAACAAGTGGAACGGTGCTCGGACGACGTCCACCGAAAAGAATGGCAGAGATCGGAACACCTTTGGGATCTTCCCATGCTGGGTCGATACAGGGACACTGGAAAGCTGGCGCGGTAAAGCGTGCGTTCGGGTGGGCAGCAGGTTTTCCTGAAGCCTTGTCGTATACTTCGTTGGTCCAGGTAATCGTCCCTTCGGGAGCTTCATAACCGATACCCTCCCACCAGATGTCACCGTCGGGTGTTAATCCCGTATTGGTGAAAATAGTACCTGATGCGGCCGAAAGCATGGCGTTTGGATTGGTATCGATAGAAGTGCCGGGAGCTACGCCAAAGAATCCAGCTTCAGGATTGATGGCATAAAGCTGACCGTCTTTCCCGAATTTCATCCAGGCGATATCGTCACCGATAGTCTCGACTTTCCATCCTGGAATAGTCGGGATCAGCATGGCGAGGTTGGTTTTTCCACAAGCACTCGGGAAAGCTGCAGCGATGTATTTTTTCACACCCTTTGGATTGGTGATGCCCATGATCAGCATGTGCTCAGCCAACCAACCTTGCTCTTTAGCCATTGCAGAGGCAATACGGAGAGCAAAACATTTTTTACCAAGGAGGGCATTGCCACCGTATCCGCTTCCATAGGAGATAATCTCTTTTGTCTCGGGGAAATGAGTGATATATTTCTGATCGATTGGAGCACAAGGCCATTTAACGTCTTCTTGTCCTGGTTTCAGCGGAGCTCCAACTGAGTGAACAGAAGGAACAAATTCGCCATCACCCAATACATCCAGGACGGCCTTGCCCATGCGGGTCATGATTTTCATATTGACGACCACATAAGGAGAATCGGTCAATTCGATTCCAATGTGCGCGATTTCTGAGCCTAGTGGTCCCATACTGAAAGGAATCACGTACATGGTACGGCCCTTCATTGCACCTCTGAACAACTCTTTCAGGGTAGCTTTCATTTCTTTAGGATCTGCCCAGTTATTGGTCGGACCAGCATCCTCCTGCTTCTCAGAGCAGATATATGTTCTGTTTTCTACGCGGGCAACATCACTTGGATCGGACTGGAAATAATAGCTGTTCGGACGTTTTTCACCGTCGAGTTTCACAGCCATTCCTGTGGCTACCATTTCAGCCAACAGACGGTCGTTCTCTTCTTCTGAACCATCGCACCAGTAAACTTTTTCCGGCTGACAAAGTTCAGCCCATTCGTTAACCCAACTGATTAATTTTTGATTGTTTGTCATGAATCTGAATTGAATTTAATTTAATCTTATCTAATGATTTCCGTGAATCTCTAGTTTATTACTTACCAAGATAGTCCTGGCAGGCAGAATGGATGTTCTCTACCAATTTGGCAATTTTCTCTTCTGGTACGGCGGAGAAGGCAATCCTGATCAGGTTTCCAAATACGATCACCCCGGTACTGTATTTTTCAAGCAGAATCTTTCTGACGTCTTCAGCTACCAGACCGTCTTTCAGCTCGATACACATAAAATAACCCGAATTGAAAGGCAGTGCAGTGAAATAACGCTTATACTTTGGATCCGTCAGCACCAGCTTTATCTTCTCATACCTGGAATGCAGGATTTTGAATTTTTCAACCTTGCTTTGGTCATAGTTCTCAGAAGCATATACTTTTTGGAGAAGGGACTGTGATAAATGACTAATATTGGAGATGTTACCACGAACGGCTCCGGCAGTCTTATTTTCCAGTGCTTCATAAACAGCCGGGACTCCATTCTTAAGGCCATAGGTGATGAAACCTACCCTGAAACCCCAGACGTAATCCTCCTTGGTCGCTCCATCGAGCTTAACCGCGAGAACATTTTCACTCAGGGTGGCAAGTCTGGTAAAGATGGATTCAGTAAAGACTTCTTTCTCGTAAACAAGTCCGAAATAAGCATCATCGATCAATACAACAATTTTTTTACCCGTATCAGCCTGGTCTTTTACCACCTTTTCGATCTTATCAATTTCGGTAGAGAGAGGGGTGTAGCCAGTTGGATTGTTAGGAAAATTCAATAATACGATGACCTTCCCCGAAGATTGAGCCATCTTTTCCGCTAACGCCTGCTCATTGAAACCGCCATTCTTGAACGTGGGGAAAGTAACAATCCTGCCATGGTAATTATTCTCGAAAATAAGGGAATAATTCTCCCAGAACAAATCTGGAATTATCACTGTATCACCCTCATCTACAAAAAGATAGGCAGCCATACTCAAACCATGGGTAATTCCATTGGTCGCGATTGGCAAACTAATAACGGTCTCACCAAGTGAAGGGTTTTTCTTATATATAAAAGTTTTCCAAGTGTTTCTTAGGTCCGGCTTACCAAAACTCGGGGCATAAGGAAAAACGGAAGCGTCAGGAAGATTGATCAACTGGTCAAATTCTCCCAGGTGCATGGAATGCCCGTTGTCCTCAACAGCCTCACCAATAGTCGCGTTGATATCTTTGCCTTTTGCCTGCGCTGATTGTGCTAAAATTCCGAGCTTCGGAAAGAAGATGTTCTTCCCTCTTTCAGAAAGTAATTCAAAGATAGCAGGACTGTTATTTTGAATCACATCGTTCAATGTAGTTGCTTGTTGATCCACTTCTGTGAAGATTAAATAATTTATAATGAACTCGATTGCAAAGTTATTTAAAAAGAAATACGGAATCCCCGGAGGAAAGCGGGCCTCTCAAAACTTAACGATGAATTAATGTTTTTTAAGCTTGACTTAAAACAGAAGAAGCGCCTTTCGCGGGGCGCCTCTTCTGTTTCGAACTAGGATCTGGGATGAAATTTAATGATCGTTTCTTTCAAAAATTCCTTGTCCAGATGGGTGTAAATCTCTGTCGTAAGAATAGATTCATGCCCCAGCATTTCCTGAACGGCTCTCAAATCTGCGCCACCCTTGACGAGTGCCGAAGCGAAGGAGTGCCTGAAAGTATGCGGACTTATGCTCTTTTGAAGGTTGATTTTGGCACCCAATGTCTTGATAATGGTGAAAATCATGACCCGGCTTAATTTCTTGCCTCTCCTGTTGAGGAAGAGGACATTTTCTCCGGATTTATCAATTTTCAATTTCTTTCGGTAATTTACGAGATACTTTTTAATGTCTTCGATAGCCCTTTTACTGATAGGTACCAGTCTTTCCTTTTCGCCCTTTCCGGAGATTCTGAGAAATTCCTGCTCAAAGTGCAGATTTGACATTCGAAGGTTAACAAGTTCAGATACTCTCAGTCCGCAGCTGTAAAGTGTTTCCAGCATGGCCTTATTCCGCAGACCCTCTGGTTTCGACAGATCGACCGAATCAATTAGTTTATTTATCTCGTCATCGGTCAGGACATCCGGCAGTTTCCTGCCAATTTTAGGAGATTCGAGTAAAGTTGTAGGATCATTTTCAACAACTTCCTCAATCAAAAGGAACTTATAAAATGATTTAATACCAGAAATCGTCCTCGCTTGTGTCCTCGGACTGACCGCAGTTTCAGTCATTCCTTCGACAAACTTTCTCAATTGGGACAATTTCAGAGTGGCAGGTGTTATCGTTGGAAAATTCTTTTCAATGAACGAAATAAGTTTGTTAATATCATTCATATAAGCACTTACAGAATTTTGAGAAAGCGATTTTTCCAGTCTCAAAAATGTTTCGTACCCTATTTTACTATCTTCCCAATTCATATGTCAGGTTTTTTTCAAAATGGAACAATTAATGGACAATTTTGTTCGACTGAAAAAAATAAAATGATCATCATCAAAGTAAAATTTAATTTCCGAATTTAGTTGAGTTTTTCGTACGGACAAAATATGCCGGGCACCAAAAAAAATGTAAAACCAGGATCAATGAAAATTAGCATTATTAACGGACCAAATTTGAATTTGCTGGGAAAACGTGAAAAAAGTATTTATGGAAGCAGCTCCTTCGAAGCATGGCTGGAAGCGATCAGACCTCACTTTCCTCAGGTTGAATTAGAATATTATCAGTCAAATATTGAAGGTGAACTCGTCTCTTATATTCAAAAAGTAGGCTTCACTGCGGATGGCATTGTGATCAATGCCGGAGCCTACACCCACACTTCTATCGCTATCAGGGATGCTATTGCTGCTGTGAGCACACCTGTCGTTGAAGTTCATATTTCCAATATTCTGACCAGGGAATCGTTCAGGCACGAGTCCCTTATTGGTCCTGTTTGTAAGGGAAGCATCATGGGTTTCGGCCTCGACTCATACCGGTTGGGCATTGAAAGTTTCTTAAAGCCGGAAAATATATTATAAAGGATGAAAAAGACGAAGCACACAAAAATTGTAGCGACTATTTCTGACAAAAATTGTTCGCAGGATTTTTTACGTTCCTTGATGGAAGCCGGTATGAATGTGGTCCGCATCAACACAGCGCATCAGACTACCGACTCAGCGATGGAGATTATCAGGAATGTGAGGGCTGTCAGTGATAGCCTGGCCATCCTCGTGGATACCAAAGGTCCTGAAATCAGGACAAAAAACATTACCGACCCGATTAAAATCACCAGGGGAGAACAAATTGTCATAACCGGTGTTGATGAGCCATCCCGTCCAGGCTATCTGGTAGTTGACTACCTAAATTTCGCCCGCGATATCCCGGTAGGCAGTTCTGTGCTGATTGACGATGGAGAGTTGGAAATGACAATCCTGGAGAAATCTGATAATAAGCTGATCGCTTTGGTGGGTAACGATGGATTTATCAAGAATAAGAAAAGCATCAACGTACCCGGAATATCCCTGAACCTGCCTTCGCTCACTGAAAAAGATCGCCAGTTTATAAGATGGGCGGTCGCCAATGAACTTGATTTTATCGCGCATTCATTCGTGAGAAATAAGGAGGATGTCCTTGCTGTTCAGGAAATTTTAAACGAAGAAGAAAGTAAGATCAAGATTATTGCCAAGATCGAGAATACTGACGGTGTAAAGAATGTCGATGAAATTCTGGATTATGCTTATGGGATCATGGTGGCCCGTGGTGACCTTGGAATTGAAATTCCTGCGGAGAAGATACCTGCTATTCAGCGGAAGCTCATTAGAAAATGTGTTGAGCGCAAGAAGCCGGTAATCATTGCAACCCAAATGCTCCATACGATGATCACCAATCCCCGGCCGACGAGAGCGGAGGTCAGTGATGTGGCCACCGCTATTTACGACAGGACAGACGCACTCATGCTTTCAGGTGAGACGGCCTATGGTTCTTATCCGGTGGAAGCCGTTCAACTGATGTCGAGAGTGGCGCTGGAAATTGAGTCAAGCAAGGATAAACGCAATGATCTCCCCGTTCCCAGGCTCGAGAATGAAGTTTCGGCTTTCCTGGCAGAGGCAGCGGTAATGTCGGCCAATGAACTAAAGGTTTCAGCCATTATTACAGATACCTTAACAGGAAAGATTGCCAGGTATATTTCGGCTTTCAGAAGCCCTCGACCGGTGTTTGCGAAGTGTCACAACGGTCGGGTAAAACGAGAGTTGGCCCTTTCTTACGGAGTTTTTGCCAGTGAGATTATCGTGCGAAAAAACAAGTACAAACTGGTTGAGACAGCCCTCCTCGACCTTATTGAGACAGGTTGCATCTCTGAAAATGATACAGTTGTCTATGTGGGCGGGAACTTTGGCGTTGGCGGCGGAACTTCCTTTATCGAGATTGCCTCCGTGGCCCAGATGATGAACCAGAAGAAAGAGAAAAGTATAAAGGATAAAGGTTAAAGAACTACCTCATATCATTCATGCTCACACCCGGATATTTTGTTTTCTCGAATTTGAAGTAGTCGTCTTTAAGTTCGATATTGGTCTTCATCGTCTTCAATAACAAAGTATAGGTATTTCCATCCTTGTTGAAAGTTTGGGCCCTGGCGATCTGAGATTTTACCTTGTCAACCGAGAGGCGAACCCTTACAAATTCCTTTGATTTATCCGTTGGGAACAGGTCAATTACCTCGACGGTCTTGCCGGCAAGACTCTCCTCCCCCACAAAGGTATAGTTAAACCCCTTTTCATAAATAGTGAAAATATTGGCAGGGTTCAGGGAGCCTTCATTATCCTCGACGTTGTTGATGTTGCACTCCTTGGCTTCGGTATTGTAACTCCAGGAAGTTGTTCCGTCGCAAAAGACCTCCAGGTTGAAAACCGGCATGTGCAGTTTGTAGTTCTTGCCTTTGAGCGTGACCTGACCTTCATTGGTCTGGTTGACATTATTCTTCTTGTTTTCCAGGGTAAAGGAAAACTCAATCTGTATAGTCTTATAGCTTTTGGTGGTCTGCGATAGTTTATCCAGGATCTCTTTTGCTTTCGGGTCTTGTTGAGCCATTAAATTTATAGACACAACAAGTGCCGCAATCATCCATACGAATCTTTTCATTTCAATTTTATTAATCTATTTACTACGGAAGTTTCCGCAAAATCTGTTCCAAAGTATTCTCGTCCTGAACCAATACCTCCCTGGCCTTGCTGCCGGCATTAACACCCACGATACCAGCCACTTCAAGTTGATCCATGATTCTCCCGGCCCTGTTATATCCGATGGAAAACTTCCGTTGAATAGACGAGGTAGATCCAGTTTGGTTTAAAACAACGATACGGGCTGCATCTTCGAAGAGCTCGTCGCGGTTTTTCAGATCTGCTTCATTGGAGTTATCCGAACCTTCGCTGCGATATTCAGGAAGGGCAAATACGGTCGGGTAACCTGGTTGTTTTCCGATAAAGTTGGCTATCGCTTCTACTTCCGGCGTATCCACAAAGGCACACTGAATGCGGGTTAGAACATTACCGATGGAGACCAGCATGTCGCCCCTTCCAATGAGCTGGTTAGCTCCGGGGGTATCCAGGATCGTCCTGGAATCGACCATGGAGGCTACCTTGAAGGCGATCCTGGTAGGGAAATTAGCTTTGATAACACCGGTAATGATATTGATGGAAGGACGCTGAGTGGCGATGATCATGTGGATACCAACGGCGCGTGCGAGTTGAGCAATCCTGGCGATAGGCAGTTCTATTTCCTTGCCTGCCGTCATGATAAGGTCTGCAAATTCGTCGACAACCACCACAATATAAGGCAGATAACGATGACCCTTAATGGGATTGAGGCGCCTTGAAATAAATTTCACATTGTACTCCTTGACATTCCTGGTCTGGGCGGCTTTCAGCAAATCGTACCGTCTTTCCATCTCTATGATCAGCGAGTTCAGGGTATCCTTTACCTGCTGAACATCTGTTATAATGGAATCTTCCATTCCCTCCATCTTGGCCAAAAAATGTTTTTCGATGACCGCATAGAGGTTCAGCTCCACCTTTTTTGGATCGATAAACACAAATTTGAGCTGAGATGGATGTTTCTTGTATAAAAGGGAAGAGATGATGGCATTCAGACCCACTGATTTCCCTTGTCCGGTGGCGCCAGCAACGAGGATGTGCGGCATCTTGGTCAGGTCGACCACAAATGTCTCATTCGATATCGTTTTCCCCAGTGCGAGGGGCAACTCGTAATCAGATTCCTGGAAAACTTTGGAGGCAATAAGTGACCTCATGGAAACCACTTCCGGCTTGTTATTCGGAACTTCGATACCGACTGTTCCCTTTCCCGGCATCGGTGCAATGATCCGGATGCCGAGCGCAGAAAGACTTAAGGCAATATCATCTTCGAGGTTCTTAATCTTGGAAATCCGCACTCCCGGGGCGGGCACTATTTCATACAAGGTGACGGTCGGACCCGTTGTTGCCCTTATCTTCTCTATCTCAATACTATAATTTTTCAGGGTCTGCAGAATCTTGTTCTTATTGGCGCGCAGTTCATCGTCGGTGACTTGCGGGTTACCGGTAGAGCGTTCTTCGAGCAGGTCGATGGTCGGAAATATATACCTGGAAAGATCTAAAGTCGGATCGTAATCTGAATTTTCCAGTTCGTATTCCTCCTCCTCGATGGTCGGATTCCGCTCCAGCGGGATCTCTGCAGCCACTTCTTTTACAGGTGGAATATAGTTTCCCTCCTCCTTATAAACCTCACCCATTTCCAGTTCGAAATCCTCGTCCGGTTCGGCGTAGATAATCTTCACATCATCATCGTCATCAGTGACTTTCGAGAAGGAGCGATCCTTTTCGTTAGGTTTTATTAGCTGGGGGATGGCCGTTAATTCGGTAGTTGTCAGTTCGATTTCCTTTTTCTTTGGTGGTCTGCGGTAGGCTAAAAGGGCCTGAATATTTCCCCATGCATCTTCGAAGGCAAGGATGACAACAATCAGTGCAGTACCAAGCAAGACGAAGAATGTACCCAGCTTTCCAATTGCAGTGATCAGGTGCTGGGACATCAGGAATCCATACGCACCACCGGGAAGAATGGGTGAATTCTTATAGAATGCAGCAAGGGAAAACGCTAAGGTAATTGATAGCCAAACAATTAAAAATATTCCGTAGCCAAGATTCCTGGTAAGGTTGACTTTCCCAATTTTGGCCAGACGCATCGCAATGACCCCAAAAAGATAGAGTAGCACAAATGATCCCAGGCCAAAGCCCTTATTTATGAACCAGTTAGCCAGGACGGCCCCAAATTTCCCGCCTGAGTTTTCAATTTTGATATTGGGATTGGTAATCAACTCTTTAATAGTAACATCGAGTTGACTGACATCTGAACCATCCTGCAGGAGAAAAGAGATAAAAGAAATGAACAGGTAGATGGCAAAGAAAAAAAGCAGCAGGGCAAAGCCACCGCGAATCTTATCCCATCGCGTATGCTTGGAAGATTTCCCCCCCGCACCGGATGCTGCTGATGATGATTTATGTTGATTATCACTCTTTTGCTGAGCCATTCTCTGATTATTTAGAAAAGCCAAATTTAGGATTAAATCCAGACAAAGTTAGTGAAAAGCTTCAAATCCCATTTCGTTGCGTTTTTTTATCTTTGTCAAAATCGAATAAACCTGGTAATACACATTTTATCATCAATCAGCAGCATTTATGAAATTCCAAGCGGCATTATTTCTTCTCCTTGCGGGATTGGCCTTCAGTAGTCTGACCCCTGAGCCTGCGCTTCTGACAACCTTCGTCGATCCGATGATTGGAACAGCGGCACACGGTCATACATATCCAGGGGCGGCCTATCCTTTCGGACAGATTCAGTTGAGCCCTGACAACGGGACCCAGGGCTGGGACTGGTGTTCAGGGTACAATTATTCTGACAGCGTCATCGCTGGATTTAGCCATACGCATCTGAGCGGCACCGGAATCGGGGATCTGGCCGATATCTCCTTCCTGCCGGTTTCGACGGATGTGACCTTTAAACCGGGTGAGAAGAACAGTGATTTCGTCGCAAGATTTGCTGCGAAATTTAGCCACAAAAAGGAGTCTGCCAGGCCAGGATATTATTCCGTCACATTTAATAACAACATAAAGACTGAGCTGACGGTGACAGAGCGAGTTGGATTGCATCGTTACAGCTTTCCCAAGGGTGGCAAAAATAACCTGATCATCAATCTTGGTTTCGCCATTAACTGGGACAAACCTTATCAGACAGCCTTAAATTTCGTAGACAGTTTCCTGGTTACTGGGACAAGATTATCGCATGGATGGGGAGACGACCAGCACGTATTTTTTGCCGTCCGATTTTCGAAACCTATCCTAAAATATGAGGTTTCCGATGTTGGCGGGAAAAACCAGACAGTCGGGGTATTGAAATTCAAAGACCATAACCTGATGGCCAAAGTCGGGATTTCCTCTGTCAGCATTCAGAATGCCCTTGCCAACCTGGACGGTTCACTCCCTGGCTGGGACTTCGAAAAGACCCGGATGGCAGCCTCGGATGCCTGGGAAAAGGAGCTCGCAAAAATAAGGATTCAAACCAATGATCCCGCTCAAAAGAAGACTTTCTACACGGCACTATATCATACACTCGTCGCTCCTGCCCTATTTTCCGATGCAAACGGCGAATTCAAGGGAGTAAAAGGAGGTACTCAAAAAGCCGTCGGATACAATCGATACACTGTTTTTTCCCTTTGGGATACCTACCGGGCACTGCATCCGTTGTTTACAATTACCCAACCGGCGAGGGTGAACGACATGGTGAAATCGATGCTCGACCATTACAAACAGACCGGTCTGTTGCCAGTATGGGAACTGGAGGGCAACGAGACTTTCTGCATGGTTGGAAACCATTCCATACCTGTCATCGCGGAGGCCATCCTGAAAGGTATTGGTGATTTCGACAGGCAACTCGCATTCGAAGCGATGAAAACTACTTCGATGTTCGATCGCGACGGGATGGGACTATACATCCAACTCGGGTACATGCCAGCCGATAAAATAAAGCAGTCCGTCGCGAAATCGCTTGAAGTAGCGATCGACGACTGGTGTGTGGCAGCTGTAGCTCAGAAACTGGGGAAAGCAGAAGATGCAGCCTATTTCTTCAAAAGATCAGAGAGTTACAGGCAATATTTCGACAAGGAAACTCGTTTCTTCAGGGGAAAACTCAGTAGCGGCAAGTGGACGACCCCCTTCGATCCTTCCTTTTCCAACCACGAAGGCAGTGATTATACGGAGGGCAATGGCTGGCAATACTTGTGGCTGGTTCCCCAGAATGTGGAAGGCCTGATCGGTTTACTTGGAGGAAAGGAAGCCTTTGCCAACAAGCTGGATCAGTTGTTTAAGGTCGAAAAGGGAGTGACAGGTGAGAAGGCTTCGAGTGATATTTCCGGGTTGATCGGCGCTTATGCGCATGGAAATGAGCCCGGGCACCATACCAGTTTTCTGTTTAATTATGCGGGCAGGGCCTGGAGAACTCAGGAGATAAACCGTCAGATTCAGAGCGAGATGTATACTGATAAAACAGATGGGCTCTGTGGCAACGAAGACTGCGGTCAGATGTCTGCCTGGTATATTTTCAGTGCGATGGGCTTTTATCCCGTCAATCCTTCTGAATTGAAATACCAGTTTGGCTCACCGCTTGTTACCGAAGCGCGAATTGAAGTTTCTTCGGGAAAATATTTTACCATGAAGGCTCCACAGGCCTCTTTGACAAATAAATACATCCAGGAAGTAAAACTGAACGGAAAAATCCTGAAGCGTTCTTACATTACTCATGACGAAATTACAAGTGGCGGGACACTCGAATTTAAGATGGGTACCGAACCCAACAAGAACCTATTTTAGTATTTGATGTACAATTCCAATTACGATAAATTTCCAGCCATTCTCCTGGATGGAGAGGTTCACAAGGGATGGGCTGAAATTATTTCCCAGTTGCGAAACGACATTTCCGCTTCGGGCCGGAAGAAATCGATCATCGTATTTGAGCTGTACACCGGAGTATATTACCATGAAATACTTGAAGCAGCCCAACTGCTTCATCCATCTTTGATCCTTGAATCTAAAGATGCATTCCGTTCTGAAGCGGAGGTTTTGGAAATGACCTGGCCTTATGTCACTGATGACCCAATTTTTGGTTATATGACCCGGTTGAGAATGGTTGATTACTTCGATTCTTCCGCACTCCTTAACCTTCGCAAGTCAATGGATTCCTTAGCTGAGGGTGTTATTGCCGTAATAGGTCATGGCGCTTCATTGATCCCTCAGGAGTATGATTTACTGGTTTATGCGGATATGGCCCGATGGGAAATCCAGCTTCGCATGAAGCGTGGGGAAGTCAGGGGATTGGGTGTTCATGATCATCAAATGCCTTATTCCCATCAGTACAAACGCGGGTATTTTAATGACTGGAGGGTCTGTGACGAGTTGAAAAAAAGGCTCTTTCCCCGGATGGATTATATTCTTGACAGCAATAAAAAGGATGACCCGAAGATGATTCATTCTGGCGTGATGTTCGCGGGTTTGAAAAAAGCAGCTTCGCAGCCATTCCGGGTGGTCCCTTATTTTGATCCGGGTCCGTGGGGAGGTCAGTGGATGAAGGAAATCTGCGGGCTTGACAAGAACCAGGTCAACTTTGCCTGGTGTTTCGATTGCGTTCCTGAAGAGAACAGTCTGCTCCTGAACATTTCCGGAAAAATCATCGAAATCCCCTCCATCAATCTGGTCTTCTGTGAATCCCACAGTCTGCTGGGCGAGCCGGTCGAGACCCTTTTTGGCCAGGAATTCCCGATCCGTTTCGATTTTCTGGATACCATGGATGGTGGAAATCTCTCCCTCCAGGTTCATCCTGTGACACAATATATAAGGGATACTTTCGGGATGCAGTATACGCAGGATGAAAGCTATTACCTGCTGGATGCAAATCATGATGCGACTGTCTTTCTGGGTTTGAAGTCCGGAACCGATGCGGAGCAGATGCTAAAAGAATTACAGGAAGCTCAGAATGGGGGCGCTCCATTTAAAGCAGAGAAGTTCGTAAACAGCTTTCCTGGTAAGAAACACGATCATTTTCTGATACCGGCTGGTACGGTACATTGCTCAGGGGCGAACAGTATGGTGCTTGAAATTAGTGCCACACCCTATATTTTTACCTTCAAGATGTGGGACTGGAACCGACCTGGTCTGGACGGCAAACCCCGTCCGATCAATATTGCGCATGCGGCCAAGGTCATCCAGTGGGAAAGAGACACTGAATTTGTTGTGAAAAATCTTGTCAACAGGATTGTTCCTGTTGCTTCGGGGGATGGCTGGCGGGAGGAAAAAACCGGACTTCATGAGAATGAATTCATCGAAACGCGCAGGCATTGGTTCACCAAACAGGTTCTTCATCAAACAAATAACATTGTCAACGTGCTGAACCTGGTGGAAGGAAGGGAGGCAATTGTGGAGAGTCCGGACAACACCTTCGAGCCGTTTATAGTACATTATGCCGAAACCTTTATTGTTCCGGCAGCGATCGGAAATTACACCATCAGACCTCATGGATCGTCTGTCGGACAAGAACTTGCAACAATTAAAGCGTACATCAGATTTTAATATATGAAGAACTTTGCTATTGGAGCAGACATTGGCGGCAGTCATATCAGTTGTGCGGTGATCGATCTGGTGAATGAGATCATTGTCAGAGAAAGTTATTCTACCGTTGAAGTCGATAACAAGGCTTCGGCTGAAGAAATTCTTGAAGGATGGTGCGAGGCACTGCAAGCTACAATTTCACCTATCGGCAAGAAACATTTGGCAGGACTCGGATTCGCCATGCCCGGACCCTTTGATTATGCTCAGGGAATTGCCCTTTTCACTCCTTCGGTGGCTAAGTTCGAGCATTTGTACGGCGTAAATGTGGCTGATTGTTTGAAAATAAAGCTCGGTTTGAGCCCCAAAACGAATGTCCGTTTCATGAATGACGCCGTTTCATTCGCTGTCGGTGAGGCATGGATGGGTAAAGCGAAAGGATTTGGCAGGTCGGTGGCCATCACGCTGGGGACCGGTTTTGGTTCCGCATTTATCGATCATGGCATTCCGGTTGTGGAGGGTGATGAAGTTCCTGCAAACGGCTACGTGTATCACTTACCATTCGGAGATGGGATCGCGGATGAGCATTTTTCCACCAGGTGGTTTATCAAGAGATATGCGGAAAAAACAGGCATTTTTGTCTCTGGAGTGAAGGAGATTACTTCCGCGGCCGTTTCCGACCCAATCGCCATGGAGGTCTTCACGGAATTTGGCTCCAATCTGGGTGAGTTCTTGCTGCCTGTACTCTCCCGTTTTCGGGCAGAGACCCTGGTCATCGGAGGAAATATTACAGGAGCTTATCATCTGTTTGGGGATCATTTTGAGCAATCCCTCCAAAGGCTGGGAGTGAAGATCACGGTAGGATTATCAGAACTAAAAGAGGATGCTGCTTTAATTGGCAGCGCCCGTCTGCTGGACGAAAATTTCTATTTTAGGGTAAAGCCGCTACTTGCAAAAATGTGATTGGAATAATTCAATTTCAGGGTCTGTTCGAAGTAGTTCAAGAAAAAAAAACCTTAAATTTAGGCGTTCAAAGACCAGAAGCTAAGATTCTGTTTAACTCTTGTGTGGTGATATAATTCATCTGCGAACGACAAGTGTTCTAATTGATATTCAATAATTTAACTAATATATACAGATGAAAGCAGCTATTATCAGAACGTACGGAAAAATAGCACAAGAAGAAATCCCCAATCCAGTTTTGGCGGATGATCAGGTTTTAGTGAGAGTGAGGTACGCCAGTATCTGTGGCTCTGACCAACATATCTTCAAGGGTGAATTTCATCCCCGCACCAAATTGCCACTGATTCCAGGACATGAATTCGCCGGGATCGTAGAAGCGGTTGGAAAAGATGTAAAGAACTTCCAGCCGGGTGAAAAAGTGACAGTCGACCCGATTCTCTGGTGTGGTAAATGTGCAGCCTGTCAGGTGGGTCATTATCCTGCCTGCATCTCCTTGAAATTAATCGGGATAGATATGGATGGCGGTTTTGCGGAGCTAATTGCGGTTCCAGCTCACACCGTTTTTAAGATACCAACTCACATTTCTGACGAGCTGGCAGCGCTCATCGAGATCCTTTCGATAGGATTTCATGCCTCCTCCAGGGCAGGATTGAAGGAAACGGATGATATTCTGATCATGGGGGCGGGTAAGGTAGGACAGTCAATTCTTCATGCTGCAAGCACCATCACCAAAGGAAGAATCATACTGGCAGACATTTTGGACGACCGGCTCGCGATTGCTTTAAAAGCCTTCCCTGACCTGATAACCATCAACACAACCCGCACGGATCCTGTCGCTTTTATTAAAGAACTCACAAATGGCCGGGGAGTGGATATTGCCTTCGAAGCCGTCGGGCATGACGTAAAAGTGGAAGGCAGGATGAACCCGGCAAGGACATGTATCAACGCTATCAAGGGTGGTGGGACGGTCTGTGTGCTGGGACTCGGCGATCATCCTACCGAAATTCTAATGAAGGAGCTCATCTGGAAGGAAGCAAAAATTGTTTCTTCCCGTGTCAGCCATGGCGAATTTGCGAAGGCTATTGATGCGCTGGACAAGAAGACGATTCATCCGGAGAATATGATCACAGGAATCCTGGATCTGAAAGATGCGCAGAAAGGCTTTGAATTACTGGAATCCGAGCCAGGCAAACACCTAAAGATTCTCCTCCGTATCGAAGATTAAACTTAAAAAAACATTAACAATACGCTAATATGAAGAATATCCCTGTCATCTCCATCACTGAAAAGACCTTGGCCGAGGCTTATGAGGCTGCCATTATCGCCGTTTACGAAAAGGGAACCCGTTTCAAGACCCAGTATGACAAACCGGATGACCCGGAAAGCATGGACTGCACCATCAATATTACCATTGAGGAGCCCGAAACGGATCCGATGATTCATATGGCTTTCCCGGGAGGAATTGAAGAGCTGAAGGAATATGTGATGGAACTGAAAGGATACAAGGATCACTGGACGAAAAACATGAATGTGGAAAGCGATAAACGCTGGGAGTATACTTACCATGGCAGGTTGCAAAATTATGGTGTCTGGAAGGAGTTGGTCGATGGCGTGTCGGTTGAGGCGGGAAAGATGAAAGTGGATCAGATTCAGATAGTGATCGATAAGTTATCGAAGCAGCCTTATACGCGCCAAGCACAGATGATTACGTGGATGCCGGACATTGACAATGACTGTTTCGATCCACCGTGTCTTCAGTCCTTATGGTATAGAATTCTGGAAGATGAGGATGGTGTCTGGTGGTTGAATTGCAATGTCAGGTTCAGGAGTAACGATGCCTGGGGGGCGAATTTCATGAACATGTTTGGCTTTATTCAATTCAACAAGGAGGTGATCGCAGCAGGTGTTGCAGCTAAGACCGGAAGGACGGTTAAGCTGGGTCGCATGAACTGGCAAGCCGATTCTTTTCATATCTACGGCAAAGATCTGGTAATTGCAAAAGAACGGCTACTCGACCGGATCCACGACATGAGTTTCGAAGAGCGTACCATGAGTTTCAACGATGAATTCTTCCGTGAAATGTATGACCAGGCCGAGGAGCAGATTATTCAGAAAATAAAGAACTACGACCAGAGCCATTGATGGATATTTATCATATCCAGTTCAGGAAACTGTCACTAATTTAGGCCTGGATTAACCAAGGAACTATCTTACCATGAAAAAACTGGCTGTTGTCGCTTTGGGTGGAAACGCTTTGTTACGCGATAACGAGAAAGGAACTATTGAACAACAGGAATCGCATACGGAGGAGACTATTGAGAACCTGCTCTTCCTGGTAAGGGAAGGATACGATCTCATCATCACTCACGGGAATGGCCCTCAGGTTGGAAACATTTTATTGCGAAATGATGCCGGCGAACAGGTTTACGGAATCTCCAGCATGCCATTGGATATTTGTGTGGCAGATTCGCAGGGAGGCATCGGTTACATGATCGAACGGATCTTCCGGAATATCCTCAATAAATACAAAATTCTACGTAATGTCCTGACCTTGGTGAGCATGGCCGAGGTAGATCCGGAGGACAGCGCTTTTAAGAATCCAACCAAACGGATTGGCGCAACCTATACCCTCGATCAGGCCAAAGCACTTGAAACGCAAAAAGGCTGGTCATTCAGGGAAAGCAAGAAAGCAGAAAACGGATGGAGGCGTGTGGTGCCCTCTCCCACTCCAAAGAAGATTATCAATCTGGAACTTATTGGCGAACTTGCCAGACAAGGCAATATTGTCATCACCTGCGGAGGCGGCGGTATTCCTGTATTTTACGATGTGGATGGAAATCTAAGGACTGCAGACGCCGTCATTGACAAAGATCTCGCCTCCTCTGTGCTTGCCTCCGGCGTTGGAGCTGATGAATTTTATATCCTCACCGACGTGTCTTTTATTTACAAGGATTTTGGTCTGCCCACGCAGGAAAAACTAGAATTCCTGGACTATCAGGATACAAAGAAATATCTTGAATTAGGAACTTTTGCAGAAGGAAGTATGGCGCCAAAAATTGTTGCTGCTATGAAATTTGTCGAGAATGGAGGGGTCAAAAGTATCATTACCGAGGCTTCCAAATTGGAGGATAAATCTTACGGATCAAAAATTACCATGCATTACGAAACCTAAAATATCTACCTATGCCGCATCTTCTCTACAACAAACATTTTTTGAAATTACTTGATTTTCAACCTTCTGAGATTGAATTTCTACTCAACCTTGCCGCAGAACTAAAGTGGGCAAAAAAAAGTGGCACAGAAGAACCGATCCTGACCGGTAAAAACATCGCACTGATATTCGAAAAAAGCTCAACACGCACCCGCTGTGCCTTTGAAGTTGCAGCATACGATCAGGGTGCGCATGTTACTTATCTTGGTCCGACAGGCTCCCAGATTGGAACCAAAGAATCGATGAAGGATACGGCCCGGGTCCTGGGCCGGATGTATGACGGAATCCAGTATCGTGGTTATGGTCAGGAGATGGTCGAAACACTGGCAAAGTATGCCGGAGTTCCGGTATGGAATGGTCTTACGGATGAATTTCATCCGACACAAATTCTTGCGGACCTCCTGACAATGCGGGAGCATTCGGACAAACCTTTTTCAGAAATTAAGTTTGCGTACCTCGGTGATGCCAGAAATAATATGGGTAATTCCTTGATGGTTGGAGCAGCGAAAATGGGTATGGATTTTAGGGCCGCTGCGCCGTCAAGGTACCAGCCAACCAGTCAGTTACAGGAAATATGCAGAGGAATAGCCCTAACAACAGGAGCGAAAATAACCATCACTGAAAATGTTGCGGAAGCGGTGAAGGACTGTGATTTTCTTTACACGGACGTGTGGTTATCCATGGGGGAATCCACGGAAGTGTGGCAAGAAAGAATTGAGTTATTAATGCCCTATCAGATTAATTCAGCGGTGATGCAACTCACAGGAAACCCTAAAGTAAAATTTCTGCATTGCCTTCCTGCGTATCATAACAGGGAAACCAAAACCGGAGAAGAAATCTTCCAGAGATTTGGCATCGAAGCGATGGAAGTTACGGAGGAAGTTTTCGAGAGCCGGGCATCCATTGTATTCGATCAGGCCGAGAACAGGATGCATACGATCAAAGCCGTCATGGTGGCAACACTCGGACAATCCTGAATAAATAGCTACATGCAGGTCTGATTTAGAGCCTTACCAGCAGGTATTCGTTTTGATGGCCCAAACTGTCTCAGGGTCTATATTTTCCTTTTCAAGATCCTTGAAGTACTTGTACGTGCCGACTTTTAATTCGATGGTGGCCTCTTCATCGCAAACGATCATTCCATGTGAATGAAGCTGCAATGCGGTGATTGTCCACATGTGGTTGACTGCTCCCTCTACCGCCTTGTGCAGCGCACGGGCCTTGTTGTGTCCGGTAACGAGTACCAAAACTTCCTGGGCATCCATAATAGTTCCAACGCCCACCGTCAGCGCAGTTTTAGGGACCTGGTTCACATCGTTGTTGAAAAATCGGCTGTTGACGAGCTTTGTGTCATGATTGAGCGCTTTGTCGCGTGTCCTGGAGGTCAAACTGGATCCAGGCTCATTAAATGCGATGTGACCATCGGCTCCAACCCCACCTAAGAATAGATCAATGCCTCCGACAGATTTTATTTTAGCTTCATATCTGCTGCACTCCATTCTTAGATCCGGCGCATTACCATCCAGCAAATTGACATTTTCGGGTTTGATATCGATGAACTTGAAAAAATTATCCCACATGAAGGTGTAGTAGCTTTGCGGGTGGTTGCGGGATATTCCAACATACTCGTCCATGTTGAAAGTAATCACATTCCTGAACGAGACCCTGCCTTCGTTGTACAGTTTGATCAATTCGATATATGTACCCAATGGTGTACTCCCGGTAGGTAGTCCGAGAACAAAAGGGTTCTCCGGTGTCGGATTGCAATGCCCTATTTTCTGGGCAATATAATTGGCAGACCATGTGGCTACACTGCTTGCTTCAGGTTGAATGATTAGTCTCATTTAGGCGAGTATTTTAATTACTGAATGAAGTCTCAAAATTGTGAAAATTTATAGAACAATCCATCCAGAAATTGAAAAAGAAGACAATTAATTTATTAAACCTTTGTTAAATTTTCAAGTCAAAAGTTAATTATCAAGGATCCTATCTATTATTGATCCTTTTTTTTTGTATCCTGTCGGCGAATTGGCCGTAACAATAAATATTTTAGTTCAGTTTTATGGTAGAAAAAATAGATCAGGAGATTAAGGCATGAATAAAAATATCTCACTGATTTTCTTATTTACATTACTTTCAGCACAACTCCTGCTGGCTCAAAAAACCGTAGTTACAGGTAAAATTACAGAGGCAAAAACAGGAGAACCTATACCTTACGCTACCATCGTTTTCAAGGGCACCTACATAGGCACGATGTCAGATTTGAATGGGAATTTTAATCTGAGTACACTCACTCCTACCGCTCAAATTGAAATCTCTTCCATCGGTTTTAAAAAGGTAGATGTCCCTGTAAAAATCAACCAGTCAGTCAACCTCAATGTTAAACTTGAGGAGGACGTGATTATGACGGGTGAGGTGGTAGTAAAGCCCGGAGAAAACCCCGCCATTCCGCTTTTCAGAAAAATCATCGAGCATAAGAAAGAAAATAATCCCGCAGATTTTCCTTCCTGGCACAGCAAATTGTACTCGAAGACTGAAGTGGATTTAAAAAACGTCGACAGGTCCCTGCGTACCAAGAAGCTGTTGAAATCTTTCGATTTTGTATTCGACTACATCGACTCGCTAAAGACAGAGGGTAAGGCCTTCCTGCCCGTTTTCTTCTCAGAAACATTTTCCAATTATTACCATGAAACCGGTAGTACCAAGGATCGGGAAGATATCATTGCAAATAAGGCCTCCGGCATGACTTCCAACATGATTTCAAAATTCACAGGAAAAATTTACGAAGGACTAAATCCATATGATAATTACCTGTCCATTAGCGATGTAAGTCTTGTTTCACCTTTAAATACACTTGGACTACAGTTCTATAAATTTTACCTCATCGACAGTACTTTTCATGATGGGAAAAAATACTATGAGCTTTCATTTAAACCCAGAACATTGCAAAGTCCCACTTTCAAAGGAAAACTTTGGGTAGAAGGTGGCAGTTTTGCCGTCACAAAAATAGACCTTCAACTATCAGAAAAGGCCAATATCAACTTCGTCAACAATTTCAAGTACGCGGTAGAATTTGCAAAAACCGGCGAAAAATGGACCCCAAAGAATGAGCAGATCGTTCTGGATGTGGATATTCAAAAGAATCCAAAGTCAAAAAGGATTGGTGTGATCGGAAGAAAAAACAATTTCTATGAGGACTTCACTTTTGAAGAAGCAGCCAAGGTTAAAATTCAGGCCAGCGAACGCATTTCAGTGCGCGATGATGCCATGAACAAGGATGAGAAATTCTGGGAGAAATCCCGGCCGATTGAGCTGCAGAAAAGAGAACTTGGCATATACAAAATGGTTGATTCCATCAAGCATGTTCCCCTGTACAAGACTACTGCCGAGTATGTCTACATGTTCTATTACGGGTACCGCGACCTTGGAAAGATCGAACTCGGACAATACTACTCTTTCTATTCCAGTAATCCTGTGGAAGGAAACAGGTTCAAGTTCGGTGCCCGCACTACCATGAAGTTTAATACAAAACTCAGGCTTAACGGTTATGCGGCCTATGGTTCAAAGGATCAGGAATATAAATACAGTGGTGGGTTCGAGTACTATTTTTCGAAAAAGCCTAAAGATTACCTCTCTGTACAATACAAACATGATTACGAGATCTTCGGCAAAAGCAAGAACGCTTTCATGATAGATAATATCCTGAATACGCTGCTGAACAGGAGTCCTTTTAATAAATTGAATATGGTCAGCCGACTGGAAATCAACTACGAGAAAGAATGGTTCCCGAACTTCACCAACAAATTTTCTTTTAACCGTTCTCAATATTTCAGCGGTCCTTTTGTCAAGTTTGAAGCACCGTCGGGAGGCATCATTCCCTCTTACAGGGTGAGCGAACTGAGTCTCAACACCCGGTACGCACCGAATGAATATTATATGCAGGATGGATATGAGAGATCTACTTTCGAAAATTCCAGACCCATATTTAATCTCGGCATGTCGATGGGAATAAAGGGTTTAATGGGTGGTGAATTCAACTATTACAAGTTGGAAGCGCAGATTAATCAGAAAATGTATTTGAATCCTTTCGGTTTTATGTATTACACCATTCAAGCTGGCAAGATATGGGGCGATGTACCTTTCCCAATGATGAAAATACACGAGGGAAACGATACTTATGCGTATGATTTTTATGCCTTCAACATGATGAATATGCAGGAATTTGTCAGCGACACCTACCTGTCAGTTTTCCTTGAGCACCATTTCCAGGGATATTTCCTAAATAAAATACCGCTCTTCAGGAGATTAAAATGGAGGGAACTTGCAGGTGTCAGGTCTTTAATTGGCAGCTACAATCCATCACAGCATACATCAATGCTATTCCCTACCGGGATGAAAGGTCTCCAGAATAATCCCTACACTGAATTCTCACTGGGATTGGAAAATGTTTTCAAGGTGTTCAAGATCGTAGGTATATGGCGCTACAACAAACTCGATGAAACGAAATCAAAATTTGGAGTAGTTGGCACCCTTCAGCTTGTCTTATAACATTCGCTGATTCCCGACACTTTAGTTACCTTTGAGACAACCAAAATTACACGATGCCTATAGCCCATCTCGGTGAAATAACCGGAATTCTGACCGCAATTTGTTGGACCATTTCAGCTCTCACTTTTTCAGTAGCAACCCGCCGGGCAGGCTCCCTGACAGTCAATCTTTTCAGGCTTCTTTTCGCGATGATTATGTATATCGTCTGGTCGAAAGTGATGAGAGGCCTCTGGCTGCCTACAGATGCATCGCCCGAATCGTGGAAATGGCTTTCCGTTTCCGGATTGATTGGTTTTGTCCTGGGAGATTACTTCCTCTTCACTTCGTACTCTTATCAATCGGCCAAGGTTTCTATGCTGATTATGTCACTGGCCCCACCGATTGCCACGTTATTCGGAGTGCTTGTTTTGCACGAAAGCTTTACCTGGCTGAATCTTTTAGGAATGATCCTCGTTCTATCAGGAATTGCAATCGTTATTCTAAAGCGGGAAGAGGTCGACGAGAAGATGACGCATCGCCTGAATTATCCGGTTAAGGGATTATTACTAGCCTTTGGAGGAGCTGCTGGCCAGGGTATTGGCGCTGTATTTTCCAAACTGGGCATGGGCAGTTACGATCCATTTGCCTCCTCCCAAATCAGAACTGTCACAGGAATTATCGGGTTTCTCCTCATCATCAGCCTCACCGGTAACTGGAGGAATGTAAGAAGTTCCATCATCCATAACAAAGCGCTTAAGCCTTTGCTGGTAGGATCCTTTTTCGGTCCGTTTCTGGGTGTTTCACTTAGTCTCCTTGCTTTTCAGCATACCAAAGTCGGCATTGCCTCCACGCTGATAGCTACTGTTCCGGTCTTTATCCTGATACCTTCCGTCATAATTATGCGTGAAAAATTAAATTGGAAAGAGGTGGTTGGAGCCTTCCTGGCGGTTGGTGGAATGTTTGTTTTCTTTATCTGAAGACCTTACTTCGGCAAGATCTCCGAAATTGCACTTCCGACAGACTGATTTGGTGGGACTATCCCCAAAAAAGCACAAATAGTAGGGACCACATCGGTCGCATCGGTCTTCTTCATCGTCGAACCTCTTTTGATGCCGGCGCCATACCAGACCAGCGGAACCTGATCATTATCCGTGTAGTCGATCCCTTTGTATTTCTCTTTGGGCATCCATCCTTCCTCGTAACGAATCATCACGTCACCAGAACGTTTAATGTGAAAATTGTTTTGAAAAGCGGCTAGCGGTCCTCCCAGAAAATTGTCTGACTCAATTTCAGAAGCAGCCTTTGCATAGGCAATTCCCTCAAACTGGTTTAGAAATCTTGCCGTTTCCGCCTGTATTTCGCGTAGGTTTAATTTCTTTTTAGTGGCAAGTTCATGGTTCAAATAGAGTTGTTGATTGCTAAATTTCTCCACCCAGTCACCCTCTCCGTATTTGATATTTAAGAAAGATTTCAACAGCGCCACCGAACTTTCCGGGTTAAATATCCCGGTAGTTAAATGAAATTTCTCCTTCAGATAATCTGCCTGGTAGGATACGCTCGAGGTAGAAGTGAGGAAAAACAAGACGTTGCTCGTTCCATAACCCTTTTCGATATATTTAAGCAATTCCGCAATATCCTTATCCATACGCAGATAAGTATCCTCCATCTCAACCGAGAAAGGTCCGAAATTATAGCCCTCCTTATCCATCGAGGAGAAAACAATCGTCAGTAAATCAGGAATAAAATCGTAGCCCATCTGCTCTTTGGGAATCAGCTGCAAGGCGAAATCCTTCAGGTATGTGTTGGCGAAAGGGGTATTCTTAAGGAAATTAAAGGATTGTCCAGACTCCTTTTTAAGTCTGGTAAGATCGTAAGGAAATGCATTGTATTTACCAAGAAAGCCAGTCTCATGCAGTGAAAAGCTCTCAACACTCTCACTGTAGGCAATCTGATCGAGTGATGTTTTCCATAACATGCCCAGATATTTATCGGCCAGTTTAAACTTATTAAACTCAGTTGCCCAATCCGGATACTTATCCATGTAACAGGTACTGGAAATCATGTTACCAGATTTATCATCCAGCCAAAATGCTCCGTCAGCCGCATGTCCTGCAGAAAAAATGGAAGCATAGTCATTCATGGCTATACTGAATACCCTCGATCTTCCCTTTGTGACAATTTTCAAACGGTCGCCAAGCGTGGGTGTTAAGAGTTTAGCGGCCGACCTTTCGCCGGATTTCGAATCAGAACCGATTGTCTTGAAACCATTATCCTGGACACAATCTGTCTCCTTATTTTTCAGCCTGTCGATCCAGTTGTCGTCAACGATCCCATGATGTGAGGGAGAAGTCCCGGTAAAAAGCGTAGCCATTCCCACAGTGGGCCGTTGAACAAGATTATTTACATGGTGGTTGGCACAGACAAATCCACCTGAATAGATCCTTTTAAAACCATCATCCCCAAATTTATTCCAATACCTCTCAATGTAATCGGGGTGCATATTTTCAACGACAAAACCGACAATCAATCGCGGGGTTGCTGCAGAAATGGTGGTGTGTCCCTGCGAAAAAAGATAAAGAGGAGCAATTGCGTACAGGAACAGTAAAATTGAACGATAGACCATGCTGTGTAATTTTAGACAAATGTAACGACTTGCATCGATCCGTCAAAAAACAATTATTTTAGCGGAGCAATTAATCCGAATTTTCTAAAACACCCGAATGGAGCCTGTAAAAGAAGTCTGTGTTGAATCTTATGATGAAGCCATCAGAGCAGTTTCAGCAGGCGCAACGCGCATAGAATTATGTGATAATCTGACTGTTGGTGGCACAACACCCTCTTTTGGAACGATCAAAAAGTGTCTGGAAAAATTGCCGGTTCCTTTCACTGTCATGATCCGACCAAGGGGTGGAAATTTCATCTATTCTGCAGAAGAATTTGAGATCATGCAGGAAGATATTCTCCAATGCAAGGAACTGGGTGTATATGGAGTTGTTTTTGGATTGCTGGATGAAAGAGGGAACATCGAAGAGGAGAAGACAAGGTTCCTGGTTCAGATTGCGAAACCAATGCAGGTCACCTTCCACAAGGCTATTGATGTTTCGCGGAATATTCTTGACGGCGTGGCATTTCTCAAGGAGATTCAGGTTAACAGGATTCTATCATCAGGAGGCAGGGATACTGCCCTTCAGGGCTCAGGAATTCTTAACCGGATGATCGAATTGGCAGCTCCTCAGATCACCGTCATCGTGGCAGGAAAAGTAACTGCAGAAAATTTCGAAGAGATCTTCAGAAAGATTCCTTCCGGTGAATATCATGGCCGAAGACTGGTCACTTTTTAGTTCAGCGTCACCACGCCGGATCGAGCACTCTCCACATTATCTTCATTCACAGCGGTGACAAAATAACTTTTACCTTTGGTTCCCTGGTAGTTGTTTTTTGCACTTATTTCTACTGCGTTAGCGTTGTAAGTGTTGGCGGAAACCTTATCCTTTTCTAATTGATAAACAGCATATCTGATAGTTGGTCCCTGATAAGGCCATTGAATTAGATCTCCGTTTTGAACCAGGACAGGTACAGTTGCATTGGGTTTAGTAATCCGCCCCATGAACGGCAAGACTGACTTGTAAGCGTATTTAGTTTTCAGAAAATTGTACAACGAAGTATTGAACAAGTATTTGGTTCTATATAAAAAGCATCCTGAGAGACTTGTGCTATTCCTGACAGCATCTATTTGCCGGTCAAACTGACTTACATTTGCAAAGGCAGGATATAGAGGGTCCTGATATTTGTATACTGCTAATCCAATTATCATCGGTACACCCTGTGCATTTGCATTCCAGAAATTCGCCAGCATTCCATAATCGGCGGTTGCATGACCGAATTCCCAGTAGATCTGCGGGGCTAGGTAATCTACCCACTTTTGCTGCAGCCAGATGAGGGGATCAGCGTAGAGATCCAGACTATTCTCCCGTTTCCCGGCTGGCGAAATACCAAATAATACTCCTGGTTTAGTCTGGCGTATCGTCTGGGCCACTTTCTGCACCATCGAATTAACATTATCTGCCCTCCAGGTATGAATATCTTTTCCTCCTCCATATTTCAGAAAAGCATCCTTATCATTAAATCCAAAAGGATCTGTGGTCGATTTTGCACCGGAAGGATAAAAAAAGTCATCAAAATGGATCGCATCCACATCATATTTGGTGATGATCTCTGTTATGACAGACGTAAGGTGGTTGATAACCTCCGGAATTCCCGGATTAAAATAACGGACGCTTTGGTAGTTGATGACCCAATCCGGATGTTTCAATGCGACATGTGAGGCTGCTAGTTGGGTACTGGCATTTCCGATCCGGTATGGATTCATCCAGGCATGAAACTCCATGCCCCTTTTGTGTGATTCATCAATTGCAAATTGAAGCGGATCATATCCAGGATCCAGTCCCTGTGTACCTGTCAGGAAAATTGACCAGGGCTCAAGACTGGAGGGATAGAAGGCATCTGCATTGGGACGGATCTGTAGAATTACCGAATTACAGTTCAAGGCTTGCAACCGATCGAGTAAGATAATCAGTTCATTTTTTTGAGCCGTCGCATTGTTCTTGGTATCTGGCCAATCGAGGTTGGAAACCGTTGCAATCCAGGCACCACGGATCTCCTTATTGGTTACAACGATCTGATCTTTGCTAGGATTATAAGTCGTAGAACTGACTATTTCCTCAGAAATAATATTGTCATTTTTGCGACAGGAAACAATCAGAATGATCATCAGCAAGGTCAAAAAAAAGCTGGCATTCTTTTTCATATCAGTTCAGTTCGTAAGGCTTGAGACAAAGGTTTTACTATTTTGGCATTGCAAAATAAGCAGTTTTTCGTAACAAAAAACCATATCTTTGAAAGTTATTAACGGTTTTTGAATATGATAGTAAAGAGAATTATCATCTGTCTGTTTTCCCTCCTGGTCCTTCAACACGGCGTCGTTGCTCAGGTTCTGGATCTTACAAAATATCAGGCACCATTCAACATTAAAGGGATGGAGCATTATCACTTAAACTCGGAAGGACTTTTTCCGGATAAGCAGAATGTGGAGATCATAGCTGTAAGAAAACGGGCGATGTCCATGTTGAAATTTGGCATTGCCTGGTCTGATTCGACACTCAGGAAAACCAGTCAGTTTGCTGAGGAAACACATGCAAATGTTGCTCTCAATGGCAGTTTTTTTGATGTAAAGAAGGGTGGCTCGGTTGCCTATCTGGAGTCAGGAGGAAAGGTAATTGCATGGAACAGAAATTCCAAACAGCCTTGGGCGAAGACAGATTCCTTGCTTAACGGGGCCATCCTGGTAAGTCATAAATATCGGTTAAAGGTGGAAATCGCGAGACCGGCGACGGTTTATGAGAAATCGAAAAAAGAGGAAGCGGTATTGGTTTCAGGGCCAATTCTTCTGATAAACGGGAAAAAGATGCCGCTTGAAAACTCGGAATTTGTAAAGAAAAGGCATCCCCGGACTTGCCTTTGCGAGACTGCCGACAAGAGTATTCTTCTGATTGCGATCGATGGGCGCAGCGAAATTGCTTCGGGTATGAATCTCAAAGAAACTCAAGATTTTCTGCTCCGTTTGAAATGCAAAGATGCAATCAACCTGGATGGTGGCGGGTCCACAACTCTTTGGGTCAATGATGGCAAAGGGAAAGGTATTCTGAATAACCCCAGTGATAAAGAGGGTGAAAGACCGGTCGCTAATATTATTTTTGTAGCTAATTAACAAATCTATTTTTTGGGAAATTGAAAGTCTATTTTTTAATCATTTGTCTGTTTTTATATGCACTTCCCTCCTCACCCAGGCCTTCTACCCATTTAAAAGGTGAAGGGAAAAGCATATTCCTGATCAAGAAAGATACGACCAAATTTGCCACTTCCGGACAGGAATCTGTCGCAAAGAGCATCAATATTCAGCACTTAAAAAAAGGATTTGCGAAAAATGTTCTTGGTTATTTTCTAACCTCTAAGGATACAACCATCAGTCATACTGGAGTTAAGAGTATATCTTATTTCGAACAATTCGGCGGGAAAAGGATCGCATCGATCCGGTTCGTCAGGTTACATCCATTTGGAACATCCTTAAATGATACTACTTTGGATGCGACAAGATGGATTGACAAAGCCGGTAACAGGTTGCATATGAACACTGCGAAAAGCAAGCTTCGCATGCAGGTTTTGTTCAAAACAGGAGATCTTGTTAATCCTCTGTTAATTGCTGAAAACGAAAAACTCATGCGTGACCTGAGTTATCTGGAGGATGTCGCCTTCCGTCTCGAGTCGGTGAACGGCTTTCCTGATCTTGTAAACGTTATTATCATAAGCAAGGATAAATTCGAATATGGTGTTAACGCAAGTGCAGATCAATCCTACAGTAACCTGGAAGTTGTCAATGAAAATATGTTTGGATTAGGCCATCGGCTCAGCATTGGTATGGCTCAAAAAAATGCCTATTTACCAGAGATGGGTATTTATTCGGCTTATCACATAGAAAATTTTCTGGGCAGATTTATCAATGTGACAGTTGGTGCTTCAGATACCTATCTAAAGAAAGGCTGGAATTTCTCTGTTGAAAAAAGATTTCTCACCTCCGGTGATGAAAATGCCGGGGGAGCCTCTTTTGATCATGTCTCCAAATACAACTTTATTGCTGATGATCACCCCATTGAACTGGATACAACTATTGCCTATATCTCAAGTGATCTATGGTTTGCACATGCATTCAGCAACAAAAACGATCTATCAGACAAGATTTTACTCAACTTCAGGTATTATCATCAGCAATTTAGCCACGACGCAAACGAGCCCGCTGGTGAAAGCCAGTTTTTTAGAAATCATGATTTTTTTCTTGGCGGTGTGGGATTTTCGCGCCGGAATCTTTATAAAAACAATTTGGTTTATGGGTATGGGGTCACAGAAGATATTCCGTACGGTCATTTATTTGAGCTCAAAGCAGGACTGGATAAATCGCAGTTTGGTGTCTGGCCGTATCTTGGCGTATCCATTAGTAAGGCAATAATAGGAAATCAAGGTGGCTATTTTTGTGGTAAATTCTCGTTGGATGGATTTCTGAACCAGGCATCTGTTACACAAGGGACTTTCATGGTAAGTGGAAATTTTTTTTCCAAGAAAATGTACGCCTTTGGGGATCCTTTTCGTCAATTTATTAACCTGGAATTTCTCTCAGGAATTAACCGTTTCAAAGAAGAATATCTTACTATTGATGGGCGGTTTGGCATTAGGGACTTCTACACCAGTGATTTAAAAGGAAACTGCCGGTTAAATTTAAATTTGGAAATGGTAAGATATCTGAAATGGAATCTTTATGGCTTCCGGTTTACGAATTACATTTTTTCAGATATCGCATTTCTCTCAGACCAGGCAAAGTCTATATTTAAAGAAGATTTTTATGCCGGTATTGGAACCGGATTCAGGATCTTCAATGAGTCACTTGTCTTTAAAATCATTGATATCAGGCTAACCTGGTTTCCAGTCAGACCGCCTGAAGGCAGGATTCCGTTCGGTACAAATCTGCAAGGGCTGACAAAATCTACTTTCGATGATTTCCTGGGTAGAAAATCTGAGATCATCAGATATCAATAAAAATGGCGAAAGCTTTGCTAAGGGCACAAAGCTATCGCCGAAATTTCTATTCTAGTTATGCTAACTAACTCAGATCAGCAGTCACTTAATCATCTTGCAAGGAACGAATAAAGCAATCTGGTAATCTAATCAAAACATGTCTTCCGATTTGTTTTCCTGTTTGTTACTGAACGATTTTGCAAGGAACCAATAAAGTAACCAACACCTATTTTCAAAACGTCTTACAATATATCTTTATTCAAGCTGTTTCAGCAATTTGCTTGATTTGTCTTTGTAAAATCCATTTCGGGCGACAATACTCCTGAACTGTTTCAAGGCCTTATCACGTTCCTCAATTCTGAGATAACAGAGTCCTATGTACCATTCAGATTGTTCTACCAAGAGGTTATCCCCATGCCGGATAACTTCCGAAAAGGATTGAATTGCATTTTTATATTGACCCAATTCTTGCAAGGCAACGCCTGAGTAGAAACTAATACTGAAACCGTCATTCCCAACTTTTGAAGCCTTTTCGAGCATATTCAAGGCTAAAGAATAGTGCCCTTTATCAATCTCGCGAACGGCTTTATCCATTTGACCTGTCGATGCAGTACCGGATCTCGAAACATTTGATCCTGGTTGATACGGTTCATAGAAAGAGGCATAAAGCTGCTGATCAGATTTAGGTGTAATATTCAGCAAGGAAGAAACAGCGACCATAGCAACGACAACTGAAGCAGCAGCGTACCAGTAAAGGTTCTTCCGTTTTGGTGAGGCGACCCCAAGCAATTCGGTATTTTTCTCTTGTTCTTCCGATGCAATCTCCTGCAACTTTGCTCTTAGAGCCATTACATCCGTCTCGGCAATAGCTCTATCAATGTCTTTCTGGAAGGTCAGATCGTGCGCTAATCCGGAGTTTTCAAGCAATTCCTCTTCAAAGAGCGCAGATGCATATTCATCCATGTCTTCGTAGATGTAACTATCGATCTCTTCAATGGATTTTGAATGAGAATATTCGCTGTCCATAATATTTTTCAGTTTGCTCCTTAGTTTCATGATATCTGACTCTCCAATAGCGCTATTAACCTCACTATGAAGTTCAATTTCATTAACAAGTGCTGGATTTGTCAGCATCTCCACCTTGATAAGAGCCTCTAGTTCATCGTCCAGATCTCTGTCGACAAAATCTTCGATCTCTTCAAACGAGCGCTCATGAATGGATACGCTTTTAGCAATTGAATTCAGGTTGGCACGAAGATCCATGATCTCTTTTTCTGCCAAAGCATCTCTAACATCACAAAAGAGCTGCTCATCTTCGGGAGACATTAATTGGCTGTCAATCTCCGCGAGTTCTTCTTTTTCGTTGTAAAGATCATGAATAACCTCCCTGGAGGAGATATCATGGTTCTTTATATGTAATTTTTGCAGATAATTCCCGAGTTGAAGTTCATCCATACCCTGTGCATCAAGATTGACAGGGTTAAAAACTTCCTCCGATAGGCCAAAATAGGCTTCAGCATCTGTCAGGTGCTGATTCTCAGAGGTTTTTGCTATTTGTCCGGTAATGTTTTTCAATTGATTTCTTAATAAAATGATATCTTTTTCGCCCATTGCTTCCTCAATTTCCTTACTTAAAGTCATTTCCTCTTTCAGGGTCTCATCGCTAAAAAGAATTGAATGTAAAATATTCAGTTCTTCCTCCGTAAGACTTTCATCTTCAAGCTTTTCAAGAATTTTGATTCGCTTATCCGGGTTCATAATTCTCAATTTAATTTTCAAATAATTCCACACAAAGCAATATTCCGCGGAATCAATCCGGGAAAACTTTGACTAAAAACGTTCTCCACCTTACACAGAAACTAATTCACATGCAAGATTTGGAGATAAAGATCACTCCTATTTCCTACGCTTCCAACTTCCATGATGGCTACCACTGACTGTGCTTACCGTCAAAAGGCTGAACGCAGACACATTACTGAGCGCTTCTTCTGCTGGGTTATCAGGAATAACTATTGGAGTAGGGATACCGTGACCACCTTTTACTGCTGCTAATTCTTCGATTGAAAGAACTTCTACTGCTTGAAAATTAAAATTTTTCATGTTAAGACGTTTTAATAAGTTACTAATTCTTTATTGTTCCTTGCAACACTTAATCCCTACAAGCGGCAAAAGGTTACCCGACTTTTCTCAAAAAAAACTCAATTTCTATATTGGTTGCTTATAACACGCTGATTATTTAATACTTAAAAAATAATAATATTTTCGTTGCATGCTGTATTTTTATTTTATTTTACATTATTAGAATTAAAAGTGCCATTATGAAGGTTCTTTTCCCTTATGGAAAATATATTTGGACCATTTTATTGCTTTGTCAATTGTTTATACTGCCTGTCCATTCTAATGGTCAGCAAGATTTGAAAGACCGGGAGGCGGAGCTAAATGAAAAGGGGGTGAATGCCTATAATAATGGCTCATATGATGTTGCCTTTAATCTGCTTAATGAGGTACTCCTGATCAGGATTAAAAATTATGGAAAGAATTCAGTCAAGGTTGCCAACATACTGAATTATCTTGGTGCAATCGAGATCCAATTAGGACTGTATAACAATGCAATTAATTATTGTGAGCAAGCATTGCCAATATATGAGAATGCAGAACCCCAAGATCCTCGGCGGCTTGCCTCTGTGCATCAAAATCTAGCCATATGTTTCAGCTCATTGGGGGATATTGAAAAGGCAACATCCTATTACGAAAAAGCAGAGAGGACTCTTAAGAAGCTGGATCTTCCAGGCCAGGATTTCTATGAGATTCTGCTGATGAATATGTCCGATTTTTACAAGGATAACAACAATATAAGGGAAGCGGAACTTTTCAATCAAAAATCCTTTGAAATAAATCCCCAAAGTATACATGCCTTCAAAAAATGGAATGCAAAGGGTATGATCTGCGCCGCCCGAAAAGACTTTGCTGGAAGTATCTCCTACCTGAACAAGGCCATCGAAATTGGAGAGAAAGATCTCGGCGAGAATTTTGTCCAAAAGGGTTTAATTTTCATGAATCTTGGAATTGTATATCTCGAAATGGAGGATTTCGATCATTCATTAGCTAATTACCTGATTGCCAAGGACCTTGTCAAAAAACGCATTGGCGAGCAGGGCGACGTTTTCTCCACTTGTCTGAAAGAGATAGGAGCGGTCTACCTTAGTAAGAAGGAGAGTGAAAGCAACCTGGATAGTTTTGTAGCACAGCGGAAGAAGAATATTGAAATGTCACTGGATTATTTCCAGAAAGCCATCATTGCAATCACCCCTGGGTTTAGCTCCAATGATCCATTCTCAAATCCCTTGCCCGAGAACTCAATTGACAAGATTCGGTTACTGGATGCCCTGAAAAACAAGGCAGAAGCACTTCAATTACTTTCTCTGCTAAATGAGAAAAACCTTCCTGATGCTAGTTTGAAGCAACTGGAAATGTCCTTATCAACCTATGATCTCACTATCAATACGATCCACCTGATAAGAAACAGTTTCCAGAATCAGGCCAGCAAGCTCTATCTTTCTGAAAACGAACATCCTGTCTATGCTGGAGCTCTTGAGGTAGCAGCCCAACTATATGAAAAAACCAATAAAAAGACCTATTTTGAGAAGAGTTTTGAATTTTCAGAAAGAAGCCGCTCCGCCAATTTTCAGTCAATGCTTAGAGAGCTTCAGGCCAAAGAGTTTTCCGGACTACCAGACTCCTTGCTTATGAAGGAAACCGCAATAAAAGGAGAGATCTCTGCTTGTGAAAACTTTATTTTTAAGGAAAAAGATTCCCCCACTCCTGATCAAACGAAAATCAATTTTTGGAAAGACAAAATTTTCTCACTCACAAAGAATTATCAGGAGATGATGAAGCTGGTCGAGAAAGAATATCCCAGGTATTATCAGTACAAATTTGCGGATCCTATCGTATCTGTGGGAACGGTGCAGCAATCTCTTGGGGGCAGAGAGGCATTTATTGAATATTTTGTCAAGGAAAATAGGGGCAATACTTCTTCTGAACTGTACACATTCGTTGTCACTGACCATGATTTCAAGATCATTCGCGCACCAATCAATGACGCTTTTTTCAATAACGTTGACCATTTTCTCAAATTCATTAAAAATGGGATGGTTCTGAGTACCCGGAAAGCAGACTATATCCTTTACACAAAAAACGCCTCATTCTTGTATCAACATCTTATTGAACCTGTAACATCCCAGATGCAAAATTACAGACTGGTTATTGTACCAGATGACAAGCTTTCCTACATTCCATTTGATGCGCTTCTGGCCTCTCAGGCCGACACATCCAAAATGGATTTCAGAACCTTGGATTACCTGGTTCATCACCACGCTATTTCTTATACTTATTCCGCTACCCTACTTTATTACTACTTTCAAAATAGTGTGAAATTCAACAATAAGATAGCCGCCTTTGCTCCTGATTATAATAGTTCTCCTAACATCAAGGGTGATGAAACCGAGCAGTTTCTGCCTCTTCCAGGCGCCGAAAATGAAGTATCCGGCATCACCGGTATTATCCAGGGGGACAGATATTCCGGATCCAATGCAACGAAACAATCCTTTAAGCAGAATGCTGAAAAATACGATATCCTGCATCTTGCCATGCATACCATCCTCAATGACACATTGCCCCTTTATTCGAAGTTGGTATTCTCACCAGGGGTTTCCGGAACTGAAGATCGCACGTTGAATACTTATGAAATATATAATCTGAAACTGAAATCCGGAATGGTGGTGCTCAGCGGATGTAATACTGGTTCAGGCAAACTACTTAAGGGAGAAGGAGTCATGAGCCTTGCCAGGGCATTTCTTTATGCGGGTTGTCCAAGCATTATCATGACACTTTGGAATGTGGAAGATGCTTCCAGTTCCTCCATGATGATCGATTTTTACCGTAATATCAAAAATGGTTATACCAAAGATGAAGCCTTGCGCAGGGCAAAAGTTAGTTATATTTCCCAATCTGATCCCATGAAGTCACATCCCTATTACTGGTTAGGATATGTGTCAATAGGCAAGCAGACTCCACTTTTTAAAAGTAAAGCGGGATATTTTGCCGGCTTAATAATTTTCGTATTTTTAGCAATCGTTTTGGAGAAATGGTATTTAAAAAGGAAAAAAAGAATTAGCGGACTAAAATGATCAATTATAGCAACGAAGAACTTCTGACTGGCATTTTACGCAATGACAACGTAATTCTTCAGCATATATATAAGAATTTCTACTACAAAGTCAACCTGTATGTTAAGAAAAACAGCGGAGACGATGAAGACGCTAATGACATTTTCCAGGAAGCTATCATTGTGGTCTACAGAAAATTAAAAGCTAATGATCTGGTTATCAATTGCGCATTCGAAACCTATCTCTATTCTGTCTGCAAATTTCTCTGGTTAAAGCAACTTTCGCGTATCAAATCAGAAAGAGAAATGATGAATGATACATCTGCCTTTGAGATTGAATTCGATCATGATTTCGCTGAACTGGTGGAAAAGAATGAGCGTTTTAAGCTTTATCAGAAGCATTTTCAACTTTTAGGGAGCGATTGCCAGAAACTGCTGCAGTTGTTCTTCGATAAGGTTCCATTGAAGCAGATCGCTCAGATCATGGGCTTCAGCAGCGAAAAATATGTTAAGAAGCGGAAGTTTAAGTGTAAGGAATACCTCATCACCAGCATTAAACAGGATGTCAATTACAAGAAGATCAGCCAGTAATACGGTCTTCACGGTAGTGTGACCTACAAATCCCCAGCTTGGTTAGCCTTCTTAAGGGTGACTTTCTCCTTATACGTACCTCTGAAAAGTTCAAATTTTCTGAAGCTGCATGGCAGAGCCCCATTAAACAACTCAATTTTTTTCGATGGCTTGAGTCCAATATTCCTGAATCCTTCCTCCGAACTTGAGATAATCCATGCGGCATATCCTGCATATTTCTGTTTCAGTACGTCCCCCATAGATTTGTATAGTTCTGCCACAGACTGAGGTTTCATCCGTTCACCATAGGGAGGATTGGTAATGATGATGGCATCTTCGAATGGAGGATCCATGGAAATAAAATCCTTCACCTCGACTTCGATCGCCTTCGACAACCCCGCATTTTTGATGTTTGCCCTGGCTATTGCACAACTCTGAACCGAAATATCCGAACCAAAAATCCTGACCGAAGATTCCTTTTCGTAATCCGCGTTATATATCTCAGAGAATAGATTTTCGTCAAAATCCAGCCATTTCTCGAAGGCAAAAGATTTTCTGTAAATACCTGCAGGAATTCCCTTTGCTATCATCGCAGCCTCGATGAGAAAGGTACCAGAGCCACACATCGGATCAAGGAAATCGGATTCCCCATTCCATCCTGACAATAGGATCATGCCGGCGGCAAGCACTTCATTGACAGGCGCTTCACCCTGGCCCATCCGGTATCCTCTCTTATGCAGGGACTCGCCTGAACTATCCAAAGATATTTCACAATAGTCTCCCATCAGGTAGACATGAATCCTGATATCCGGATCGTGTTGATTCACAGAAGGTCTCTTACCCAACGTTTCCCTAAAGTAGTCGGCGATGGCATCCTTTACCTTAAGCGAAGCATACATTGAATTAACGAAGAGCTCAGATTGAACTGTACTATCGATGGAAAAACTCTTTCCCAGCGTCAGATATTCAGACCAGTTGATCTTCTTGGTGTTGTTATACAGATCATCTTTCCAGTGTATGTTAAACTGTGCAACCGGTCTTAAAACCTTCAAAGCCGTACGCAACAGAAAGTTAGCTTTATATAGCATGGCCTTGTCTCCAAGAAAGGAAACGGCCCTCCGCTCGGGCGTTACCGATTCTGCCCCCAACGCTTTGAGTTCGGCCGCCAGAACCTGCTCCAGTCCTGCAAATGTTTTGACTACTATCTTAAATTTTTTCACTGAGTTTTTTTTTCATTTATATCCCTCCGCCAAAAATAAATTCAGCATTCTTCTTGGCCCTGTTCTGAACAATCTTCGAAAATGGCGGTAAATCGTTGGTTATCCATATATTGCCGCCAATAACGGAGTCGTGTCCAATGGTAATTCTACCCAGTATCGAGGAATTGGAATAGACTACCACATTGTCTTCAACAATCGGATGACGGGGAATTCCCTTCACAGGATTGCCCTCCTTATCGAGTGAAAAGCTCTTGGCTCCTAACGTAACTCCCTGATAAAGTTTAACATTAGATCCAATTATTGTGGTTGATCCAATGACTATTCCGGTACCATGATCGATGGCAAAATTCGGACCGATAACAGCCTCCGGATGTATATCAATTCCAGTCTCAGAGTGAGCCATTTCAGTAATAATCCTGGGGATGAGTGGAATTCCAAATTTATGCAATGCATGCGCGATCCTGTAGCTTGAAATTGCACGGATCGCAGGGTAACAGAAAATCACTTCACTGATGCTTGTGGCAGCGGGATCACCCAAATAAGCTGCTTCAACATCAGATATCATGAGTCTTCTTATCTCCGGTAGAACAGAAATAAAGTCAGCCGCACAACTTTCAGATTCAGCCTTTCTGCTTTCCAGATCAGAACTGTTTTCTTTGTCGCACATGAAACAAAGGCCAGCCAGGAGCTGTTCCGATAAGATGTGAAACACCTCATCTACAAGGACTCCCATATGATATTGGAAAGTTGACGGATGAAAATTGATGGTTCCAAAATATCCCGGGAATATAATTTGTCTCACTTTATCTACAAAAATTTTCAGCTTTTCTGTGGACGGCATCGGTTCCCCGGCACGCTGGGCATGTGTCACTTCACCTACTTTGGAAATATCAGTTAGCTTAACAATAGCATCACCAATAGATTTCCTGATTTTATTCTCCATTAGCTCGTTCATCTCTCAATAATTTATTTTACCTGTCAGAAAGCACCCGAGATTCGCTATACCAATACTCCAAGGTTCATTGACTTATCAGTCATACTTTTATGTCATTACCACATATTACGTAAGACGAAATTAATACTGCAATTCTAATGAATTTAACGGGAAAGCTGACAAAAGGTTCTAAACAATGTGATGAGTCCGAAAATGCCTTAAAGCACAATTCAATCTTGCTTCGCCGAAACCTTCCACAATTTCCAGGTTAAACCCATATTTTTCAATCTCCCTGCAATATCTATCAAATAACCTGTCCCGCATTTCGCCACCATTTTCACGGACCGGGTCTGCTATCCAGGGTAAATCAGGACGACAAACCAAAAAAAGGTCAATTTTCGAAGAGGCAATTTGCTCTTCCAACCATTTGGGTGATTTACCAAATACAACCTCAAACCATATCTTCGTAATAATCAACCAGGTATCAAATATTAATATGCCATCACCCACCATTGCCGACTCTTCCCTTTCCTGCTGAATCTGATATCTTGCAATAATCTCAAGATCAGAATATTGGTAGGGCCTATCGAGTTTTTCCACATAGGTACGGGCAAATTCAGGAATCCAGTGCGCATTTAGCTTCAAAGCCAACGCCTCTGAAAGTTCGGTTTTCCCGGTAGATTCCGGACCTGTAATTACAATTTTCCTCAACTGATTACCTTCTCCCATTTTTCAGGTTCTAATTCCTTTCTCCATTCCCAATAACCATAAACAGCCAATACCGTGTAGACCAGGAACAATAATGTGGTCGGATACAACTCCTTATATATGAAAAGTCCGATCGATATCGCATCGACAAAAACCCATAACAGCCAGTGTTCAATCTTTTTTTGAGCCAGCATCCAGGTGGCGACTATACTTAATGCAGTGGTTAGACCATCCCAGTAGGGTACCTGAGAATCCGTATAATTGGCTAATAAATAGGTTATTCCGGCAAACAAGATACCTGAGACAACCACCAGTTTTGTCCATAGTGTACCGGAGGTCCTTGTCACCGAAAGTGTATCTCCAGTGGCACTACCGTGATACCAGCACCACCATCCGTAGATACTAATTGCAACATAATAAAATTGCAACGACATATCGGCATAAATCTTAGAGGTGAAAAAAACAGCGATGTAGAACAACGCATTGAGTAATCCAACAGGCCAGGTGAGGAAATGCTGCTTGATGGAGAACCCCAGATAAAGGAATCCAGTAACAGTCCCACAAACTTCAATATAATGATTGACAAGCCATTGATAGATAGCCATCATAGAATTCTTCCATTTTATTCCTGCTTTACCTGTTCAGGAGACGGGAATATGATTTTGGATCAGACAACAGTTCAATAGCCTTCTTCACTTCCATGTCATCCTCCAGCATGATTCTGTAATAATTCCCAGGCTCGTATAGATCACGTGCAATGAGTGCCCGTATTTGCCTATAGATCACATCTCTTAGTGCATCAACACTTTCCGGTTCCTTTTTAATGCCGGACTTTTCACCCAGGACCACTAATTCATCCAGTGTCGATGGAGCAACTTTAAAATTATCTCTAAAATCTTGAAATTCAGGATATTTCTTCAACAGCTCTTTTCTATGCTGATCAATGTAACTGACCACATATGGAAAGAAAATATTTTTTCGGACCAGGTTATTGAAATATCTATAATGGAATGAAGTATCAAGTGGCACGAAGATATCAGGGACGATTCCACCGCCACCAAAAACTTTTCGCTTAGTTACCAGCGTTTTTGTCATCAGGGAATCAGCCGTGCGGATGCTGTCTTTGTTGAACAACTCTCCGCGTTCATATCTTTTGACATAATCGATTCTGTAATTTTCAGGATTGTCCTTGTACGGTTTCTGAATATTTCTACCAGCTGGTGTGTAATAATGAGCTGTCGTCAGTCTGATCATTGAGCCATCATTTAATGCGAAAGGTTGCTGCACCAATCCTTTCCCAAAAGATCTCCTGCCGATCAGGACACCGCGGTCCCAATCCTGAATTGCTCCCGATACGATTTCAGAAGCGGAGGCAGTGCCTTCATCGATCAGAATAATCAAGTTGCCCTTCAGGAAGTCGCCGTTGGTATTGGAGCGATAATCCTTCCTCGGACTATGGCTGCCTTCAGTATAGACGATCAGCTTATTGGCTTCCAGGAACTGATTTGCCAATTCATAGGCAGCGCCGAGATAGCCGCCGCCATTCCCCCGAAGGTCAAGGACCATGTTTTTAAACTTCCCTTGTTTCTCGAGGCTTTTAACCGCATTAGAATATTCTTCAATGGTAGTAGCCGAGAATCTGTTTAACTTGATAAAGGCAGTCTCTTTGTTCAGCATAAAAGCCGCATCGAGGCTGTAGATCGGGATTTTATCCCTGACAATCGTAAATTCAAGAGGTGCTGGTTCGCCTTTTCTGATAATTTTTAGGACTACCGTAGTACCCTTAGGACCTCGCAAATAACCAAAAACATCCTGCGATTTGATGCCCTTGGAAGCTATGTTTTTGGCATCCACTTGAATGATCCGGTCACCTGGTCTCAAACCGACCTTTTCTGAGGGGCCACCTGGAATTGTGGTCATGACAATCAGGGTATCCTGAATAATATTGAAAGAGATTCCAATACCTTCAAAATTTCCTTCCAGTGGTTGGTTCATTTCTTCAACCTCTGCCTTGCTGATGTAAACCGAATGAGGATCGAGCCTGGCAAGCAAATCTGTAATGGCATTCTCTGTCAGTTTGTTAATATTCGTGGTGTCAACATAGAATGCATCGACCAATTTTATCACCCTCCCGAATTTAATCGCCTGACTCTGAACATCCTGAGCCAGAACACCGGATGAAATAAACAACGAAAAGAACGAGATTAATATGCCTGATAATAAGCTGAAATATCTTTTATTCACGGTAAAAAAGAAAATAAATTATTAATAAAAGCCTGTAACTATCATAAGTTTCAAACTGTTGTCAAAGATAAGAAGTTATCACTACCATTTCTTTGGATGTCTAAAAAAGTAGGGAAAGCATTTGTGAGAATACCCGAAATAAAAAAGTCTGCAATTCTCCTGGAATTGCAGACTTTTTCATATTGGAGCAAGTTAAAGCGAAAAGGCAAATTTCTCTCCGACTGCTTGTTTATATTCCTCTTTCAAATTAGAAAACAATTCTTTGACTGAAATGATTTTGTCTGTTTTCCAAACATTACTACCACAAAAAGCATAGCCATTTCGGAAATTACCTCTTAAGGCTGAAGCCAGAGAAGCCATGATACAGTAAGGAGCGGTGGCAATATCACAGGTCTTGACACAATTGACGGGACAGACAGTTGGACGCCTCTTGCCGCTATCCACATCATCCAGGAATGAACAGCTGATCGCGCGGCCAGGCATTCCAACAGGACTCTTGATGATTCTCACATCTTCCTCCTTTGCTTGGATATATGCTTGCTTGAATCCGTCAGAAGCATCACATTCTGTGGTAGTTACAAATCTAGTACCCATCTGGACACCAGCCGCTCCTAACTCGAGAATAGCGGCAATATCTTCACCTGTGTAAATGCCACCCGCGGCAATAACAGGAATCTGCTTACCATATTTTTCACCAAATTCATTCGCCACTGCAACAACTTCTTCTATGATTTTTTCGAGCGAATAGTTCTCGTCAAAGATCTGGTCAATTTTAAAGCCCAGATGCCCACCCGCTTTAGGTCCTTCAACTACTATTGCATCAGGCAGATAGTTGAAATTACCAACCCATTTATTGCAAATCAATGCGGCTGCCCTTGCAGACGACACAATTGGAACCAACTTTGTCTCCGAGTCCGGAGTCAGGTATTTGGGAAGGTCGAGTGGCAGTCCAGCTCCAGAAAAAATTATATTGATTTTTTCCCTTATTGAAGTAGTAACCAGATCAGCGTAGTTAGATAATGCTACCATGATATTTACACCCAGGACTCCCTGCGATTTCTCCCTTGATTTTCTGATTTCCTGAGTCAGACCATAGATGCAGTTTTCCAGGTAATCGGAAGAATGATTCTTGTATAGAAAACCGATTCCCGCAGGAGAGATAACTCCCACTCCCCCTTCGTTAGCGACTGCGGAAGCCAGTCCGTTAAGGGAAACTCCAACCCCCATTCCTCCCTGGATAATAGGAAGTTTAATTTTCAAACCTCCAATGTTTAAGACTTTCATCATTTCAATTGACCATTATATAATACGATACAATGGTAGGTATTGAAAAAATGCTTACCAAAAAAATGTGTTCTGCGCACATTAAATGGTTGAAAACACTGGATTTTGGGATGAATTACATTTATTGGGGGATGAAATGCAAATCAAAATAGACGAAATGCCCTTCAGATAAGTTTCTCTTTAAAGATTGGAACCCAGTTGCGGGAGACTGGAACAGTAAAATCAAGCCGGTCCATCTCCAGATGATACCCATTGGGAGACCTTTTAAGTTTGTTGATTTTATTAATATTCACCATCCAACAGCGGTGGCATTTCAGCATGACATCGGAAGACTCAAGCGCCTTCTCAACATTGGTAAAAGATTGCCTGAAGAGTCTTTTTCTAACAGCAAGCTTTCGGTCAATCCAAAAAATTTCGACGTAATTCCCGGATGAATGAATCAGAATTACCCTTTCTACTTCTTCGGCAAAAGCCTGCTTTTTATTCTCTGCCACCAGGTGAACGGACTCTTGTTCCACTGGATGTTGAAAGGCATTGATTTCCTCCTTTAGCCAGGTTTTGCCAGAATCAATCATGTCTACCAGTTTCAATTTCATCGACAAATTATAACTGATCAAGTTAAATAGGATCAACGGCAACAAGGAAAGAGCTCCCGTTCTGAAATATGGAAGATCGGTATAGGAAATTGTCTTGGCAAACCATGCCATCAAAGTAAAGAGTGCAAATAAATTGGAAAACATCCATGCATTCCAGATGATCTCCTTTTTTATGGTCCACCCATCAGGATTGAAAAGTTTGGGGAACATACCCGGCAGAATCAAGGTATTAAGGAATAATGTTGCGGCAGTCAGCAATCCGGCACCCAAAACGAAATAACCATCATGCTCAGATTTTAGGAAATTTATGCCGAGAGGTTGAATGTAGAGAACAATAAGAATAAACCCCATGCTAACCAATAAGATGGTCCTGGCGTTATGCTTAAAATTATTATTAAACTGATATGGTTGATTTAAATTTTCAAACATTCTTTCCCTCTTTTGTGATTCTCCTGCTGGAAAATCTGATCAAAATCAACGAATAAACTGCATTTGAAATTACCTGCAATTTCAGAAATATATACATTATTTTCTGAAAATGATCCCGGACAGTCAAAATATTGCGTGGGATACGGTTTCGTCGTCAGGCAAAAGAGAAGGGGACCAAACCTAAAATTTAGTCCCCCTCTAAGCCCTCTTACTGTAAGAGTCTGATTATTAAAATAATGCGGTCTGGACGGGACTCGAACCCGCGACCCCCTGCGTGACAGGCAGGTATTC
>JBAXKJ010000017.1:0-126279 GCA_037137375.1 Prolixibacteraceae bacterium
GCTAATACTTCCATTACCTTGTAACCTTCTTTATTGGGATGCACGCCATCTTTTGAGTATTCCGCTTTCATCCCTTTCCTATCATCGACAACGGATGAAAAATAATCCAGATAATCACATTTATGCAAGGAAGCATACTCTTTTATCCACTTGTTGAGCGTGACAATCTTCTCTGCCGGTTCAAGACCAGGTTTCCAGGGATAATCATAAACTGGTAAAACAGAACATAGAATTACTTTAATGCCATTCGCATTTGCAAGTTCAGCCATGGAAGCAAGATTATCCTCAATCATCTCAAGCGTGGATGGGCCGGTATTGCCTGCGATATCGTTCGTTCCACCAAGTATCAGAACAACCTTTGGTTTCAGGTTGATCACATCGGCCCTGAAACGCACCAACATCTGAGGAGTCGTTTGACCGCTAATTCCCCTGTCAATGTATGATTTGCCTTCAAAAAATTCCGGAGAAATCTTAATCCATCCATCTGTTATGGAGTTACCCATAAAGACAACCCTTTTCTCTTTGGCAACAGGTAGTCCAAGTTTTTGATTGGCTTCCCTGTAACGAAGGAAGTTCGGCCAGTCATTTTTAATACGCAAAAGCTGTTCATTCTCTTTCGTAAGTTGCTCAACCGTCTTAACGGAAGCTGTGACAGCAGTTGATGAATTTTGTCCTTCAGATAGAAGGGCAAAACCCAGCAATGCAAGCAGAAACAAGCCTTTCATTCTAAATATTCTCATCTTTGTTGATTATATTGTTTAGTATGCTAAAGTAGGAAATTGTATCTACCTTCGGTTAAAGGAATAGCAGTTTCTTTTTGAAATCAAATATTAGATCGATAACTTTAACCAAATCTTGAAAAAGAAATGAACCTGAAATGTAAACTGATTTTGCTGCTTATGTTCGGGAGCCTGATGCTTCAGGCACAAAGTAGTTCCCAACCCTACAAATTTCCTGGTAAAGGATTGAAGCAGCACCCCTTTTTGTATGCGGGAGAATGGGATACCAGGCATCCTGAAGCCCAGTCAATGTTTCTTGTGCGCGGCGGCAAGGTGGTATGGAAATATTCCATTCCTATGAAATTAGCCAACGGAAATATCCAGGAGTTTGATGATGTGACCATGCTTTCGAACGGGAACATTGTTTTTGCCTGCATGTCGGGGGCAGGGATTATCACTCCCGATAAGAACTTAATCTGGGAGTTTCATTGTCCGGAAGGGACCGAAACCCATTCTTGTCAACCCATCGGCAAAGACAGTGTGCTGATGGCGTTAAACGGCAATCCTGGTAAGGTGTTGATATATAATACAGCCACTAATAAATTGTTAAACGAGATCATTATTCCGACCTCGACTGCTAACCGCCATGGGCAGTTCCGTCATGTGAGGATTACTCCGCAGCATACCATCATGGTCCCACAGATGCCGGAAGGGAAGGTTGTCGAATATACCCTGGAAGGCAAAGAAATATGGTCGGTTGAGGCCAAATCTGCCTGGTCGGCTATTCGGTTGCACAACGGGAATACCCTGATTTCGGGAGATGGAAAGAGTTATACCCGGGAAGTCAATCCCAAGGGTGAGACCGTCTGGGAGTTTACCCAAGCTGATGCACCTTTTAAACTGTACAATAATCAGACTGCTAATAGGTTGAACAATGGCAATACGGTGATTTGCAATTGGTGCGCCGGTAACAAGAATACGGAGGAATGGAAGGGTTCTGTTCAGGTCTTCGAAGTTACGCCGGCCAAAAAAGTGATATGGGCCTTGTCGTCATGGGACCATCCAGATTTGGGCCCTTCAACATACATTCAACTCCTGGATGAAAAGGGAAATCCAGATAACGGAGAAATGCAAAGATAAACGAATACCTTAACAACCTGCCTTTACGACCAAGTAAAAAGGTGTTTGTGTTCTGATAATTACAGCAGAAAGAGAGGTCAGAAACTTATTTGATCAATTTCTCGAGTTTTTCGTAGAAATCATCATTTTCACCGGATTCACGGTAGAGGATGATTCCATCAGGACTAACGAGAATTTTTGTTGGAAATCCCTGTACGTTAAACTTGTTCACATAATTCTTTTCATCCGCACCGATAAGGATGTTTGGCCAGTCCATCTGCTTTTGAGTGATGACCGATTTCCAGGTCGCCACGACTTTATCGTTGGAAATGCTCAGCAGCTGTAATTTATCCGCATGCTTATCCCTGAAAGCTTTCATCTTTGGAATACCGGCCATGCAAGGGCCACACCAGGTACCCCAAAAATCGATGAGCATATACTTTCCCTTCATACTCTCAGAGGTGAACAGCTTGCCGTCAAAGGAATCGGAGGTGGCAATTTCTGGGCACTTTTTCCCGGCACTTGTTCTCTTTGCTCCTTCGATTCTGTCTCTGACGGAAACGTAAAAATCGTTAGTGCCGTACTTCTTAGCATCGACTTTTGCTAAAACAGGCTCCAGGCTGAGGGGTTCTATTTCACTTCTGATAAGCATATCCTCCATGATCCAGAGGCTTGCGAGCGAATTAGGTTTCGATTTAATGAAACTCACCTTCTCTTCTGTGGCTTCTTTGGAAAATGCCTCCGAATTATCAGAAAGCTTCTTTTTCGCATCAGCGGAAAGATCCTTGTTTTTATTGATCTCAAGCGTGATATTGATTGCCTTGTTAATCAATGGCATGATCCTGCTATTCAAATCGGCAAGTTTATCGTTTTCGTTGCCTTCTTTCGGATATAGATCAATGAAATCCTTGTTTTCCAGAGACCCTGTAATCGAAAACCGCGATCCCGGATTAACTACCGCCCAAAGGCTTGCCGCTTTTGAAGGATAATATCCACCGGAAGGAGCGGCCTTAACAAACTGGTTGTTGGAAGAAAAGGTGATCCGCGCAATATAAGGTTTTGTGACTACTCCTTTTATGATGCCTTCACCATTCTTAAATTCATATTGGCTGTTCTTTGTCAGGTTGCCTCCATAAAATTCTGTAACATAGAGTTTACAATCTGCAACTCCCTTTACGTTTAATTTCACTTCGTAGGTGCTGTCCACCTGGGCGATGAGCGAACTATTCAATATGAATACTGCAATTATTGCGAGAATTATTTTTTTGGGCATGAATATTATTTTTGGGTAATTGTTTGATTTTTAAATTTATGGTTACTTAATTTTATCCCTTGAAAGCAGTTCGCTGATCATCAATTCGAGGGTTCTTCCGTTTTCCCGATCAGTTCTGAAATTAGCGAATACAATATTTCCTTTCCCGTCTATCAGAAAATTGGTTGGCTCACCCCTGACGCCGTAAGCAGACTGTGCCCAATCGCCAGTTCCGCGGAGGGGAATAAAACTGTACTTCGTTCCTTTCATAAATGGGATCACGTACTGATCCTGCAACGGTGAAACATTGATTCCGAGGTATACCAGATCCTGTCCTTTAAATTTCTTTACGACATTTTCGAACCAGGGAAACTCACCCCGGCATGGTCCACAACCCGGAAACCAGAAAGTCATCAGGATTACTTTACCTTGGTAATCTGATAGTTTCGCCTTTTTATCTGAAGTATATAATCCTAACTCGAAAGGAGTTGCCGGTTTGGAGTATTTATCACGGATCGTCCAAATTTCCTTGTAAATATCATTGTCGTTTTTCCCCAGTTTGGTGGCATAACCTTTTATTGTTTTCAATAAATCATCAGTCGGCTCTTTTGCCTGGACTTTCAATAGGCTATCATAAGCCATTTTTGTATTGCCCGATTTATCGGCAATTTCTGCCAGTAACAACTTGAGCTTGTTCCCGGAACCGTATATCCTAATTTTGGACAAAGCCATAATTGAGTCGATCGCAGTTTTGTAATCTCTTTTACCGACCAGGCTGTTAATAGCCGCAAAGCCTTTGGCATACCTTATCTGGCTTCCCCATCCCCGTTTTGACTGCATGCTTTCAGCAAGGCTGAGCGCCTTGTCAAACTCATTGGTATTCATATAGCAGGTGAATAAGCCATTCATTCCTGATTCAGACCATCCAATTTTCAGAGGAGAATAACGTTTTCTTAGATCTTCGTATATTTTTATTCTTTCTGCGAGATCCTTGGTGTCTACTCCAAGCCAGTACAATCCCTGGGCACCTCTTTCGTGATCAGGGAATTTATTGGCCAGGGCGTAGATTTTCTCTTTGAAAACATTCATATTCTCTTCGTCGAAATACATGTCGTAATAAAACTCGTATGCCGGATTTGCCTGATCGGCCACCGAAGCTTTTCTCATGTATTCCTTTGCCTCCTCCCGGTTTCCCCAACGCTCGGCATCAATGGCAAGCTTAAAGTACCCATCGGCAAGTTTAGGATTCACTTCAATGACTTTTTTTAGATAGGCTGTAGCCAGAGGGCTTTCCGCTTCATATAAGGCAGATCCAATGGCAAGGGGAACCGTATATGATTTTGGAAATTGTTTGCTCCACTTCTTATACTGATCCTGAAGGGAAGTGAGAACGCTGTCGAAACGGCTTTGATACTTATCAGACTGCCAGATAAGATTCCTCGTCCATCCGGCGGCTTTGATGAATTCTTCATGAAACGAAAGACTGTCGGGACTGGCTTCAATAGCTTTCTTGTACTTTGCCATTGCAACGGGATCAATAGGATCCGGTGTTTTGAGACTTTGTGCCAAAACAGAAAACTGAATCAGTACGAGAAAAAGTAGACTAAATGTTTTCATTTTATTCTGATTTTATTTTTTTTCAAGACCTTTTAAAACGCTGCTGAGCCTGGTTTTATAATCATTGTTATTTACCGCCGCAATAAATTTATTAATCATTGTAGCAAATTTTTCGCATTGGACCTTTGATCCTTCCCTGGCCATGAAACTGCTATTTATCAAAAGGCTATAAGTGTTTTTTTCTGAAATTTTCCCCGCCGATTTATCAAGAAGTGAGATGAAAGAATCATAATTTTTATTCTGCCTTGCCTCTGCAAGCTTAAGAATATAAAGCACTTCATTCTTATCTTCCGGAGAAATCAATTTGATGTCTTTTTTTAGGTTATCAAAATCCTCTTTCTTGATTTTTAATTCCCCGTTAAACACCCATATATTGGAAAATTTGATAAAAATCTGGGACAATTTACCCTTGTACTCCTTTTCACCGATATTCCTGATAAGCAGATCCTTGTTTTTAATCAGAAAATTATAAACGCCCGAACCATGTTCAGCCATAAAATTCTGGGTAAGAACTGGCCAAAACTCTTTTGTGCACAGTTTATCTGCCGGTTCAGATTTCAAAAGACTGTAAAGCAATTCTTTAGCATTGGCGTATTCCGACTGATTCAGAAGTTCGTTCATATAAACCGACATAAACGCGAGGCTTTTTTCGCCCCCTTTGAACTTGCGCTGCAGAACGCCATAACGGTTTTCATTGGAAAATACTTCCGCCGATTGCTTCATAAATTCCTCCTTCGTTGATGCACCAATGAATTTGTGTTCCACTTCACCCGCTGCATTAATGAAAAGCAGTGTCGGCACAGGCTGCACGCCAAAACGTTTCCTCAGTTCCGGCCCTTCTCCCTTCTCGATGTCAAGCCGGAGATTGATGAATTTTGAATTGAAATAGTTCGCAACTTCTTTATCGGTAAATACATCCTTTTCCAGCATTTTGCATGGGCCGCACCAGGTAGTATAGCAATCAATGAAAAGATATTTTCCTTCCTGTTTAGCCTTTTCCAAGGCCTGGGTGAAATTTCCGGTCTCAAATATGATCCCGGTTTCTTGTGCAGATAATGATCCTATCCAAAAAAAAGATAAGATCAATAAATATTTTTTCATTTCTTTAGTTTAATGATTATCGCACCATTTATAGCATCTTTACCCCATAGGGTTCCATCGCGCTCAATTTCAATGGATTTAATTGTTTGAATGTTGACCAACCTGTTGGCTTCTGAAAGTCCACCCCGAACCGCCATTCCATCAACGACGATCAGCGGTGAAGTGTTGGTGAGTACATTGGTTTGAATCGGATTCCTCAGACTCAAGTTTCCGCCTGTGACCATTAATCCAGGCATCCTTTTCAGAAGATCTTCAAGGTTATTGGCCCCATTTTTGATTTCAGCTTCCACGTCAAATTCACCTTTCCGGAGTACTTTTCTGGGTTGACCGTTGATCCAGTTGCCCGAAGCAGGATTTAATGCTGCCAGTTCACTTTTTTCAGTATTAAATTGCAATTCATTTATGCCGGCCAAAGAGTATACACCTGCAACAGTGGAATTAGGAAATGTTACCAGGAGTGAATCCTTGTCCGATACATTTTTCAGGATGCAGGTTCCGGTTTTGTCGGTAGAAGCTTTCTGTTTTGTTGGAAATGTTTCCAGCCGTACAGATTTAACAGGCTTGTCTTGTTTGCCGAGAACAGTAACTTTAAGTTCCCTGTTCTGAGCTAAAACAGAAACCGTAATCATCAGTAGTAATAATAGAGAAGTAATCTTCATTTTATCAGGATTGAATTTTTGTTTATCCGTTATACAATAGAGGAAAACAAATCAAAGAGGTTGTCCAAAATTTGATTTTTTGGACAACCCTTTGATTCTGTCATCAAATCGATAATTTATTGTATGAGAACTGAACCAGCATCGTAAGTATTCTGTTTCAGAACACCCTGACCTGAAACCAGATCTGTATAAGGGATTGGACAGGCAAAGCGCCTGGAATCCTTGGGAAGTGTATAGGTCTTTACTGCTTCAAGATTTAGGATTGCCGAGGATGTATAGCCATAGAAAGTCCTTTTCATGATCACATCATCGTTGGCATCGTCATTGTTGTTCAATCTTCTCACATCATTCCACCTCTGAACAAATGCCAGTTCACGGCGTCTTTCCTCGAGGATTTTTTTGACTGCATCGTCTTTACTGGTGAATGTGAGGTTGATTACGCTTGCTGGAGCCGTGTTGAGAATTCGTTTAGCCCTCAAGGTATTGACGGCAACCTGAGCTTCTGCCAGATTATTTGCTCGTGCAAGGCATTCTGCTTTAATCAGGTACATTTCAGCAACTGTCGGACCACTGGGTAGATTGTCTTTAAAGAAGCGGATATAGCCAGGATAATTGAAGGAGGGCTTCACACAACCGCGATCATAGGAGTATCCCTTCACATAGTTGTACTCATACCTTCTGTCGTAGGTCTGATCGTATAGTGCAAGCAACTCCTTGCTGGGAATAAACCACCACGAACCATTGTATACAAATCTCATATACAGATGTTCTTTCCAGCCGATTCTGTCTGTATAATCAGTCTGGTTGTCATGACCATAAGGATAATTTACAGTCACAGTCTTTTGGCTGGTTGTTCCTGCGTCGATGGTATAGGGCAAGGCTTTTCCCCAGGTCATGCCGCCTATTTTGTTATTGAGGTTATAGTCGACCAGTACGTTATATTCGCCAAGAGCCTGGTTGGCATAAGTAAGGGCTTTGGCATAGTCGCCCTGATATAGATAATAGCGTGCTGCGAATCCCCTTACACCGGCTGTCGTTCCCCTCCAACAGCGAGGGACCCCATCGTTGGCTCTAAGGAGAGGAGTAGTAATTTTCAGCGCTTCCGTTAAGTCTGCTTCAATAAATTTATAGGTATCCTCCAGGGTTGCCCTGGCAACTGATTCGTCGAAAGATACAGACTGTTTGAGGGGTAGACCCATTTCCGCCTTATTTTTTGTATTGAAGTTAGTATATGGCAGACAGTAAATGTTAGCCAGCAGATACATATCGTAGGCTCTGATGAAGTAAGCTTCAGCCCTGAGTTCCGCTTTCCTGGCATCAGTTCCTTCAACTTTGTCGAGGTTTCCAAGAACCATGTTTGCCTTGAAAATTTTACCCCAGGCCTCTGCCCAACCCTTATCCCCTGAATTTTCTACCGCTGGAATGTCCCAGATTGCAGGTAGAAGCATATAGTTCATAGAAGTACCCCCATATATCCCGGAATAGGAATCATGAATCTCCTTAAGTACGCCAAAGTCGTCAGCCCCGGCATAAGTTGTTCCTGAACTTTCGGTCCAGAAGCTGGAGTAGAGGCCTAGTATTCCGTCGAGTTCATCCAGGTTCTGAAGAGGTTTTGCACTACTCTTATTGGGCATCTGTGAAAGGAAAGAATCAATTTTTGTACATGATTCCAAGATGGTAAAAAGTATAACCAATGTTAGAATTCTATAATTGAATATATATTTCATGTCGTTACGTTTTAAATGGTTATAAATCGAATTTCAGTCCAAACGTAATTTTAGGCTGAGGGTTCATAGTCCCTTTTGGATATTCCGGATCTTCTCCATATTTATTGGAATAAACAGTGAAGAGGTCGTTGCATTGTACGTAGAGCTGAACAAGGCTCATCGATACTTTCTTGGTGTACTTCAGCGGTACATTGTAGGTCAGGTTGATCTCCTGCATCCTTAAATGAGAGGCACTTTCTACCAAATAACTCATATACGGATAGAACCTGTCCCAGAAATAGAACCTTGCTTCATTTACGTTTTGCGGCAGCGGTACAATATTCATCGGATCTCCATTCACAACCTCTGAATATTTCTGGTTTGGAAGGACTGCACCATTCCACCATACCGGGTAGTTAAATGACTGACGTGCAAATACGTGACCGAATTTTCCGGTGACGATGAATGACAGACTAAAATCGTAAATTTTGAAATAGTTGGTAAAGCCGAAAGTATAAGGAGCAACCTTTGTTCCCATATGGAGCATGTAATCGCGTCCATCACCCGGGGTAAATCCTGTAAAATTGTAGGTTGTCGTTCCCGGACCTTGAACCTGTGGCTGGAAGTTTGGCACAGCGGTAGTGCCCTCGTTCTTGATACCAGCATATAAGAAGCTCCACATTTCCTGCGAGTTATAACCTTGGACGAAGGTTCCTGAGCCAATGGTTGTTCCGTACATACTTGAGGAGGCGATCTGAGCAACAAATAGCTTGGTTATCACATTCTTATTGTATGCGAAGTTGGCCGATCCGCGCCAGACGATGTCATTCTTGTGAAGATTCAGGGAAGTCCCCAATGTCAGCTCAAAACCGGTATTCTTCATTTCTGCGTTGTTCATCTTTGAAGAGGTACTGCCGTTGACAGAAGGTATGGATATGGTGGCAATCAGGTCGCGGGTATATTTCCTGTAGACATCCAGTGTTCCATTTAATTTTCCTTTGAAGAGGGAAAAATCAGTTCCTCCATTCCAGGTACCGGTCTTTTCCCACCTGAGCGTGGGGTTTCCAAGACTTGAAATGGATGTAGTACCTTCCTGAGTATAGGTATTAACTGTTGCACTTGGAGAGATCAATGGCTGGAATGAAGTGGTAACGTCCACATTCCCGTTGTATCCAAAGGTTAACCTTGCCGATAACCGGTCGATCCAGTCAATGCTCTGCATAAAATCTTCCCTGCTTGCATGCCATGCGGCACCCACAGACCAGAAAGGGGCATAACGGTATTTGGGATCATCGGTGATGAAGTTTGAAGCATCACTTCGGACACTTCCTGATAAGGTATATTTTGAATTATAGGAATACGATGCGTTGGCATAAGCCGAGTAATAACGCCTTGTCGCATAGCTGAAACTGTTTACATAAGCGAAGGTCTGATTGGTACCTAACCAGTTGGTTATCAGTTTTACGGTTGATCCACCCGGGCCATTGGGGAATGTGCCTACTGAAAGTTTGGTGTCGTCATAACCATAGGTTCTCGGATTGCCAAAAGACTGGGCAATCCTGTCAGATAGTTCAAAACCTGCTAACGCACTTACATCATGCTTCCCGAATGTTCTGTTGAAATTGAGCTGGTTCCTCACTGTCAGGGCCTTCACATCCGACCTGCTCTGATCAAGAAATCCACCTTTTGGCAGATTCAGTACCACCGCATTGTTTGTCCTGGTCCAGGATGCAGCTGCATTTACCGCTGAACGGACGGTGTAAGTATTCTCATTGTAAATACTCTTGTTAAAAGTATTGTTGTATTCATACTGAACCCTCGATTCGAATGTCAGGCCTTTCATTGGTTTCAGGAAGAGCGCCGCGGTAACTCTCGTATCAAGTGACTTGGAGGTTATGAACCTGTTATTGATTTCTTCAATCGGGTTATAGGTGAATTTATATGGGAAACTTGTCAAGGGAACTTTATTTTCTGCAAAAGCTGCCATGTTGTTCATTCCCATGGGAATATTCGTATAGTTGCCAGCGTCGTCGAGCAACATTTCATATGGCGTCCAGGACTGAATATCTGACAATGAAATACCATTGCTGGAGGCATTGGAAAAAGCCAGGACAGCTCCGGTTTCCAGTTCCATCCATTTGAACATCTTGGCAGTATTCCTGAAACTCAGGACATCCCTTGTGTTAAAGGTTTGCTGAAAGTTTGACTGATTCTTTTCATGCAAGACAGAAAGGAAGTTTGACATTTTTTCAGTACCACCCATCATCGTAATATTATACTGCTGGGTAGTTGGATTCGCAAGAAGGTTATCTTTAATCTGTTGCATGTTGTCCATGCTCCTGTATGGGGCAATTCCAGCATCGCGCTGAGCCGTTGTGATTTTGCCAAAATAGGCATCCCACATCAGCATCTGTGTCGGAGAATAAGTCTTGTAATAGGATCCGTCAATAGGAACAGGTGCGTAAACCAAATTTCCCCATTTATTGAATGATAGCAGTTCATAATCGATCATATCATTAGAATTAGCCATAGGACGCACATAATTCATGTCAAATTTTTGCCCGACTTTGTAAAATGTGTTGACTGATACTCTCAATGGTTGACTGCCGCTTACTTTTTTTGAAGTGATGACGAAAACCCCGTTCGCGGCTTTGGCGCCCCAGATGGAAGCTGCTGCAGCATCTTTAAGGACGGTAATGCTTTCTACATCATTTGGATTGATTGAGCTGAATCCCTTTTCTGTTGGGAACCCGTCGATAACAACCAAAGGATCTTTCGTGGCATTCAGGGAAGTCTGACCACGGATCTCAAAAGTCGGGTTGCCATCCACATCCAGCCTTGCCTGAACACCTGCAGTAGTACCAATTAGCCTTTGAGCAATGTTCGATACAGGCTTATCGATCTGTTCCAACTTAACAGTGGAGAAAGCTCCGGTTGTGCGTTCTTTAGTAATCGTTTGGTATCCAGTCACAAGGACCTCATCGACTTGAACAACTTGTTCAACCATGGTTACATTGATTTCGGCCTTGCCGGAAATCGCAATTTCCTGTGTTTTCATTCCCAGGAAGGAGAAAACCAATGCTTGAGTATTCTCAGCAACCTTTAAAGTAAATTTACCGTCATTGTCCGAAATTGTGCCAATAGTAGTTCCTTTTACTGATACAACTACTCCGGGCATGGGTTGACCCTTGCTGTCAGTCACAGTACCGGAAATCCCCTTTTTTTGAACTTGTTGGGTTGATGACGGTACCATATCAGTCATTGAGCCTTCCTTTTTCGCTATAACAACCTGACGATCAAAGATCTTAAAGGTATTATCGGTTGATTCAAAGACTTTACCGAGGATCTCTTCGAGCGTTTCATTCTCCGCTTTAACTGAAACTCGTTTGTTAAGGTCGATGATACTGTCGTAATAGACAAAGATAAATTCACTTTTTTTCTCAATCTGACTGAAGAGCTCTTTCACCGCAATATTGTCCAGAGTGAACGTGAATTTGGTGTTCTGCGAATAGCTTGATTTAGCTGATGCCGTTGTAAATGAAATGAATAGTATCAATACGAATAGTTTCATAATCAGCACAATTTTTTTCAGGTCCCGGTCATACGGGATAAATAGCCCAATTTTTTGCATAAATTTGTATGGTTTTAATTTGCTTAAATATTTTCTATTGGCGTTAAAACTTCCGGCAGGTTATAGTCTCAATATAACCTGTCTTTTTTTGACATTTTGTTTACTTCATTGGCAATTCTGTTTGTTTAGTTAATAAGTTTATTTAACATTTATAGTTATCAGATTATCAGAGTATTCGTAATTTAAAGGGGCGGTGGTACAAATAACTTTTAATACATCTTCGCAGTTATTTTTTAAATCAAGTTTCCCGGTGAGGGTCATATGATTGATTTTAGGATCCCTGACATCGATTTTGACGTCATAATATCTTGATAATTTTGTGATGATAGAAAAGATGGTCTCTTTGTCACATAACATCCAGCCATAAATCCAGGATATATGTTCTAATAGGTCGTCTGAATTGATAGAACTTACATGAGTCGACTTATGATAGCTAAGTACTTGATTAGTAAGTAATTTAATAGTTCCAGTTTCTGAGGATGCTTCAACACTTCCTTCAACCAATGCCAGTGAGATGGATGCATCATCAGCATAAGCGGACAGATTGAATTTTGTGCCAAGAACCTTAACTTTAATATGATCAGTCACAACGAAGAAGGGTTTAACAGAATCATGCGCAACCTCAATATATCCTTCTCCTTCCAGGAAGATCTCCCTTTTATCTTTGGCAAAAACCAAAGGGAAAATTGCGCGGCTACCAGAATTTAACCAAAGTTTTGTACCGTCGGCAAGCTCCACGCTTGATTTTTTGCCGAATGGCACTACTAATTCATTGGTGGCACCTATATTAACGTTCTGATTAGTAGATGCCTCAGATAGTGTTTTTTCTGAATTTGCAGCCAACTTACCCTCCTTATTATATTTTAATGCAACTTCCTTGGAGGAGAACACTTTCTCAGAGTGATCCGACATGATTAATTTAATCTCACTACCAGCTTTATTTTTAACAGCAATGGTGTGGTAATCATTTCCAGCGGATCTTTCGGGTTTTTGGTTCGTAATGAACCATCCGGAGAGGCCAATTGCCAATAATAAGCTTGCTGCGACAGACCATCTAATGATTCTGTTCAAACTCCTTTTCCGGGTGATAGAAGTTGATTCGATTTTTTCCCACAAAGACAAAATTTCTTCTTCGCTCAGCTCTTTTTCCTTTGGAATCAAATCCTTGATAAAATATTTGGATTGATATATCCTGTTTTTCTCGGAAGGATGTTCGATTATGTAGTTTTCCCAATAAAGATCAGATTCTTGAGTTGGTCTTAGGACCCACTCAATAAATTCGGGTTGAAGGATATAATTGATAGATTTTATGGGTGGCGATTGCTTCATGAAGGATGTTTTATTTCATAAGCAGTCAATTTCAATTTTGTACTCAGTTTTCCTGAATTTTTTTTTAACCCTATAAGAATACTAAAATGATCTCTTTAGGTAAGGCTGCCCTCAATTTTTCTACCCCTCTGAAAATTAGGTTTCGCGCAGATTGATAGTTTATTTCAAGGAGAATGCTGATTTCTTCATAACTAAGGTTGGAGACAAATTTCAAATAAATGGCCTCCCTTTGCCTCGGGCTCAGGAACACCATGGCCGCAATTAATTTCTTGGATCTGGTTTGAGTGCTAATATCTTCAACTATTTCATCTTCTGCAGATGCATCATATCGAAATGCAATATCTTCTTTTTCAAGAGCTTTGAATCGCTTCCTTTTGTAAAGGGATTTAACAATTTTGCGTTTTAAAGATTTGAAAAGGTAAAGTTTGATATTATTTGTTGCGCCAAGTGCAGAACGGTATTTAACAAGATCGATAAAGACATCATGGATGCAATCTTTCACAAGTGCCTTATCTTGTGTGAAATTGCATCCATATTTGTAAAGTGTCTGGACATGATTTTTATAGACTGCATGAAATGCTTCATGATTTCCCTTCTTAAAATCATTCCACAACAAAGAATCTGAATAGGTTATTAAGTCATTGCTCATCGAAGTCAACGATTTTTTATCCCTTGTTAGTCCTCAAAAGCTTAAAAAATATACTAGATCAAAATTAAAAATTTATTTATATTTTCTACTTTTCTTTGTGGCCCCCCCCATTTGGATGGATAAGATCTGTTGTTCTATAATAAAAAACCCAATCATTATCTAAATAATAACTGGGTCTTATCAAGGAATTGTAGTCCTTTAATTTCTTTTTGATGAAGACTTATTCAGGCAGGATTTCATGGTCAGGATTATTTAGCCGGTTGATGTTTTTCCAACCCAAACAGATCGAAGGGTTTCTTGCTGAAACTCTCCTTCATCAAGGAAACGGTCAGGAAAATGTAGCCAATAAATGCGAGCACAATGATGAGTTGAGTCCAAGATGTCTTTTGTATGGCCTGCCTGTCTTTTATTTCGCAAACTTCACCCGGGCAATATTGTGCCTTCTCTTTGTAAATTAGGGAATAGACTTTGCAACCCAAACAGATGCCGAAAGCCGATTCAAAGAAGAGGAAAATCAGGCATATCAGACAAATAATTCCCGTTATCGGACTGTACGAATTGACGACTACCAACAATATAAACATGGTTGAAGCCAGAATGATCCCAATGACCCAGGCAAATAATTTTTGTTTAGCCCCTACGTATTCAGGTGTTTGATTTCTAACAATTAATCTTCCTATGATCAGGGATGGCGCGAATCTGGGATTGATCAATACCCGTATCAGGATGTCTGTCATGAAGATGACTACTGCGAACTTCAGCCAGGTAAAGTTTCCTTTGTAAAGAACCTCCAGAATGGAGATAAACATCATTAAAAACAGGATGCCTGCGGCTGCCCTTATTTCCCTCTCGTTTAGTACAGGGATGCTGTATCCTTCAACATCTTCTCCGAATTTAAAAATTTTACTCATTGTTATTCAAATTATTAGTTAATTACTTTTCAATATGAATTCAATCTATCTGATTGTTAACACTTCTATTAAGACGGTAACGTATTTATTGAGGTTCAGGTAAATATACTTCCTTTTACATATTTTGAATATAAAAGTTCTATTTTTGATTGTAAATCTTAATAGAAAGCTAAGGAAGGTACTGTTTAACTTGCCTTTCAAACCCAAACGGCAGCAAATGGCAATCCAAAGAATCTTTATTATTGGCAGAAACAGGTTAAGTAGCAGTCTCAATCTGCTCTTCCTTGTTGCAGGGTTTCAATTTTGTCTGGCAACCTGTGTGGAAGCCCAAGGTAAAGATTCCCCGCAATGGGGTGAAAAGTATTCACGGAACATGATCTCGGGTGAAATTGGTTTGCCTGCCACCTTCAATGTTGAAACCGGAGCAAACGTAAAATGGTCAGTTCCGGTAGGTACCAATTGCTATGGAACTCCCGTGATTGCTGGAGGTAAGGTTTTGATTGGGGCGAACAATGCCGATGTGCGTGATCCGCGCCACGAAGGCGATCGGGGTACCTTACTTTGCCTAAATGAATCGGATGGGAGTTTGTGCTGGCAATTGGTAGTGCCCAGGATTGAAGGAGACAGGCACAACGATTGGCCGATGGTAGGAATTTGCTCCGCCCCGACGGTCGAGGGCAACCGCGTATACATCCTTACCAATCGTTCTGAAGTACTTTGCCTTGACCTGAACGGCCAGGCAGATGGTAATGATGGAACTTTCCAGGGGGAAGGATGGTACATGACTCCTTCCGGACAGTTTCCTTACAAGGTCACCCTAAAAGACGCTGATATTATCTGGATGTATGACCTGAAACTGGAACTTGGATTGTGTCCACACGATTCTCCGAATGCATCCATCCTGATAGACGGCGACTTCCTATATTTAAACACTTGTAACGGAGTTGATTACAGACATTTAGAAACGACCGGGCTCAATGCCCCCAGCCTCATCGCTTTGGATAAGAATACGGGAAGGTTGGTGGCCAGGGACAATGAAAATTTTGGTCCGAAGACTTTTCATTCTTCCTGGTCTTCCCCTTCCATGGGGGAGGTGAACGGGCAGAAGCTACTTTTTTTTGCAGGCCCGGAAGGGATTTTGTATGCTTTCGAAGCGCTTCCGCCGACAGCGTCCAGGGAAAAAATTCATTATTTTAAAAAGGTCTGGCAATTCGATTGTGATCCTTCCTCTCCCAAACAAAACATCCATAATTATTTGAATAATAAGACGGAAGGGCCGAGTAATTCTCTGGGGATGCCTGTGTTCTACAAGAATCGTATCTATATTGCAGGTGGCGGCGATATTTGGTGGGGGAAAAGGAAGGCTTGGCTTAAATGTGTGGATGCTACCAGGAAAGGAGATATCACCACTTCTGGTGAGATCTGGTCTTACCCTCTTGAACAGCATACAGGGTCTACGCCGGCCATTTCGAATGGACTCATCTTTGTTACAGACTGTGGTAAAAACCTTCATTGCGTTGATGCGGAGAATGGAAAGGTTTATTGGATCCACAAAATGAAAATGGATTCATGGAGTTCTGCTCTTGCCGCTGACAAGAAGATATATGTTGGATCCAGGGGAGGTGATTTCTGGATTCTTCGGGATGCAAAAGTGCTTTCGGTTCTGGATTCAATTAAACTTGATAGCCCGGTTCATTCGACTCCAGTCGCGGCTAACGGCACGCTTTATCTCTCAACAATGAACAAATTATACTCCATCAAAAAGTAAGCTTAGTTATTGTTAGGCTCCTTGTAATGCAGCAATATCCAGCTTCTTCATTTTCAATAAGGCATTCATGACCCGTTCTCCCTTATGTGGTTCTGACATCAACTCTCCGAGCATTCCAGGTATGATTTGCCAGCTAACCCCATATTTGTCTCTCAGCCAGCCACATTGCGATTCGGAGCCCTCTTTGGTAAGGCTGTCCCAGTAGTGGTCTATTTCTTCCTGCGATTCACATTCAACAACCAAAGAAATCCCTTCATTAAATTCAAAATGATGTTCGCCGGGGCCATCCATTGCAGCTATTTGAGTATTATTCAGTGAGAAACGACCAAACATTAAGTTCCCTTTGAATGGATTCTCTTCCGGATATAGTTCAAGATGCAGGATTTGCGAATTCTGAAAGATAGCCGAGTAGTCCTTAATTGCTTGCTGAGCATGTCCAAACTGTTTTCCGACAAAAAGCAGTAATGGAACAATTTTTTGTCTGCCGGCGGGTAGTTCGTCCAGAATCAGTTGCCAGGTCATTCCAAATTGATCGACCAACCATCCATATTTCTCACTCCATGGATATTTGTCCAGGGGCATCATCGCGCTTCCTCCAACGATCAATTTGTACCAGATATCTTCAATTTCGGCTTCTGAAGTACAGGTTACGAATAAAGAAATAGACGGATTTATTTTAAACATTGGGCCTCCATCGAGTGCCATTATCTTTTTCCCTTCAATTTCGAAGTGGGTCACAATAGGGGATTCCTGAAGTATGGAAGAATTGCTGAATATTGAGCAATAGAAATTTGCAGCTGCCTTTGCCTGACCATCAAACCAAAGACATGGATAAATTTGATTCGACATAATACTTGATATTTAGTTTTTCATTGTATACCCCAAAACGATTTTTCTGTTTCAATATTAATCGATGCGTTTATATTTTGTGAAACTGATTCAGGAGGTTTGTTCTTTTTATTATGAATGGTTTGTACTATATTTACGATTGAAAAAAAATCATCCAAAGAAGCATTTACAATGAAACAATTAATTATTCTATTAATTTTTTCTCTTTTTGTTATCGCCTGTGGATCGAGACAGCCATCACCCAAACAAACTGATATCAATAAGTCAGCCTCTGTTCAGGCAGAGAATACCACAAAGAATGTTACTCCGGCTGCCGTCATGTGGAAATCGGCCTCCTATGCCGGTGATTTAGGTGACAATAAAAATTCAGCCTACATCACGAATACCTATGCAATATGGGGTACATACAGCAACAGTTCTGCAGAAAAAGGAGAGTTAAAGGTGAAATTCCTGATTGATAAAGTATCCTTCTGCCTGAAGCTTTATGAGTATGGTAAGAAAATCATCAAGAAAGGGGATGAATCCTGTTACAAAATCACCGTCAAATCCGAAGGGTCTGAGCCCTTGCTGATCACTGCGAGAAATGTCTCTGACAGAGTTTTTATCAATGAAATTGACGCTAAACAGATCATAGAATTATTTAATAAAGGCAATCCAGTCTACTTCTCGATGGCCACTGATTCCAAAACAATGCCTTCGACTTATTCATTCGTACTTGATCATCCTGGCGGATTTGGTGAGGTACTCAGTAAACTCTCAAATTAGATTCTGAAAAGCTAGGATAATCATGGACATGGACGATATCTTTCAAAAAATAGGCACTTCTCAAACACTCAGTCAGAAGATTGAACGCAACATTGAGAGGGCTATCCGGGAAAAGAAACTGCCAATCGGCGCCAAGTTACCTCCTGAGCGGGAACTCTGCGAAATGTTTGCTGTCAGTCGCACTGCCCTGCGAGAAGCCCTCAGACGTCTCAGTGCCAGAGGTTTAATTGAGATAAAAAAGGGAAGTGGAATGGTAGTCACTAAGATAGATATCAAGGATGCTATCAGTTCCCTGAATCTTTACTATGACTTAAAATTCGACGATCAACTAATCAGGCAAATTATTGAGCTCAGACTGGCTTTTGAACCGGAAATTGCCAAGATGGCAGCTATGAACAGGACTGAAGAAGATCTCAGAAATCTTGAGGCAAATTTGTTGGAATTTTCTAAATGCAATCCTGATAATACTCAGCTAGAATCAGATATCGACAACAGGTTTCACCTTTGTCTGGCACGTGCCACTACCAATCCATTCGTCATAGTAACTATGGAGCCTGTTTATAACCTTTTACCGCGGATGAGAAATTTCATTTACGCGAATATTGAAGGCGAGAAGGAGATTACGCTTGGTTATCATAAGGAGATCGTCAATGCAATCCGGGAAAAGGATGCCGAACGTTCTTATGAGAAAATGGAGGCCCATATTGACCGTAACATGCAGGTATTCAATAAATTTTTAAAGCAGTTTTAGTCAGCGCCAGTTGCAAATATTGTTTGAAGCTAATCGGAGAGGGGGAACCAGGACTATTTCAAGCAATAAAAATAGACCACCATATAATGGCAGGCAGCTCCGATAAGTACAAAAAGATGAAACAGGAAGTGATTCATCTTTAATTTTTTGTTCTGATACAAAATTGCTCCAAAGGAGTAGGCTATTCCTCCTATCAATAACCACATCAGCCCCTTTGTTTCCATGCTTGTTATCAATGGTTTAATCGCCACCACAATGACCCATCCCATCAACACATACATGATGGTGGATAATTTGGGGTATTTGCCAATAAAGAAAAACTTGAGGGTAATACCGGTTGCAGCAATTGTCCACACAGTAATAAGAACGGGTATCCCCCATATGGATGGCAAAGTCAGTAAACTTATTGGGGTATAGCTCCCTGCGATAGTAAGATAGATGGCGCTGTGATCAAATACATTTAGTTTACTTCGTTTTTTTGGATCTGTTGCTGAATGATACAAGGTAGAAGCCAGGAACATTGTTATCACTCCGATGCCATAAATCAGGAAGGCAAGGAAAATTTTGACTGAATGTGATTCCAGTCCCTTAATTAATAAGAATACAAGGCCGAAAATCGCCATCACCAATCCAAATGCGTGGGAAAGGATGTTTAATCGTTCTTCCTGGACAGTATAATTTTTTTCCAAAATGGGGATGTTGGTAATATTCGTTAATTAAGACTCAAATGTAGCTTATAATAGCTTGAATTTAATGGTGTCTGCTACAAAACTAACAAACCTGCAAGATATTATCCTTGCAGGCTTATTAGAATGTATTAAAATCCAGATTATTAGGTTAAACCTCTCCTGGTCTCTTGAAATATTTTGATTGGGACTTGGGTACAACTTCACCCGAAAAACGTCTGGTGCCTTCTTTCCTGTGGGAAACTATTACATCAGCATAATTGCCTCCTTTTTTCATAAAGATTTCAATTCTTGCATTGATATAAAAGCCCTTGACCTGCATGGAGATATTCAAGTTCCCCTTTTTATCGGTTTCCTGCTTGTATTCAGATACCTCTAACTTATTGGTATACGAATTAGCTGCGGGAAATCCCTGAAGGAAGACAAAATCCTTTTCAAAAGATAAAAAATTGGCCACATCCGTATTTGTCTCAATTGTTCTGGTTGAGGACTCATAGGTCTCGACAATAATCACAAAATCCTTTGATTCAATAGCTGCCACTGCTTTATCATATTGAGCCTTGGCTGCAGCTTCTTTCTCGGCTTTTTTGTTTTGAGCAATGGCCATGGGAGCTATGAATCCCACGATCGCGAGTAGTATAAATAATCTTTTCATTAACAATTAATTTAAACCGATAGTACTTAATCTGATAACTTGGTCCGCGTACTTTGTGCCTACTTTTCCGTTTATATGAAAAATGTAGTTCTTACCCTTGCCGAGAGAGAATCCAGTTGCTGACCAGTCGATCACTGCACCTGCAGATGAAAAATTCTTGAGCAGGTTACCGGCGTCATCAAAAATTACGAATGCCAACCCTGTTTCTGTCCCGGACCATATAGCAACACCATTCCTAAGCAATTTATAAGGAACCAGGGCGGAAGTTTCCTTGAAGTTACAAGTTGCAATGTTTATGTAGACATAAGGGCTTGCTGTTGTGCCGGCTCCTCTTCTTCCTTTCAACGTCAGCTTACCATAAGGAGTCACCCCATCCGACTTGTAAAGCAGATTCACAAATTGAATATTTGAAAGTGTATCAGCCCATGCATCACTCGATGGAAAAACATCCGCATCTTTAACAACATAAGGAACGTCGGTCAGGTTATGAACATAAACCGTATATTTCCCTGCGCCTAACGTACAAGTGTTGCTGTACTGAAGAACGTCCTTGGTCGTACCGATGTATGCATCAATTTTTACCGGTCCCTGTGGTACGACATGATATTTTGCCGTACTGTTAGGGAATATACTGCCTAAGGCCGTAGAGACTTCAGAGACAAGTTGGTTATTGTATTTTAGCCTGGTGATATTAAGCGTCGTTGACGTTAGAAGTGGTGGATCATATACCAGCCTCACTTGAGCTGATTTTGTCAGGTCTATATCTGTGCTTCCGAATGTAATGACATTCTTTTCACAGGAGACGAGCAATAATACCATTGAGATGGAGACTAATGCCAGTATTGTTTTCATTATCAGTCGTTTTTATATTTATATTATTTAGGAATTGAGAACCAGGGCATGGAGCACTGATAGTTATCTGCATCACCTGCAATAGGCAATAAGAGTTTCAAGGATGGCAGGTTCCACATGTATTCTGAGTTATACCTTGGGCGCAGACGATAGCATGGTGAACCCAGGTTAGTCGTAGCGAACTTAGACCTTCTGGTTTCTACGTTTGCCGCTCCCAGATAGAATCCTTTGTATACTCTGGATGGATCAGCATCCGCCTTATGATAAACCACATCGCTGGTCCAGGATGTTCCGGTTACAGGAACCCCTGAGGAACCAACAACCAGGTCATAATGATAGCGGCGCAAATCATTCCACGTGTCCAGACTCCATGGATACAAGGCGACATATTTCTGCATCATGATATGGGATAAGGTAAAGTCCGCAAGAGCGAGATTATTCACGAACTTACTGTTCAGATAATCGTTGGCCAAAGTGGTAAATCTTGCAGCCGAAACCTTATCGGAAGCGACAATAAGTCTCTTGACAAAGTCCATATGTCCTGCGACAGCAAGTTTAAATGCTGCCAGAGCTTCGGCTTTCTGACCCTTAAGGAAAAGTGCTTCAGCCTTGACAAACTGAATTTCAGCAAAGCTTGACAGTGGATATGGTGCGTCATCCCTGTAAAGCCATCTTCCTGTCCCGTTGAGTGCAATGGTAGGAACGGTAGTTGCGCCCCATAAGGAACAAGCGGCCGTAAATCCAAGTCTGGTTCCTAAGAATTTGTAGGTCCCTTTTTTCACTGTATTCAAATCTGCCGGAGCAGGATCGAGGGTTCCCATTAAGAGAATAGATCTCGGATCGAGCGTGGCTGTATCGGTGACCATCTGATAATTGCTCAGGCCTTCAATGCTGCCCGCACTGTTGTAATTTGGGATTGTCCCGGTAAGTACCTGGGTAATATAATCAGACTGTGTAAATACGTTGGTGAGGTTCCCTCTAAGCACTCCATAAAAATTGGAGGTAGTTGATACCCCAGTAGCCTGGAAGGTCAGGGATGGATCATCGGTTGGACTCGTGAAAGACTTATCGGCACAGATGATAGCTGAATCCAGGTAGGCAGTATTCTTCTTGGACATGGCTATGTAGTTTCTGGCAAGTACCGCATAAGCGAATTTTTTCCACTTTACAGCATCACCCTTATAAATCAGGTCCTGAGTTGCAAGAGATGCCGGGTAAGTAGTATTGTCGGCCTTTTCAAACTCTGCGATCGCCTGTCTTGCCCAGTTGCGTACCATCGAGTATGCATATTCCTGACTGTCGTAATTATGGGAAAGGAGACCTGGAACAAAAGCATCTTTCACAGGAAGATCACCATGCAGGGATGCAAGAATATGCCAGGAGTAAGCCTTAACAGTGAGGCCGATACCGGCATATCTGAATTGTCCGGCAGATCTTCCATCGTTGATGATGTTCTCGATGTTCATCCCTTGTAGCCAGTAAGTCATTCTCCAGCACTCACCTCCATTGTCGCTACCGACGAAATAACTTTGAGAAACACCGTAATTGGATACGAAGATGGATGTACCTCCAAAATACTGCACCAATGGCGCAACAGCTCTCATGTCGTAGGCGATCCCCTCATAAGAGGCGAGTACGGGCCCAAGACGCAGAATAGGATCTACCCAGTCGGGAGCATCCACATTTTTATTTACATTCAGCCAGGTATCGGTACAGGAACCTAAACCGAGAACCAGAAGTAGAATGAATGATATAGTTATTTTTCTCATCGCTTTGATTAATTAAAATGTTACACTTAAACCAAATGATATCCTTCTGGGGGCTGCGATGGCCATCATATCAAAACCTGCGCCTCCTGTTCCTCCAAGAGCTGCTGAGTTAGAGTTACCTACCACATCAATTCCGGAATAGTTAGTCCATATTGCAAGGTCATTGCCAGAAGCGAAGAGTGAAGCCTGCGAAATCGTCTTTCTGCTCACTTTTGCCAGCCACTCTGGTTTTAGATTATAGGTACACCTAATTTCAGCCAGCCTCAGATAATTGATGCCTTTCTCTACCCAGTCAGGATCCTGTCCTGAATAACCATATTGAAGGTCTCCGAGCTTCACCCCAATGGTGTTGACTGTTGGTGTGGTTGTGTTTTCATAGGTGTCTTTCAATACACCGTCGAAGACAACAGGAGCAGCTTCCCTTTGTGCAACAGATTCCAAACTGTATCCATATTGTTGCATATAACGCTTGGTGCCATTGACAACTGTTGCGCCAAAACGGCCATCCAGCAGGGCATTCACGGTAAATTTCTTATAAGCCAGAGAAGCAGTAATTCCATAAACCAGTTTAGATTCACGGTTACCGATTACACTCCAGGTTCCGGCAGCCAAAGGAAGACCGGTTGAAGGATCGATCAGAACTTTCCCATCGACGTTTTTCTGGTAATCAAGTCCAGTTAAAGCTGTTATAGGAGATCCAACCATGATCCCGTTTCTGATGTTTCCGGATACCCATGTATAGGCATTGTAGTATTCAGTAACATTTTTGGGTAATGAAACAACGTTACTCCAGTTCTTGAAGAAATTGAATCCCAGATTCACAGTCACGTCGCGGCTCTTGATGATATCTCCATCGACTTTAAATTCGAATCCCTTGGTAGTAAATGAACCCACATTCATGTTGTTTAGCACAAACCCGGTTGCATAACTCATCCGGAAACCTGTAATGATTTGATCCTTAGAATCTGTTTGATAGTAGGCCATATCGAAATTCAATCTGTTTCTCAACAATCTTCCTTCCATACCGGCTTCCCAGGAGGTATTCATCTCCGGACGAAGATTTGGATTCGGTCCGGTAAATCCGTATCGGTATCCGCCAAATGAGGTAGGAGCCGATTCAAGTGCGGGATAGATAGAAAGTGGAGGGGCATCTTTACCAACTCTAGCCATTGAAGTCCTGAGCTTTAAGTAGTTTATACTCTTAGAGTAGGATTTTAAGAAACCAAGATCAGAAAGAATGAGGCTAAAGTCGGCCGCTGGATAAAAGTAGCTGTTGTTTTCCGGAGGTAGCGTAGAGGCCCAGTCATTGGTTCCACGCAAGGTCAGGAAAGCCAGATTATTGTAGGAGAACATAAATGAACCCGATACGGACTGGAGTCTTCTCATGACTGTTCTGGTGGTGTTGACCAGTGTGGTAGCATCGCAATTGTTGATGGACTGGAAATCAGGAACCATGAATTTCTCACCGTGAACGGACAAGGTCTTTGAGCCCTGTTCCATTTGCCGGTAACCAACCTGGCCTGTAACATCCAGTTTGCCAAATTGTTTCTTGTACATCGCGATGATGTTGATCGTAGGATTGTTCTCGTTCACCTTTGATTGGTCATAAGATCCTGTACCTGTTGCAGTTGATGACCATTGCGGATGTTTGGAGATGATAATAGCTGTCTGGTTGACGTCGACCCCTACCTGGCCCTGGATCAACAAATCTTTAATAGGTGTCAGTTTGACGACAACGTTAGAGATAATATGCTGGCCTTCATCATAGTTCCGGTTTTTGTACAATTCAAAATATGGATTGAGAATATCAACGTCAGCATATTTATTAGGGTACCTGATGTTGCCTGCCGGCGTTAGGTAAGTCCTCATATCATCTGTCAGTGGCCAGTTTAACGCACGGTAAAGAACGCCGCCTGTTCCACGGTCCACCTTGGTATTGTTCATATTGGAGTAGGCCATGGTTGCCTCGACTCTGAGCCATTTGGATAAATTCGCGGTTCCCGATAGGGTGATGTTGTTCCTTTCGTAACCCGAAGTGGCGACTACTCCATCATATTGTAACGTACTCGCAGCAGCGCGGAAAGTCATCATATCATTTCCTGCTTCAAACGACACGTTGTGCTTCTTGCTCGTGCCGGTTTGGAACAGGTTTTTCACATTGTTGTATAAGACTGTCCCGGCAGGATAAGGTGCGCCAAAATGTCTGGAGGTATAATAGTTTGTATTATTGTACATCCCGTTATCATAAGAGGTCTGAATTTCAGGGTACTGATAGGCATTCTCGATGCCGAAGGAGTTACTGTAACGGACAACGCCTTTTCCTTTACTACCTTTCTTTGTTGTGATGATGATCGCGCCATTGGAAGCATCACTTCCGTAAAGGGCAGCAGCTGCGGCACCTTTAAGAACTGTCATACTCTCAATATCTTCAGGATTTATGTCCGACGCACGGTTGGAGAAGTCTAGCTGGGCGGTTCCGACGACCGGGTCCGCACCTTGTTTGGAGGCTAGTCCACCAATAGGATTGAAAGTAGTGTTACTGATCGGAATACCGTCCACAACAAAAAGCGGCTGGTTATTCCCTGAAATCGAGGTGGCGCCGCGGATAATAATTGAGCTTGAAGATCCCGGAGTTCCTCCTGAATTGGTGATCTGTACACCGGAAACACGGCCTTGCAGGGAATTAACAAAATTTTCCCTTCCTGACTCGATGATTTCCATCCCCTTCAAAGATTGGGTGGCCGCACCAACAGAACGCGCGGCACGCTTGATCCCAAATTCACCGGTGATGACAGCTTCTTCCAGCTGTATGGTGGCCATGTTAAGTTTTACATTGATGACATTGGAAGATCCAATCGTAATCTCTTGCGGAAGATATCCAACAAAAGAGAATACGAGCACCTTTCCTGGGGCAGCCTTAATGGTGTAGTTCCCTGACATGTCCGTAATAGTACCTTGGGTGGTACCCTTAAGGACAACAGTAACACCCGGCATGGTTTCATTCGTTTTTGCATCGACGACCTGTCCTTTAACAGGAGCCTGAGCGTAAGAGTCATGAGTGAACATGACCCCAATTACCATCAAACACAGTAATAGGATTGTTTTCATTTCATTTTGCATTTTGGTTTAATGTTGTTGATATGATTTTCATTTGATTTTCAGATAGTTATTATTTTTCCTTTTCCTCATCATTCTTATATTTAGTTTATTTTGAAGTGAATAAATATTAAGTGGCTATTTATTTTTATTGAGTTTCGTAATTCCAATTCCGGGTAAATCGTTTAGGGTTACTTTCCCTGCAACTACTTTCATCCCTTCAAAAACATCGTTGGAAATTAGGAGATTCCCATCCAGATCGGCCCAGTCGACCATTGGGGATAGCTGTGCAGCTGCACTCGTTCCGCAGGATGTTTCCGTCATGCATCCCATCAGGGTCTTCATTTTTAAACTGCGCGCCATCTCGATGATCCGGTGGGCTTCCCGCATGCCGGTACATTTCATCAGTTTGCAGTTAATTCCAGAATAGACTCCATGTAATTTATCCAGATCTCCAATTCTTTGAAGGGCCTCGTCAGCAATGATTGGCAGCGGACTATTCTGTGTCAGCCAGGCTGTATCATCAAAATTGTGTTTATCCAGCGGCTGTTCAATAAAAACGACACCCTGTTCCTTCAGCCAGTGAATTTTATCGAGGGCTTCTTTACGATCTTTCCAGCCCTGGTTTACATCCACGCAAAGTGGGACGTTGGTGACGGAACGGACACTCTTGATCATCTCTTCGTCGTTGCCGCCGCCGATTTTGATCTTCAAAATCTTGAAAGCTGATGCTTCTTTGGTCTTCGCAATGACCTCTTCTTTCTTATCGATACCGATGGTGAAAGTGGTCAGTGGGGTATTTTCCGGGGTGTATCCCCAAATTCGGTACCATGGCTGATTCAGCAGTTTACCCACAAGATCGTGTAATGCGATGTCAACCGAAGCTTTCGCCGCGCAGTTTCCTGGTAAGGTGCTATCGACATAATTGAGGATATCCTCCATCCGGAAAGGATCGTTGAACTGGCTCAGATTCAGTGCGGATAAGAATTTGGTAGCGGTCTGGTGTGATTCACCCAGATAGGGCGGCATGGAAGCCTCGCCGTAACCAGTAACACCTTCCCACTCAATCTCGGTCAGCATGACAGCGGTGGTCGTCCTGGAATTGGAGGCAATGGTAAATGTATGTTTGAGCTGCAATTCATAAGGACGGAAAGTGAGTTTTAAGCCCTTCCCGGTAGGTTTGTAGCGGGGCATCAATTTCTCCTTTTGTTCGAAGGAGGATAAGATTCCCATTCCTGCCACCATCGTCGTTGCGCCAATAAATTTTCTACGATCAGTTTTCATTCCCAAAATCAAATTGTGTTAATACCACGGATGATCTTTTACCCTGACAATACCAGGCTTACCCTCAGAACCGAGGATCGTCCTGCCCCCTAACCAGTTATCTGCCCTGACTTTTGAAAAATTCTTCTGTTCCGGGTCGAAACTGTTCACCCGCACAAACCCGGATGAATGTATATAGGATCCATTGCCCAGGTAAAATCCCACATGTGTGGCTTTTGCCGGACGATCTCCTTCTGCTTTCTTGCCAAAGAAAATCAGGTCTCCTTCTTTTAGTTGGGTGTATCCGCTTTGTGGATCAGTGAATGCTCCATGTCGAAATTGCAGTGATGCATCACGAGCCAGTATGATCCCATTCAAAAAATAGACGGTCTTGACAAAACCACTGCAATCGATGCCTTTCGTCGAGGTTCCTCCCCATAAATAAGGCCTTCCCATCAACGTTTTGGCATAATTACTCAGAACAGCTGGGGTGGTGGCCGGATTCATTTTCCATTGATCAAAATCCATTGTATCACCTACCGGGATAGCTAATCTACGGCCGTCCGGCATCTCCAAAACCGTTGCAGTTTTGTTGGTTTCTACCAGTTTCAGGATGCTTCCGGCTACCAGATCCGTGACAGCCTCTTTCGTTGAAGGATCATATCCGGTTCCGGACACAGGAAGATAAAATGCTCTTTTGTTGTTTCGCCAGGAGACCAAACCAGCAGAGTCTGTTTGGAAGAGCGCATCATCATCCACCCATCCGATATAGCGGTCGGGGGTCTGAATCAGCGTCCAGTGATTTTGTTTCTTCAACAACTTTACTGGAGTTCCCAGAATTGCTTGTGTAGCCATTTCGGCATCATGACCGGGGGCCGTTCTGACATTGCAGACGCTGATATTCACGAGTCCCCAAATAGAATTACCTAATGTCTTGTCCGGTAACAACCTGATACTATCTACGATGGAAAACTTCGCATCTTTCAAGCCTTTTAGTAGCGCTTGCCTGGCTCCGGAGTTAGTTGTCTCGCCTAAAACCACAAGAGAGGATCCTTCTTTTTGGAACTTGATTTTGTATAAGTCTTCTCTTGTATCAGGGATATACTGACCGGCAATAGTTTTTGAGATCTTGTCAGCCTCTTGTAAATCTGAGACATTAGAATGACAAGCCGCAAGGATTAAAATACAAGCCAGACTGAAGACGAAACGAATCATAAACTATGTTTGGTATTACAGATTAAATAAGTCAAACTATCACCACCCGCTTTATCCTCTTTGTCAAAAGAAAAGTTCAATACTTTGACCAGATTAGTGGGTACTAATATAACAAATTTTTACATATTTTAAGAAATTCTGTAAGATATAATACCAATTTAATTATTTGTCATATTATTGTATATAACACGCTGAATTTCAGTGCGTACATTCAGGTCACTTATCTTGTTGTTATCCCGTGTTGGAAAGACTCTGTTGGATAGAAAAATGTATACCAGCTGATATTTTGGATCGATCCATACAAACGTGCCTGTATAACCCGAATGTCCAAAACTTTCGGGCGATGCAGCCTTAATTGGATAGGCTGCTTTCTCACTCAGCGTAGCATTGTTGAGGGAGGGTTTATCGAAGCCTAAGCCACGGCGATTTTTATTCTGCGGGAATTGTACTCTGGAAAATTCCTTCATGGTGGATTCTTTCAAATATTCCCTGCCTCCATAACTTCCCATCTGAAGATACATCTGGTAAAGTTTGGCAAGATCGTTGGCCGAACCAAAGACTCCGGCATTACCCGAAATTCCTCCCAGCACGGCTGAAGATTCATCATGAACAGTCCCAAGAAGCTGCTGCTTTCTGTAATAAGTATCTTTTTCTGTGGGTATGATCTCGTCATCGGTAAATTTTTTATCCGGATTATAGGTGATGCGGTAGGCACCCAAAGGTTTATAGAAATTGTTGTCCAGTGTCTCGATGAAAGACACTCCGGAAATGCCGGATGTAATTTTAGGGGTCATCACGAACGGGAGATCGCTGTAAACGTAAGTTCCTCTTGATTTCAGAGCCGATTTACGGATGGTTTTATAGACGGTTTCTGGGAACCTGTTATCCAGATAAAGCCCCTTGGCGACTTCAAGCGTATGCTTCTGATCGGCCTCAAAAGAATACCAATCGGGAGATATCTTCCCATCTTTTAGAGATTTTTTCCAAAAAGGAATGAAGGGAGTGAGTCCGGATTGATGGGATAAAAGTTCCCTTACGGTGATATCCGACTTATTGGAGCGGTGAAAGAGCCGGTTCTTCCATTCAGGATAGTAGGTGGAAACGAATTCATCCGGATTTACCTTTCCCTCATCATAAAGCTTTAACCAGGCAGGCAGGCCCCCGGTGATCTTGGACACGGAAGCGAGATCGAAGAGGTCATTCTCCTTCACGGGCATGATATTGTCATAAGTGTGATAGCCGTAAGGTTTACTGAAAATAACTTTACCATCCTTGGCTACTAGTACATTGCATCCCGGGAAAGCCTTTTTTTCCAAAGCCTGAAAGACGATGGAGTCAATTTCCCGCTTCAACCGGAAAGAATTAATTCCGACTTCTTCGGGAATGGTATATTTCAGACGGATCTTATGCTGAAGCTCTAACCCACTGCCCATTGCGAATTTTCCGGGTACGGTAACCGGGAGTTTGCCTTTTGCGGTGATGCCTCCGAAAATCAGCTGGGCGGAGAGTTCCTGAGCCAGTGAATCATCCTGATAGGCAAGCAGTAAGCCATCCATCGACAAAGGTGACCGCAGTTCTCCCATTCCATAGGGGTTGCCAAAAATTACGGCGATGCTTCCCGGTTTTTTGGAGAGAAAAGTACAAATGGAATCGAGCCCGTCAGTAACTCCGTAAGGTCTGCCGATCCTTTGCGGCCGGGGGGCGCCCGCCTGCATCGACTTGCGCAACTTATTCTCGAAAATCGAATGTATTCCCGCAATGACCACATCGTAATCCTTGAGTTTCTTTTGCAACTCAAGACATTCTGAATCAGAAAAATCCATTTTCAGTTGAAAAAAATCCATGCGGGTATATTTTGCCAGCATACGCTGGAAAGGGGTAATCTTTTCACTTCCGATGGAGACAGCAGCGATACGGGTACTTTCTAGATGTCCGACCGGTAGGATCCCCCGATTGTTGTTTAGCAGAGTAAGGGATGATTCGATGATTTTTCTTTTGATCAGCTCTGCCTTTGGAGAATTGATATCGCTCAGTAGATTGTTGATTTCAATCACCGATGGATGGTTCAATCCGCACCAGAGTTTGGCGGCGAGTACTTTTCTGCATTTCAGTTCCAGTTCTTCCTGCGATAATTCTTTAGATTTTACCGCTTCGGCAATGGCTTTTACAGCAATTTCGAGATCTGCCGGATATTCCACGACATCGTTGCCTGCTTTTAACGCCAGAACCTCTAATCTGCCCGGTTTTTCGAATGATTTTGCACCATTCATATTCATGGCATCCGTGATCACGAGTCCCTTGAATTGCCAATCTTTGTGGAGAATCTGGTCCACAATAATATTTGACATGCTCGATGGAACACCAGAGGGATCAAGTTCCGGAACATTGAGGTGTGCCGTCATGACACAACCAATTCCTGCGTCGGACAACTTACGAAAGGGAAATAATTCGCGCGAATTGAGCCGTTCTCTAGTGTAGGGCAACAAAGGCAGAAGTAAATGCGAATCGGTTTTTGTATCACCATGACCTGGATAATGTTTGGCTGTGGCCATGATTCCATTTTCCTGAAGGCCACGCATATAGGCCAAGCTAAATTTGGTTACCTGTTCTGTTGACTCGCCAAAAGACCGTAATCCGATGATCGGATTCGAGGGTTCGGTGTTGATATCGCACACCGGGCCAAGGTCAATATGAATACCGATGCGTTTCATCTGGTTCGCAATTTCATGGGCAGTTTCCCTGATCAGCATTGTGTCACCAGTGGCACCCATGGCCATTGTATAAGGAAAGGGCATGATGCCGGGTAAACGCATGCTGATTCCCCACTCGGAGTCCATCACAACAAGCAGAGGGGTCGAAGTGATGGATTGGTAAAAGTTGGTCAGGTTCGCCTGTGTAATCGGTTCCCCTTCGAAAAAAATGATGGCTCCCGGACGAAATCTTTTTATCAGTTCAGCATCTTTCAACTGTTTGGCCAGGTTATTCTTTGCGGTAACGTCGATCCATAACAACTGACCAATCCGCTGCTCGGCAGTCAGGGATTGATATACCGAATCCACCCAGGGATGGTGCAATAATTTCGAAAGATCTATCTGGGCATGAAGTGCCTGAGTACAAAAAATAAATATTATCAGAAGTAGTTTTTTCATAGTCATATTCTATGCCTCATTTTTCACTTTCTTTCCGAACTCAGGCTTAACATTCAGGAAGAATACTGGAATCATGCCGGGTATCATGCAAAGCATTACCCAGACGAAGAAATTCTTATACCCGACAATTTCCTGCAACCAGCCGGAAAACATGCCTGGAAGCATCATGCCAAGTGCCATAAATCCTGTGGCAATCGCAAAATGAGCTGTTTTATTTGCCCCTTCGGAAATATAAATCATGTACAGCATATAAGCAGTAAACCCAAAGCCATAGCTGAACTGTTCAATTGCCGCGCACAAGCTGATAACAAGATAATTGGTCGGTTGTACGAATGCCATAAAAACGTAAGCAGCATGTGGTATATTGATTGCCAGCACCATCCACCAAAGCCAATATCTGAATCCCTTCCGGGAAGCTGCCAGTCCGCCGAGAATGCCCCCTGCCGTCAGGGCGAGTATGCCAAATGTTCCATAAATCAGGCCAACTTCTCCTGTCGTAAGACCGAGGCCTCCAAGTTGCCTGGAATCCAGCATAAAGGGGGATGCCATCTTGATCAGCTGTGCCTCCCCAAGCCGGTAGAACATCAGAAACGAAAGAATTACCCAGATCTCTTTTCTCTTGAAAAAGGAGGTAAATGCCTTGAAAAATGCTCCAAAAAGATTCTCTCCACCCTGTACAACTCTTTGATCTGTAATCGGATATGGAAGAATAAATCTGTGGTAGAAGGAGAAAATCACGAATAGTACGGCCAAAATGATGAAGGTAATACTCCATGCCAGATGGATATTGCCAGAGGTTCCTCTGAATTGTGCATCGGTATTGGTTGTGAGTTTAGGATCGGCCTGAATCAACAGATACGCCGGCTTCTCCCAGTTTTCGAGGTTGAAGGCAAGACGCTCGCCTTCGATCAGTTTAAGACTATTATCGCCGCTCTTAAATTTGAAGTTGAGTATCATTTCTTTACCGGCTTCAGGCTTTCCATTCAACCGGATGGCCGCTACCGCGATATTGCCTGCAAATTGCCCTGCAGATTTTGTGACCTCCGTTTTCTGAAAGTGTTTTTGCAGAAAATTCTTTAGTGGGGAAGAAATATAGTCTGTCCACCAGGATGTTCCATCAGCGGAATTTACTGCCAATTGCTGTCTGCCGTTGCCGACAAAGCCGTTGGAAAGGTTGTGACTGACGACAATTTTCCTGATCGAATCCACTTGATTTGTAGGAATATTTTGAGTGGAGAGCGTTAAGTCTGAGGGGAAAGTCGAAAAATAGGCATTTCCGGATGCCGAAGTGGAGGCATCTTTGACAATATCCGGAATGGAGATGGTTGAAGAATAGCCAGGTACCGCCTTCACATTGACTTCGATAGGAGGCAATCCGGTGGCGGTCTCAAAATATCCCGCCAGAATAATGAGTAACCCCTGACCCGTAATCATGGCGATGCGGTAGAAGGTACTGCGGATTCCTACAAAATAAGCCTGCTGGTGTTCATTTAATCCAAGCATGTAAAACCCATCAGCCGATATATCATGCGTGGCAGAACTAAAAGCGAGCAGCCAAAGGAAAATGAGCGTGACTTTGAAAAATCCGGGCATTGGGATGGCGAGCGCAACTCCTCCCAGACCGGCTCCTATCAGCAGTTGCATCACGATGATCCACCATCTTTTGGTCTTGAAAAGGTCTACAACTGGGCTCCATAATGGCTTTATGACCCAGGGAAGATATAACCAGCTGGTATACAATGCAATATCTGTGTTTGAGATTCCCAGTCTCTTGAACATGATCACTGCGACGGTCATAGCTACCACATAAGGAATCCCCTCAGCAAAATAAAGCGTTGGTATCCAGGCCCATGGATTGCGGGTAGTTCTTTTCATAAATATTTGGTTTAGTATCTTATCTCTCATAACTTTTCATCAGTTCTGCCCCAACAAAATAGTGCATCAGGATTTCCTCGTGTGAATAACCTTTCTCACCCATCATCGCTGCTCCGATCTGGCACAATCCTACGCCATGTCCCCATCCGGCTCCAGTCAATAAGAACTTACCAGGAATGCTCCCTTCCAACTCGCATTTATCCACCACGAAGGCAGAACTGTAGAGATGAGTCTTCGATAGCGTTTTCCTGATTTCCAGTTCTTTTCCGATGATGAGACTCTTTTTGGTCCCAACAATTTCAAGCCTGATAATTCTACCCGAATATCCCCTTTCCAATGGGATCAAATCGATGATTTCACCAAAATCGATGCCTGTTTTGCGGGCAATCAGTTGGGCTAGTTCTTCCTGTGAATAAGTCACCTTCCACCTGTAAAAATCGAGTGTCTCCTGGTCGTAATCGTTGAGGACCTGCGACAATACTTTGTGATCCATGGTGTTGCAAAAAGCATGAGGGGATGTCCGGATCCATTTTTCGGCCTGGCGTTCAATTGTAAGGTCCTCATCAACTCCGATTTCTTCGTGCCTGTCATCCCGAAGGGCCGTCAGATAGGGATGCACAATCGGTTCCCACACTTTTTCGAAGGTTTCAGTAATGCCGCCGCAGCTCTTGGAGAAACGTGCATCACAGACCTGTCCATCGTGCATCAGCAAAAGTCCAAACGTTTCTGTCACCGCTTTCTCCACCAGGCTGCTGGTTTGGCGGGTGATGCCCTGGTAACGCTGACAATGGTCATCGGCGCAAACATCAAAAAGTTGGTGATCCTCACGGTCGTACCAACGAACATATTCACCCTCAGTCTGATAAATGGTTTGGTATTTTTTACCGACTAATTCTCTTCCTTTCACTACCTGGGCAATCAGCCAGGATCGTGAGATGATGGCATGCGCCTTCAGCAATTCCAGGCTACTGGTGGCGCTCATTTCGGAGGAAATAACACTTATCAGATAGTCTTCCAGAGGTAAAATATTGATGGCGAGCAATTTATCGCTCTCTACCAAGAATTGCAAGGCACCCTTAAACTGCTGATTCTCTTTTCTTTCCCAGTGAAACTGAACTCCAATGGTCACATCTGACAGCTCGAAAGAGGCGCTCTCTTCATTTTTGGGTGCAAAGTAGAGTTCCTTCTCTCCGATAATTTTCCCGTTGAGATTAATCTTCCCATCCTCAAGACGGATGACCTGATCTCCGAAATAGCTGGCGCCATTGATGTTTAAGGTATACTCTTCCCTGAAACAGAATTTGATCAGTGTTTCTGATAGGATGCCGATTCTTAGTTTGGGTTGTTCCATTGGGTTTTATTTCCGGGATTAATTCTGAGTTACCGACAACTTGAGTTCTTTGAAAGTTGGATCATCCAGGCTAACCTGTGAAAAAATGTCAGCAATGTCATTTCGCGATATTTTTTCAAAATCTTCCCGTCTGGGTGTGATGAAGACCCCGCCAAAATCGACAGATGCCGGACTAATCAATAACTGTGATTCATCCTTTGCGAAGAATTGTCTGGGCCTGTGCAGATTACGTGGGAATAAATGAAGTATCCATTTTCCATCATTGAAATAACACAAGAGATTTATCATGGGTTCCACTCTTCCGGACTGGATTTCCCGGAATCGGGTATAGATCTTTAATATTGCTGCTAAACCTTCCTCTTTTGAGTCAGTTTCTAAGGAGATCATCTTGCGGAGGTATTGATCAAATGCCCAAATGGAGAGTTGATTGGAGTTAAAAATCAGGGATCCGGAGGTTTTTTTCAAAGACTCATATTCAGGTTCCACCGGCAGGAATCCGTTTTCACCTGCTTGAAAATGAAGATGATCCGGTGCCGAGGCGCCACTTTCCGGACCATTATAAAACAGGGTGTAACCTTCCATTATCCGGGCGATATCGAACATTGCCTCCAGGCTTGAGCCGAGTAACTGGTCGATGTGCCGATTGGAAGGAATGGTAAAATGAGTCCGGAAGATAGGGAAGGGATTGACGAGTAGGATAAAATCATCAACGAGTTCAAGACTCTTCTGAACGTCCGGACGGTTTTCCTGGCATAAAAAGCACTTTCTGGCGGCAATAGAGTCTTTGTCGACTTTAGCCGCAGAAGAACCAATCCGCTCAGGGTTAAACTGGACCCTTATTTTGAACCCATCGAAAAGAAACTCCCGCTCTTCAACCTTTTCCAGGCCGAGATAATTGTCTGCCGACAACTTCCAGGTATGGTTCTGATCCAATAGAAACTCCCTGAAACGATCACTCCCTCTCTCATTTTCCCATCTTCTCATCTTCCCATTTTCTCCTTTTCATTCATCGCCTTCCTGGCCAAAAATTCAATTGTCCTGATCCTATCCTTGTACAAATTATGTCCGTTCATGACCTCCACACTAAGCGAAGCGTCTGAGTTGTCGTCCCACCTGCGACACAGGTAAATAGGGTTATATATCCTGCCAATCTGATAATACCTCGAAATCGCCAATCCCAGCGCGTAATCTTCTCCGTAATTGACGTTTGGCACTTTGATACAGCGAAGAACGGGAGTGAAGAAGGCTCTTGGAGCGCCCAGTCCATTGATCCTTAAGGCATTGTTTCTGCCATTATCCGGGGTCCATTCCTTGTGGTCGATCACGCCGGGAGGAATCTCCTCCAGGGCAAAATTGACCATCCGGTACGAACCAACGACCATGGCACATTTCTCCCTGTAAAAAGTATCCACCACCTGCTGCAGCGTGGACTCATCCAGATAAAGGTCGTCGCTGTCGAGCTGCACGGCAAATTTTCCGCACAAAGGATGGTCTGCCGCTGCATTCCAGCATCCACCAATGCCCAGATCGTTGCGATCGGGGATCAAATGAATCAGACGGGCATCCTTTTCGGCATATTTTTCGATCAATTCTGTGGTGCCGTCATTCGAATAATTATCGGCGATGATCAGGTTGAAGCTAAAATTTGTCTTCTGTGAAAGAACCGATTTGATGGCATCTTCGATGGTTCGGACCCTGTTTTTGACCGGAATGATGACGGAAGCCTCAACAGGAAAGCTCTCCTTGCCAAAGTCAACCGCTTTAAAAGAAGGTTCCAGATAGGCTCCCGATTTTTTGAGAAAACTGGTACATACCTTTTCCATCTCAATCTGTACACCCCTGTTTTTCGGATCCACGTAATCGAAGATCTTTTCTCCCGACAACCGCAGATCTGATTCTTCTTCCGTATAGAGATATTCCGGAATGCGGATGATAGGTGCGATTAGGGAAGCATTTAATCTTAAGGCATATAAAGCAGCATGTTCAAGGGTTGCTTCCACTGATTCTGCTGCCTGTTTTAAGGCCTCGGTCCTGTAAAACAAGATCGAACCGAAATTAAAATCGTCGCGCAGACTGCCTTCCTGGTAATCGATAACAGGATGTGAAGTCAGCGCACCGGCCTTAACTGCCAGGTAGTTGGAGTAGACGAAACTGCATTTGGTATCCTCTGCCACCCTTAAAAACCTTTCGGGTGCATATTGGCCCAGTTTCAGCGGACTGTGCCGGGTGTAAATCAGGGTGTATTCAGTCTGGCTACTTTCTGCAAGGATTTTGATGGTAGAACCCTGGGTCAGGGCTCCGGCGTTGATCCATTTTGCACCTTCGACAGGGTACAACTCCTTTTCCGACCCAATCAGGTAAATTTGTGCGACAAGATCTGAATTATGCAATTCCTGAATGGTCGCTCCGGTCTCTTTTTCGTTCCCAAACGGGATAAAACAAGTAATCTTCATATCCAAAAATCAAGTTATTTGCTCATTAGTTTCAGAATCTGACCCATCAGATCATTTCTCTCTCTGTCTGTCGATATCGTCTCGAACGGTACCCCGAGTGCAACAGTTTGGTATTTACCTTGATAGCAGATTCCGGCACATTTATTGTCTCCGAAATATCGGAAAAGAACCGAAGCGCCTTTGCCGGCCGGTTCGATGGCATCGGGCGATTCGACTTTGTAAATTTTAGGATTCCAGTCATTTGTGTAATGATATTGTTCGCTGGTATTGTCCTTCATGGTATTGACGGTATAAATCAGTCCCGATTTGCTGGCGTGGTTGGTCCTGAAGGTATAATGAAGCACTCCTGAGGCAAATTTTCTGGCCAGTGAATCTCCGCACAATCCCAGATCCGTCCCGATGTAGGCGCCCGAAACCATAATTTTGGCGCCATCTGTCCGGGTGATTCTGGAGATGGCATTTTGCATGGCGGGCGTAAAAATGGTAAAATCCTTACCAGGAAACCCAATCATCCTTGAAGTGGTCTTTTCTTCCCCGAAGATCAGGTCGAAAAAGGAATATTCTGACGGATCAATATTCTGGCCCTCAAATACTTCATCACTCGTGGAGATGAATCCTAATCCGTTGGCCCTTAATGCTTTGCCGTGAACGAATGGGTAATCGAAGTTGTTTCCGGGTACGATACGTGTCTCCTGATCGGCATGACTGGAGCCAAAACCCGAGGCGTCATCGTCCAGCCAGGGCGATTTCCTGTCGAAATCGTATTGCTCCCCGATGTAAGACATGTTTTCGATGTAAGGAACTCCTTCATCTTCAGACATCAGGAAGCCCGCCTCTTTACCATTGTCGAAGGCCGCCGGCGCACAGATGCGGTCGAAACTATTGACAATCAGGGCGGGTTTGGATTGATCTGACGGTAGTGAACAGGCAAGAATTTCGGAGGGAAAGCTCTCGCCTCCATCGTTGACGGCTGTGACCTTGAAACTGTAGATCGTCCCGGGAAACAAATCTGTCAGGAGAATTGTGGAGTCGCTAACAGCCATTCCGTCATCGAACCCTCCATTTTCAATTCTCCTATAAACCCTGTAACTACTTGGTTTTGCTGTTGTTTCAAGTGGGTCCATGACAGGTTTCCAGGATAGCAGGAGATTTTTGCCTTCCAGTTTCATGCCAAAGTGGTTCACCGGAAGAGGCTGCACAACATAAGGATAGCCATTTTGGAACGAGAGAAATTTCAGGATTCCCTTGTAAAAAGCCCGGCATACATCGAACTTGAATCTTGGATCCTGGGCCAGGTACATGTCCGCAAAATTCTGATGAGAAAGGAGTTCTGTCAGCACCGCCGGCACTTTTGGCCGGGCTGCCTCAAAATATCGTTTGTTCCACATGCCCCGACGGGTCCAGTCTGCCTTATGGAGCGTTCTCAGATCTTCAACTATTTGTGTCTGAAGGATATCAGATAAGTCGCGACTCGCCCATTTGGATTGTCCGTTGGGAAACACATCTTTTTCGAAGGAGGTCTCGAAAATAACGAGTGTACCAATGATGGAGCTGTCTTTGGTCGTACCTGCGTCCGTATGAAAACCAAGGGAGAGATCCATCGGAACGCCCAGACCCTTTGCGTGCGGGGCTTTTGTCGGACCATTCGGATCACCCATCAGGAAGTTGACCCATTCGCCCCGGCTCATATAATCATCCTTGTAATCCTCTTTTCCACTCTCGCGGCTAGCATATAAGGCAGCGTCCGATCCGCGGTTTGAATAATCGACTTTGGTCCGGTTCAGGCTGTAAACCAGGCTGTCAGGAAATCCGGCATACTGAAGGAAATATCTGGCTGCTTCCTGGTACCGGGGACGCTGACTGGCAAAAGGTACCCAAATGGCCGAGTCCATTTTCCAACCTTCTTTTTCCCGTAGATCATAGAGGTTTTTCAATTGCTCTTCCTTCCCCCTCACGATATTCCCCATCCCTCCACCGAAACGAACGGCATCGGCTGAGACCAGCCTTCCAGGTTCGGAAGAAGCGTTAGTAAGTTCAACCATCCCTTTTGCCGAATTTCGGCCTTTCTCAAACCTGAATGTTCCGAGATAGATCCAGGTCCCTCCGCCGATGGACTGGTTAACCTTCAATAATGTTTTTCCCCCCGAGTGGGAAATTGTGTATTGGGCATCTTTTATGTTCTTGTCATTCAGACTATAAGAGACATAAACGGCGTAATCTCCGGTCTCTGGGAAATCAGGCAAATATTCGACTGCTGCGTCAGCTGTTGATTTGGCAACTATGCTCTTTGAATGCCCGAGCTGAAAGGGATTCTCTCCATCAAACAGAAAAGGATATTTAAGGGCGAATCCTGGCTGATCGGAAATTGCCCAGCCATTTCCTTTCTCCAAATACGACGATCCGGTAGAAGATTTTTCGGCATCCACTATGATCTCTTTTGATCCCAAGTCCCGTTCCCTGGGCAACCAGACAGTTGCGCCCGCATTTTGTAGCATCGGTGTCAGATAGGGAACGACGAAACTGGCGGTCCAGATATCTTCCACGGTTAAAAAATCCCGTGCCCTTTGCCATTCCCAACGATCGAGCGTGTTCTCATAGTACCAGCCATGACTCTGCCACATCGCGATGCTCCGGTTCTCTAATCCATTGGGGAAGTGTACATTTTTCGATTGATTTCGCACGATTTGCGCGGTTCGCTCTTTGGGAACCGATAAACGGCTGAGATCAGGTTTTAAAGAGCCATCCCGGTAGAAATTGGGAATTAACTCGCTGATTTCCTTTCCGGTCGTGCTGATTGCCAGCTTACTTTTTTTGAACTTCCTACCGAGAAATTTTTTGTAATCGGCATAAAAACTGTGAACATTCTCCATTCGGAAAGGCACATCTGAAAAAGTCGATGCCATCTCGAGGTTCAGCTTGGTTCCCTTGGCATCCATCTTAAGGGTGTCTATTTTAAAATTATAAGCTCTACCTGCGGAGGCCTTTTGGGCGAACACTTTGGATGCTTCTTTTGCTTTTTTGTATAGTCTTTGAGACCTGTCGGCAAGCGCTACCTGGTAAGAGAACAGAAAAGCAAGTAAGACAGTAAGAATTTTCATTTTACAATTTAAACTTTGATAAAAATTTTCTTTTTGTAGAGTATATAGCCAAGCATCCAGAATAGAATTACATGTGTTATGGCATATAGCAGCGATCCGTTCAAATCACCTGCAATCGGAACGAAAATATTGCTGTATAACCAGGTTGAACCACTTACAACTTTCCCGTCGACGGCGGTGACATGAATCATTCTGCCTATTATGCGGGCCCAGAGTCCGGAAAAAGCGAAGATAAAAAGAGGATTTACCCCGAAGACGACGAAGAAGGAGGTCCATTTGGAATAACCTTTCAAATCAATGATCCAGATCAGCAAGGCCAGTACAAGCGAAGCCCATCCGGCGGTATAAAGGACGTAGGAGCTGGTCCACATGGGCTTACAGATGGGGAAGTATAATCCCCAAATCCAACCCAGAATGACACCGGCTGCACCATAGATTGCCAGTTTAACCGGCACTTTTGCTTTCTCTGTTTCCTTGATCACGGAACCCACCAGGTAGCCAATGATGACGGTTACAATGGCAGGAAATGTGCTGAAGATTCCCTCTGGATCGAACGGAATTCCAAATCCTTTATAAAGATGGTCAACCCCTAAGAGTGTAGTGTCGAAAGGACTTGCAGGGTTATTGGCCAGGGAATATGGGTCTGAATCTTGGCCATGAGCTACGAATATCCAATAAAGTATTAAAATTAAGCCACTCCGTATGAGTAATTGCTTTTTGTTGAAAGATAAGACCAGCAAGGCAGCAAATCCATAAGCCAGGGCAATCCGTTGCAGAACCCCCATGATCCGGAGTTTGGAATAATCCTGACTCCACTGGGGAAATGAGTTCAGAAAGAGGCCGATAGCGAAAATAAGCAATGTGCGTTTGCCAATTTTTAAGAATGATTCCTTGTTTAGTTTGTTTCCATATTTGGCGAAGGAGAAAAACATGGAAACGCCCACAACAAATAAAAAGAAGGGGAATACCAGGTCTGTGGGAGTGCATCCCTGCCAGGCAGCATGTTCCAGTGGGGCATAAATATGCGACCAGCTACCTGGATTGTTAACCAGGATCATCAGTGCAACGGTCATCCCGCGCAAAACATCCAGGGCAAGGTAACGTTGGTTGATAGTTGAACTGTTGTTCATCGTTTTTCCTTTTTGAATCTTATCGCTTTGCTTTCTTTGTGGGAAGGGCTTAGTGCCGTAAGGACATATTTATAACGGGCTGGGTGATAGCCGGGTGCTGCAGACAGGAGCAACTTTTGATAGGAGGTGACAGATATGATATGAGCAGCGTCGCAAACTCTAATCAGAGGTGACCCGAAAAACCATAAAGGAAGTATTTTATTGAAACGGTAAACTACAAATTGGCTGTTTTTTTCCTGCTTTTCCCAGGAAAGTATGACATCTTCCCCCGCCTTCGAAAGGATAGCTTTACCCGGAGTAGATGGAATTACGGGAACTACCAATTTATTCTCAGGTGTGAGTGAGGGATATCGATAGTGCCCGGCAAGCAATTTCTCCTGAATTCCCAATGGATCCTTTCTCATGAATTTGGCACTGAAATGCATACTCCCCTTGATCTCAGGAATTCTTCTGTTCAAATTGATTTGTTTTGTTATCTCGTCAGCAGTTCTCCAGGCTGTTTCCTTTGACTGAGGATTAATCAGGAAAGGAGCCTGGCCAATATAAACATTGCAACCGTAGCTGTGTGCTGCCCACCATTTTGCCAGGATAGCATAATCGGCAACCTCTTTCCCAATATACCAGTAAAGCTGGGGAGTAACATAATCGATCCATTTGTTCTTCTGCCATTTAAGAATGTCGGCATATAAATCATCATAATTCGTTACTCCGGCCCTGGTTTCAGATCCTTCAGCGTCTTTATTCTTGTTCCGCCAAACGCCAAAGGGTGAAATCCCGAATTCAACGAAAGGTTTAATGGATTTAATACTATCGTGAATCTGTTTAATGATAAGGTTCACGTTGTCGCGGCGCCAGTTCTCCTTGTCCTTGGGACCAAAATTTCGCGGATATTTCTTGAATGAATTTTCATCCGGAAATTCTACGCCTATAATTTTATACGGGTAAAAATAATCGTCAAAATGTATGGCATCCAGGTCGTATCTTCTCACCAGGTCGCTCACTACCCGGGCAACATGATTCCGGACTTCGGGATTGCCCGGATCGAAAAGCAACTGTTTTCCATAAGCCAGCATCCATTCCGGATGTGTTTTGGAAACATGGCTATCAGCCGCTTTAGTCTTGTCAACATTCTGAACGGCACGATAAGGATTGAGCCATGCATGTATGTCGAGTCCGCGTTTGCGGCATTCGTCAATGGTAAACTGCAGTGGATCATAATATGGATCAGGCGCCTGGCCTTGCTTTCCGGTTAGCCACTCCGACCAGGGTTCCAATTCAGAGGCATACAAAGCATCTGCGTCCGGCCTGATCTGGAAGACAATGGTATTCATATTATAGGCCTTTACCGAATCAAGAAGTGCGATCATCTCGGCCTTTTGTTCGGCAACGGAAAGTGATGGATTCGAAGGCCAGTCGATGTTCTCGACAGTTGCAATCCAAACAGCCCTTAATTCACGTTTAGGATAATCTTTTGCATAAACAGAGACCGATGCCAAAGTCATAATCAGCATCAGGAAAGCCAGCTTCATCTTTTTCACAGTCTATTTTTTATCAGGTTTAATAATTTTTCATTTTTTATAAGTCACATCCATGTGCCACGACCATTTGTCGAAATATAGATTTCCACCTTTCCACTCAAGTTCACCTCTCTGGAAGTCATATGGCTCGCTTCTGAAATAATGTTTTTGGGGAGTAAGTGGCTTACTGAAATCATCGTTCACAATCATCCGGTACGAATCAATACCTGTAACAAAGAAATCCCTGATTCCTGGATCCTGGCTATTCTGCAACCCAAATGACTGATCCAGGGGAACCCATCCAATTCCTTCATACCACACTTCGCACCAATCGTGCAAATTGACCTCTCCGGGATGAAGCATCCATCCGCTCTGCCATTTGACGGGAATTCCCTGCGATCTGGCCAGGGTCATAAATAATAATGTTTGCATTCCGCAGTCTCCATGACGGCGCTCCATCACAAAACCGGGAATATCCGGCATGATACTATACTCCAGTGCAGAAGCCCAGGTGACGGAATCATCGATCCATTGATAAATCTTTCTTACCTGAAGTAAAGGATTAGTCTCACCTTTTAAAATATTTTTAGCCAATGACTTGATTCTATCATTAAAAATAATCTGAGGAGGTCTTTCGGCCGTATTTTCTTTGTAAAGATTGCTCTCCTTCTGATACGGCCGGATCATTTCAGGTTTTAACTGATAGGATTGTGAATAGGAAGTCAATTCAATCTCCGTATGGAATAAAACAGGCTGATCGGCCACTGCAATTTTTTCAAGGTAAACAGATCTTTGCAGGTCAGTGGCCGGAGAGAGTCGGTTTTTAACAGGATCGGTCGAGATTAAGAGGATGTCTTTTTGCCTGTCGTGGTTCTCGCGTGGATAAGGCATCCAGCATTTGACAGTATCGCCGGCAGGGACGGCATTAGCATGGACTTTTATGGTGTAGGAAAGTTTCATTCTGACTGGTTTGACTGGGTGCCCGGCGTTGGCTGTATCCTTTAATACTGCAGTTGTGTGAGCTAGTTTGAACAAGGGAAATGTATCCCTGACTTCGCCATGAATCCTTTTGTACATGTTTGAATAGGTGGTATCCAGCCGTAAAATATTGCTCACACAATTTTTAAAGTATCTCTTTTGACCATCCAGGACCAGATAGTCCAGCTTATGCATCTTTTCGAGCCTGAGCAGATCGTCCTTATCCATGTATAGTTGATATTTACTCATTTTGACTAAAACATCACTGTCTTCAAGTGTATAATCCTGCCTAATCCGGTAAATCATTTCCAGGATCGAATCAAATTTGGCCTTCTCCCCGGAAGACATGTTATATGATTTAAGTATTTCCTGCGCTACCTCGGAAGCCTCCTTAATTTCACCCTTAGCAAGTAATTGTTCTGCATAGGTATATGCTTTGTGTGCGGGTCTGAAATTACACCCGGTAGAAAATGCGACAAGAAAAACTACTGCTATCGAAAATCCTTTAAAGCTGGTCATACGCTAAAAATAATTAAAATTTCTCGTCTAGCCTGCAAAACCGGTAACCTTTACCGGTTAGAAATCCGAGCAATTCGTCCATGCGGTTGTAGAATTTGTCGGTTCGTAGCGGGGACGTCCCCAGGTGTATCAAAATGATGGTTCCGTTGAGGTTCGATGGATCGGATGATTCAAATTTCTTCAGATCTGTCATGATTTGTTCTGAAGAGCGGTAATTAGCCATATCGGGTGTGGTGTAATCTGCATTCGTCCTGATGCCGGGTGTGAAATTGACCGTCGTCAGTCCCATTTGTCCAACCCATGAAACCGTCTTTTTGTTATAATATTCGTAAGGTGGGAGGAATAATTTCGCTTTCGGGCTTTCAATGCCAAAAGATTTCATTGTCTCATAATTTGCCCGCAGATCGGTTTCGAAATCTTTTTGCGATACCAGTGTCGAGTCTCGCTTATCCCAGTCAGCATAAAGGAGATGATGGTTTGAATGCGCCCCCAGATAGTGCCCGTCTGATATCAATTTCCTGATAAGATCTTTGTTTTGTTTGTTCCTATAAAAATCTCCGGTAAAGAAAAAGGAGCCTTTTGCGTTAAATTTCAGGAGTGATTTTTCAATTTCGAAACCGCCTTCTCCAAAATCATGCGCAGAAAATATCAGATAAATCTTTTTTTCTTTGGAATCCCTTCTGACAAGGGCCCCCTGGCTGTCATAGGAATTTCCGGAAAGTGATTCATGGATGCCGGCGGCCTCTAACGAAGAGAGTAAAAAACTCAGGCTTGCGGTACCGTCCATAGTTGGTTCATTAGTAGAATAATCCCCGTTGTCGTCGTGATAGACGGCCTGTCCTCCCTGAAAGGCGGAATAGCTGTCAGGCCGGAGAAGTCGGATTCCCAGCAAAGATTTATAGATCTGCTGGTAAACGGGGCCATCCACCAATCCGCCGAAAGTAGTTTGCCTCAGCCAGTAAGTAATTGCCGAGTGAGGATCCTCAGGGAAATCCCCGGCGACCGGCAATCCACAGATCATGGAGGTACCCCAGGGGTTGCAGCCGAAAAGCCAGTCGGTCAAAGCAACCTCCATGGCTTCAAATTGTTTGTCGCCGGAAATCTGACGGTAGAGTCTGGCCTGAGTAGCAGCCGCAACAACCAGATTGTTCGAGCACCAGATAAATGGCACACCGATCCGGAAAGGGTCATCTTTGGAGAATTGCTGAAGAGCGGTTAACCCCTGCTTCATATATGCCGTAAATTTTTTGGAGATGACGCTGTCGCGGGATTGCGCCAACAGGACATGCCCCAGATTTACGAAGGGATAATACTGATAATGCCTTGCACGGTGAAGCTCCATCCAGGGGGTCACCTGCTCCAGTTCGCCATATTTTGCGGCTGACTTTTGGTCGTCGGCGGATTGTCCAGACTGAAAAAGGGAAGCAGCTGCCAGCTCCATGTCGTCGACCCAGTTTTCTTCTTCATAAAAATAAGGTGACACCACGCAGGCCGTCTGGCAATTGCCCGGATCCGAAAGGGCGAATTCCCATGCCTCTCTGGCTTTTTTCAATAATTTTTCTGACAGTGCCGCATCTATTTTGCTGAATACGCGGGCTCCCAAGGCAAATGAAGAGCTGAATTTAGCGGCAATGGAGGCCACACCCGTGGTTCTGTTACGGTGGATACCTGTTCCCTGTGGTTTCCCGGTTACGAAATAAACGGGTCTGAATTTTTTGCCGAAACCATATGAGGTAGTGTCTTTGTTGGGGAGTCTGTACCCGCGATGATCCCTGTCGTCGGCAATTTGATAATACATTTCATTTTTTTCAGGATTCATCTTCAGCAGCCATTCGAGTCCCCATCTGGCTTCATCCAGAATATCCGGAATCCCGTTTGCTCCAGGCAGCCCTTTCGCATTGAAATGATCCTGATAGACCGAAGGATTCTGCTGGTAGGCGAAAAGCATCTGGTAGATGGCATTGGCAGACGTAAGTGTATATTGAAGGTAATCTGATGCATCGTGCCATCCTCCTGTTACATCCAACCACTTTCCTGATTTGGAAGGATGGTCGACAATGATTCCGTCTGCGGTATGACAAGAGTCATTCAGGAAGGGATTGAACCCGCAGCGCTGTTGTCTCATATATTGAAGAATGAAGTCCGAAGTCCCTTTATATACTAGGGGTGAGACTTCAAAGGAAGGGGAAGTCGCACCTGAAGCTTCCAGGTGGTATCCGCCCGGTTGTACTACAGATGAGAAGTTGAGGCGGAAGGCACTTTTTTGTCCCCACATGGATCCATCAGCCCGTTCAGGCACACCCTCGTAGACTATATTTCCAGTTAGATTATTGATCAGACTGAACCTGTTTGGCTGAATATTCTGATCGCTCATTAACACGGCAATTTTCAGTCCATTAGGCAGATAGCCCAATTGATTGATGCGTATCAACTCATGCCCCGAGCCAATTTTTACGACGCATAAAGCCAACAGACAAATCCAGTAAAATCTAATCATGGCAAAGAGATCAATTCATGTGAAATCCAGTGCAAGCGAATATCAAAATTAGCCTAAAAAACTAATATTGCAACATTGGTCATACATGTTATATAATACCTGTAATATATTGATATAATTTCTATCTTTACAATAGAAATACACTCATGGAAACTTTCACGGCGATGATGAAAGATCATTTGGGTATTCCATCCGACAACTGAATAACGAAGGTGAACCGGGTGAAATGAAATTCAAAAATAGTAGCGTGATATTAATTGCTGACAGTGGGTCAACCAAATGTGCCTGGAAGTTGATCGCAGGAAATGGGACGATGAGTGAATTTGTTACGGCTGGTATCAATCCATTTTTTCGTACGACAGAATCGATTTATGAGGAGTTATTGAAGGAATTATTACCGTTTACTTCCCAACCGGTTAACGACATTTTCTTTTATGGATCGGGTATAGTAAGTGAGGCTTCAGGTAATATTATTAAAGTAGCTCTTGCGCGTTTGTATCCGGAAGCCCGGATTCAGCTTTATAGCGACGTCCTGGCAGCTTCCCGTTCTCTTTTTGGCACTTCCAAAGGAATTGCCTGTATTCTGGGCACGGGCTCAAATGCCTGTCTCTATGATGGTGAAAAGGTGACGGGAGGGATTTCCCCGCTAGGTTTTATACTTGGGGATGAAGGTAGTGGTGCAGTATTGGGAAAGAAATTGATTGGAGATTATTTTAAGGAGGTGATGCCCCTGGCTTTGAGGTTAAAGTTCGAAGAAAAGTACCATCTTACGAAGGAGGAATCGCTGCAAAGAGTCTACAAAACGGAGAGGCCTAATCATTTTCTTGCCTCTTTTACACCCTTTCTCTCGGAGGAGTTAAAGGAAAATTATGCCCATGATCTCGTCAGCAACAGCTTCACGGAGTTTTTTGACCGGAATGTTACCAGGATAGCCGATTATAAAACCTATCCGATTGGTTTTGTAGGGTCTGTTGCCTGGTATTTCAGGGAAATTGTGGCAGAAGTGTGTTCGAAGTACCAAATGAAATGTGTAGCAATAAGGCGCGAGCCGATGGAAGGACTGGTCAATTATCATCTAGGTAAAAACATTTAAGCGGAATATGATGAATACTGTAAGCATTACCGAACAAGATTCGTTCTACAACGACTTAGAGAAAATGTCGGTGAAGGATTTACTTCTAAAGATTCATGAGGAGGATAAGAAGATTCTGCCTGCCATCAGTCTGGTAATGCCCCAGATTGAGATGCTGGTTGAAAAAATCTATCAGCGCATGAAAAACGGTGGAAGACTTTTCTATATGGGAGCCGGTACCAGTGGACGATTAGGAATATTAGATGCATCTGAGATCCCGCCTACTTTCGGCGTTGGTTATGGCTTGGTGATCGGCATGATAGCTGGCGGAGACAAAGCCATCAGAAAGGCTGTCGAATCCGCCGAAGACGATGAGGAGATGGGTTGGAAGGAGCTGGAGAAGATGGAAATCAACGAATTGGATACCGTCGTTGGTATTGCGGCATCAGGTAGAACGCCCTATGTGGTCGGGGCAGTAAAAAGGGCCAGAGAGCATAAGGTGCTGACGGCCTGCATCGTCAATAATCCTGGCAGTATCCTGGCTAAGAATGTGGATATTGCCATTGAAGCCATCGTCGGGCCAGAGTTTGTGACAGGAAGCACCCGGATGAAGTCCGGCACTTCTCAGAAATTGATATTAAACATGATTACCACTTCCGTGATGATAAAATTGGGAAGGGTAAAAGGCAATAAAATGGTCAACATGCAGCTGACCAATCAAAAATTAGTTCACAGAGGAACCCGAATGATCGTGAGTGAGCTTGGATACAGTGAAGACAAAGCCAAGCGCCTGCTCCTGCTGCATGGATCCGTTAATGAAGTGCTGAAGGCCGCAAGGAATGAGACTTGAAAAAGAGACCTGAGATAGGAGACTTGAGACCTGAGATATGAGAAAAGAGACATGATATATTAGAAAAGGCCGCCCACAATGGACGGCCTCTTATTTATAAATTATTCAAGATTCAAAGATCGGCTACTTCAATCCCGTTCTTCACTTCATAACCTGCTTTAAAAGGTCTGGGATTTCACTCGGGATCTTAGCCACTTTTACGCCGACTTGCTCGAACGCCTTAATTTTCTCCTCCGCAGTACCGCTTCCGCTGGAAATGATTGCTCCTGCATGACCCATCCTTTTCCCGGGAGGAGCTGATTGTCCGGCAATAAATGCGACAACAGGCTTAGTAACATGTTCCTTAATATACTGTGCTGCGCGTTCTTCAGCATCCCCACCAATCTCACCAATTAATACTATCGCTTCTGTGGCAGGATCGTCCTGGAACATCTGGAGCAGCTCGAGATAATATAATCCGGCGACCGGATCCCCACCAATACCGACGCAGGTACTTTGGCCGATTCCATTGCTGGTAAGCTGGTACACCATTTCGTACGTCAGTGTGCCGCTACGGCTCATGAGTCCAACATTGCCTTTCAGAAAGATATTTCCCGGTAGGATGCCAACGAGTGCTTCACCCGGGGAAATCAATCCCGGACAATTAGGGCCGATGAGTTTTGTCCCTTTTTTAGCCAGATAGGGCATGACCTTTACCATGTCGAGGGTAGGAACGCCTTCAGAGATGGCGATCACCAGATCTATTCCGGCTTCAGACGCTTCAAGAATGGCATCTGCTGCGAGATGGGCGGGCACAAAGATAATAGAGGTGTTAGCCCCAGTTGCCTTAATGGCTGCTTCGACGGTGTTGAAAACAGGAATGCCATCCACCTCAGAACCTCCTTTGCCAGGAGAGACACCCGCGACGACATTTGTTCCATAAGCCTTCATCTTGCCGGCATGGAAACTGCCATCCCTACCGGTGATTCCCTGTACCAATAATTTCGTATTTTGATTGACTAAAATGCTCATATATAAGTAAATAAGAGGGTTCTTAATTTTTGTTACACAATTCAATGGCTTTTTGAGCAGCCTGACTCATGGTCTCGACGATTGGCAGATTTGCCTCCTTCAGGATTTCCAATCCCTCTTTGGAATTGGTTCCGGAAAGACGGACTACAATAGGCACCTCAACTTTGATCTTATCCAGTGCAATGATTAGTCCTCTGGCAACGTCATCACAGCGGGTGATCCCTCCGAAGATGTTAATCATGACGACCTTCACATTCTTGTCTGAAAGAATCAGATTCATGGCATCGATTACTTTTTGAGGATTGGAACTTCCCCCGATATCCAGAAAATTAGCGGGTTCACCACCAAAATATTTGATCAGATCGAGAGTTGCCATCGCAAGGCCGGCACCGTTAACCATACAGCCGATCGAACCATCCAGACGAATATAGGTCAACCCTTTCTCCTTGGCATCGATTTCTTTCATCTCATCCTCAGTCGGCTCATTTAATGCTTCGATGGCTGCCTGACGGAACAGGGCGTTATCGTCAAAATTCATTTTACCATCCAGCGCCAATAATTTACCCTCTTCGGTAATTACCAACGGATTGATTTCCACCAGAGAAGCATCAGTATCCATGAATATTCTATACAGCTTCTGGAAAAGATCGGCACCTTGTTTTACCAGGTTGAAATCGCTAAACAGCGCAAAGGCAATCTTTCTGGCAAGAAAAGCGGTCATTCCAAGATCAGGATCTATGATAAACTTGTGAATTGCATCCGGATTATCTTTGGCAACTTCTTCGATCTCTACACCACCTTCGCTACTTGCCATGAAAATTACAGACTTGGAGTTTCGGTCTATGGTGAGACCGACATAAAACTCTGACGAGAATTTAACCCCTTGGGCGATAAGGATTTTTTCAACCTTACAACCCTTGATATCCATCCCGAGAATCTTACCTGCCATTTCTGGCACGTCTTCTTTTGTCCTGGCCAATTTTACTCCACCGGCCTTTCCTCTTCCTCCGACAAGAACCTGAGCCTTAACGACCACAGGAAGACCTAATTTCTCTGCGGCTATTACAGCCTCACCGACAGTATAACAGACTTCCTCTTTGGTGACAGGTATCAGATAGCGGGAAAATATCTCCTTCGCTTGATATTCGTGAATCTTCATATCTATATTATTTGATTAAAATGATTTCAGAAATGAAAAAATTTGATTTTTAGTTAATTTGAATATTTTACTTGAAAAGTTAAGTTCGTGAATTCGACGTGAAATTAAATAAATTTTTAAAAAAGATTTAATTTAGCGCTCCTAATTACTCCTCATGGGCAAGAAAATATTTTCCTTTATTAAAATGTACACGGTGATAGTCATCGGCCTATCGCTTTACGCCTTTGGGGTAACTGCATTTCTAATACCTGTCAAGATCACGGCGGGAGGTGTTACAGGGATCTCCATGTTGATCTATTATTCCACGGGAATCCCTGCCGGATACCCTTATTTTGTCATAAACAGTTTCTTAATCATCCTGGCAATACGAATCCTGGGTACCAGCTTCGGTTTGAAAACATTATTTAGCATGGTGGTCATCTCCATATTACTCAATGTCTTACCAATGTTTATTAAAGAACCACTGGTGAAGGATCTCTTTTTATCCTCTGTTTTGGGGGGCATCCTGGGTGGCGTAGGACTGGGCATCACCTTTAACCAGGGAGGCAGCACAGGAGGTACGGATATCATTGCCATGATCATTAATAAGTATCGAAATATTAGCCCGGGAAGGATCATCATGTATTGCGATGTCATCATCATAACCTCTTCCTTTTTTGTTCTTAAATCGGTAGAGATCCTGGTCTATGGATATGTTACCATGTGGATTGTCGCCTATTCAATTGATGCTTTTCTGACCGGCGCACAACAATCCGTTCAACTTTTTATTTTTTCAGAGAAATACGAGCTGATAGCAGATTTTATTAACACAGAATCCCGTCGCGGATTAACGATCATAGATGGGACCGGTTGGTATACCAAAAAGCAGGTTAAAATAATCATGACGGTTGTTAAAAAGAGAGAATCGCCCCTGATCTTCCAGAAAATAAAAGAGATAGATCCGGAGGCCTTCATCTCGCAAGGATCTGTTATGGGCGTCTATGGAAAGGGGTTTGATGAAATCAGGATATAAATTGAAATTCCCGGAAAGGCTGATAAAAGCCGGAGAGAGATCTGCCAGAAGGAAATATCTGCCCGAGTGGATACTGGGGATTTCGATATTTTTGCTTTTGATCTTCACTTTTTCACGCATCATGTGGTATAACTTTATGATACCAATGGTCGACCCCAAAGAGGACATCCTGCTTTCTGAACCCAGGCTCTTGTATGGCTTGCCTGTAGATTCTTTCCACGTGGAAGAAAATAATTTGAGGATGAACGAGAGTCTGTCCGATATTTTGAAGGATCGGGGTGTTTCCTCCTCGGTAATTGATAAAATAGCCCATTTACCATCAACTGTATTCGATCTGCGCAGGATGAAAACGGGAAACGATTATGCCGTTTTTTATTCAAGGGACTCCCTTCGCAGACCACTGTTCTTCGTCTATTCCGAAAACCCAGTAAACTATTACGTCTATTCCCTGAACATCGATTCCTGCAAAGTAATCGCCAGAAAAAATGAGGTAACAACTAAGAGAAAAATGGCCTCTGGCATAATCAGTTCTTCGCTTTGGAACTCCATGAAGGAAAATAATTTTGATCCGATGCTTGCTATGCAGCTTTCTGAACTATTTGCCTGGAAAATAGACTTCTTTGCCATTCAAAAAGGGGATCATTATACAGTCATTTATGATCAGGATTATGTGAAGGGCGAGCAAATCGGTACAGGCAGAATTCATGCTGCAGTTTTCAACTCATCCGGACAGGATTTTTATGCTATTCATTTTGAACAGGAGGATGGACAGAGCTATTTCGATGAAAAAGGAAAGAGCGTCAGAGGTGAATTTCTTAAGGCTCCGCTTAAAATGTTCAGAATCAGTTCAAGATTCTCAGCGGCACGCATGCACCCGGTACTCAGAATTGTCAGGCCGCATTTTGGGGTAGATTATGCCGCTCCAACCGGCACACCAATTTTTTCTATTGGAGATGGCGTAGTTCTAACAAGGGCATACCAAGCTGGAGGCGGAGGTAACTTCATCAAAATCAGGCATAATTCTGTATATTCGACGACTTATATGCACCTTTCAAAATTTGAAAAGGGGATCCAGCCAGGGTCTCGTGTGCGGCAGGGGCAGATTATTGGATATGTGGGAGCAACAGGATTGGCTTCCGGACCGCACCTGGACTTTAGGGTATTTATGAATGGTTTTCCGGTAGATCCTTTAAAAATGAAATCAGAACCTGCAAACCCGGTCACACCGGAGAATATGGCAAAATTTCAACTGATCAGAGACAGGTCCCTGAAAGAACTCAAATCTTCGAAATTAAAGGTTACTTCTTCTTCTCTTCAGCCATCATGACATCCGCTACGAACTGACGGATCTGCTGTTCGTCAGTTTTCTTGCAGATGAGCAGTGTTTTTTGTGACTCGACAACGATATAGTCGTTCAGTCCCTGTATCACAGTTATTTTCTCCTGTGGCATATTGATGATACACCCTTCTGTTTCATAGAGGAAAATCTTGTTTCCGGCAACTGCATTGCCATTCTTGTCTAAAGGATGATTTTCGTAGAGTGATCCCCAAGTTCCAAGATCGGACCATCCAAAATCAGCCGTCAGCACATAAACATTATCAGCTTTTTCCATGATCCCGTAATCGATAGAAATGTTGGGACATTCGGAGTAGGTCTTGTTGATGAAGAAACATTCATCAGGTGTATTGATTAACTTCCTTCCGTTCTCGAACAGGGAATTGACATCCGGTAAATATTTCTCCAAAGCTTTTAGGATCGCAGGGACAGACCAGAGAAAGATTCCGGAGTTCCAATAGAATTCACCTGTATCGACGAACACCTGAGCCATTGCACGATCGGGCTTTTCAGTGAAGGTCTTGACTTTATAAAGATTATTGAATTCGCTAAAATCAATTTTATGGTTAACCTGGATATATCCGTATCCTGTTTCAGGCCTTGAAGGCTGAATTCCTAATGTTAGCAGAACATCTTGATCACTAACAAATTGGAGGCCTTTTTCAATTTCATTAAGGAATTGATCTTCCTTCAGGATCAGGTGATCTGATGGGGAGACTACGATTTTAGCATCAGGACAGATAGTCAGGATCTTATAAGTAGCATAAGCGATACAGGGGGCTGTATTTCTTCTGAGCGGCTCAAGCAGGACCTGAGATTCCTTCAGTTGAGGTAATTGTTCCATTACCAGTTCTTTGTAATTTTCGCTGGTAACGACAAATACATTTTCTGCAGGCATAATCTTATTAAACCGTTCGAAAGTCAGTTGTAACAAAGTTTTTCCGATGCCGAGAATATCGATAAACTGTTTTGGACGGTCTGCCGTACTCAATGGCCAGAACCGGCTACCGATTCCTCCTGCCATGATTACACAAAAGTTCTTATTTACCATGTTTAGGCTATTTTGATCAAAATTAGAACAATTTTTCATAATCAGGTCATTTTGATTTCAAAAGAGAAGTTCATATTTAGTACTTTTATAAAAAAATTCCATGAAGATATTCAACGAAATCGGGAGTTATTTTTTGTTGATGTCACGAGTCTTCAGCAAGCCGGAAAAGACCCGGATTTATTGGCGTCAATTGTTACTTGAGATCGAAAAACTCGGGATTCAGTCGCTTGGGATCGTTGCAATTATTTCAGTTTTCATGGGTGGGATCATCACACTGCAGCTTACTTACAACATGTCCAATCCGCTGATGCCTTCCTATCTGATCGGACTTGGTAACCGCGATACCCTTATTCTTGAATTCTCCTGCACTGTTCTCAGCCTGATGATGGCTGGAAAAGTAGGTTCCAATATCGCCTCAGAAATAGGTAGCATGAGAGTTACCGAACAAATCGACTCTCTCGAGCTAATGGGCGTAAACTCTGCCTCTTTCCTCATTTTGCCTAAGGTGATTGCAGTCGTATTAATGAGTCCTATCCTCTTCATACTTAGCGTTTTCTGCGGTATAGTCGGAGGGCTGATTGCCGGACCAATATCCGGAGTCGTAACCGTTGCACAATATGTGACTGGAATTAAAACCATGTTTGTCCCATTCTATGTAACCTTCTCGATTTTGAAGACACTGGTATTTGGATACCTGATTGCAACTGTTCCTGCCTTTCAGGGATATAACGTGCAGGGTGGAGCGCTGGAAGTGGGGCGTGCAAGCACAAAGTCCGTAGTTAGTACCAGCATCCTGATTCTCTTCTTCGACCTGATTCTTACTCAATTACTCTTCAAATGATCGAGATAAGGAACATACAAAAGTCTTTTGAAAACAGGGATGTACTCAAAGATATCTCTACCGTCTTCGAAAAGGGAAAGACTAACCTTATTATTGGACAGAGCGGATCGGGAAAGACGGTTCTTTTAAAATCCATCGTCAGACTCATTGAAATCGATGAAGGGGAGATACTTTTCGATGGCAGGGATATCAGAAAAATGAATTTCAGTACCCTGAAATTGCTCAGACAAGAAATGGGTATGGTATTCCAGGGTGGCGCCCTGTTTGATTCGCTAAACGTAGCCGAGAATGTCAGGTTTCCAATGGATATGTTTACCAACATGACCACGGGCGAGAAAGACAAACATGTCGACTTCTGTCTGGATAGGGTAAACATCAAGGGATCACATCGATTGTTCCCCTCAGAAATTTCGGGTGGAATGCGCAAAAGGGTCGCCATTGCAAGGGCAATTGCCCTCAATCCAAAATATCTTTTTTGCGATGAACCAAATTCAGGACTCGATCCGGTAACTTCGATTCTCATCGATAACCTGATTAAAGAAATTACTGTGGAATTTGATATAACAACGCTAATTAACACACACGATATGAACTCCGTAATGGAAATCGGAGATAATATTTTATTTATTTCAGGAGGTGAAAAGAGCTGGGAAGGAAATAGTACCCAGGTGCTTTTTACCAGAAACAAAAAATTAAATGAGTTTGTTTTCGCATCACCATTGTCAAAACGAGTTCGTGATCTTAAACAAAGGGAGGACGACGAATGAGATACCGCTATATTTTCTATCTGCTTTACTTTCTTGTTATTACAGCATGTAGTAATCATCCAGCCGGCATTTTACCTGCCAAAAAGATGGTTCCAGTACTGGTTGATATTCACCTTTCTGAGGCAATCAACAATAAGAAATTTAATCTTTCCCTGCTAAAGGATAGTCTTCCGGAAGAGTTGTTCCTTTCAATCTGCAGGAAACATAAGATTGAAAGGTCCAATCTTGAAAAATCATTGTTGTATTACGGGAAACACACCAGAGAATATATGCCAATTTATGATCAGGTCCTCGACGCTTTGAGTGAGATGGAAGTGAAGGTCAAGAGTGATTCCATCAAACCTGCGCATATTGGGGGCTTTGATCTTGATACTTCAAAAACCAGAAAAACTTTACCTTCGCCGGCGAAAACTGATATAACGAAGAAGTGAAGATTGTATCGAAAAATCCAAAGATGAGAAGGATATCGGCTCACCTGATCCTGGATGGAAGGGGGAATTGCTATTCGAAAGGCATCTTAACCATCGGACAGGATGGAACGATTCTCGACATTGAGGATACAGGAGGTGTACTCCGCGAATCGGCGGAAATCGAATTTTTCAGTGGAGCGATAGTTCCCGGATTTGTAAATGCTCACTGCCATCTCGAACTTTCCCACATGCAAAATAGTTTTCAGTCCGGCACCGGATTAGTGTCTTTTCTGAAACAGGTCGTTACTGAAAGAACAGCTGATCCTGACATTATCCTTCAGGCTGCCGAAAAGGCCGACATTCTGATGTACAGGAATGGCATCGTTGCAGTCGGGGATATCGCGAATGGAACCAGTGCCTTCGAGGTAAAGCAAAACTCGAAGATTGATTATCTCACTTTCGTTGAGGCACTTGGATTCTCTCCGGGACGTGCAGGAAAGGCATTTGAATGGGTAAAAAATTGTCTCGCCATAGCTGAAATCATGGGTCTTAAAGCTTCGGCTGTTCCTCATAGTCCCTATTCTGTGTCGAAACCCCTTTTTAGCGCCATTGCCCGGGAGGCTGCGATGAATGGCACGGTTCTTTCCCTTCACAGCCAGGAAAGTATAGAAGAAGATGAGCTTTATTTGTCAGGAAGCGGGGGCCTTGCGAATCATCTCAGGGAAAATTTGGGCATTGACACTTCCTTTTTTATCCCTACCGGGGAAAGCGCATTGCGCAGTAACCTGAAATTGCTTCCGTCAGGGAATAATCTTCTCTTGGTTCACAATCTTTATACCCAGGAGTCAGATCTGGATTATATAGAGAGTGTCCGGGGACTAAACAAGACCTGGTTTGTCCTTTGTCCGGGATCCAATCTCTATATTCAGAACCGACTTCCGGATGTCAGACTTTTCAAAAAAAGGTTTCTTCAGATTTGTCTGGGCACGGATAGTCTGGCTTCGAATCATCAACTCTCTATTCTGGAGGAGATGACCCTTCTGCAGGTTGCTTTCCCTGAGATTTCGATGAATGAACTCACCACCTGGGCCACGTACAATGGGGCAAAAGCCCTTCAGCTGGATGCCTGGGCTGGATCCATTGAAATTGGCAAGAGGCCTGGGATCAATCTGTTAACAGGGTTTGATCTGACAAATATGAAACTACTTCCGGGTACGGGAGTAAGAAAATTAATATAGACTATGGCGACCTTTCTTTTTAATCAAACCATTTTCGGTCCCGTGATAAGCAGGCGGTTGGGAGTATCACTTGGCATTAACCTGTTGCCAAATGATACAAAACTCTGTTCGTTTGACTGCATTTATTGTGAATGCGGATGGAATCCTAAAAAGAAAAGGAATACTGTCCGTCTTCCCCAAAGGGTAGAAGTGTCTTCTCTTCTGAGGCAGAAACTACTCGAAATGAAAGCGGCAAATAATCTTCCCGATGTGATTACTTTTGCCGGGAATGGCGAACCAACCATGCATCCTGAATTCGATTTAATTATCGAAGAAACCATTCTCCTGAGGACCGAACTTTCGCCTTTGTCAAAAATTGCAGTACTCTCAAATTCCACGATGCTGCATAAAACAAGGGTTGTGGAGGCGTTGAAAAGAATCGATGATAATATTTTGAAACTTGATTCCGGTGTTTTGGAAACTATTCTCCTGCTCAATAAACCTGTCGGGAAATTTGATCTCGGCAAGATGGTTAATCACCTGAAAAAATTCAATGGCGCCTTGTCGGTGCAGACGATGTTCCTGAAGGGTACTTTCGAAGGGGTGAAATTCGACAACACCACAGAACATGAGGTGGAACAGTGGATCAGCTTACTGAAGGAGATCAAGCCTGCGACAGTGATGATTTATTCTATTGCCAGGGATACGCCGGCGGATCATCTGATTGGTATTCCTTTGAAGAAATTGAAGGAAATTGCTGCAAGAGTTGAAAGTGAAACAGCCATAAGTGTACAGGTAAGTGGCTAAAAATAAGATAAAAACAAAAATATTATTAATGCAGATAGATATTTTACAGTTGACGGAAGGCGCCCGCGAAGCCAAAGGAACCACCGTTGTCATCGATGTGTTCCGTGCCTTTTCGACGGCATGTTACCTGATTGCAGCCGGGGTTGAAAAGATCATTCCGGTGCTGCATGTAGAGGAAGCGATACGCTTAAAAGAACAATTTCCGGAGGCTATATTACTCGGGGAGAGAAATGAGAAAAAGGTCCCCGGTTTTGATTTTGGGAATTCTCCCACACATATTCTTGACAAGGACCTTCATGGTAAGACCGTTATCATGACTACCAGTTCAGGCACAAAGGGACTGATGAACGCAGTTGATGCTAATGAGATCCTTAGCGGCAGTTTTGTCAATGCCGGGGCGATCATTAATTACATCAGAAGTGCGAATCCTCATCGGGTAAGCCTGGTTTGTATGGGTTATGAGGGTCACACCCCTACGCAGGAAGATACTTTCCTGGCAGAATATATCAAGGCTAAACTACTGGATGAGCCTGTTGATTTCGATTCGATGAAGAAGATTTTGCGTACTGGAGATGGAGCGCGTTTACTGGATCCTGCCAATAATGAATGGTCGCCTGCCAGCGATTTTGATCTCTGCCTCGATCTCGACCGTTTTGATTTTATTTTAAAAGTTTCAACTGAAAATGGGTTGAAGTACCTGAAAAAGTGCTAACATGAAAAAATACAATTTCGATGAAATAATTCCCCGCAAGGGAACTGATTGTGAAAAATACGATCATTTGGCCAGTCATTTCGGAAATGGCAATGCCATTCCTATGTGGGTAGCGGACGGCGATTTCAGGGTACCCGATTTTATTACGGCCGCTATCAGATATCGCGCTGATCATGAGATTTATGCCTACTCATTCCGCCCGGATGGATATTATAATTCGATAATCAGGTGGCAGCAGCACCGGCATGCATGGTCTATTGAACGTGAAATGATCCTTCCAACACAGGGAGTCGTTTCCACGCTTTCATCCATCATTATGGCATTTAGCAATGCTGGCGACAAAATCATCATCCAGCCACCGGTTTATACGCCTTTCTTCTCCTGCGTGAAGGAATGCGGAAGAACGGTCGTGGAGAATCCCCTTCAGAATGTGGATGGCCGGTATTATTTTGATTTCGAAGATTTGGAGCAGAAGATTGATAAGGATACCCGGATGTTGATTTTATGCAACCCGCATAATCCGGTCGGCAGGGTTTGGACGAAGGAAGAACTTTCGAGACTGGGAGAGATCTGCCTGAAAAATAAGGTACTGATTATTTCGGATGAGATTCATGCTGATCTGGTCTTTTCAGGATTTAAGCATCTTCCGTTGCCAACTATATCTGATGAGCTGGCTGCGAATTGTATCGTCTGCATGGCGCCAAGCAAGACTTTTAACATCGCAGGTCTTGCCACTTCTTACGTCATAATCCCTGACAAGAAGATCAGGCAGCAGTTTGATCGCTTCCTGCATATGTTGCATTTGTCGAATGGCAATCTGTTTGGCAATGTTGCACTGGAGGCCGCATATCATTATGGAATGGATTGGGTTAATCAGCAAAATGAGTACCTCGAAGGTAACCGTGATTACCTGCTGAATTTTTTCAAGACAAAAATGCCCAGGTTGGCGATGACGTTTACTGAGGCGACTTATCTGGCCTGGATTGATTTTCGCGAATATGGACTGGCGGAACCTGACATGAACAGGTTGTTGATTGACAAGGCAGAAGTGGTTCTCAACAAGGGTTCCATTTACGGCAAAGAAGGAGATGGATTCTTCAGACTGAATTTTGCCTGTCCGCGGCAGGTTTTAGAGGAAGCGCTTGTACGGATTGAGGGAGTGCTGGGAAGTGAATAGCGAAGTTATTTGATTCTCTCAACCACGGAAGCCGCAAATTTTCTAAGCTCAAGTTTCTCACTGTCAGGAAGATCTATCTGATTCAGCGCATCAATCGCTTTGTTATGATATTCCCTCATCAAGACTTTGGTCGCTTCCGAGGCGCCGGTGCTGGAAAATATTTTCCTGACAGAATCAATTTTTTCCCGATCTTCAAAATCAGATTTCCAGAGCCATCCTTTCAACTCAGACAGATTCTTTTCATCAGCCATTTCGAGCGCTTTGAGAAGAAGGAATGTTTTCTTGTTTTCACAGATATCACCGCCAATCTTCTTCCCAAAAGTATCTTCGTTGCCAAAAACATCCAGCCAGTCATCCTGCAATTGGAAGGCAATGCCAATCTGAATACCGAAATCATATAGTAATTGGCAAAATTTCTCATCCCCACCAGCAAGAAGTGCCCCTGTTTTCAGGCTACAAGCAATTAATACGGATGTTTTCAAGCGAATCATTTCCAGATACTCAGGTATTGTTACCTGATCTCTTTCTTCAAAATCCATATCCAATTGCTGTCCTTCACAAACTTCCATAGCAGATCTTGAAAAAAGAGCTAATACTGCGGGAAGCATTGCCGGATTGCACTTCGACAGATACTTAAAAGCCATAATAGACATCGCATCCCCACTGAGGATAGCACTATTTTCCCCGTATTTTACATGAACGGCAGGATCCCCTCTGCGGATTCCGGCGTGATCCATGATGTCGTCGTGGAGCAAGGTGAAGTTATGAAAGAGTTCAATAGCGACTGCTGCCGGATAGATGCCTTCAAGTTGATTGGATAACAATGAAGCGGCATGGAGCATTAAAACGGGACGAATCCTTTTACCACCTCCCTTAAGTGAATAGGCTATAGGCTCATAGAGTTGAACTGGAGCAGTTGATTGTATAGACTGAACCTCTTTGTGAAACACTGCTTCAAAAGAGGTCAGAAGATTTTGAAAGGGAAGCATATCCTAGTTGTTGTCAGTTTCCGGTTCCGGAATGACAGAATCATCATTGAGCATCTTACAATGGCCAACAAAGCGGGCTCCTGGTTCAACGGATAGTTTTCCCATGGTCAGATTTCCTGTAATGATGGCACTTCCTTTAAGGGATAGAAGTTCTTTCACTACAATTTCGCCCTTGACCAAACCCATAATTTCAGCGCTGCTGCAGCGAATTGTGCCAGTAACTCTTGATTCCGGACCAACAACCACTCTGCCTTTGCAATCCAGGTCACCATCCAGGATTCCATCGATCCGAATATCACCATTGGACTCGATATTGCCTTTAATCCGAGTGTCTTGCGCTATGGTATTCAGGGCTTTAACTTCGTTAATGACTGGTTTTGACATGTTTGGAGATTATGATCTTAATAAAATTGCAGATGAAGATAATAATTCATCCTGATTATCGTCCTATTTTAACAAAAAAATCCCTTCCGGGATTCTTAAGATAATTTGCACGAAATAAAAAACAGTAGTCTTTCAGATCAACTAATTAGACTGCTGCACTTTTCTCAATCGCCAGTTTCCCTCTGTAATATCCGCATTCGTTGCAAACGGTATGATATTTTACCGCTGCCCCGCAATTTGAGCAGGATGAAATCTGAGCAGGAATTGCTTTGTCGTGTGTTCTGCGTTTATCTCTTCTCGTTGAGGAGTGTTTGTGCTTAGGATGTGCCATTTTTAATATACTTTACTTTAATTACCACTAAATTTCTTTAAATCATTCCATCTGGGATCAACCGGTTCATCTGTCGTCTTCTCGTGATGTCTGAGCTCTTCCAATTTCTTTAACATAACTGGATCGCACATGCTGACACCATTTTTACCATCGGGATGAACTCTCCTGATGGGTAGACTTAAGATGACAAATTCGTAGATGTACTGGGCAGCTTCAACCTGAAAATCAGTTGGATGAAGATAGATAAGTTCGGCTTCATCTTCGACAGGTTTCTCGCTGAATTTGACCAGCAGTTCTCTATCGCTTTCTACAGGAAAATCAAAATTTTCAAGACAACGGTCGCAGATCAACTCAACGATACCCCTGATTGAAAAGGTTAACCTTAAATAAGTTGAACGTTTTTCAAGTTCAACGTTTACATCAAGCTTTCCTTTTTCTACCTCCGAACCTTCAAATTCTGCGAAGAAACGATCATCAACTTTAAATTCAAACTGATGCTTTCCCTCACTCAATCCTGAAAATGGAAGGGTGTATTCCGAAAGGTAGTTCATAATTTTCCTTCTTAAAAAGCTTGGCAAAGGTAAAAAAAATAATAAACAAATAATGTGGAAATAGGAAAATGTGAAAATGTGGGAATTGGGAAATTTTCACCTTATATTTTTCTGACCGCCTGACAGATTCCCTCTACATCAAAACCACATTCCCGGTAGAGTTCCGGCTGGGTTCCATGTTCCACGAAACGATCGGGAACACCGAGTCTGACAACCGATTTTCGGTATCCTTTTTCCGAGAAATATTCCAGCACTGCACTGCCAAAACCTCCATCGATCACACCATCTTCAATGGTGATAATGCGTTCAAAACGCGCAGCCACTTCGTCAAGAATCTCTTTGTCAATGGGTTTTACGAACCTCATGTCGTAATGTGCGACGGAGATATTTTCGCCGGTTAGAATCTTTATGGCCTTTTGCACAAAATTTCCCGGTTGCCCGATAGAAAGGATGGCAACATCTTGACCATCAGCAATTTTTCTTCCTTTCCCTACCGGGATTTCGGTAAAATCAACTTTCCATTCTTTATGCTTGCCTACTCCTCTTGGATAGCGGATTGCAAAGGGTCCTTGGTCCGGTAGTTGTGCCGTGTACATCAGATTCCTCAGTTCAATTTCATCCATGGGTGCGGAAACCGTCATGTTTGGAATGCTTCTCATGAAGGCAAGGTCGAAGACCCCATGGTGTGTGGCCCCGTCTGCCCCGACGAGTCCGCCACGATCCATACAGAATATTACGTTGAGTTTTTGCAAAGCCACGTCATGAATGATTTGATCATAAGATCTTTGCATGAAGGAAGAGTAAATATTTACGAAAGGAACCTTCCCGGATACAGCCAACCCAGCCGCAAAAGTAACCGCATGCGGCTCCGCAATTCCAACATCAAAAGCCCTCTCAGGCATGGAGTCCATCATGATATTCATGGAGCAGCCACTTGGCATGGCGGGAGTAATCCCAACAATATTTTCGTTTAAACGGGCAAGTTCGAGGAGTGTCTGTCCGAAGACGACCTGGTATTTTGGTATTTTGGATTGTGAATCTGAATCAATGAATAATTCACCTGTGACGACATCGAATTTCCCGGGGGCATGCCATTTTGTCGCATCATTTTCTGCGGGAGTGAATCCCTTGCCTTTTTTAGTCAGAATGTGGAGCAGCTTTGGTCCCGGAATATCCTTGAGATGGTTGAATATCCTGGTAAGTCCGATCACATCATGTCCATCTACCGGTCCGAAATAGCGGATACCGAGTGCCTCAAAAAGGTTACTCTCATCGGCTACCATCGATTTCATGGCGTGCTGATTCTTGCGTAAGAACCAGATCATATTCTTTCCCGGACTCCTGAAATGACGGAGTACTTTCCAAACGCCTGACCTTAAGCGGTTGTAGGCTCTGGAAGTCTGCATCCTGACAAAAAACCTGCTGATGCCTCCAACATTGGGATCGATTGACATGTTATTGTCATTCAATACGACCAGGATATCAGCATTGGTACCCCCGGCATTATTGAGCCCTTCAAACGACATTCCGCCCGTCATGGAACCATCGCCAATAATTGCAACCACCTTGCGGTTATATTCACCGTTCAGCCTGGCTGAAACCGCCATACCCAGTGCCGCAGAAATGGAGGTAGATGAATGACCAACGCCAAAGGCATCATATTCACTTTCCGATCTGTTCGGAAAACCGCTCAATCCTTTGTACCTTCTGTTGGAATGAAATTGCTTTCTTCTACCGGTTAGGATTTTGTGACCATAGGCTTGGTGGCCAACGTCCCAGATCAATTTATCGTAGGGAGTATTATATACGTAGTGAAGGGCGACAGTAAGATCGACGACCCCCATACTTGCTCCAAAATGACCAGGATTGCAAGAAGCTTCCCGAATGATCAGCTCTCTGAGCTCGGCGCAAACTTTTGGTAAATCCTTTTCGTTAACTTTTTTAAGATCAGATGGATAGTCAATGTGTTCAAGAAAACCTGCCATTAAAAACGAACTTTTGGATTCAAAATGAATGTCTAATCAGGCTACAAATATATACTTAATTAGCTTTACTGGACCAGGCCGTTTTCAGGGTATGGGCCTCCAGAGATTCAACAAACAATTCCCCACCCTGCGAATAAATCATTAAGCCTTCCTCTTTCGGAGCCGGTGAGAAACAAGTACTGATAGCATTTTGGCCGCCATTGACGAAGATTTCGATGGAAGAGCGGTCCAGAAGGATTTCAAATTCCATTTTGCCATCAATCGGTTCAACTGTCATTTTAATTCCATTGACATCGAGTAGTTTTTTTGCCGTATCATAGTGAATATCAGTTCCATTAGAGGTTTTTCCATTGCGGACGATGAATCCAAAACTATCTGCCGTTTTTGGCATTACTATGGTTTTGATAAAAATGGCGTCACCTTTTATGCCTCCAAGCAAATTGTCGTTAAGACCCGGGATGATATTCTTATTTTTTTTAATCAAATGGTTCTCAAAGAGCGAAGCAATTGCAGCAATAGGCTTTCTGCATAGTACCGGGCCTTTTTTCGTCGCTCTCAGGTGTAGTTCTACAGGGAAACTCATTTGTCCGTTAAAAGTCATCTCAGGATATTCACCGCCTTTCATCCAGGCCAACTGGATTACTGTGGGGTGAGGCATATTAGAAACAGTCTGTGTTGCGTAGAAATTTTTCCCATAATCGAGTTTCTGCATACCGGTCTCCGGAGTGAAGGTGGTGCCATCGAATGTGCCAACTTTATATTCTCCGCTGCCGCTCATGACGACCCACTTTTTTTCAGCCGGCTTACCTTCAAATGCGACTTCGAAAATATCCGGACATTCGGAGAATCCCTCGAGGTGACTGCTGAATTCCCAGTGCAACAGATCTTTTGAACTATAGAATGAAATTCCGGCATCCTTCGAATCCGCTGGTTTCCCTATATACAAAGCCAGAATCCATTTTCCTGTACGCGGGTAAAAAAAGACTTTCGGATCATGTGCCTCCATTCCGGGATTAGTGATTAAAGGATTCTTTGCGTATTTGGTCCAGGTACTCCCTTTGTCGTTGCTAAATGCCAGATTCTGATTTCCTTCACTATCTGAATAAAAGATCATCATCGTTTTATCCACTTTCTGTTGCAAACCGCTTACATTCAGGGAATCCATTATTACGCTACCTGCAACCGGACGGCAGGAGGCCATGTCGTTGGCTTTTTCGTCCGGAGTAAAAGCATTCGGCAAATGTTTCCAGTGAACGAGATCCTTGCTGACACTATGCCCCAGCTGACTGGTAAATACTTTTTTGTCGATTGAAATATTCTGATGAAAAAAATGGTATTCCCCCTGGTAAAATACAATGCCATTTGACTCGAAAAGCCAGTGCTTTTCAGGAGAGAAATGATATTGAGGCCGGAATTTTTCGTTGTAATATTTCGTATCGGATTTTGCTGAAACTATAATAAATAGTATTGCCAGGGAATATATTAAATTCTTCATGGTTAAGGAAGTTATGAAATGTTGGGTTTCCCGAAGGATTTTTTTCAAATATACAGTTTAAACGAAAACAATGTCCCGAACCTGGCAGAATTATAGTTCCCGATATAAAATCGTAATTTTGGCGTGTTATTTATTTAAAGGATGATTGATAGAAAAATTGAGATAATGGCTCCAGTTGGTTCATATGAATCACTCATGGCAGCTATACAGGCCGGTGCAGGCTCTGTGTATTTTGGGGTGGAACACCTGAACATGAGGGCCAGGTCTGCCAATAATTTCACGTTGGAAGACTTGAAAGAAATAGCAAGAAGAGCAGGAAAAGCCGGAGTTAAGACCTATCTAACTGTCAACACGGTTGTATTTGACGAAGAGGCCGAGACGGTGAAGAATATCGTTCATGCGGCCAGGGAGGCAGGTGTTTCTGCCGTTATTGCTTCTGATCTGTCTGTGATTCAGGCATGCAGAGCAATCGGGATGGAGGTCCATATCTCGACTCAGCTGAATATCACCAACTATGAGACGGTCAAATTTTATGCACAGTTTGCCGATGTGATGGTTCTGGCGCGCGAAATGAACATAGGCCGCGTGTGGGAAATTTCCAAAAAAATTAAGGCCGACGATCTGAGGGGGCCAAGTGGAGAACTCATCCGCCTCGAGATGTTTGTGCATGGAGCCTTATGCATGGCGACTTCTGGTAAATGTTATCTATCGCTGCATGAGATGAATTCCTCTGCCAACAGAGGATCGTGTATGCAGAGTTGCAGAAGGGCCTATACCGTTACAGACAAGGAAACGGGGGCGGAACTGGTGATAGATAACGAATATATCATGTCTCCTAAAGACTTAAAAACTATTGGTTTTCTGAACAAAATACTGGATGCAGGGGTCACTGTGCTGAAAATCGAAGGTCGCGCACGTAGCGCTGACTATGTCAAAACTGTCGTGGAATGCTACCGCGAAGCCGCCAATGCATATTTGGAGGGAACCCTTAATGAAGAGAAAATTACCGACTGGAATGAGCGACTGGCCTCTGTTTTCAACCGTGGATTCTGGGATGGGTATTATCTGGGTCAGCGTTTAGGTGAATGGAGCGGAAATTACGGGTCTTTGGCCACCAAGAGAAGAGTGTATCTCGGGAAGGTCACAAATTATTTCACCAACATCGGAATCGGTGAATTCAAACTGGAGACCGGAGCCTTGAAACCCGGGGACGAAATCCTCATTACCGGACCAAGCAGTGGTGTCATTCAGACGGTTGTCGAAGAAGTGAGGGTCGGAATGGAACCCGTCGAGGAAGCAGCCAAAGGCACCTATTGTTCGGTGGCTGTTCCTTCCAAAGTCAGAAGATCCGATAAAATTTATAAAATTGTTGATGCTTCGCTTGTAAAATCACAATAGATTATTGCCTTTTTTTGCCTTTTCCCTCGTTAAAATGCTATTTTTACCACTGAATAGTAATCTGTTATGGGGAAACGCCTGTTTATCATTATAACCATCCTTCTGATTGCCGGAATGGCTGCCGGCTGGTATTTTTTTGTCAGGGAGTCGAAATACTTCGGAACTTCCCCGATCAAAGCAGTTCCGGTGGAGTCTCCTTTCTTCATACGTATCAGGAACTTGGGTGACTTTGCCACTAAAACGGTCAGGAACCCCGGGTGGCAGTCGATGCGTAACATTCGGGAGGTTTCATCCTTATACCGGAATCTTGTTTTCATTGATTCACTGAAGAATGCAAAGAACAAAAGCGGAGATTTCCTGAGTCAGAAGGAAATTCTCATGGTCCCGATGGATAGCTCTCGGCTATATTTGATCGAAATTGGAAGTATTTCTGAGAAGAACGGTATTAACACTTTTATCAAGAGTTATTTTCAATCCAGGAACATCCTTCCCTCCACAAAGATCCTTCGCAATGTTCCGGTTCAATGTTATAAATGGGACGAAAACGGTGAAAGGATGGAGGTACTGGTAACTTTCTACAGGGGACTGCTCCTTGCCGGCAATGACAGCTCCTCACTTGTGAAGGCAATCGTACAGTTGGATCAACCCTCTCTCCTGGAGGATCCGGGTTACCAAAGGGTGAAGAAAAATGCTACCGAAAATGCCGACCTCAACCTCTACATCAACCATCAGACTCTCCCTGAATATCTGGACAGATATTATCATATTTCAAATTCAGCGGAACCGTTTCTGCACCATTATGCCAGATGGACTGAGGTTGATGTCATCCAGAAGAGTAATCAGTTGATGATAAATGGGTATTCTGTTCCTGATTCAAGTTTATCCAGTTACCTGGATGCTTTCAGGAATCAAAAATCTATGCCTGGTACCCTCACAAAGTACATGCCTGCCACGACCTCCTTTTTTGTCTCCCAGAATTTCTCAAATCCGGCACAATACCTGAAAGACTACCGGAACTACCTTCAAAAGTACGGGCAATCCGATGAATATGGGTACCGACTTTCTGAACTATCCAAAACACTTGACCTGAATGTTGGACAATATCTGAACGAAGGCTGGTCAGGAGAAGCAGCAGCATTATTTACAAATCTTAACCAGGAAAGAGTTCAGGACAATCGTTTTCTTCTGTTGAAAGTCCGTTCGGGAGCCAACGATCCCTTGGTAGCTGCTATAAAGAAATGGTCTGTAAGCAGTTGCAAGGAAATTGGTGATCCAGGCCTTGAAGAGGCTGCCAGGAATAATGTCTGGCGCGTTCCGTTACTGAATTTTGGGAATCTGATCGGTTCGCTTTGCTTTGGATCAATTGATACCCGCTGGATGACTGCCGGTGACGGTTTTATTTTAATGGGATCTACCCCGGGTTCATTAAAGCGATATTTGAATCTTCTTCAAAGAGGAGAGCTCCTGCAGGATGCTCCCGCTTTTTCAAGCTTTACGGCTGGTCTTGCCAGGAGTTGTAATTTCTTTTTGTGGAGCAGGCCCGGATTATCCCTGCCCTTTTTCAAGAATAATCTTGTGTCGGAGCGCTTTCCTGATATTCAAAAAGAGAGTTCTGGACTCATTAAATTAGATAATCTTGCATGGCAATGGGGTTTCGAGAATGGGATGGTCTATAATACCGCCAGCCTGCATGTTAATCCTGATGCAGTCCCCGAAAATATCCCGTTCTGGAGGGTTCCGGTCAGGACTCCATTGAAGACAGTGCCGGTTTTCGTATCTTTTTCCCCGAAGAATCTGCAGAAGGACCTTGTCTTTCAGGATGCTGACAATAATCTCATCGATCTTGATGCTGATGGAAGCGAACAATGGAAAATCCATCTTAAAGGATCTGTTATGGGTGAAATAAAGCTGATAGATTATCGAAAAAATGGAGATTTGCAGCTTCTTTTCAATACGGAGGAGGCGATTCATCTGATTGGTAAGAATGGAGTTGAAATAAGAAATTTTCCTGTGAAACTTAGATCTGGAGCAACCAACGAAGTTACGGTCGCTGATTATGACGGAAAGAAGGATTACAGGTATCTCATCGCCTGCAAGGATCGTAAAATCTATAATTTTGATAAAAACGGCAAACCGGTTACCGGATGGCAACCGGGCCCTGCTGCTGCCCGTGTTGAGCAGCCGGTACGTTATTTTAAGTCAGGCACCAGGGATTACCTGGTTTATTCGGACTGGAACCGCACCTACATCCTCGACCGGCAGGGGAAGGAAAGGGTCAAGCTGAAAAATGATTTTGTTCATTCGGGCAATGGTATCTCGCTGATAAAGAAGGAGGGCAAATCATCCTACATGATTACGACAGACGATCACGGGAAGCTTAGGCGGATTGGTTTTGACGGCTCAGTACAAAAAGTTAATACGGGAAATTTTTCTTCCGGACATTTCTTTCTTCCGGTAGACTTTAACGGAGATGGAAATTTTCAATTTCTGTTTTCGGATCAGCAAGCTATTTCCTTATTTGATGAATCCGGGAAAGAGATTTTCACAAAATCCCTGAACTTACGGATTGATCACCTTCCCAATCTGATCACCTTCAATGGGGAGAAATTAATTAGGCTAACATCAGAAGCTGAAAATAAAACGTTCCTGGTAAGAAAAGATGGTACGCTTTTTAATAATTTGCTACCATCAAACTGTTTCCTGGAAGCGATTGGAATTTTCAATAGTGGAACCGGGGTATGTAACATAATCGCCGGAACGAAAGAAGGATATTTATCTAATTTTCAAAGGACCTTAAATGAGTAAAATTCAGTTTTCAGTCATACTTGCAGCCTTGGCTTGTTGTCTGCTTGCCTGCAACATGTCTGATTTTCATTTTGATAAGATTTCAAAATCAGCTGATATCAATCCTTTGGTATACAGGCCACTATCGAGAGGAACCTATGTGATAAAGGATTATTATGCCATTACTGGAGTTGGGAAAACCCCTGTTTCAAACGACACGCTAAAACTCAATAAGATATCTTATGCGCTTGACAGCCTGATTCTCAATACAACCGGCGTAGATTCGATGGTTGTGATCGTTAAGACCATCAATGAAACCCCCATGAAATACAGGTATGTCTTATCTTTTGCCTCCACTAGTCTGAATTCCGGGAGTAAGTTATTAGGAGCAGCCACCATGAATTCTCAGGGAGATGTGATGGATTACACCAAGGATTCTATTGAATATAAGTTGGATGTAAAAGCGATCAAAAATCTGGGGCTGGCATCCAGAATTGATCTATCAATCTCCCTTTTCCAGCCTGGAAAAGGAACTGTGTATGCCGCCGTCCTGCGAAATTCGCAAATTTCATTTTATATCGGATTCCGTGCTCCGATCAATCTTTTTAAGGCAAGATTATGAGGCGAATATTTCTAATCATATCATTGCTTTCCTTTCTTCTTACAGGAGTTGAGAATTGTTTTGCACAACCTAATACACTCTATTTTTTACCAGGTATTCCGCAAACGCGGGAGCTTAACCCGGCAAGATCCGGAGCCGAAAAGGGAACCTATTTTAGTATGCCATTTTTGTCGGGGGTGGATTTTTCCTTTAATACCAACAACTGGAGTTATAACGATCTCATCCACAAGGGCAGCGGAGCGATGGCGGACTCGTTGGTCTGGGATTATAAAAATTTCCTTTCATCTTTGGGTAGAAACAATTTTTTAAATCAGTCAGCCTCCGTGACTATCCTTGATTTCGGATGGAAACGTCAAACAGATTTTGTTGGGTTTTCTTGGTCAGAGCACGAGTTTGTTGATATTTTCTTTACCAAAGAACTCGCTAATATGCTGATTAATGGGAACCAGCAATATCTTGGAAATACCTTTCAATCTGGATATTTTGGAGGTAGTGCTCAGCACTACAGGCAATTTGCCATCACCTATGCTAAGGAACTTCCAAGCGGTATCAATGTTGGGATCACAGGAAAATTACTTTTTGGCTTGTCTGCAATTAAGACTTCCGGCCTTAATGCCGTTGCCGGAATGCCTTCCAGCGGCGACCAGATTGATCTGGCAGCGGCAGGGAAGACTTATATTTCTGCTCCTGTTGATGTGCAGTTTATTAACAAAGATGGATATCGGGTGATAGGCAGAAATTATTTTAGCCTTGGTAACTACCTGAATAACTTTGGCAATCCAGGTTTTTCTCTTGACTTTGGGGTTTCCGGCAAAGTCAACAAAAAGCTGGAGGTTTCCGCGAGTCTTATTGATTTGGGATTTATTTACTGGCATCAGGATATTACTACCTTCACCGAAGAAGGCCATTATTTGTTCCGTGGAATTTTTCTGGACGCTCCATCCAATAAACCTCCGACCACCAATAATCTGAACGCAATTTATAATTCGCTGAGAGACAGTATCCGAGCCGCCTTCACACCTGCAAAAGGTACCACTAGCTTCACCTCTGTTTTGCCGGTCAAAATTTATCTTGCCGGAGAATATGAGGTGGACCAAAATCTTAAACTGGGCGGATTAGCAAGAATCAGGATTTTTAATAATATGGTTCACACTTCTCTGACTGCTTCAGCTAATGCTGTTTTGTCTGAAAAACTAAATGTGTCTGCCAGTTATTCTCTCATGGAATCTACTTTTGATAACCTGGGTCTGGCTGCGACATACAGGATTCGGAACGTTCAACTGTATGCGGCCTCTGATAATGTGCTTGCCTTCAATCGTCCTCCAGCGGCCAGGAACTTGAATCTAAGGTTTGGGATAAATTTTCTTTTCCCGGATGATCCTAATTTTATACGGGGTATGTACATTGGCAAAGTCCGGCCGAGGTAAATAAAAATTACTATTTTTGTCCGCTGTTCAATTTATTTGTCATGGTTCTCTTTATCATTTTAAATATCGGTACTTTTTTCGACACACTTTTCATCCTGCTCCTGATATACTATGGATTCAGGTTTTTCCTCAGATATTTTGGTCCCAGGGTGGTTGAAAAAGCGGCGGATAAAATATATCGTGATCTCAAAGCCCAGGAAGAAGCAAGGAGGAGGCCGGAGTCGTCCTCCCCGGGGAATGTAACGGTTGAACGCACGGACAAGAAAGATAAAATCTACAGGCGAAATGACGGAGAATATGTCGATTTCGAAGAGGTAAAAAAATAAAAATTACTAATGAATCAGGAAGATCTTTTTAAGAAGCTGGTCGCGCACAGCAAGGAGTATGGGTATATTTTCCCTTCAAGCGAGATTTACGACGGACTGGGAGCAGTATACGATTATGGCCAGAATGGTGTCGAACTCAAGAACAATATCAAAAAATATTGGTGGGATTCGATGATATTATTGAATGAAAATGTGGTTGGAATTGATTCCGCAATTTTCATGCATCCCACCATCTGGAAGGCTTCCGGCCATGTTGATGCGTTCAATGATCCACTTATCGACAACAAGGATTCCAAGAAAAGATATCGTGCCGATGTCCTGATTGAAGAGGAGCTGGCCAAAATTGAAGCCAAGATTGACAAGGAAATTGAAAAAGCCCGTGGGCGTTTTGGGGAGTCGTTCGATGAGAAAATTTTCAGGGAGACCAATGTCAGGGTACTGGAGAACCAGCAAAAATGGGATGCCTTGCACAATCGTTTTGCCAAGGCTTTAAATGATTCAGACCTTGCTGAACTAAAGCAGATCATCGAAGACAACGAGATTGTATGTCCTGTTTCAGGTACCAGAAACTGGACCGAAGTCAGACAGTTTAATCTCATGTTTTCAACTGAAATGGGTTCAACGGCGGATAGTTCTATGAAGATCTATTTACGCCCGGAAACAGCTCAGGGAATATTTGTCAACTATCTTAATGTGCAGAAGACCGGGCGGATGAAGATTCCATTCGGTATTGCCCAAATCGGGAAAGCATTCCGGAATGAGATAGTTGCCCGTCAGTTTATTTTCCGGATGAGGGAGTTCGAGCAGATGGAGATGCAGTTTTTCGTGCGTCCGGGCTCCGAGCTAAGCTGGTTCGAAAAATGGAAAGAGACCAGGATGAAGTGGCATCAAGCACTTGGTTTCGGAGAATCCAATTATCGCTTTCATGTTCATGAGAAGCTTGCCCACTATGCCAATGCAGCTGTCGACATTGAATTCAAGTTTCCTTTTGGCTTTAAGGAAGTAGAGGGCATACACTCCAGAACCGATTTCGACCTCTCACAGCACCAGAAATTTTCTGGTAAGAAGATACAATATTTTGATCCTGAACTGAATGAGTCCTATGTGCCATTCGTGGTGGAGACCTCAATCGGTGTGGACCGGATGTTCCTTCAAATACTTTCCGCTTCCTATTTTGAGGAAGAGCTTGATGCAGGAGATGGCAAGAAGGATATTCGGGTAGTACTGAGACTCCCTGCGCCTCTTGCTCCTGTCAAGCTTGCAGTGATGCCATTGATCAAGAAGGAAGGCCTTCCTGAAAAGGCCCGGGAAATCATTGATGAACTAAAGTTTGAATTTAACTGCCAATACGATGAAAAAGATTCGATCGGCAAACGTTACAGACGCCAGGATGCCATCGGTACACCTTTCTGTGTAACTGTCGATCACCAGACCATGGAAGATAATACGGTAACCATTCGCTACCGTGATACTATGGAACAGGAAAGGGTTGCTATTGAAGACGTTAAGGCAATAATTGGGAAACAGGTAAATCTCAAAACCTTGTTTGCCAAGTTAAGCTAAGAACAGTAAGTACTTTATTATAAAAGCGAGGCTGTCTCATTTCTGGGACAGCCTCGCTTTTATAGTTGCCTTTGTTAGAAGATTATTTATTGATTTCAGCCTCCAGCAGTTTGACAACTTCCGCGGTTACGCTTTCGCTTTCTGCTTCTGTGGTGATCTTCTTCATGTATTTGATGACCTTGTCTTTGCCGACAATCAACAGAACACCCATTCCGTTACAGTCTCCGAGACCCAGAGCAGTAGGTACTACGCGATTTTCGTCTAGCATGATGACTGATCCAGGAAATTGCTTTTCCTTTTGTCTGGCTTTCATGCGAATACCAGCATTCGGTATCCAGGTATCCTTGCAGTTAGCGATACCGATTCCCTGATAGGCTTTATCGCTAAACTTCTTTGCCTTAACGGCTTCCGAAAGCTTATCGTTGACATCCTTCACATCCGGATCCGTGTATTGAATCAGCAAGACTTTTTCTCCAACGAAAGGAATTGCCTTAGGCTGATTGTTGGGATCAGAAATCTGGAGCGCGGTCATGGTCTTTCCGGTTGCATCACCGGATTGTGCCTGAACCAGCAGAGGAAGCAGGAAAATGCTGCAGATCAATCCTGCTAAGAGTTTGATTTTCTTCATTCGACGAAATTTAAGGTAGTTACTTTTAGTTCCTGAAGGCTAAAGATATAAATAAATCTAATTAGCTGAATGTGATTATGCTTTAATCATCTTTTCGAAGATTTCCCTTTGCTCGATCAATGCCTTGACTTTGTCTGCAGGATCTGTGCGGCACTCAAGAAGAATCCAACCTTTGTAATTGTTTTTCACGAAGAGTTTCATCAAATCCTGATACGGATAGCCCTTCTCGTTCAGTTCTCTCACGTGGCAGATATCCCCGAATCTTGCTTTGACCATATTAAAGTTTGCTTCGAGTCCACCCCCATTCAGATCCTGAGAGTTACAGTTCCAGCAAACTGTGGCATTTGGATGGTTAGCCACATCCATGATAGCTTTAATGTTGAACACTTCCTGCGTCTCTTCGCCATGAACTTCCAATCTGAGTTGCTGGCCCATGTCGGCGCCATATATTGCAAGTTCTTTCAATGCTTTGCCTATTTGCTCGATGGTCTTCTCGTGTGAGACTTCTTTGTGGAATCCGTTAGGTTTCACCTTGACCCCGGAACCACCAATATCATGGCTCAGCTGGAAGAATGCCTTTGTTTCCGCGATGGATTTTTGAAGTTTCTCGGGTTCAAGGAAATCGTATTGCTGATTGGTTCCCATGCCGATTATCTCTACTGGACTATCCTTAAATTTCTTTTTAACCAGCAGTCTTTCTTCTTTTGTCAGGGCGGGACTCACTTTGTGAGCATGTTCCACACGAAGCTCTACTCCATGGATTCCTGCAGCTGAGAGATTCTTGATCAACGTATCCTGATCCCAATCTTTTCCCCATTGATAAGTCACAAAACCAAGTTTCATTGCCGGGGTCTTACCTTTCCCAAAGACGAGTTGTCCGGTTGGTAACATCATTGCACCTGTAAGCAGACTAACATTCTTAATAAAGTCCCTTCTGCCATCATTCATTTCTTTTTCCATTTTGTTTAATAAGATTTATGTACGGTTACTTGAAGCTGAATAGATTGTTTGATTACAAATTTAACGAATATATGTTCAGTTGTTACTTTGCGTCAGCTAAATGCAACCTTTTCCTAGTTTTTGTCAGCGTTAATTTAGTTAAAAATTCGTTAAAGTTTTGAGGTTTTTTGTCTGCTCATCTTAAGTTTTGAGCTTGTATTGTTTGGCTGATGGAATAATTCATCATATATAAATAGCAGATATTCAGAATCATATCTATAAGTATCTGGCAATATTCCTGTATTTAGAATTGTATATATGTTAAGTGAGGCTTTCAATGCTCTGCATTTATCGTTTCTACAGACTGTAACGAATGAAAAAGCACTACGTCATATAGCTGTCTTTGGGTTTAAAAGAAAGGATATTTTGAAAATTTAAAAAATTTAGCCATGAAAAGAATTACTTTAATTGCCCTGCTTATATTAACAGTAAGTATGGTATCTATGGGCAACAATATTGTTGCAAAAGGACAGTCAAATACTGCTTTCGGAGATTATAAAATTGAAAAGCTGGATGACCATATGGTCTTAAAAGGGAAAGAGCTTGATCAGTATATGATCACTTATGAGAAAACCAATATCAAGGTAATGATCGTAATTGACAAACAGAAGAAATGCAAAAAGTATTATGTGCTGACCGACCAACTTCCGGTTCAATATGAATGCAACGGCACCTATTTTGGAATCAAAAAATTGGATAAGGATCTGGCAGCAAAAGGTTTTACCACTTCATTGGACAATTTGAACAGGGAGGAATTCTATCATCAAAAGGTTCTTACGAGTGAAACGACTGTTACCCTTGATCACCTGCAGCTGATTGCTTCCTATTATCCGGGTTTATTCAAAGAGAAACTTGCCTGATCGCAAAAAGATATCGAATCATCCTTTAACTCTATATATAGTTCTCCAGGGAAGGCATCACAAAAGGGTGCCTTCCTTTTTTTTCAGATAAGCCGAAGCAATTAAAAGGTCTGATGGATGGGTGATCTTGATGTTTTCAAGGTTGCCTGGTACCATGACGATAGGAAATCCGGACGCTTCGACGACCGAGGCGTCATCAGTAAAGGAGCTGTCTGATATTTTTGAATAGGCTTTCTGCAGGATGGGATTCTTAAAGACCTGGGGAGTCTGTACGGCATAAAATAAGCTTCGGTCTACTGTTTTTGAATCTTTCATCGTACCGGTCCTGATGGTTTCATTTAAGGGAAGCACAGGTATTGCTGCACCTGTTTTGTCTGCCTGATTGAAACAGTTTTCAATAGTTTCCCCTGAAACCAGAGGACGAACACCATCGTGTATTGCGACTAAATCTGTTTCTCCTAAAGCGTTCAGACCGTTCTTAACTGACTGATAACGTGTTTCTCCACCTTTTACCACAAGGTGAGGATGGTTAAATTGACAGGAGATGCATAATTCCTTCCAGCGGGCGATCTGAGATTCAGGCAGTACGAGTACAAGTGGAATAGTTGGGTCGTATTGAATAAAGCGACTCATCGTCCACATCAGAACAGGCCGGTTCTCAAGCAAGATAAACTGTTTGGGAATCTCGCTTCCCATTCTGCTGCCACTGCCTCCGGCTACAATGATGACACTTTTTTTCATCTGCAAATCATTTTAATTTGTTCATTACAGTTGACGCCTCATTTAACGCTCCATTTAACGCTCCAGCGGATTTGCAATCCGCTGGTAATCGTTTGCCAACGGATTGCAAATCCGTTGGAGCGGGTTAGGTACCAAACTCATATACCGAATGTACTAACTTCAACGACAAAAATAGCTTTACAAACCCAGTTTACATCGTTGATTTTTTTATTTTTGAAGAACACTTAATTTTTTGGTTTATGAAAGAAGTACTCCAGTTTCTCCAGGAACTTGAGGTGAATAACCAACGTGATTGGTTTGAAGCCAACAGGAGCCGATATGAAAATACCCGCAAACAATTCTTAAGCTTTACTGCCTCTCTGATTGATGAAATAAGAAAATTTGATTCAGAAGTTCCTCTTCTTGAACCCAAAGACTGCATGTTCCGGATCTTCAGAGATGTCCGATTTTCGAATGATAAGCGTCCCTTTAAGACTAATTATGGCAGCTACATCGCCCGTGGCGGGCGAAAATCGGGCTCAGCCGGGTATTACATTCACATTCAACCGGGAGAATATTTCCTGGCAGGAGGGGTATATATGCCGCCACCCGAACACCTTCAGGCCATTCGGCAGGAAATTTATTATCATCCGGAGGAATATTCCGGACTGCTAAAGGATGAACCTTTTAAATCTATCTTCGACCAGCATTACTTTGACCCATTGAAAACTGCACCTAAAGGTTACCCTAAAGATTGGGAACATATTGATCTCATTAAGAACCGCTCTTACGGGTTTGGACATCATCTCACAAAAGAGGAAATACTTTCACCCGATTTGAAGGAAAAATGCATTCAGTTCTATAAAATAGTTTATCCAATGAATTGCTTCCTGAACAGGGCAATTGATGAAAGTAATCCGGCTTAAACTAAATATTGTCGTTATTTTACGGCCTAAATATTTCCAATTTATTCACTACCAAATGAAGAAAATTCTTTTTGCCTTACTGGTTTTAGTTTCAACGTCTGCTCTACAGGCTCAAAATGTTCAACTTCACTACGACATGGGGAAAGGTAGAAGTTACCTGACTTCCACTGTTGAGATGTTTAAACCAGACAAATGGGGTAGTACCTACTACTTTGTTGACATGGATTACAATGCGCACGGGGTGAAAGGTGTCAGTCTTGCCTACATGGAAATTTCTCGCGGAATTAAATTCTGGGAAAATCCTTTCGAAATGCATGTGGAATATAACGGCGGATTTGGCCGTAATTCCGACGGATCTTCTTACCGCATCAATGACGCCTGGCTATTTGGCGGGAATTATACCTGGCATGCCAAGGACTATTCCTGGATTTACACGACGGAAGCCATGTTTAAGACCATTCGGGGAAAGAACAGCGCCTCCTTTCAGCTGACGCAAGTCTGGACTGTTCAAATGCTCAAGGGCAAACTTACTTTTACCGGATTTGCAGATTTCTGGCGCGAGGACAATGACTTCTTTCTCAACGCCAAGGGTGAAAAAACTAAATTTGTCTTCCTCTCTGAACCGCAGCTGTGGTACAACTGTTCCAAGAATTTTGCCATTGGAAGTGAGACGGAATTTGCTTCCAATTTTGCCCTTCACAAGGGTTTGAAAGCCTGTCCGACGGCAGCCTTAAAATGGACATTCTAATATAATAACTATTGATATGCTGGAAAAACTATTCAAACTAACTGAGAACAAGACGAATGTTAAGACCGAAATCATTGCCGGTGTGACCACTTTCATGACGATGGCTTACATTTTGTTCCTAAATCCGAATATTCTTTCTGCTACCGGGATGGATAAGAATGCAGTATTCTTCGCTACCGCGATCGCAGCGGGCTTTGTTACCATCGCAATGGGACTGGTGGCCAATTTCCCTATCGCACTCGCTCCGGGAATGGGATTGAATGCCCTGTTTGCCACGGTTGCACTTGCAGGAGTAGGAATGCCATGGCGTGTCGCCCTTGGGGCGGTATTTATTTCGGGAATCATTTTCATCATCCTGACAATCACTAAAATTCGTCAAATTTTGGTTGTGGCAGTACCGAACTCCCTCAAGAGAGCCATCACGGTAGGTATCGGTTTGTTTATCACCATTATCGGACTTAAACTTTCGGAGATTATGGTGGTTGGGACCAATCTTATTCCTCCAACCATAGCGGCAGTCGGAAAAACGGGAGGAATGGCTACTCTTAAATTCTTTGAGTGGAACATCGGATTGGGGAATTTTCACAATCCAGGTATGCTATTGTGTCTCATTGGATTAGCTATTACATCCGTTTTGATGGCAAGGAATATCAAGGGATCCTTGCTGATAGGAATTGTACTTACTACCCTGATTGGAATTCCAATGGGTGTGACCATGGTTCCCAAGGACTTCGCCTTTTTTTCTCTTCCCGATTTTCACAACCTGGCTGTTGGGGAACTCGATATCAGAGGCGCCTTCAATATGGGTATCTGGACGGTCGTCTTCACTTTTACCTTTGTAGAGTTGTTTGACACTTTTGGGACCCTGGTTGGAACGGCCAATAAAGCCGGACTAATCGACAAGGACGGTAATTCCCCAAAGATTGGTAAGGCCATGTTGGTTGATGCCATTGGCGTATCATTCGGAGCTTTGATGGGAACATCTACCGTGACGGCCTATGTCGAAAGTGCCGCAGGTATCGGGGAGGGAGGTCGTACCGGACTGACGGCCATCACTACCGGGATTCTTTTCCTGCTTGCTTTGCTGATTGCTCCTCTTGCCACCATGATCCCGAGTGCTGCCACCGCTCCTGCACTGATAATTGTCGGGGTTCTGATGGCATCTTCTGTTCTGGACATTGATTTCAATGACTTTACGGAAGGATTTCCTGCCTTTATGACTTTTGTTCTAATGCCTTTCACCTACAGTATCGCCAATGGAATCGCAGGAGGTATCTTCTTTTATACCTTACTGAAAGTTACTTCAGGTAAAGCAAAACAGGTACATTGGATGATGTATATTCTTTTTGCGCTCGTCGTAATCAGATATATTTTCCTCAGCGAATAGCTATTCTTGAAAAAAATCTCCTCATGCCTTGGTGTGGGGAGATTTTTTAATAAAAAAGTGTATTTTTGCCGTTGAAATATGGGTTGTTAGCTCAGTTGGTTTAGAGCATTACCTTGACAGGGTAGGGGTCACTGGTTCGATTCCAGTACAACCCACAAATATTGATCCGCAGTTATCATTCAGATAGTTGCGGATTTTTTTATTATTGGAGCGGATGCAACTTAACCAGCATTATTATCATCTATATAATATGTTACGGGAAACCATGTTGCAAGAAATTGAAAACCAGACCAAAGAATGGGATCTGGTTATCATCGGTGGAGGCGCTACCGGGATTGGCTCTGCCATTGAGGCTTGCAGCAGGGGACTAAAGACATTGCTGGTTGAACAGTACGATTTTACCAAGGGGACTTCGAGCCGGAGCACCAAATTGGTTCATGGTGGAGTGCGCTACCTGGCTCAGGGTAATTATTCATTGGTCAGGGAAGCCTTAAGGGAACGTGGCCGGATGAAGAAAAATGCGCCTCACCTGGTAACTGACCAATCCTTTATTATTCCGATTTATAACTGGTGGGGGGTGCCATTTTATACGATGGGACTCTTGTTGTATGATTTCCTTTCGGGTCCACTGAGTCTTGGAAAATCTCGTCCATTGTCAAAAATGAATATTCTGAAAAAGATACCAACGATCGTTTCTCAGAATCTTTGGGGCGGGGTAATCTATCACGACGGACAATTTGACGACTCGCGGCTTGCGATAAATATGGTTCAAACTTTCGTTGAAAATGGAGGAGTGGCCATTAATTACATGAAAGTTACCTCCCTGATTAAGAATAACGGGTGTGTATCCGGCGTCACCCTGATAGATCAGGAAAGTGGCAAGACGTATGAAATTCCTTCAAAAAATGTCTTGAATGCAACGGGTGTTTTCGTCGATGATATCAGAAAAATGGATGATCCTTCTGCAAAGGAATTGGTTCGTGTCAGTCAAGGAGTTCATCTGGTACTCGACAGGGAGTTCGTGCCCGGAGATTTTGCCATTATGATTCCAAAGACCAGGGACGGAAGAGTCCTGTTTGCTGTGCCCTGGCACAATAAGGTTGTGGTAGGGACTACTGATATTCAGAAAGACACGGCAGAGATTGAACCTGTTGCCCTGGAGGAGGAAATTGATTTCATCCTTGAAACTGCCGGCCGTTATCTGATCAGGCCACCGCATCGCTCCGATGTAAAGAGTGTATTTGCAGGACTCAGACCACTTGCGGCTTCCTCGGAAGAGAAAAAAGATACACGCCAAATTTCCAGAGGGCATATTATCAGGGTCTCCGATTCCGGATTGATTACGATCACTGGAGGGAAATGGACGACCTACCGACAGATGGCACAGGATGTAATTGATCTGTTGGCAAAGAGAAAACGGGGGCTCAAGATCTCAAAATCGAAAACGGATCATTACAGGATTCACGGATACAAGGAAAATGTAGACAGGGAGAGTCCGACCTATTTCTATGGCTCGGACGAAGGGAAAATGCTTTCATTGATTGAGGAAAAAAAAGAGTTTGGAGACGTGATTAGTGAGGATCTCCGAATCATTAAGGCTCAGGTTGTATGGAGTGTCAGGCATGAGATGGCCCGTACCATTGAAGATTTTCTGGCCCGCAGAACGAGAACGCTGTTTCTCGATGCACGCGAAAGTGTGCGAATAGCACCCGAAGTGGCTGTGCTAATGGCAAGAGAATTAAATGTGGGCGAGGGATGGATTAAAAAACAACTGTCCGATTTTTCTAAAGTAGCGAAGAATTATTTTTTGGACTGAGGGGAAAAATTCAAGGCCGGAAGATCGAATCACCTCAAAAAACATCTTCCCTCCCTTACTGAAAAGATATTCCTGATCATCTCACTTCCAGCCTCAACACAAAAACTCTTTTGGAGTTTAATTACTGCTTGATACCTCTACAAATATAAATTATTATGATCACAAAAAAGAAACCCAGTTTTTTAACGTAGTAATTTTGGGAATTATCGTCGCGACTTGAGGTGAAAAACGTTGTAAATATCAGGACGTTTTCATGCTAAATGATTGCTTGGAAATGTGTATGAAGGTGAAAAATTCCAAGTTGATCACTATCTTTAGACCAAAATAATAAATTGATCAGTTATGTCACAACTATTGTCCCCCCTTACCATAAAGGATGTTGTCTTAAGAAACAGAATTGCCGTTCCTCCAATGTGTCAGTATTCTGCCGTTGACGGTTTTGCCACTAACTGGCATTTAGTACACTATGGCAGCAGAGCTTCAGGGGGCGCTGGCCTGATTATTCAGGAAGCTACGGCTGTTTCACCTGAGGGGCGTATTTCACCAGATGATTTGGGACTGTGGAAAAATGAACATGTTGAAAAGTTGAAGGAGATTACAACTTTTATTCATAGCCAGGGAGCCGTTGCCGGGATACAGCTCGCCCATGCGGGTAGAAAGGCAGGATGCGGATCCCCATGGAAGGGTGGAAAGCAGCTTAGTATAGCGGATGGCGGCTGGAAGACGGTCTCATCTTCGGCGATTGCCTATCTTCCAGAAGACGATTCTCCCCAGGAATTGGACTCAGCAGGCATTCAAAAAGTAATTTCAGATTTTGGCTCAGCTGCTGCCCGGGCCTTTCAGGCTGGTTTTCGTGTTCTTGAAATACACGGCGCTCATGGGTATCTTGCGCACCAATTTCTTTCGCCACTCACTAATCATCGAACTGATCAATACGGAGGGAGTCTTGAAAACAGGTTCAGATTGTTACTGGAGATTGTGGAGGCAGTTAAGAAATCCTGGCCGGAAAATCTGCCTCTCTTTGTCAGGATTTCCGCTACCGACTGGGCTGACGGTGGATGGAACCCAGAGGAGGCTGTTCAACTGGTTGTCCTTCTGAAACAGATGGGAGTCGACCTGATCGACTGCTCCTCCGGAGGTTTGGTAACCTATCAGAAGATACCTCTCTCACCTGGATATCAGGTGCATCTGGCTGAAAAGATACAAAAAGAGTCGGGTATCCTAACCAGTGCAGTCGGTTTGATCACATCCGCACGACAGGCAGAAGATATTTTGAATAGTGGAGCTGCGGATCTTATCATGTTTGGAAGATTGTTCCTGAGAGAACCCTATTTTGCTTTAAAAGCAGCTTCGGACCTGGGGGATGATATCGACTGGCCCCTTCAGTATCTCCGGGGTAAATAAACCTTCGGGAAAATATTCTCATGGGTATTTCCTGGTATTTTTTTTACTTTTGATTCCACTATATACTTGGCGGACCGGGGTGTCACTGTTTTTGGATGGCTTTCCTGGTAAGAAGTTGCTAAAAGTTAATGTAAAACAGATATTATGAAAAAAATGAAAAGTAGTCTGCTGCTGATTTTTCTGTTCCTTGTTATTAATTCTGCATTTTCGCAGCCCTATGGTGGAGGAGCGATCACCTGGCTGCTTGATGGGAATAGCTATACATCAGTGGATAGGTATTCTATTATAAAGACGGAATTGCCGACACTTACCAGGACTGTTCTGTTTGATCTGGAGAAGCTGATTCCTAAGGATGATGCTCATCCGCGGTCGATTTCTTCTTACACAATTTCGAAGGATCTGAAACAGGTTCTGTTGAAAATTAATACCAAAACGAAATACCATAAGATTACTGGTGAAGTATGGGTTTATGATGCGGTGAGCAATAAGATTCAACAGCTGGGAAAGCAGTTGCAGCCTGATGGTCTGATGTATGCGAAGATTTCGCCGGATGGCTCGAAGGTGGCTTATGTTTATCAGGATAAAACTCCACTCAGAGTCGTTTATAATTTATATGTGGAGGAGCTGAAGACGGGAAAGATCAAGCAACTTACCTTCGACACGAAAGATCGCAGTATCAATGGCACCTTCGACTGGGTATACTCCGAAGAGTTGTTCTGCACAGATGGATTCCGCTGGAGTGAGGACGGCACACGGATCGCTTATTGGAATATTGACGCCTCAAAAGTGCGTAATTATCTGATGCTTAATACCACCGACTCAATTTATCCGTTTACTGTCCCGGTAGAATATCCCAAAGCTGGGGAAGATCCTTCGCCAGCTAAAATTGGGGTGGTCGATATCGCGTCTGCTAAAACAAAATGGATGAATATTGAGGGTGATCCACGCCAGAATTACCTGACAAAAATGGAATGGTCGTCCAAAGATGAGCTGATCATCCAGCAACTTACCAGGAAGCAGAATGTTTCGAAGATCTGGTTGGCAAATTCCCTGAATGGCGCCTGCAAGTTGCTTTGGAGTGATACTGACAAGGCTTGGGTTGATCTTGAGGCCACCTGGAATACCAATAACAGTTTGGGTTGGAACTGGATCGAAAATGGTAAGGCATTCGTCTGGGCCAGTGAAAAGGATGGCTGGCGGCACCTCTACAGGATCGGCATGGATGGTAAAGAAAAGCTAATAACGAAGGGTGATTATGATGTCATCAAGATCCTTCTGATCGACGAGCCCGGTAATAATATTTACTTTGCCACTACTCCCGAAAACGCCACTCAACGCTATTTATATTGCACGAAGCTGGATGGATCGGAGATCCCTCACCGGGTGACTCCAGCTGAATTCACCGGCACTAACGATTATTTGATTTCCCCCAATGGTAAATGGGCGAGGCATAATTTTGCCAGTCATCAGTATATGCCTGCCATGGAATGGGTCAGTCTTCCTACTCATACTCCTATAGATCAGGCTAAGAGCATAGCTAAAAATCTGAAAGAGGATCCATTTGGCAAGCAGATCTCCTTCTTCAAAGTCACCACAGAGGATGGGATTGTCCTGGACGGCTGGATGGCCAAACCCAAGGATTTCGATCCATCGAAAAAATATCCGGTCTTCTTTTATGTCTATGGCGAACCATGGGGATGCACTGTTTTCGACAATTCCAGGCTGGGTCGCAACGGACAATTCGGTGGGAATATTCCCGATATGGGGTATCTATATGTTGCCGTCGATTGCCGGGGTAGCATGGCTCCCAGGGGTCGTGATTGGCGTAAATCCGTCTATCGCCAGATAGGCCGGTTAAATATCCGTGACATGGCCATGGGCGCCAAAGAAGTATTGAAATGGAATTTCTGCGATACCAGCCGTGTAGCAGTCCATGGATGGAGCGGCGGCGGTTCATCAACACTCAACCTGATGTTCCAGTACCCTGAAATCTTCAAAACAGGCATTTCTGTTGCTGCGGTAGGAAACCAGCTGGCTTACGACAATGCTTACCAGGAAAGATATATGGGCATCCCTTCAGAAACACGCGAGGATTTTATTGCCGGATCTCCCTATACTTATGCCAAAAACCTCAAAGGGAACTTGTTGTATATCCACGGAACCGGCGACGACAATGTCCATTATGCCAATGCTGAAAAACTGTTTAATGAACTGATACGTTATAATAAAGCCTTCCAGATGATGGCTTATCCGATGCGTTCACACGGAATCTTTGAAGGGGAGGGAACTTCACAACACCTGACTACCATTAGTAAAAAATTCCTGCTGGAAAATTGTCCTCCGGGGGGGAGATAATATCTACACAAAAAACTTAGAGATACTTTCAGGAATTGTGGCAATTCCTGAAAGTATTTTTTATTTGGATATTCTGATCATTACGACGCCAAGAGAAGGCACATTTGCACTAAATTTCTGGTCGAACTTTCCAAGATCCTTCTGGTGCCAAAGATCCCGGATTTTATTCTTGCCCTTAATTTGCAGATCTGCCCAGCTTGCCGCGACTTCTTCCTTCTGTTTCCCGTGATTGAATAACCCCACTGCAATCGATCCATCCACCAGTTTCTTAACCATCAGAAAGGTATTAGCTGATTTTCTGATAACAGTTCCGCTTATACCTAGTGGATCCTGGTCGATTTCAATTACTTCAGGATTGCATAATACATTGAGCGTGAAGTCATCCAGTCTGGACATGTCTCCACTAAATATCAGGGGAGAAGCCATCAGGCACCAAAGGGACATGTAGGAATATTGTTCCTCCGGTGCGATGGGACAGGGTACCGGCATTGTAAATTGAGTATTCTTCTGTGAACCGATGTATCCAATCTGCAGATAATCAGGGTCATTCCATTCTCCTGGTTTGGAATAAGCCCCATGCTCTGCATTCTTCAATGCCACACTAAAGATCTTGTCGAGCTCAAATCCAAGGTCGCCAGCCGTTCTCCAGCAGTTTCCCCCGACCTTTGCACCCCATTCCCAAACATTACCCATACCGTACTGACAAAGATTATAGACCATATCCCGGGATTGTTTCTTAAGTGCATCACCCATAATGAAATAGGGTTTTTGCATCTCTTCCAGACTTGGTTTCTTTGGAGCAATGCTCCCATAAGAACACCAGTCATATTTGAGAAAGTCGAATCCCCAATTGGCAAATTGAGCGGCATCCTTCTCCTCATACTGCCAGGAACCAGCCAGTCCACAGCAGGTAGTCTTTCCGGGGGAAGTGTATATACCGGTCTTGAGTCCTTTGCTATGGATATAATCCGTCAGCCCTTTCATATCCGGGAAATGAGAGTTCGGGAGGATATTTCCATTGCTGTCGCGCATGGGTCCGACGCGTGAAGAGTCAGGCATGTATTTGGTTGTTGCTGGTGCGTTCATCCAGCAGTCATCGATGTTGACATATTGATAGCCCACATCTGCCATTCCACTTGCTAACATGGCGTCGGCGGCTTCTCTCATCAATTTATCGTTGATTCGGTTGTAATGGACATACCAGTGATTCCAGCCCATCGGAGGGGTCAGCGAGAGTTTATCCCCTGCAATGATTTTCAATTTTCTCGTGTCGCTGCCTTTGGCGTTCTTAGCCTTGATCAGTAAATTGTATTCGCCTTTCGCAGGAACTTTTCCGGTGATGATTCCTGTTTTTGGATCCAGTTTCATTTCAACAGGCATTCCTGTGACCGAAAAAGTAATCGGCCGTTCTCCCTGGCAAGGAATTCTATAAAGAAATGGATTCCCGGGACGGCATCCGTATACCACCGGTCCGTTGATGCGCGGCTGAGATTTAGGAGCTGGGGTGTAAATTTCCGGGTTGGTTGAAGAGACCGTTTTTTCTGCTCCATTGACATTTAGTGCGGCACAAAACATAACCACTAGAAGAAACATTCCAATATGATAAATAACTGATTTTCTCATGTTTTAATACAATTAAGTTTAAGTGACACTATAATTTCGTAAGATTTTGAATTGCTTCAGCGGAAACCGATTTACCAGGATTAAACTTGGTGCCGGTCATGTATTTTTTCAGGCTAAACAGGAGTTGCTGAGCCTCTGGCCTTTTATCTATCTCGGTGGTAAGATCGATACCTGAGATCAGAATTTTGCCTTTACCAACCCGCGCTTCGAAGATCAGTCCGAGCGGACGGTTGGTGAACCAATCGTCGATGACGCGAACGATAGGTCGGATGTCTGAAGGGAAATTGCTTAAATTGATGGCACCCGAATGGCTCATGGCATCCCACCATTGCCAGTTGCTATGGTATTCTGTCGGGAAGTCGGATAATGCAGGATGTTTGGGATTACAGAGAATTCCAAGTGTGTGCGGAGCTTGTCCTCGGGTCCATGCGGTATTCCAGAAGATGCTAGAGAATCCGATGGCGATCTTACCACCGTCTTCCGGTCTTAAGGTTCCTTTTTTCAGGTTGAGGAGCACAGTTCCACCCTGTTCCAGGAAAGAACGGGTAGAAGGATCGAGGGTGTTGACAATTTTGATTTTTTCCGCATCCTTTACCTCTTCCTTTTTAGAAGGATATACCCAGAAGTCCCAGTTATTTGTGAAAGAATTGACACTGATTTCAAGTTTCAACTTTCCAGCCTGGGAAATGGTTTTTAAAGGCATGGATATTTTTCCCAACGGGATGCAGTTCCCTAATTTGATATCCGTCTTAGGCAATTTGCCTGACAGTACTATTTTGCCTTTTGAATCTGATATTTTCCAGGAAGGTGTGCAGGCTTTTAGCGGTACATCTCCATAATGAGCAATTTCCACTGAGGCTTCAAAAGTTTCATCGTTGGTAAAGATGCATTTTTTCATCCGGGCCAATGGAACCGTTGAATTGCAGAATTGGCTGTATTCTTTGGGTGAAATATATCCTTTCTCTCCCCAGAAAGCATCGAGTACCCCCACCAGCGCAGAACCCTGTCCGGGGAAGTCGTGCAGATCGAGCAACTGGAAGCCGGCAAAGCCTGGAGTCCGCAGTGCAGCTTCGATATCTGCCTTGTAGCACAAGGCCTGTAGTTTGCCTGAGGCGAGAAGGAAACTGTCGGCCAGCTGCGCCATGCCATGCTCTTGAAGCGTTTCCTGGAAAATTTCAAAGTTCTTCGCACGCAGGACGCCGTCGTATTTCTTGATTTCCTTGAAATTAGGATAGACACACCATTGGCCAATTTCGTGGCTGACGACTGGCTGTTTCAGTTTCGAAATTTTTGATGACCAGTCATATGCGGTAGATGGAGCAGTTCCGTTGATGATGCTTTTCAATCCCTCACCCCAGCCCTGAATTCTCGGGGAAGGTGTGCTCAGGTAGTCGTTCACATCCAGGTTGGGCCATCCGGCACCGGAAGTGTAGATGCGCCGGCTGTCCTTGTTTTTCCAGAAAGTCACGAACTCTTCCAGGAATTTTTTGTGATTCTTGCCGCCGGGTTCATTGCCATAGACCATCATGCAGAAAGAGGGGTGGTTGCCATATGCTTCCACCATTCGCTGGCTCTCTTCATACAAATATTTATCGAAGGGTCGGCCATCACCCAGGCTGGTGGATTGATTGCACCAGGAAGAACACTCCACATGCAGGTAGAATCCGGCTTGATCGGCGGCATCGAAGGCGGCCTCAGGAGGGCACCAGGAGTGGAAACGAAGGTGGTTTAATCCGTGAGCCCTGCAGATATTAAAGATCTTTAGCCATTCCTCTTTGGTGGTCTGGGGATATCCGGTCTTTGGGAAAATGGCGCATTCCAGCGTACCGCGCAGGAAGATTGGTTTCCCGTTGACGAGAATCTGCTTGTCAACAGCCTTTATTTCCCGCATGCCAAAAGTCGTTTTTGAAGTATCGGATGAACCCGTTTTTACATCGGTCAAGATGGCTTTGAGTTGATAAAGCGCGGGGTGAAACTCGTTCCAGACTTTCATCTCATTTTCCATGTGGTATTCCATGGTGAGGAGGTTATCATCGGGGCCGATATTGAATAGGGCAGTCTTCGGTTCTGTGGAGGAAGCGCCGGAGATATTCATCGAAATTTTGATACCCGCGGTTTTCCCGGTAGAATTTCTCACCAGGATTTTTGCTGTTATTTCCTTATTTGTGACATTCGGAAAGATCTGAATACTAGAGATGTTCACAACCGGTCGGGCTTCCAGGAAGAGTTTGCCAACGATGCCATTCCAGTTAGTTTGGGTATGGTCCGAAATACTGTGTGAATTGACGCCGGGGTCTATCTCCTTGGTGCGGTTGTCAACGCAGATGGTCAGGGTGTGTTTTCCTGGTAAGAGCTTGCCTGTTAGGTCGTAGACATGAGGGGTTCCCAGGGAATTCCGGATGCCGGCTTCCTGGTTATCGATCCAGAGATGACTTTCCCAGTGGCATCTTTCGAGGGATAACCGGATATTCTGCCCCTTCCAGTTTTCGGGGATGATGACTTCTTTCTGGTACCAGGCGGCGCCCTGGTAGTGTTTCAAAGATTGCAGCCAGAAGGGAATTTTGATGTTTCCCGGGACCCGGTATTTGGCATATTCCGGGTTTTTGAAATAGGAACTATCGACGATCTGGCCAGTCCACTTGGTGGAAAGGGTGATATCATCCCCTTTTCCATTGGTTGACATGGAGCCTGGAAGTGTCACCTTATCAGGAAGTTGCTTGTCAAACCATTTTTCTGTAATTCCTTTATCGCCCGGATCCACAGCGAATTTCCAGTTACCTGAAAGGTCAATCTTGTTTTGTCCGGTGAGCAGTTGACAGGCTAGTGAAAGAATGAGAAACAGGGCAGTTAGTTTTTTCATTGGTCACATTTTTTCAATTTCTTCGAGGCTTTTCCCTTTGGTCTCAGGCAGATTCTTCAGTATGTAAAAGAATCCAGAGAAGCAGATGAATGCGTACAGCCAGAATGTTCCGCTTGCGTGGAGCATTTTGTTCAGGATTGGGAAGGTATAAGTCAGGACAAAGCAGGCAATCCAAAGGGCGGTTGTGGCGACGGCCATGGCTGCTCCGCGGATACTGTTCGGAAATATTTCGGAAAGAACCACCCACGTAATTGGTGCCAAAGTCATGGCATAGGTTGAGATGGCAATCATTACAAGAATCAGGATGGCTATTCCTTTCAGTTCGAAGAAGTAGCTGGTTCCAAGCGTAAAGTAGATGATTGCGAGTCCGGCGGAACCGAGCAGCATCAGCTTTCGTCGGCCCCAACTGTCGACCATCCGCATGGCGAGTAAGGTGAATATCAGGTTCACGGTACCGGTGATGACAATATTGAAAAGCATATCGTTGACGGAGTACCCAGCGGAGGTGAAAATCTCCTCGGCATAGTTGAAAATCACATTGATACCGCACCATTGCTGAAAAACGGCAAGAATGATTCCGAGTATCAGTATCGGACGGATCTTCTTATTGGTCAGTATTTTCCATTCTTCTTTTTTTGCAGAACCTTTCAGGGCTTCGGAAATGCTTTCCATTTCCTGCGCAGCATAGTTTTTCCCTCCGATTTTCGCCAGGATCTTTAAAGCCTCCTCCCATTTGTCTGATTTCGCCAGGAACCTGGGACTCTCGGGAATGAAGAAAGTCAGAATGAAAAATAATAAAGCCGGAAAACTTCCTGCCCAGAACATCCAGCGCCAGCCGGTCTGACCGTTCCAGGATTGAAGAATTGACTGATCGGTTGCACCTGCCCCGACCTTGTCGGCAATCAGGTAATTGATAATCTGGGCGGCGAGTATTCCTATTACGATTGTTAACTGATTGATGGACACCAATCTGCCGCGCATCCTTGCTGGAGATATCTCGGCAATATACATCGGTGAAATGGCAGAGGCCAATCCGATTCCGATCCCCCCGATGATCCTGAATAGTACGAAGGCGGTGAAATGGTTTACTGCTCCGGTGCCAATCGCTGCGACAGTAAATAGGGAGGCAGCAGCAATTAACGGAATCTTACGGCCGTATAGATCGGAGAGGAATCCTGAGATCATCGCACCTACCAGGCATCCGATCAGGGCGCTGCTCATGGCCCATCCCTGCAGATGAGGAGATTGCGTGATGTCGAAGAAGCGTTCGTAGAATGGTTTTGCCCCTCCAATCACGACCCAGTCGTAACCGAAGAGTAGTCCGCCCATGGCGGAAACCAATGTAATACCTAAAATAAATTTCCTGTTGAGATTGGTTTCTTCCATGAGTTAAGGATTTAGTTAAACAAATATAACCTTAACGCCGACAAAGCGGAATGAATAATTTTACGGAAATATGGATAATATTATTTTTCCGAAATACAATACAAATATTTATAACCTCTTAAAAACAAGTCATTGCCAACGATTACGGGAGATGCTTCGAAGGTATCGTCCAGGGTGTTTTTGGACAATAATGCAAATTCGCTGCCAGACTTAACTACGTCCACTGTCCCTGTGGCGGCAATGTAGATCTTATCGTTATTCCCGGTAGGAGAAGAGAAAATATTGCTGATCCCGTCCAATTTTTGGTTGCTGTAGATGACTTTTCCATCTTTTGCATTGAGACAGGTCATGACGCCGTTATTGCCTTTGAGAAAGTAGAGTTTTCCGTCCATCAGCATGGGGCTTGGCGTATAGGAGGCATCCTGGTTATATTCCCAGAGAATTACAGGCGTTCCGGTGATATCGCCTTTTGCCTTTGCGAGATCAATGGCTTTGACGGCATTACCCCTGAACCCGCTTACCAGGTAGAGTATCCCGTCACAATAAGTTGGACAGGGAATAACATTCTTCGTCATGCCGGTACATTCCCAAACGACTTGTCCGGTTTCGGCATCATAACTCCTGACTTTGTTGGTGGCGCTCGTGATAACTTGGGCTTTCCCGTTTACTTCTACAATTAATGGAGTTGCCCAGGAGGTGATTTCATCCCTTTCGGCTGTCCATACATCTTTCCCTGTTTTCTTGTCGAGGGCGTAAAGGAAGGATTTCCCCTGATGGTCCCAAGGAACATAAATTTTGTCTTTGTACATGGCTGGAGAGCTTCCTTCGCCGAAACTGGCAACAATGTCCATTTGTCCGAAGTTGCGTTCCCACAATACTTTACCTTTCATGTCGAGGCAAAATAATCCTCTGGATCCAAAATGTGCAAATATATTCTTGCCGTCGGTAAGAGCAGAATTGGATGCCCAGCTCCCCAGTTCGTGCGTCCTTTCTGGCGGCATTACTTCCTTCACGATTGTTTGCCAGTTGATTTTTCCGGTGGCCTTATCGACAGAAATGACTTTAAACTGGTGGATTAAATCTGTTTGGTTTGCTGCCATCGGACTTGCGGGTTTTCCTGCTGCATCTGGTTTCTCGACTTTCTTGTCGGTGGCTACGGCTGTCTGAATGATGATTTGATTTCCCCAAATGATGGGCGTCGCATGGCCTTTGCCCGGTATTTCAATCTTCCATTTCACATTCTTGGTCTCGGAAAATTCAACAGGGGTTTTTCCTGCAGAGACTGCTCCGGTGTTATAAAGACCCCGCCATTCGGGCCAGTTGTCGGTAAAGGGAGATTTATCCTGAGCCTTTGATTGTGTGAGGATAAGTAAGAAGCATGTCGACAGTAAAATTTTCGGAAGGCATAAACGAGTGAAGGAATTTTTCATGATATCGGTTTTGATGGTTTTTCAATTTTGATAAAGCGGAATCCAAATATAGTCATCAAATTTAGGAAAATCTCATATCCTTTCCTATGGCTTTGAATTCAGATAGTTTGAAAAAATTTGGCTCCAGGGATTCAACGAAATATTGCTGAAGGATTCCTTCCTTAGAAAAAATGACATGAACAATTTGATCTTTTCCGAAGCGTCTGACTTCTTATAGGTGGTTAGTGAGGAATTAATGAGTAGAAAGGTAATGGCTCTTTTTTAAAATTTTTTCTCTTCTGTTTTAGCTACCAGAGCATTATCGTTGATGTCGTCTGCTTATTCAATGCCAAGTTGAATACTTAAGATTTTTAATTCTTTCTTAAGGTTGTTGTTTTCAATTAACAATTCCTGATATTTCGCAAATAACTCGTTAAAATCCATAACATTGAGTGTGAAATTCTGAAACTTACCGAGGCTTCTTGAATACGAGCAACATATTGTATGGAAATAAAAAAACAAAGACCAAATTTAGCACATTCTTGTATCCTTCAATATTTGATCCCACATTATCAAATTTTTACCGATATTTAATACCTAATTGTAAACCTACTAAGAATGCTTTTGGACAATAAAACTAAGACTGAAGATAGCGATTACTTTAAAGTCTTTGATTTCATCAAAAATTTCATAGAGCACGGTGAGCTTGACCTTGTTACAGGGTATTTCTCAGTAAATGCTTTAGCCCTGATGCAAGACGAAATCAATTGTGCTGAAAAGTTTAGATTGATTTTGGGTAACCTGATGCAAGATGATGCACAAGTGAATAAGATTATTGATTTGCTCAATGGAAATGCAGGGATTGATAACACGCTTTCATTGGGCAGTTCCGCAAAAAAAGCAGTTGCATTCTTGCAACAGGACAAGGTTTTTGTCAAGAATATTCAACGAAATTTTTGCCATGCAAAAGCATATATATATAGTGACAAGGACACACGCAAAAGTTTTCAAATCATAGGAAGTTCAAATCTGACGGATGCTGGCTTAGGCATAAAGGAAAGTAGCAACATTGAATTAAACACCGCCAGACATAGCGAGGATAATGATTTCAAGGAATTAAGAAAGTGGTTTAAGTACCAATGGGAAAAGGTGGCTGCCGACAAAATTGAATTAACTGACAAATCTAAAATTGATGTAAAAGAATACATTATCGAGTTAATTAAAAACCTTTTTAAAGAATACACTCCTTATCAGCTTTATTATAAAGTTCTTTACGAGTTATTCAAAGAAGATTTGTTAACGCTGACAAGTGATGCAGAATTTAAAAGGGAAATTGCCCATTTAGAGGAATCAGATATTTACAGAACGCTTTTCCCATATCAGCAAAAAGGGACACTTAGCCTAATCAAGATGCTCCAGAAATACAATGGTGCAATCTTAGCTGATGCAGTTGGTTTAGGAAAAACATGGACGGCATTGGGTGTGATGAAATATTTTGAAAACAAGGGATACACTGTTGTTTTGTTTTGTCCGAAAAAATTACGCAACAACTGGGAGCAATACCAAAGTGGAAGAGGTTCGCGATTTGAGAAAGACGAAATTGAATATTTTGTTAGAAATCATACTGATTTGCAAGATGAAAGATTAAGTTCAAACTACCCTGATTTTCCACTTTCCAAGTTGCAACGAAAACAAAAATTGCTTCTTGTAATTGACGAAAGCCACAACTTACGAAATGACAAATCTTCCCGGTATAAGTTTTTGGTGGACAACGTTCTAATGCCAGAAAGAACAAGACGCGAAGTAAAAGTATTACACCTTTCGGCAACACCAATCAACAATAAATTGGTGGATATCAGAAACCAATTCAAATTGATGACCAAAGGAATTGACAATGGCTTTGAAAATACGGAATTAGAAATAAACAGTTTGGAAAGTATTTTCAGAACGGCGCAAAAAGATTTCAATGATTGGAGTGAGTTTGATAACAAAAAAATTTCCGATTTCATTTCAAAACTACCTCAAAAATTCTTTGATCTTACTGATGCTCTGATTGTAGCACGTACACGAAAGTTGATTGAGGGAGAATTTGGTGCCATGAATTTTCCTAAGAAGGAATCGCCTGTTAATGAGTATATTACACCGGAAAATTTTGGCAACCTAAAATCATTTAACGATATCCTTAATGCGCTTAGAGTTAATCTTACTGCTTACAGGCCATCAGAATACATAAAAGACTTGAAAGTAGAAAGTGTTTTGGATAATCCGAAACAACGTGAAAAGTTTTTGGTGAAGATGATGTATATCCTGTTGATGAAACGTTTAGAGTCAAGTTGGTACTCATTCAAAAATACTGTTGAAAACATTCTGAATCACCACACCAACGCTTTGAACAAGGTTAACATGTTTATTGAAAAGAAAATCGACACATCCATTGATGATGGTTTGACAGAAGAACTGACCGACGAGCTGGAAGATTCTGTTTCCGAAAACGACAATTCAAACCAGCAAGAAGAACCGCCAATCACCTTGGGAAAGAAAAATCCGGTTGCGCTTTCATCTATCACTAATATTAATCTATTTAAAAAGCATTTGGAGGCAGACATCGCCAAACTAAAAGTACTTCAAAGTAACCTGATAAAGTTTGAGACCGATTTTGAAGCTGGTAAAGCAGAAGATGAAAAGTTAAACAAACTCATTCATCATATTGAATCAAAGCAAAAAAAATCTGCTAATAAAAAAGTTTTAATCTTTACCGTATTTCGTGACACCGCCGAATATTTGTATCGTGAATTGTGCAAACGGAATATTGCCAACCTTGCTTATGTTTCTGGGTCAATAAGCGAAACCCATGATGGATATTCTGGTGAAAAATTCGAACAAATTCTGGAACGTTTTGCCCCTTATACCAAACTTTACAACGAAAAAGATTGGACTAGTATGTATGAATCATACCTCACCAATGAATATCACGAAGGCGATAAATGGAAAGTTTCATTTGACAAATGGCTTCAGGTAATTAAAGACAATGATAGCATAACACAAAAGAAAATTGCAAACCCCATTGATGTTTTAATTGCTACTGATTGTCTGAGCGAAGGTCAAAATTTACAGGACTGCGATTTTCTTGTCAATTACGACATACACTGGAATCCGGTCCGACTCATACAACGCATGGGGCGAATTGATCGTTTAGGTTCACCAAATTCAAAAATAAAAGGGATAAATTTTTGGCCAGGTAAAAGCTATGAAGATTATCTGCGATTGAAAAAAAGAGTTGAAGAACGAATGGCTTTGATGAGTGTGGTAGGAACAGAGTTAGACGATAAACTCTCTCCCGAATTTGAAAAGATGGTGGCAGAAAATCCGTTGCTTTCAAAACAAGCCGAAAAAATGTTGCAACAATTACAAATCACTTGGGATGATATAGAAACAGGTGATGAAACGCTTGGCTTAAACAATTTATCCCTGGAACAGTTTCGGCAGGAGTTATTTGAGTTTTTCAAACAAGACGAAGATTTTTTTAAAAAAATGCCAAATGGAGTTTATACGGGGTTCAAATTCCGACCAAATAAGAAATGGGAAGCCATGCCTAACAGCGTTGTAGCAGTTTTGGGCTATCCGGGTAAACCTGATGAAAGCACCGACCATATATATGATGAAATTACTTTGCTTCATCAGCCATTTGATAAAGATGGGAACTCCGCAATGACGGTTTTGAAAAATAATCAGGAAATACTATCACTTTTGCGCAACCATAAATTGGAAAACCGCTTTGTTCCTCAGAATATTGAGAAAGGCGATAAGCAAATTTTAGAAAAACTTTCAAACTCAATAAACAATTGGTTAAAAGCACAAGCGACACCTGTTGCAGTAAATCAAATTCAGGATCTATTTTCAGGAAATGTAACTCCACAGAAATTATCACCCGAACAAAAGAAATTGGAAGATAAATTCAGAAGTGAGAATTTTGATTTGATTAACTGGTTCATTATTTCTAACAAGTAAAGTATGAATTTATCTATTTTCAACTCTGCAGAACTTTTTGATGCCGCTACCGATTTGTTTAGTCAACTGGGTATTAGGCTCAATTCAAATACAAAGGGACAGTTACCGGTTCGTGATTTGTTGAAACAGCATTTCAGAGAAACGGAAATTTTCAAGGCGATTGAAAGGACTTTTTTTATTGGTATAATCGACGACAGTGTTTTTAGTCAAACCGGATTATTTGATGAAAGTTATTCATACAAAGACGCGGTACAACATGCCGATAAATCATATGACGGTTTGATGTTTTTCGCTTTGGAATTAACCAAACAACCAACACGGACAGAGATTTCTGAACTCACTAGAGCATTCAACCGAATCAGTCAGAAAATGCCTGTGGCATTGTTACTAAAATATAACGCCTTACCACCATCAAACGAAGCCGTAATTTCCATTGCCATTAGCGAACGCTTTAAATACAAGCAAAATTGGCGGCAGGGTGAAAAGGCCGGGAAAGTAATTATCCTTCGTGATATACGCACCCAGAGCTTACATTCAGGACATGAACGCATTTTAATTGACCTTGTAAAACCCGTTGCCGTGACTAACTATGAGCAATTACATGCGCATTGGTTGCAGGCTTTGGATGTAAGTATACTCAATAAAAAGTTTTTTCGGGAGTTGGCTGATTGGTATTTCTGGGCAATGGACATCGTACAATTTCCAGACGATATCGAGAAGAAAAGAGATTTACGTAATGCCACTAACCTGATCCGTTTAATCACAAGGATAATTTTCATCTGGTTTATCAAAGAGAAAAAATTAGTACCGGCGAATTTGTTCCGCAAAGATTCCTTAAACAAAATACTTCAAGACTTTGCCTCAGACGATAAGGCAGAAAATTATTACAAAGCAATATTGCAAAACTTGTTTTTTGGAACATTGAATCAAAGGATGGATGACAGAGGCTTTGTTGAAAGTCATGGTGGATTTAAAAAAGGAGACCAGGGAGTAAGAAATTTATATCGTTACGCTGATAAGTTTTCAATTGAGCAAAATGAAATTGAAAAACTGTTCAAGGGAATTCCATTTCTGAATGGTGGTTTATTCGATTGCCTGGACAAAACAGACGAAGAAACAAACAAAGATTATTTCGTTGACGGTTTCACAAGAAGAAAAGAGAAGCAAGCTATAGTGCCCGATTTCTTGTTTTTTGGAGAAGAAAGGGAAGTTAATTTGTCGGGTTACTATGATCCTGATGCTAAAAAGCCAATAATCAGGAAAGTAAAAGGTTTGGTGGCTCTGCTGGAGAGTTACAAATTTACAGTCGCTGAAAACACCCCAATTGAAGAAGAAATTGCTTTGGATCCCGAACTTTTAGGAAAAGTTTTTGAAAATCTATTGGCCAGTTATAACCCCGAAACACAAACCACCGCTCGGAAACAAACCGGCAGTTTTTATACGCCTCGTGACATTGTAAACTACATGGTGGATGAATCGCTTATTGAATACCTGAAACAAAAATGCAAGGATTTTCCCGATCTTGAATCCCGATTGAGAGATTTATTTTCTTACTCAGAAAATATAAACTTTTTTAACGAAAAGGAAACTAAAATTTTAATTAAAGCCATCAACAATTGCAAGATGCTTGACCCTGCCAGCGGTAGCGGCGCTTTCCCGATGGGTATGTTGCATAAGATGGTACACATACTTACAAAACTTGACCCCGATAATAGTAAATGGAAAGCAGAACAAGAAGAAAAGATAATTGGTGAAAAAATAAAAGAACTCAAAAAAGATAAAGATGCCATTGAAGGATTGAGCGATGCTGCCGTTAAAGAAAAGGCAAGAAAAGCGGTTGATGACCGGTTGAAAGAAATTAAAGAAATATTTGAAAGTGAAAACAATTTTGATGACTATTCCAGAAAACTATTTCTAATTGAAAACTGTATTTATGGTGTTGACATACAACCTATAGCCGTTCAAATATGCAAGTTGCGGTTCTTTATTTCATTGATTATTGACCAAAACAAGCAGGAAGGCAAAGAAAACTTGGGAATACGCAGTTTGCCCAACCTCGAAACAAAGTTTGTGGCTGCGAATACCTTGATTGGTCTGGAAATTCCGACCTCTGACTTATTCTCTGAAAACAATCCGATTAAAGCATTACAAGAGGAGTTGAAAAATGTACGGCACCTTTATTTCAATGCAAAAACGCGAAAAGAAAAGCTGCAATTCCAGATCCGCGACAAACAGTTACGCAAAGCCATGTCGGAGAAAATAAAGACATTATTGGTAAAAAGAAATGAAGATGAAATAGCTAAAATTCAGGCAGATATTGAAGTAGCCAACCTGATTTTACTAAAAATTGAGAACGAACCTGAACAAATTGAAATAATTGATACTACAAATTTATTTGGCGAAAAAGAACAAAAGAGAATCAATAAAAAACAGGAGAAGGTTAAAGCGCAAAAAGATATTATCAAACTACTTGAAAACAATCTTAGGATTAATCAAAATGGGTTAAATAAGGATGCAGTTATGCATGTCGCCGAAAATATTGCCTCTTTCGATCCCTACGACCAAAACCATTTTGCCAAGTGGTTTGAACCCGAATGGATGTTCGGGAAAGAATTGGAAGAAGGATTTGATATTGTAATTAGCAATCCACCCTTCGGCGCAAAGTTTACTGAAAGCGAAAAACAATATTTTAAAATAACCTATAAACATCAGGATTATCAACCTGAGAGCTTTTTGTTTTTCACTGAAAAAAGTTTCGTATTTCTAAAAACCAATGCTGTTCTTGCCTTTATCATTCCTAACACTTGGCTTACCAATCTTAAACTGGTTAAGATTAGAAGATTCCTAACTGGAAGTAATTTGGTTTTGAATATTTCTCATTATCACAAAAGTGTTTTTGATGCAGTTGTTGATACTGAAGTTGTGATTTTCAAAAAAGGATATGCTGAAAGCCATTTTGTAAATGTGTTCATTCACACTGAAGCCAACCAAGTTTATGAACTGAAGCACGACCAAAGCAAATGGAAAAATAAGAATGGTGACGTAATTAACATTTTCACAAATGAAAAAATCGAAAAAATCGTTGAAAAACTAAAAATAGATTCATTTAATCTTTCAGAATATTGCGATGTAGTTACTGGTATGAAACCTTATCAGGTTGGGAAAGGGATACCAAAGCAAGATAGGTCAATTGTTGATGCAAGGATTTTTGATTCTGAGAGAAGAATAAATAAACATTATAAAAAATTACTAAGAGGTAGGGATATTGAAAGATATGAAATAAACTGGGATGGTAATAGATGGATTAAATATGGAGATTGGTTAGCAGAGCCAAGATATTCGGCAAATTTTGAAATTGATGAAAAAATTGTAATTAGACAAACTGGAGATTCATTAATTGCCTCATTAGACACTCAACAATTTATATGCATGAATAATCTTCATGTCATTCTTTTAAAGAGGCAAATAAATTCAAAATACATTCTTGCACTTTTAAATTCTTCCTTACTTAATTTCTACTTTCAATATTTGAACCCAGAAACGGGAGAAGCATTAGCAGAAGTTAAAAAGGAAACTGTCGAAAAACTTCTAATTAAAAAAGCAATAGACCAACAGCCTTTTATTACAATGGTTGAGTTTATAATTCAATTGAAGAAAAGCAATAAGGATTCCAGTTTTTTTGAACGCCTTTTAGATGCAATGGTTTATGAGTTGTATTTACCTGAAGCCATTCATTCATGCGGAGCAGAAGTATTAGAAAACGTGAGCGATTTAACCGGATTAATTGATGGTGTAGACGGAAAGAATTTGCAAACAATAGAAGGGGCTTACAAGAAGTTTTCAGATCCAAACCATCCGGTTAGTGCCGCATTACTGAAACTCCTAAATATTGAGGAAATTAACATCATTGAAGGCAGAAAATGAAACGAATAAACAAAATAGAAATAGAAAACTATCGGGCTTTCATTGATAATTATAAGATTGATTTGCCAACAGGAGAAAACCTATTAGTGTATGGGGAAAATGGAAGTGGAAAGAGTTCACTTTTCAAGGCATTGAATAACTATTTATCAAGTTCAAGAGACGCATCTGTTCCGTTTACGAAAAATAACTACTCCACAGCACCTGATGGGGAAATAAAAATTTCGTTTCAAGATTTTGATGATTTAACATCTCTTCCTGTAGCAGGAACAGGACAAATTTTGAATTTTGGCAGTTCCGCTTCAAATCACAATGTTCAATTTGTAATGGATGCTGAATTAATAAAGGGCTTTCTCGATTATAAGAGTTTGCTGGATGTTTATAATCACAAAGAGCCACGACCCAATTTATTTGAGTTAATAGTTTTGAACCTGCTAAGCGAACATATTCCAATTGGTAGTAATTTTAGATTTGGTGAAAAGTGGAGACGATTGCAAATTAAGCTAATTTCTAAATCGTACACTCGAAATGACATTTTTCATAGGGAAGCACTTGCTGAACTTCCAATTTATCAAAACTTTTTAACTCAAACCCTCAACGATGTATTTATAGGTTTAAACCAAATGCTTTTACGATACTTTCCAAATCTGAATATCGAGTTAGGTTATATTTTAAAAGACATAGTTTTCAATTATGGAAATAATTGGGGATCTAAAAGCGGATGGAACACAACCGCTGACTTGCGACTTCAGGTAAAGAAAGATGGAACAGTAATTCAGGGCGATTATAGAGATATTTTAAACGAAGCAAGGATGTCCGCATTTGCGGTTTGTCTTTACCTGGCTGCACTTAAAAGAAATCCTACAAATTTCGATTTGAAAATCCTTTTTTTGGATGATGTTTTTGTAGGATTAGATACCGGGAATAGATTACCGATTTTAAATATCTTAATGAATGAATTTCCGAATCATCAAATTTTCATTGCCACTTACGACAGGCATTGGTTTGAATTAGCCCAAAGATTTTTCAAGAGCAATATGCCTAATAGGTGGCAGAGCTATGAATTTTACACAACCAGGCATAATCATAATGGACTTGATTTTGATAAACCATTGGTAATTAGTCAAAAAGATAACTATTTAAAGGCAATTCAATATCTGCATCATTCAAGCCAACCTGATTATCCGGCGGCAGCAAACTATTTTCGCAAATACACCGAAGAATTATTACTTCAACACTTACCACCGTACGAAACACGTTTGGTGAAAGATGACAGCCAGATTAAATCTTATAAATTGGGTTTGCTGGTCAATGCGGGTTTACATTTTCTCTATAAAATCGGGGCAGACATTTCTTTGATGAATAAGTTAAAAAACTCATTGCCTACTTTATTGCACCCGCTTTCACACTATGATCTATCCGCTCCCATTTACAAGGCAGAATTGATAGATGTTCAAAATTGCATCAAAGAACTTGAAGCATATTTAGTCTCATTGAAAGACAGTTATCGTTTGTTTTTAACACCCGGGCATATGGTGAAATTAAATTTCACTATCTCATCTACGGAAACAGGGCATTATTCAATTTATCCAAAAGAGGCAATCTATATTTTGAAAGCTGTTGGTGGATTGCATTCACTTTCCGATGGTCATTGTCACTGTAAATCTAGCTTTCTTATAGTCAATTCTGTTGAACAGCCTGGGAGTAGCTACAAGAATAATGATAAAAAGTATCAATATTCTTCAGTTAGCAATGCTTATGATTCAATTCATAATTTTTTACTCACGCAAGCAGCCTATAGCCATATTGCGAAACAACCAAATTATGCGACAGAATTTGCCGCTAATAAAGGAACAGGTATGGAACCACTTGATGTATTAATTCAAAACTTTATTTGGTGACAAATCAAATTGGTGAGATGATTACAAATTGTATGAGTTGACGAATGAAGAAGTGAAGATAATTGACTTGGAGTTCAGTTTAAGTGAATCCTATTATGCCACTATAAAGACCGAATAATGAATTGTAAGGTTTGATGAAACATATTAGAAGTTTGTTAAGGTGTTGATTATTTGATATTTGAATATGTTATATAGAACAATAAACACTTAAGAAAATGGACATTGAAGTTTATTGCGACGAGAGTGGTATTGAAGCATTAACCAGAAAAGATGCTCATAAGTATATTGCTATTGGCGGTATCTGGATTACTGCCGATAAACGTGATGCGCTTAAAACGGGGCTTTCGGTCATTAAAGAAAAGTATAATATTAAGGGAGAGTTTAAATGGAACAAACTTTCACCGGCTTACTTCAATTTTTATAAAGAGATTGTTGATTACTTCTTAAATTCCAATTTTATCCGTTTTAGAGTAATTTTGATTGAAGCCCAAAAAACGAGCGAATTCAAGTTCCATAATTCAGACATTGAACTGGAGTTTTATAAGTTCTATTATCAACTATTACATCATTGGATTTTGGACTTCAATAATTACAGTATATTTCTTGATTTGAAGGTAAACCGTAATAAGAAACGATTAAGAGATTTGCATAAAGTCTTGATCAATGCCAATTTATCATCGTCCATTAACCAGGTACAAGGGTTGCCTTCAGAACAATCTCTCGGAATTCAATTGGCTGATCTATTTACGGGGATGGTTGCTGCAAAATTCAATGGAGAAAATACAAGTAAGGCTAAATTGGATTTAATAAGCCATGTTGAACGGACTTATTTCAAAGGTAAATCAATAGCTCATACTCCGAAATGTGAAGAAAAAATAAATGTATTTGTCATTAATCTTCGGGGAGGTTGGTAATGGCGTACAAGAAAATTAAAGCCTACAACTTTTCAGAGCAAGAATTGAGGAAGATCTGGCTTGAAGAATATTGTGAAAGTGATATCTATACATTCGATAACATCCTAGTAAGGTTTTATGAGGATATGTTTGACCATGTGTTTTACGAAAGTTCAAGTCGTAAAATAAAGGACAAATCAATCCCTTCTTTAAATCGTATGGAGAAGATTTATTGGATTAAGGATACCTTACAAGACCCCGATGCAATATTAAAAAAGGGTTGGGATAGCAAACGAAAAGAATTTTTTAAAGACAGGCGTGTAACAATAGTAAAAGGCAATTATGTTGTAATCATTCGTTTCACTGGGCTTTTAAAGGCAAAACTTGTTACCGCCTATGAAAAGAATGATATTGAAAATATTTTGAATAACCCGAACTTTGAAAAAAATGAAAAGTATTTTGGGAAAGAAAAGGCATAAAAAAAACGCTGATTTACGGGTTCAGCGTTCGAGACCTTTGTAGATTCCTTACCCAAGGTAAAGAACAATGCGAAGGTAATATATTATTTTACATCTTGTATGTATTTTTTGAATTATTTGATATCTAGATAGTATAGAATTCGGTTCGCTTCAGAAATACTTTAGGAAACATAAAGTATCAATATAGAAATAGCGATTTGGTTAAAATAGAAAGTTGTTTAATTTGAAACGAATGATTATGAAGCATATAATTCTACTTTTTTTAACGATTTTACAAAACGTATACGCGTTCGCACAACCAATTGATCCAGGCAAATATACTGCCCCGGTTAAGGTGGCGTGCATTGGCAACAGCATCACTTACGGCTCCGGAATACCTGACAGATCGCGTGATTCTTATCCTGCCCAGTTGGGTAGAATGCTGGGTGACAAATGGATAGTTAAGAATTTCGGTGTCAGTGGCAGGACCATGCTGAAGAAGGGTGATTTTCCTTACTGGAAAGAGGAAGCCTGGGCAGAGGCGAAGGCATTTCTGCCCGACGTGGTGATCATCAAACTTGGCACCAATGATTCCAAACCACAGAACTGGAAGTTTGCGAATGAATTTTTTGCGGATAGCCGGGCGATGGTCAGGGAATTAAAGGGTCTTTCGTCGCATCCAATTATATACTTGTGCAGACCGTTACCTGCTTATGCAAGCAAGTGGGGCATCAGCGATTCAGTCATTGTGCATGGCGTTATTCCGGCAGTTGACAGGCTGGTAAAAGAGGAAAAGCTTCAGGTGATCGATCTTTATTCAGCGCTGACGGGTTATGCCAATCTTTTCCCGGATCAGATTCATCCCAATGCGGAAGGAGCCGGACTGATGGCCAAATACATCTGCAAACAGTTGACTGGCAAGGACCTGGATCTCGTTCCAGCACAATATCCTGGTAAGAAATCCGAATGGCATGGTTTTACGCGTTACGATTTTCAGTTTGACCGTCGTGATTGTCACATTATTGTTCCTGACAAGGCTGCGCCAGGAAAGCCATGGATCTGGAATGCAAGGTTTCCGGAATGGCATTACCAGATGGACAGCATGCTGGTTCGCAAGGGTTATCATGTGGTTTACCTTAACACGGATCTACTTTTGGGATCGCCAAAATGTGTCGAGATCTGGAATGGTTTTTACAATTACCTGACCACTCTATATGGTCTGAATAAAAAAGTCGCGCTTGAGGGAGTGAGCAGAGGCGGTTTGTACGTCTATAATTTCGCGAAGAAATATCCGGAAAAAGTGAGTTGTATTTATGCTGAAGGACCTGTATGCGATTTCAAGAGCTGGCCGGGAGGTAAATTGACTGCCAAAGGAGATTCGGTTTCATGGAGACTGTTAAAGGCTTCCTACAATTTCAAGAGCGATAAGGAGGCGATGGAATATATGGATAATCCGATAGACAACCTGCAGAAGCTGGCTGCAGCAAAGGTTCCTGTTTTTCATACCATTGGACTGAATGACAGTGTCGTACCCAATGAGGAAAATACCTATAAGTTGATTAACAGATATATCCGTCTGGGCGGTCCGGCGACTGTATACCCCAATACACTTGGAAAACAATCTTTGCAGGGGCACCATTACCCGATCGATAATCTGAAGGCGTGTGCCGATTTTATACAGAATAGTTATCCCGACATCACGACTCCGCTGGATAGCCGGAATTACCATACTTACCGAAGCAAACTTCATAATGCTCAGATCGTTTTCGAACGCGAAAAAATTGGAAGGGTCGCTTTTCTTGGAGGATCCATTACCCAGGGTTCCGGTTGGCGGGACAGCATTTGTGCTTATTTGCAGAAACGTTTTCCTAAAACCAAATTTGATTTTATCCAGGCCGGAATCTCTTCCATGGGTAGTACTCCTGGGGCTTTCAGGTTCGAAAGGGATGTTTTGGCCAAAGGCAGGGTAGATCTTTTATTTGAAGAAGCTGCTGTGAATGACCGCACCAATGGATTTACTACCGAGACACAGGTACTTGGCATGGAGGGCATTGTGCGGCACGCCCGTGAATCGAATCCTGCTATGGATGTTGTGCTGATGCATTTTGTCGATCCCGACAAGATGACTGATTATCGTCGTGGAATTGTTCCTGTGGAGATCCAGAACCACGAGAAAGTTGCAGTGCACTATGGTCTTTCCACCCTGAATCTTGCAAAGGAGGTCACCGAACGTATTGATAATGGGGAGTTTTCCTGGGATAAGGATTTCAAGAACCTGCATCCTTCGCCTTTTGGCCATCATATTTATTTTCAGTCGATGAAGAAGTTTATGGACAACTGCTGGAGCGGTTTTGTGGCGGATGATGACAAGATCGTCGCTTATGTGCTTCCTGGTAAGTTGGCGAAAGGGTGCTACGACAAAGGGAAGTTGATCCCCGGTGCGGAGGTCAAAACGGTAAAAGGCTGGAGGGTTGAGAAGGAGTGGAAACCCGCCGACAAGACCGGCACGCGACCGGATTTTACAAATGTTCCAATGTTAGTAGCCGAAGCCCCTACCGGGATTTTGACTTACAAATTTGAGGGGAATGCCATCGGAATCGCAGTGGCAGCGGGACTCGATGCCGGAATGATTGAATACAGGATCGATAAGAATCCCTGGCAGAAGCAGGATCTTTACACGCAATGGAGCGCCAGTCTGCATTTACCCTGGTTCTGTACACTCGGATATAAATTGATTCCGGGCAAGCACCAACTGCAGATCAAGGTTCTGGCTGAGAAGAATGCTCAAAGCAAGGGAAATGCCTGCAGGGTGCGGTACTTCTATGTGAATTAAAAGTTTACTTTTTGAAGGGTTTGACGGATAAGGTAAAATGGTATTCCTGAGGGAGGACACGGTATTTGTCCAGGACTGAAATGGCGGTACAGCCGACTCCACTTGTCGCATAATCCAGGTTAAAAATATACCCATCGTTCAATTGCTGAAGTTGATAGGGGTATCTTGCACGGGATAAATTATCCGTGCTGTATAGTTGAGCGCTGAAATTGAATAGCTGACGGCCAGAAATTTGGATGCCTTCTGCGAATGGTTCAATTCTGTGACCTGAAAACTGTAATCCGAAGCCTTCGGCCGATTCGAGCCTGGTCCAGCGAGTGTCTGTTCGGCAGCCATAATCCTGCGGAACCAGATAGGACTCCGCCAATTCCTGGACGGTTTTCCTGTAGACTCCGATTTTGGCGCCTGTTTTACGATCGGGGTAGGTCTCGAATGGCCCTCTTCCATACCAGGAAACTGAATTTAGCGACTCATCAATCACCCATTGCAATCCGATTTTTGGTAACCACAAAGGCATCATCCCCTGAGGTGTAACAGTATGATCGATAATGATTTCACCGGAACCATAAATAGTGTATAGGTAGTGGTTGTCGAAGGCGGTTGTGTAATTTGCACCTTCGGAGTGATCTTGAATGTCCAGGACTATCTTACCGGCTTCCTGTTGCTGCACAGCGAATTTATCAAGCGCGATTTTCATCTGATCGAGTCCGTAGGTATACCAGCTGCCGGCCGGGAAATTGCCCATTCCAGGTTTCTTTGGATTCAAGTTTGCTGCATGGGAAGCCCAGTTATCCAGATCGTTGGCAAGCGGGGCGCGCCAGACGCTTAATTTTGCCCCTTCGCGGATAAGCTCTTTTCCTAAGTATTTCATTGAGGTCAGCCTGCCATTCTGCTTGTTGAATGCATATTCAAAATTTTTGCCGGTAATTGTTATTATCTCCTTTGTCTCATTAACAGATAATGGTTGGGCAATATCGAAATCAGCCATTTTCGATCTCGATGTCGGGGGTAATGCCTTGTGATCCGGAGTTAAATTACTCCCGGCTACTACTTTCTGGGGGGATGTTTTTAGATTCGATGTTTTTTTGTGTGTGGGGACAGATGGGGAGTTCGAAGCTTCTTGATTCAAGGATATTTTCGGTTCAGGTGAAGCACGCCAGGGTAACTCCAACTGATCCCAGGCTACTTCATAACCTGTTACAGCATAAGGTTTAGCCTCTTTCAAGTTAAAGCAGAGCATCAATCTATATTCGACACCAGGCTGGAGTGCAGGCTTTTTCATTGGAATCTGAACCCGCGCTTTTGAAAGTGGAGCAAGGGATAGTTTTAATTCCCCTTTTTGCAGCGTTTCTCCATCAGCCTGCAGCTGCCAAGTGGTGATTAATTCGTTCAGGTTAGTGAACCGGTAACGATTGGTGATTTCAACTGTTCCATCGGCATCGTTTACAAGTTCCACATGCACTGGTTGAGCCGATTTCTTTACCTGGTACAATTCGGGTTGAGGCTTACGATCGGGCCAAATCAGTCCATAGGTCCTGCCGCCGATTCCCATGCTGTAAAACTCCCCTTTTTCCTCCATTTCGTTGAGTTCGAGCCACAAGGAAGCCTGTTGTTTCATCTGTTCCGACGGACTTATCAGCTGATCTACAGGTATTGCTTTTGCAAAAATGCTTATTCTGTCGAAAATTGCGTTGCTGAGGTTGTAAGGATATTCCTGTCCTTCGATATCCGAGAATCTGCCAATGTTGACGGGAAAGGGTTTGTTTGTGATCGAACCGGAAAAGGGTTTGCTTGCCGATAGCAATCCATCCAGATAGATACTGAGATTTTTCCCGTCGCTGATGCCTGCCACATGATGCCAATTATTTTCCCAGTTTTTTGGTAGGGATACTTTTAAAATCCTTTTCTCGATGTCGGTCACAAAAAACTCCAGTGAATCTTTGGTGAACTGGTTTAAGCCAAACTGGAAGCTTCCCTTGGTAATCATTTGTCCGTTGCCATTCCATTTTCTGGGGAAAACCCACAGGGAGAGGGTTAGTTCCTTACCTGTGATGTCCAATGAAGGATCCCGGTAGGCATCAATCCATTGATCGTGGCCACTCAGTCCGATGCCTTTGCCGAATTTTCCATCTTCCAGCAATCCCCGACCTTTGACTGCCACCGAAATATGGTTGGGAGATTCATCCTTCAAGAGGTGTATCTTTTCCTTGATTCCCGGGCTGACCCAGTCCCAGATGGCTCCGCCCGAGATGCGCGGATAGTTCCAGATTACGTCCCAGTATTCGTCGAAACCCCCGCCGCCATTGCCTTCCACAGATATGTACTCATCCATGAAAGAAGGTCTGGGATCTTGACTCTCAGGAACCTGCGCTATACGGGTACGGAGTTCGTAGGGTGTCGCATACCTTGGTCCGATGATATCCTCGCAAGGAACCTCGTTTTTCCATGCTACGTCGTCGGAGTTGCCGCCATACATAAACAGTCGGGTCGGATCGAGGGATTTCCCGGTTTTTATTACTTCACAAATGTTGTTACCGAAGCCACTCTCATTACCGGCACTCCAGAAAATGATGGCTGGATGGTTCCGATCCCGGAGGACCATCCCGGTTACGCGGTCGATATAGGCATTCTTCCACTCTGGCAGTTTGGAAACAAATTCCGTGGCGTGTGACTCATCGCCGGTTTCATCCACGATGTAGACTCCCAGCTCGTCAGCCAGTTTCAGGTATTCGATGTTCGGAGGATAATGGCTGGTGCGAACACAGTTGATGTTGAATTGCTTCATCAGTACCAAGTCTTTGCGTATTGTTTCAAGATCCATGGCATGACCGAGTTCGGGATGCTGCATGTGAGAATTTGTTCCATTGAGTTTCACCGGTACGCCATTGACGAGCAGGGTCTGGTGACTAACTTCCACTTTCTTAAATCCAATTTTGTTGCTTAATACTTCTGATACATTCCCCTTGGGATCAATCAATTCGAGTGTCAGGGAGTATAAATTCGGATGCTCTGACGACCACTTACCAGGATTGTCAACTTTGGCAGAAAGCTGCACCTGGTGATTTTCCTTGTCTTTCAGGATCACTTTTTCGGAGCTGAAAGCTGAACCAATTTGTTGGTGATTTTTGTCGAAAAGAGAAGCCCTGACGGAATAGTTACCGGTTGTTTTGGCGGTGTAATTCTTGATGTCAGCTGTGATATTCAACTTCGCATCACGGTAGTTGTTGTCGAGGTCAGTGGTGACAAAATAGTCCCGGAGATGAACCTCAGGAACAGCCAACAGATATGCGTCACGGAAGATTCCCGAAAGACGCCAGAAATCCTGGTCTTCGAGGTAGGTGCCGGCCGAATATTTGGTGACCAGGACTGCCAGCGTATTGTCGCCTTTTTTCAGGAAGCGGGTGATGTTGTATTCGGCTGGCTCATTGGCCCCTTCGTTAAAACCGAGCTCCTGTCCATTGATCCAAATAAAAGAAGCAGAAGTAATGGCTTCGAGGCGCAAAAATACCTGCTTGTCTTTCCAGGTATCTGGTACAGTAAATGTTCGGCGATAACAACCTGTTGGGTTATAATCGTGGGGAATAAAGGGTGGATTGGAAGGGAAGGGCTGGGACACATTTCTGAACATCGGATCACCGAATCCCTGCATCTCCCAGTTTCCGGGTACTTTGATGTTGTCCCATGACTGGTCTTTGAATTTCTCGTTGAAGAAATCTTTTGGTGCCAGATCCGGAATTTCGGACCATTTGAATTTCCAGACGCCGTTGAGAGAAAGATATCCGGGGGATTGGTTCCAGTCATTTTTCAGAGCCTGATCGATATTTGAAAAGGGCACCAAAGGTACATGTCCGGGTTCCTGATTCAGGGAAAACATCCCAGGATCTTCGATGTACTTGAAGATATTGTTCATGAAATTCCACTGCTGTGAGAGCGCGGAAAATGAAATTATTAGAGTAAAGAATGCAGTGGAAAGAGATCTTTTCATGGGAATAAAAAATAGAAAATTATTGGTTGCCGTTGATCATACCTGAGACCATGCCTTTGTATTTTCCTATGTCAGAAAGGATAACGCCGCCTAGGTGAACAATAACGAAGGCATAGATGAGGTATTGGACAAATGCATGAACCTCTTTAAAGGAATGTCTGACCGGTCCCGCTAAACCAAGATCGGCACCAAAGGCGATAATAAGCCCGGTAGATACCATGATGAATAATAACAGATAAAAGATCATGTAGCTGCCTTTCACCAGAAGATAATGCTTCAGTTCTTGCTTGTCCTGACCGGGTTGTTTGTATAGGAAGAGAGCTTTCTTTATCCGGGTTTGGTTTTTTTCATCTTTGGATTGTATGAATTCGATGATTATCCTGGAGAGAAAGAGAAAGGCGAGACCATATCCCAATAGTTTGTGGATATCCCATATTTTTTCTCCATAAATATGCGTGACTGCCTGGGCCTGATTGTTGTTGACTTCAATCCCTTTCTCCTTGAGAACCGTCTGGACAATAGGAATGTTTTTCCGCTGGTTAATAACCGTAGATTGCAAAAGTACCGTGACAATCAGGGAGATGACCAGCAGAAACGTGAGCCAGTGCCAGATTCGGATGGCGGCTGAATTTTTTTGGATGAAAATAGATTTTTCTGCTCCTGATGCGTTAGTTTGGTTTGTCATAATGTTGGTCGTTAAAGCGTGAAATTGATTTTTGTCTTAAAACTAATCAATTGGTATTAATCTGATTCCTTAGGATCAATTATTTTAATTAGGCAAAAAAAGGGAGGCAACCTCTCCGAATCAGGGCTGCCTCCGCTTTTGGAATAGATAAATTATTTTTTGATCGGACTAATCTTGAAGGAGTAGTTGTAGTTTTTGTAATTCAGGCGATATTTTTCGAGTGGCCATTGTCCCCAACTATCGATTCCGCCGACACCCATCTGTATTAAGTCGATGTGCAATTGTGTCTGTTTTCGGAGAACCAGTTCGCCCGAGTGGTGCTGGTGCTTTTGATCGCCGTCATCCAGATCAGCATCAAAATGATGCAGAGCGCTCATACTTAAAAGCTGCCCGGATTCTATTTTCAGCCCATTGCCTTTTGAATCCAATACCTTGAACCATCTGATATCAGTATGGTTGCCACTTTCCTGAGGCCGGACATAAGGATGATACTGACTCTTTATACTTTGCTTATAGATGCCAACATTAGAGCCGGTGTTTCTATCCTGGTAATTTTCACCCGGGCCGCGGCCATAGTATTCGATGGTCTCGAATCCTTCCGGGAGAACCCAGTTCATTCCAAAACGCATCATCATCGGTACAGTTTTAGATTCATCGGCAATCATTTGCTGTTCAACAAACAGTTCGCCCTTGGCCTGGACAGTATATTGAAGGATAAGGCTGGCGAAGACACCAGGCATAGAATAGGATGCGGACACTTTGGCCATCCCTTCTGATTCTTTCACGGAAATAGTTTCAAGCTTAATTTCAGCTTGCGCAGTTTTCCAGTCTTTCAATTTTCTATTCAGTCCGGCACCCATGTCATTGTCGGTTGGTGCGCGCCAGAAGGCGGGTTTTGCACTCATAGACGCATCCAAGTAACTGATTTTGTTTACTTCATATTTTGTAATTAAACCACTCTGCTTGTTAAATTCCATTGATAAAGCAGGTGAAGTAATGGTCCAGGTTGCAGTGGTTTCTGTTATTTTGACTTTCCCTTCCGGTTTGACCGCGGCATCGGATTTATAGGATCCTGACAAGGCTAACTGAGCTTCCGCGATGGTCGATCCGGCAGTTATCAGCAATCGATCAGCCTTCTGTTTGTAAACGATATTCAGGAATACTTCACCTTCCGGCTGTGCTTTCAGCGGTAGCTTAATCTGAGCAGAAGCATGCGGTTTGATATCCAGTTTATCGATTTTTCCCGATTGTATTACCTGACCATTGACGGTTACATTCCATTCCATTGATACATCTGACAGGTCTTTGAAGAAATTCTCATTATACACGGAGATAGTAGTCGGATCTTTCAGGCTGGTGTGGATATTCTGGTAGACCTTTTTCATCTCCCAGGCATGCGGATTGGGATAACGATTTGGCAGGAAGATCCCGTTACACATGAAATTGTTATCGGAAGGCAAATTCTTGCCATAATCACCGCCATAAGCAAAGATGGTATCTCCTTTTTCGGTAATTTTTAGCAGTCCCTGGTCCACGAAATCCCAGATGAATCCGCCCTGAAATTGTTTAGGATGACCCCTGATTATGTCCCAATAGTCTTTGAAATTACCCATTGAATTACCCATGGCATGCGCATATTCGCACATGATGAAAGGTTTCTTCGGATTTGGGTTCCTGGCTGCATAATCCAGCATGCTGCTCGGTGTCGGATACATCGGGTTCACGATGTCGGTGTTGAACTCGGTAGAATAGTTGGAATATTTGGCGACGGCGCGCTCATACTGAACTGGACGAGTTGCATCGACCTGCTTCAGCCAAAGGTAGCATTCGTAGAAATTGTACCCATTTCCAGCCTCATTGCCAAGACTCCAGAATACAATGGAAGCATGGTTTTTATCCCTCTCGAACATGCGCTGAACACGTTTCAGGTGGGCTTCTTTCCATGAAGGCCTGTTTGCAAGGGTGACAGTGATATCATAACCGATCCCATGAGATTCATTGTTAGCCTCATCCACCACATAGATGCCATACTGATCGCAAAGCTGGTACCAGTATTCGTCGTTGGGATAATGGCAGGTGCGTACTGCGTTGATGTTAAACTGCTTCATCAATTTCACGTCACGCAGCATGGATTCTTTCGAGATTGTTTGTCCGGTGATAGGATCAGTCTCGTGGCGGTTGGCTCCCTTGATTAAAACCGGTTGACCATTTACCAGGAATAATCCATCGACGATTTTTACATCCCTGAAACCAACTTGTTGAGGGATAACTTCAATTAACTTGCCTGAATTATCTGAAAGCGTGAGTGTTAATTTGTATAGATTTGGCTCTTCTGCTGACCATAATTTTGGGGAAGCCACCGGAATAGCGACTGATTTTTCTGCTTCATTGCTGAAAGCGATATCGGAAGAGGCGATGAGCTTTTCACCATCAGTCAGTTTTGCGGATACTTTTGCAGTTGCGTTTCCGCTGAGCTTAATTTTCAGATTGAGGCTGGCATTCTTGTATTCGGTATCCAGAATGGTGTTTACCGTGAAATCGTTGATGTGGGTCTTTTCCCTTTTCACCAGGTAGCAATCGCGGGTGATTCCGCTAAATCGCCAGAAATCCTGTCCCTCGAGGTAGGTGCCATCGCACCAGCGCATGACCCTCATGGTGATCAGATTCTTGCCCGGTGTCAGAACGGTTGAAAGATCAAATTCAGCCGGCAGCTTTCCGTCTTCACTGTAACCTATGTATTTCCCATTGACCCAGACTGTCAGGTTTGACTTGGCGGCCCCGATGTGAAGGGTTATATTTTTACCCGACCAGTTTTGGGGTAGGTCGATCACACGGCGGTAGACGCCGGTTGGATCGAAACTCATCGGAACGATTGGAGGATTAGGCGCCATCAGGTGCTGAAATTCGTATCCAACATTCACATAGATAGGGTCGCCATAATTATTCACTTCCCAGGTGGCTGGGATTTTGAAATTGTCCCAGTTGTCGTCCTTAAAGGAGGGCGATTCAACATTCTGAGGAACATCAGCAGGTTTTTCGAAAAACTTGAATTTCCAGACACCATTCAGGTTCAGGTTGTTTTCTGAACTCTCCCGGTTGTTTTGCATGGCTTCCTTTTCGTTGGTGAAGGCAAAATAACTGGCATGCATCGGGAGGCGGTTTTCCTCCATTTTCGTTTCATCCAGCCAATAGGGTGGATTGTTTTGTTTTTGTGCTTTCAGGGACTGAGAAAACGAGAGTCCCAACATTGCCAAAAATAAGGTGTAAAAAAGTGATCGGTTCATAATTTTAAGTTTGTGTGATACAATATTATCAATTCAAGATGAAATCAGTTCTAAGAATAAGATTATCATAACGTTATTTCATTGGCCAAGGCGCCGTGCCAGACCGGTATACTTTGATCCATTTTGGGATTGCTTCCATAATGATTATCAGGACGCAAGCCAATATTATGATGGTTAGCAGGGAGTTGATGGTTCCCGGTAGGGTGGTTTTTGAGACAGACATTTGCGGGATATAGATATTCACCAGGTTCATCACTCCTCCGGTGATGGTGGTAATGCCGACAAATGTCATGGGAATGATGGTGATAAAGCTGTATTTTATTTTTCCCCTGTTGATGAGGTAGGAGGTGCCGATAGCCAGGGCTAGAGTAGCAAGCAGCTGATTGGCGACTCCGAACATAGGCCAGATGGTGGAAACGCTACCGGTATAAATAAAATATCCCCATAAGAATACGACGATAAAACTGGTAATGATGTTGCCGGCTAGCCAATCGGTTCGACCAAAGGGATGATAGACTTTGCCCAAAGATTCCTGCAGGATGAAGCGCGCAATTCGTGTACCCGCATCCACGGTAGTGAGGATAAACAGGGCTTCGAACATGATGGCAAAGTGATACCAGTAAGACATTAGGCTGGATAATCCGGGAATACTTGAGAATATCTGGGCCATGCCGACGGCCAGGGATACAGCGCCACCCGGTCGGCCGGCTATTTTTTCACCGACTTGGGTTGAAAGTTGTGTCAGGTTGGTTTCTGTGAATCCAAGCGCCTGAAGTTGGGGCAGAATTTGGGTAAATTTCTCGGGTGAAACGTTGATTTGAAAATAATCAAGCGGGAAGAGGCTGGTTGCAGCGATCAGGGCAAGAATGCTTACCATAGCCTCGGCGAGCATCGATCCGACCGCGATGGGTTTGATGTGCGATTCTTTCATCAGCATTTTGGGTGTCGTGCCCGAGCTGACGAGGGCATGAAAGCCGGAGATAGCCCCGCACGCGATGGTGATGAACAGGTAGGGGAAGAGCGTACCCGGGATAATCGGTCCGCCACCATGGATGAACGGCGTGAAATTTGGCATTTTTATCGTGGGGGCGACGTAGATGATTCCTATTGCCAGCATTCCGATGACGCCCAGTTTCATGATGGAACTCAGATAATCCCTCGGGGAAAGCAGCAGCCAGACAGGCAGAACGGAGGCTGCCAATCCGTACAAGGCCAGCATGATGGTCAGGGTTGGTTTGTCGAAGGTAAACCAGGAAGCGAAAGAGGATCCGGGCACATATTTGCCAAATATTACGGCAGCTGAGAGAAGGAGGACCCCGATGACGGTTGCTTCGGCTGTTTTCCCTTTTCTGAACACGAACATCCATAGCCCCATGAAGATGGCGATAGGAATGGTAGCGGCGATGGTGAAGGTTCCCCAAGAGCTTTCGGCCAGGGCATTGACCACGACGACACCTAGTCCGGCGAGGGCGACGATCAGGATGATGAATACTGCGATGGAAGCTACTCCACCGCTGAATTTGCTGATCTCATTCCTTGCTATTTCGGCCAACGATTTGGCGTCGTATCTGGAGGAGGCAGTCAGGATGACCAAATCATGGACGGCACCGGCAAGCACTGCCCCGACCAGCATCCAGATGAAGCCAGGCATGAAGCCAAACTGGGCGGCCAGAACGGGTCCAACCAGTGGCCCGGCACCGGCGATGGCAGCAAAATGATGTCCAAACAGCACCCATTTCGGCATCGGGTAGAAGTTTTGTCTGTCGTACAACTTGTTGGCAGGCATCTCATGTGAGTCGTCCAGCATCAATACTTTGGCACAGATAAAGCTGAAATAAAATCTGTAGCCTAGTGCTAATATTGCCAGAGCACCGATCACGAAAGGCATTGCGTTCATATCTGAAAAATTAGTTTAGTAAGGGGTCATTTGTTCTGGTAACCACTGATTTTGTATTTTTTCGCGGCGGAGAGCAGTTGATCCCGCTGCCTGTTGTCCAACGATTTAGTATTTAAGATCAAGGGCAAATATATCCTTGTCAGTTTTGGATCTTCCGTAATCCGGTTGAGCATTACGCTTTTGCTGTAACTGTCGAGGCCGGGGAAAACTGAGACCAGTTTTTTGTTCTGTTCTTTTTCTTTAAATGGAAGCGGCAATTTGGTGATAATATATGCTTTGACCATTGGAATACTTTTGTGCATTACTTCACAAAGCTCATCGAAATGTGTTATATAATCCAGAGAAGAGAACTGTTTAAGTGCGTAGAGCTGCGTCTCATAATTACGGGAGTTCAGCATCTGACTGGCGATGTCTGCGGAGTAGATGCTTTTCGTGTGGTCGCGGATAAGATCGCGAATGGAATCATTCACATAATGCCAAAGGGAAAAAGAAGAATAGACTGCCCCTTCCACCACGGCACTTCGGATGGTTTCGGGTGTCGCTCCTGTCACGGCATCCACGGTTGTGGCTTTGACCTGGATGCTTTTATCGACCAGATCTTCTTTTTCGAGTACTCGCAGCATGCTGTTTCTGTCGCCTAAGATCTGATCAAGTTTTTGATAATCGGCACCAGTGAAGCGTTTGTGGTCGAATTTGGTTAAGGGCTTTCCTGGTAAGGTATCGAATTTAGTGTAGTCACCGGCGAGGTCCCAGTACATTTTCAATACCAGGATGGCACATAATTTATCGTCGCAGACGGACATGTTCAGGTTGGCTTCGTAGAAAGTCTTGTGAGCCAGGTTGTCTGAGCAGATTTTGATGGTATCGGTATCCGCATTACCATGAAACTTAAAAAGAAAGGCTTTGTGGCAGTCGGTGTTGTTATCTGAAGCAAAGATCGATGCCTGACAGAATATCAGGATGATGAAAGAAAATGTGATGCCAGGGACCTTCCAATTCATCGTTTTATTTTTGAGATTCGATGAGGTCGAGGTATTCTTTCAGATGAGACTGGTAGACCTCGCGCGGGTTTGCCTGGTATTTATTGCATACGACTGCTGCGATACCGACTGCGGCGCCCATCTGACCGGTGGTCCGCATCACACGAGGTCCGCCGAGACCAATATGGGAGCAACTGAAATTCCTCCCTGCCATGAAGAGGTTGCTAATATTTTTAGAGTAGAGACAGCGGTAGGGGATGTTGTATTGTTTGGTCTTGTAGAACATGGCGGCCGAGAGGAAATTTGGCTTATTTTCGTCGAGCAGAATAGTCTGATAATGGACATCTACTGATCTTTTTTCAAAAACTACGGCATCTGCGAATTCAGTAGCATTCTTCTCATCATTGAAAGTGTAAATGTAATCGCCTGTTAACCTGCGGGATTCCCGTTTACCGACAAGATAAGATACCCATTTCAGTTGAAGGCTGTCGGCTTTTTGCTGACGTTTTTTGGTGTCCAGATCCCCGACACTACTCCTGTCCGAATAATTTATCTGTGTGGTGGGATGCTTGAAATTATAAAAGGAGCCGTAGATAGCCCGCAACATGTGGTCGCGAATGGTTTCCGCATCCTCGATCTGGCTTAAATCGTTTCTGGAATATTCCCATTGCCATTCGCCTTTTGATTCGGCATAATTTTTAGCCACATCCATGGCCCAAGGTACTTCGGGGTAGGCAACTGGTTTCCCGGCATTCTCAGAACCCCAAAGAACAGAAGAACCCATCACTAAATTATCGGCTGTTTCGGGGCTCCAGACCAATCCGTGGGCGTCCCACGCCTCGTTGTATTTTGAAGACTCTTCCCTGCCGTAGCTATATTCGGCGCCTGCCCAGAAGCCGATCCATCCGTCGCCGGTACAATCGACGAAGAGGGGGGCTTCGAATCGTATTGATTCATTTCCAGAGGTATTACGGGCATCTACAGAAGTTATTTTTCCGTTGGAGGCTGTGGCATTATAGGCCCTGAAATTGAGAAAGAGTTCGATGTTAGTGAATTTCGCTATGTTCTCCATCCTTTTCTGATCATCTTTCATGGCTTCCGCCGAGCCGTTTGGATAGGCGCCGGTGTCTATCATTTTCAAGATACGTTCAAATTTTCCATAGATCCCTTCGGTATGAACACGAATTTCGCTGCTGGCGTTGCCGCCTAGAACAGGCCGGTCGTGAATGAGTGCCACTTTCAGACCTTTCTCCGAGGCGGTCATAGCGGCTGCACAACCTGCAATTCCGCCACCCACGACAACCAGGTCAAACTTTTTGGTTGTTTGGGGCTGTTCTCCCATTCCAGATTGTTTCAGGCGCCAGATTCTCAGTGCCTGCTTTTCTGATGGCAGTTTTTCGTTTGGTTTTGTAGTCAGGTAGATGGCATCGCATCTTCCTTCGAAACCTGTTAAATCCTTCAGCGTGAGGGTAGCATCTCCTTTATTTAGTTGGATTTTACCCGCGTATTCCCAGTTCCACTCCGGATTCAGCCCGAGTGTCTTCTCCAGTTTCTGATTGTTTACCAGGATGTTGAACCGTCCCGGGGCCTGCCATTTGCCGGGAACCCAGTTTTTAGTCCTGGCCCAGACGTGGTACACACCGGCCTTTTCGACGGCTATTTTCGTCTCGGCATCCTGCACCGGTTTTCCGAGTCCATGGGCCAGGAGGTAAGGGGATCCCATTTGTTCGACGAATTGAGGATCGATCAGCCAGCCACCTTTCTTGACAAAGCTTTCGGCTTCAATGAAAATCGAACTATTTTGAGCTTTGCCGACAAAAAGCAGGGAAGTAAATAAGACTAGAAGCTGCAATTTTTTCATAAGGCCATGGTTAAGAGGGTAACTGTTACAAATATAACCGAAGTCAGTTAAAAATACCCAGGTTCAGTTCTTCTTTCCAAACTAAATTGTTGTTTTTTGGTTCTTCTTTCGATTGTTGGCCAGTTCATGTCATGCCAGGTGCCTTATCAAAATTTTATCCTGTAGTTTAGGAAGCCGGACTACCTGGCCGTTTTTTCTATCTCGGATTTATCGACGGCCGCCCCTTGTTGTCGCAAATCCAGATAAGTGGATCTGTTTAAGGGTGGAAATCCCTCTTTCTTAATGCGTTCACCCAGTTTTCTGAAATTTTTTGCCACATCTTCGGGAATAGATCCATCCATTTTGGGTCCAAAATTCAAAAGTAGGTTCGCATTATTTTTGGATGCAATCAGGATCATTTCCCAGAGTTTCTCAACCTCCTGACAAGTCTTGTTTGGAGTCCATTCCCAGTTACCCTGACTGGTCACAGCTATTTCTGCTTTCTTCCTGAAATTCCGGTTCCAGGCCTCATCGGCCATTCTGCAAAGTTTTTTATCCTGATCGGTAATCTTTTGATAATGCATGCTTATTGACTTTAGCTCACGTTCTCCAACGAGGATATCCTCGGTGCCAGTTGCTCCCGTCTTAAAATTTATCAGTGCATGGGGCTGATATTTGTGAATGAGATCGTAGAAATCCTGCATCTTAAACATCTCACTATTGATCAGTACCCCACCTAGCGTGTCGAACCAGAATCCTGCCACAGGGCCGTATTGTGTGCATAACTCTGTGAGCTGCTGCTTGCAGAAATCCCGGTATTTTTCGAAGTCTTCGGGTTTGGAATATTTGTAATAGGAAGGTGTTGAAGGATAAGCCGGCCGGCCAACATCATACAATTCTCTGGGTAAATAATAGGGGTGCACCCAATCGATCCCAATCGAGTAATAGATGAAAAGTGGCATTTTTCGCTCGCGGCAAACCTTTGCCAGTTCGCCAACGAAATCGCGATGCATGGGATATTTCATGCTATTCCAATCTGTAGCCTTGGTGTCCCAGAGGGAGAAACCGTCGTGATGCTTGGCAACGAAGGTGATATAATGCATGCCACTTTCTAGGGCAAGCCTGACAATCTCAGGTGCGCTAAATCCTGATGCATCTACTTCCCGGGCAGTTTTTTGATACTCTTCCAAAGGAATTTTTTGATTGTACATGGCCCAGGCGGCATGGTATTTCCCCCATACACCCCAGTGAATAAACATTCCCATCCGTGCGTTCTCAAACCAGGCAAGGGCTGCCGTGCGGGGAGACCGGGCATATTCCGCAGAATATTTTTCCAAAAACCAGGGTATTTTAGAGCTCTTATTTTCCTGGGCTTTCACCACCTGAAAGCCCAGGAAAAATAAGGAAATGATAACAATGAAGTTCTTTTTCATCAGGCTAAAAGTATGGATCACTCATATTTTAGCCAGGCAGTGGCTTTGCAATCCTTGTCTGCCACAAAACGAATCCAGCGTGACTGAAACGTACCCGGAAATATAAGTTTGAAAGTTTGTCCGGGTTTTACAGTGACTGTTTGGTACAACATCCAGGGGCCATGACCGATTGGTTCGACCTCAATTTTGAAGGAAACAGGCACCTGCGCATCGTGTGAAAGTGAGAGACTACGCTGATCATAGAAACCAATCAGGTAAGGGTCGGAAGCTTCACTTGCCTTTATCGCTGAATTTTTCCATGGACCGCCTTCTCCGACTGGTTTTCCAAGTTTCCACAGGTCGTCAATCACGCCGGCCCAAACGACGGCTTTCCCATCTTTAGAAGTGATGATTTGAGGATTTCCCTTGGCTGCAACAGGATCGATACCTGTCAGGATGAGCATTCCCCGGTAGGAAGTGTAATCAAATACCCTGAAGTTGTGGGAGGCAATGGGTCGTATTTTGGCGAATCCATCTGCATTTTCGGCGGGAAGTTCGTAAAATGTACCTGAGCAGTTGAGAAGGTCACGCTCTGTCGCTACTTCGCGGCAAATTCGCATTAAGGCATTCCTGGTAAGCGATGTTATTCCAGGATTCCCTTTGGGCAATCTCCATCGGCGACCAGCGTCATCGACGATCAGGACAGATGCTTCATCGAAGGTGATTACATCTTTTGGTATAGTCATCTTTTCGCGGATAAAGGATGCCGTGACAGGATCCTGTTTTTTCTCCAGATGCATCAATGAATCAAGCTCATAGTATCCATTTTCGGTAAATCCTTTATCAGAAGCCTCTCCGGCAAGGATCCCCAGTTTCCTGCGGTTGTCGCCAAGTCCCCAGAGTAAACCTGCGTTGATACTTGGGGCGCTTACGGGTGCCAGACCAGCAAAGACCGGATCAGCGGTTTTCGTGCGCGCATCTTTCTGTGCATAGGTATAATGAACGGTCGTTTTGGTATCCTTATCGGTTTTCACCCTAACCCATTCGCCCGTTTCTGTGAATGGAATGTTAACTGCTTCACCTGCCTTGACGGTGACAGATTTGAGCGGACCCCATTGGTTATTGCCTTTTTTGTCTACTTCGAAGGAAAAGGTAACAGCTTGATCTCCCTGATTTTTTACCCAGGCAGACCGATAATCCCATCCGGCAAAGAGGAAAGGTTCGGACAATTCGCCTGCTTTAACCGCTTCCGAGATCCATACGGCGCCTTCGGCAGTAGCAGGACCTAATTCACCGGGTTTTTCAAGCGGAGTGAACCAAAGATTGGAATTGGACTGTCCGGGGCCCTGAATGGTGCCTTTCACCTTACGTTTATTCAGGAATTCTGATTTGGCCGCATCATCACAGCCGAAAATCAGTTGATCGTTCCATCTGGCAAAATCGCCGATTACTTTCAGATAGGCTGAACGCGGACGAATTCCGGCGGAGTTACCCGAGCTAAAAGTACCCTGAAACTTCCAGAACATGCCATGCATGGTCATCAGGTAATCAGGCTTTTCAGAGGTACCGATGTCTCTGATTCGGGGCCATTCGGTGTTCCAGCCATGAGCACCATCGTAGGAATGGCTAGCTTTGGGAAGCCGATAGAAGCTCCATTTGCCGTGGTCGCGTACGCCAACCAGCACAGATTTATGGTCCCAGCCGTTTACCCAGATGGGGTCTGTATCGGGATGCTGATTGCCATAGATTCCACCCGGACCGGTGACTTCGGTAAACTGATTGCGTCTTATTAGCTTCCAATCTTTTCCGTCCCACTCGGCCAGCGCTCCCGATTGGATATCAAATTTTTTCAAGGCTTCGGGCGAAGGCTCTCCATTGTTGCTGTAAACCATCACGCCCTGACCGGAATAGAAACCTTTTCCATGAGCGCCCGGGATGAGCGTACCCTTGAAATTTGCTTCGGTATCTTTGGTTTTCTTCTTGGTCACATTGAGGTCTTCGTAAAGCACTCTTGATTTCAGTGTCTTCACATCCACTTCATAAAATCCCTCTTCCATCGTGCCGTAATAGATTTTATTGGCCGGATCGGTCAGATGGCGGGCATTGCCGGTATGACGACCGGGCATTTCCTGGTAAGGGATAGTGCGAACATGGCCGCTTCCATCGATGGCATAAGGGCCTATAAAAAGCTGGTTACTCTCTTTATGGATCATTCGATTGGCTGGAGTACCACCAATACTTTCGGGCCTTGTTACCTTTGTAAATTCAGGCGAAATCTGGTATAATTTGTCGGAAGAGCCGAACGGCAGATGGGGTCCATAGGTGATGACCCAGAGGCTTCCAGCCCAAGGGACCACTGCTCCGGTGCCGCATTCACCTTCGTAATTGTAATTGGCAAGGAGAGGATATATGCCGCTGAAAGATTTTATAGATGAAATATTTTGTGCAATGCAGTTTATTGTTATTAAATAGATTACATTCAGGAAAAGGATAAATTTTAATTTCATAATTTATTTTTTTCTTTAATTAAAATTAGTGCTAAAATTAATAATAGAAATGGGATGTTTAAAGAAGTCGTTCAAGAGTTAGACCCTTTTGCAGAGGTCAATTAACAATTTCAATAATACCCTCCGAAACTTTGCCCATTCCAAGATCAAGACTGCGTTGTACAGGCAGGCATCCTCCGATAAAAATCTTAACTTTTCCTGCTTCCTGTTTCTCGTTGCCCTCTTCATCAACAATGCTGAACATGGATGGCGTAAAATTGAAAATTACCGTTTTGCCGTCACCCGGATTGAGATGGATCCTTTGGAAACCTTTGAGCGAAAACAAAGGAGTTACTACAGTTTTAATTTCTCTGGTAAGGTAAAGCTGTACTACCTCATCTCCTTCCATTTTTCCTTCATTTATAACGGTAACCTCTGCTGTGAACATTTCACCTTTGTTGATTTTATTCGCAGATAATTTCAATCCGGAATAGGAAAACTTGGAGTAGCTCAATCCATAACCGAATGGATAAAAAGGCTCCTGTTCCATGTAGCGGTAGGTGCGCCCCTTCATATCGTAATTATCGTAGGCCGGAAGCTGATCAAGTGATTTCGGAAAAGTGATGGGCAATCTTCCAGATGGGGAAACCTTTCCAAACAGAATATCCGCCACTGCGTTACCACCCTCTTCTCCGGGGTACCAGGCCCACAATACCGCATCGGCCAATTCGCTGATCTCGCGCATGTTGACCGGAGATCCAGCAGTGAGGACGACCACAATGGGTTTTGTGTTGTCCTTGCGAAGCTTCTTCAGGAACTCCACCTGATTTTTGGGAAGATCGTAAGATAGCCGGTCGCCAAAATCAGCTGAAGCGATCGATTCCCCCTCTTCACCCTCCAGGTTACCCGTTAATCCCATCACCACCACGATGGCATCTGCTTGTTTGGCATCGCCGGAGGTCCAGTCGATCGGGTTGACATTCTCCCTGTCGGGAAGAAAGCCCTGCTTGTACTGAAGCAGACTGCCGGGAGCTAGGTGTCCGGCGATGCCCTCCTGGATCGTGACCATGTTCTGGTTGACACCATAATAATTGCCCATCAGGGCATCCACGCTGGTCGCGTTAGGTCCGGTAATGAACAGATATCCAATGTCATCTTTCAAAGGCAGCACCCCGTTGTTCTTCAGCATCACGATCGATTTCTGAGCGGCTTCCAGGGCTATCTTCCTGTTTTTGGATGAGTTGATAACCTCCGGTGAAATTGCGGCATAGGGATTTTTGCCCTCATCGTCAAACATACCCAACTTAAAGCGGGTGCGAAGCAGGATGGCCAGCGAGGCATCGATCTCCTTTTCGGTGACCAGTCCCTGCTTGACCGCATCAATCAGATACGGAAAATACTCATCACCGCAATTGAGGTTGACCCCCTTTTTGAGCGACAACGCAGCAGATTCGGCAGGTGTGGCGGTGTATTTGTGCCCTTTGTCAATATCGGCAATGGCCCAGCAATCGGAGACCACGTGCCCTTTGAAACCCCAGTTGTTGCGGAGAATATCGACCAGCAACTCTTTGCTGCCGCAGCAGGGTTCGTTGTTGGTGCGGTTGTAGGCGCACATCACCGATTCGACGCCACCGTTGACCAACGTCTTGAAGGCCGGCAGATAAGTTTCGTACAAGTCTTTCTTGGAAACCGCCGCATTGAATTCGTGGCGCAGGCGTTCCGGTCCGCTGTGGACGGCAAAATGCTTGGCGCAGGCGGCTACTTTCAGGTATTTCGGGTTGTTCCCTTGCAGTCCTTTTACAAAATTGAGTCCCATACGGCCGGTCAGGAAGGGATCTTCCCCATAGGTCTCCTGGCCCCTGCCCCATCTCGGATCCCTGAAGATGTTCACGTTGGGTGTCCAGAAGGTGAGTCCGCCGTACCTGAAGCGGTGGTCTTTTTTGATGGCAGCCTGGTAGATCGCCCTGGCCTCGTCTGATACAGCATCGGCGGTACGAAAGGCCAGATCCTCATCGAAAGTCGCTGCCAGTCCAATGGCTTGGGGAAAAACGGTCGCGTTTCCCGAACGTGCCACACCGTGCAGAGCCTCACTCCACCAGTTGTAGGCCGGAAGATTGAGCCGTTCGATTGCCGGTGAATTGTGCGCCATTTGCTGCACTTTCTCGGTAAGGGTCATCTTGGAAATCAAGTCAGCAACCCGAATGTCAGTGGGTTTCGATTGATCCAGATACAGCATCTGTTTCTGAGAGAACACTGATCCCGAGGTCAAAAGAAGGAATAGAATAAAAAGGTAAGTTCTCATATTTGAATAAGTATTAGTTTTCAAAGCAACAATTTCCAAAGACACAGAAGTCACCAGCTCGCGGGGT
>JBAXKJ010000018.1:0-121599 GCA_037137375.1 Prolixibacteraceae bacterium
ATCGGAATCTGGACAAGAACCAGCTGATGCGCCTGGCAGAATGTAGTTTTATCGATAAGTCCGAAAACATAATGATCACCGGCAAAACCGGGGTTGGCAAGAGTTATATCGCCTCTGCACTGGGCAACCAGGCTTGTACCCTGGGCTACAAGGCTATTTACGCCAACACCGGGAAGCTGATGTCCAGGCTCAAAATGGCGAAGGCTGACGGATCGTATCTGAAAGAAATAGCCCGCATCGAAAAGCATGACCTCCTGATACTGGATGATTTTGGACTACAGCCATTTGATAATCTAAGCCGTTCTGCCTTGATGGAGATTGTAGAAGATCGTCACAGCAAGCGATCCACCATTATTACTTCGCAGTGGCCCATATCCGATTGGCATGAAATCATTGGTGAGCAAACACTTGCAGATGCCATCCTTGACCGGATAGTCCACAGCGCACATCGCATGGAACTATTGGGTCCATCACTACGAGAGAAGCTCTCTGGCAAGCAAACACAGATGATAGAATTGCATTAACAAAAAAGTTATCTTTAACATCAGCTAAAAAAGCAGCTTGAATGATCAATTTGAAGAGGGGGAAAATGACTGGTCAGAAAGTCCGCCGGAAGGCGGTCAATATACTGCGCCGATAGGTGGTCAATTTAAGCGTTTTGTCCAGATAGGTACAAAGCCTAATTTGTCAGTCTTGTTTTTGTCAATGTAATATTTTATACTTGTCATGTGGTAGATTTAGTATACAAAGATATCATATTCGGGAAAGAAAAGGGGAAAGAAATTTGTATAAAACAGGCGAAAATGAGAAAAAGTGACAAATAAATTAATTTGTTATCACCCAATAAATCAATAACATAATAAACCAATGTAAACCAAGATATAAAGATATGTGCCCTTGTTCTGGGCACTGATTAAAGAAAGGCAATTGATATTGAGTCGGTTGCCTTTTTTGCATTCTGTAATTATGGAATTTTAACGAATGATCTCGAAAAATTGTGTAATTTTGTGCACTTTTTCTAATTGTCCGAAGGTGCGTTCCCGCTAGCTTTGAGAACGTTTTTTTGGATATTTTAAGGAAGTATAATTTCGTTCGGACGAAAACTTTTTATAGATTAATAATTTCAATATGGCAGGCACCGAATTATTCGGAAAGGAAGAGCGAAAAGAGGTGATGGATGTTCTCGAAACAGGGGTGCTTTTTCGCTATAACCACGACGCCCAGCGCAAAGGAGTCTTTAAAGCTAAAATTTTCGAACAGGAATTCAGCTCCTATCTTGGCGCTAAACACACACACTTTTGTGCGAGCGGCACAGCCGCAGATTCTTTGTCTCTCGCAGCCTGTGGGATCGGCTATGGGGATGAAGTTATCGTTCCTCCATATGGATTTATTGCCCCGATTGAAGCCGTGCTCTTAGCCGGTGCCATCCCTGTTTTTGCCGAGATTGACGAAACTTTATGCCTGAGTCCTGAAGGCATTGAAAAGGTTATCACTCCCCGTACAAAGGCAGTTCTCTTAATCCAGGTATTCGGTTCAATGGCAAAAATGGACGAGATCCTGAATGTCTGCGAAAAGCATAACCTTATTTTGGTGGAAGATGCAGCTCCCGCCCTGGGAGGTAGTTACAAAGGAAAGATGCTCGGAAACTTCGGAAAGATGTCGGCCTTTTCTTTCGATTACTATAAAATTATTACCGCTGGCGAAGGCGGTGCAGTAGCCACCAATGACGATGAACTCTATGAACTCGTTCATAAATATTCCGACCATGGTCACGACCATATAGGAGAGGCAAGAGGCGCTGAACAACACCCAATCCTGGGCTATAATTACCGTGGGTCGGAACTTGGCGCTGCAGTTGTACTTGCGCAATTGCGAAAGCTTCCTTACCTTATTGAGAAACAAAAGGCTCATCAACATATCTTGAAACAGGTCATTCTCGAATTTCCTGAAATTAAACTACGGCTGGTCCCAGACGAAAATGGCGACTCAGCAACGTTCCTCTCTTTCTTTTTGCCGGATGCAGATCTGGCTGTTAAGGCTTTTGAGGAATTCCAGAAAGAAGGCCTCAGTGCTTCTTACTGGTACCGCAATAACTTTCACTATCATCGCCAGTGGGGTCATCTGAAGGAAATGAAGTCCGTCTACAACCTTCCGGTAATGAAAATCGGCAATATGCCTGATTACCGAAATTTGCAAGTTCCCCAGTCCGACGCTATCATGCAACGGCTGATGATGACGCAGATAATGGTCAACTGGAGCGAAGAAGATTTAATGAATCTGGCCTCCAAAATGAGGTCTGCACTTAAAATTGTACTAAAAAAATAACACCATGTATAGAAATATTAAAGCAGTTGGTCGTGTCTTATATGGCCGTAATTGTTTTAACCAACTGGACGATATTTTAAGCGAATTAAGAGTTGAAAAGGACTCATTCGTTATTTTTCTGTTGGACGAATACTTCGATGGAAAAGATTTCATGAAAAGGATTCCTGTTCAACCGCAGGATTTATTGAAAATTATCACCGTAGCCGATGAACCAAAGACTAAAATTGTAGATGAGATTGTTGCCGAAGTGAAAAGCCTGAACAAGGGCCTTCCGGTTTCAGTGGTGGGTATCGGAGGCGGCACCGTGATGGATTATGCCAAGGCCATCCGGCTCATGTTTACCAATGAAGGTTCTTCATCTCAATATCAGGGACTCGATTTTATCAAAAATAAAGGAATTCATTGTACCGTTGTCCCAACAATTTCAGGAACCGGTGCAGAAGTTTCCATGACTACCGTACTGACCGGTCCGGTGAAAAAGCTCGGGATAAAAGGGAATTTTACTCCAGCAGATCAGCTGGTTATTGATCCTGAGTTGATTGTCTCAGTTCCTGAACCTCAGCGGTTTTATACTGCAATGGATTGCTATATACATAATATTGAGGCGCTTAACGGACATCGCAGAACCGTTATGGGCGACTCTCTTGGAATGGAATCGTTGCGTTTATGCAGGGAGATATTCCTGAGTACAGACAGTCATACTCCTGAAAATAATGAGAAGCTCATGGTTGCCTCCTATCTTGGCGGCCTGTCTCTTACCTATTCTGAAGTTGGCGCCTGTCATGCTCTATCCTATGGTTTGGCGAGTGTTTCCGGAGTTCATCATGGCATTGGTAATTGTATTGTATTCAATCAGCTCGACGAATTTTATCCTGAAGCTGTGAAAGAATTCAGGAAGATGATGGAGAATAATCACATTGATCTTCCCAAAGGTTTTAACGCCACCCGCACTTCCGAAGAAATAGAAAAGATGATAGATGTTTCCCTCACACTCGTGTTTATGTGGGCGCATGTCTGCGGACCAGAATGGGAAACAATTATCACACGCGAAAAACTTCGTGGCCTTTTCTTGAAAATGTAAAAAATTTGAAGATGAAGAAAATAGTTAAGGTCGGGAACATTGAATGCGGAGCCGATAAGCTCTTCCTGATCGCCGGTCCATGTGTTGTCGAAGACGAAAAAACCATGATGGATACGGCTGAATTCTTAGTTCGCCTATCCGAAGAGCTTGATCTCCCTCTGATCTTCAAGTCCTCTTTCCAGAAAGATAATAGAAGTTCAGCCGATTTTTATAGCGGTCCGGGAATAGAGAAAGGTCTGGCGATGCTTCAAAAGATCAAAAATCAATTTAAGGTTCCTCTGATCACTGATATTCATTATCCGGATCAGATTTTAGCAGCCGCTGAAGTTGTCGACATCATCCAGATTCCTGCCTATCTGGTCATGCAGACCACACTCGTTGTAGAAGCCGCCAAAACCGGCAAGGTGATCAATCTAAAGCATGCACAGTATCTTGCACCTGAGAATATGATCAAGCCTGTGAAAAAGGTTGAACAGACTGGAAATACCAATATTATGGTTACAGAGAGAGGATATGCATTTGGTTATAACGACCTGATTGTAGATCCGCGAAGTTTTTTCCATCTTCGTAACACAGGTTATCCTGTAATCTTTGATGTGACCCATTCCATTCGGAAATATGGAATTCCGAGTTCTGATCCATCCGGCGGTTCCAGGGAGTTCATCCCGACATTGGCAAGAGCTGGTGTAGCTGCAGGTATTGACGGATTATTCATCGAAGTACACCCGGATCCATCCCGTGCCTTATGCGATGCCGCGAGTCAAATGTGTATCAGTGATGTGACGGAATTCCTAAAGCCGTTAATCGAAATACACCAGGTGGAAGTAAAATACAGACCAAAAATTTAAAATTTATTATATGGAATTTTTTCTTGACTCGGCTAATATGGCCGAAATTGAAGAAGCCCTGAAGCTGGGGATCATCGACGGTGTTACTACGACACCTACCTTTATGCACAAGAATGGGATTACCGATATCGATGGTGCCATCATCAAACTGTCCAAAATGGTTCCGGTGCTGATGATTGAAGCACTTGGCGAAACAACAAAGGATATTGTAGATGAAGCCCATCGGTTACTTGCACTCGGTCTTGACAAGAAAAAGACGGTATTTAAGATTCCGGTGAACCTCGAAGGTATTAAGGCATGCAAGGTTCTCCATGAGGAGGGTTTCCTGGTAAATGTTCACCTGGTTTATAATATTCAGCAAGCATATCTGGCGCTGACAGCAGGGGCAAATTATGTATGTGTTCTCGTCGGACGCATGCAGGATCAGGGATACGATGCCCTCGGTCTGGTAAAACAGATTATTGAGGTAATCAATACGTATAAATATGACGCAAAGGTGATGTTTTCATCCGTCAGGTACCCTGAACACATTAAGGATGCTTTGCTCCTTGGGGCTCATAATATTACCATACCATGGAGTATTATGAAGAAACTTGGTGACAACCTCCTTACCAAAGTGGGTACGGATCAATTTTTTCAGCATACCAGACTGATGACGATCCAGGTTAAGAGCGTTATTTCAACAGTTAATCCTATCGTTGATCTCGATTGTAAAGTGCTGGATGCCTTGTTGAAAATGACTGATTCAGGAATGGGCGCAGTTTCAGTGGTAACAGAAGAGGGAAATTTGGCAGGAATATTTACAGATGGCGATCTGCGCCGCCAGATGCGAAAGATGGGAGACCACATTCTGACGGCAACGGTAGGGGAGTGCATGACTCCGAATGCAATTTCAATTGATGCGGCTGCAATGCTTCAAAAAGCGACAGAAATTTTCAACACCAACCAGGTCGACAACATCATCGTTACAGAAAATGGGAAACCTATCGGGATGCTCGATATTCAGGACCTTGTAAATCTGGATCTTCTGGGTTGAACTATAAACAGGAAAACAGAAAGGCGGAGCAATCAATGTTTCGCCTTTCTGTTTTTAGAAGGAAATTTATTATCATATTAGGAAATTGACGACATTTGTAGTACGTGACCAAAATGAACCCAAATCCTGATGATAAAAAAGTGCTCTGATACCTGTCTGAAAATATTGAGGAAGGAACTCCTTTTGCTCATGTTTTTGACATTTCTTCGGCTTACCTCAGGTGCACAGTCCTTTGTTATGGTCAATTCCGGAACAAAATCTGATATCACTGATATAACGATGTTCAGTGAAAATGAGGGATATTTTATGGCAGATAGAATCTACACCCTCAAAAACGGAGTAGGATGGACCAAACAGAATTTTCCCTCCATCCGTTCGATCTCCTTGTTTGCTGCTAATTCCGCAAATGATATCTGGTATGTAACCAATTTGGAAAACAGCACATCTGTTTTCTATCACGCTCACAATAATATAGTCGAAAATTATGTTGGTCCATTTGGTGTTTCAACCTATACCGCTTGTCTGGCTCCTGATAATACCCCATTCTTTGCCAGTTATACCGAGGTTGCATTTTTTAAGGAAGGAAAATTTCAAAAGATCAAGCTAGCTCCAACAAGATTTTCCATCAAAAAAATTGTAGCGAGAAGTAGTAAGTTATTTTGGATACTTACAGACAGGAATGAACTATTTGTCTACGAAGGATCGGAATACCGGCGAATCCTAAAGGGCAAGAATGTCAGGGATTTCCAAATTATTGATGAAAGGCTTGGATATGCCCTTTGCGATGACGAACTTATTGGTTTTAATGATAATATTTTCAAGACTTGTTCAGTCAATGAGGAGTTTAGAAACGCGGAAAAAATATTTGTTACCAAAAAGTATGATATATGGCTTATTGGCCCTAAGTCAAAAATATTGAAGTTCACTGGTGGACGTTTATTCGATTACTCGCTAAAAGAAAAATACTATCTGAGAGATATCTGCGTGGTTGGGGAGGATGAGGTCTGGATTTCCGGTAATGATGGATTGCTCTTCTATCGTGGCAAAAAAATCCTGCCTTCCTTCCAGAAAATTAATCCGGGATTTACCTCTTTCAAGCTAACAAATTATAGCATAGAACTAGATAATGAATATGGAGTAGCCATGGCCGACTTCAATGGAGACAAGAATCTGGACATTTTTGCAGTTTGCATTTCAGATGTTAATCGCTTATTTATAAGCGCTTTAGAATCTAGTGTTAGGCCACCTAAAGGCAATTTTTTTATAGAGGAAGGATTCTTACGTAATTCCGAAGGTGCAGTGATGCGAAATAGTACAGTACATTATACTGATCTAAAGCTTGGGGTTACCACCGCAGATGTCGATAATGACGGAGATGAAGATATTTATATTTGCTCCCTTAATGCAAAAAATAAACTCTTGCTGAACAATGGTTCAGGTGTGTTCAGAGACGTATCTGAACAACCATCCAGGGCCTGCGAGAATTTTGACCGGTCAACAGCCGCGGCTTTTGCAGATGTTGATCTTGATGGGGCGGTCGACTTATATGTGACCAGTGAAAACAAATCCAACAAGCTTTTTCACAATGATGGAACCGGTCATTTTACAGATATTACTGTGAGTTCGGGGCTTGAAACCTCTTATGGAGGATCTTGTGCCACTTTCAGTGATATCAACAATGACGGATTACCTGATCTATGCGCTACATTCTGGTATGGACAGAATAAGATTTATCTTAATGAAACCAAGGATGGCGTTATTAAATTTCGCGATATTACGCCCCAGACTGATCTAGCTTTGTTGCCCCCTGTCAAGAGTAATGGGGCTACTTTTGCCGATATCAACAACGATGGATCTCCGGATCTGTTCATCGCAAACAGGAATGATCAGAACCGGCTTTTTTTGAACGATGGGAAAGGAAACTTTAAGGATTTCACCAGTAACTATTTCGAAAAAAAAACCTACCTCTCAAACGGTGGCGTTTTTGCAGATTTCGATCAGGATGGGTTCTTGGATCTATACCTTACCAACGTTGGCGAAAATGTGCTCTACAAGGGCATTTCGGGCAATTTCTTCCTGGATGTGACGACAGATTTCGGCGCTGAGTTAAGTGGATATTCTACCGGTATCGCAGTTGGTGATCTTGATAATGACAGGAATCCGGATATTTATGCTGCGAATTTTTTAGGTGGAAGCAGCAAGGTTTTCATGAATCAAAGTAAGAACAAGGATAATATTAAGATTAAACTCGAAGGCACCTTATCCAATAGAGATGCTATAGGTGCAAAAATTTACTTATATCAGAAATATAAAATATCGGATCAAACATTGGTTGGATATCACGAGATCAGTGGAGGTGGCAGTTATGCATCTATCTCCGCCAAAGAAGCCATCTTCCCTTTAACCCAAGGATTTCAGTACTTTGCTGTGATAAAATTTCCATTTGAGGGAAGTGAGCAAATTGTTAATAATCTAAAACCTGGAGATCTCTTGGTTAAGGAACAATCCGGGTTTGCTGCTTTTTCAACTCATTTGAAAAAAACGGTCTTCCGTGCTGTAATGGATCCGGAGATTCGTAAGGAGATATTGAAACTCGCTTTGGTACTCCTTCTGGGTGGCTTGTATTTTAAGAGATACATAAAAGGGAAAGACCGAATCATGCGAATAAGGAGATTATCAATCTATGGGATATTCATCATATTCATTTTCACCGGATTATTCTTCCTGTTTGCTCAAAACATTATACTATTTGCCATTCCGGTACTAGGAGTACTTATTTTAATGGTAATTATGCATTTAGTTACTGAAAGGATGCAGGTCTCACACAACCTGATTGCTCAGAGAGTGAAGCTGAGAGAACAAATCTCGCGTGATCTGCATGACGATCTGGCTTCCACACTCGGAAGTATCTCTATATATTCAGACACCCTAAAAAGGATCCAACACCCTGCTCATTCAGAATTCAGCAAGCTGGCGACAAAGATTGCCGATCTGACACATTCAGCGTTACAGTCTATTACAGATATAATCTGGATGACCTCCCCTAAAAATGATTCAGTTCAGGGATTGCTGGCAAAGACAAATAATCTGCTCTATGAAATTTTTATCGATAATGGCATTCAATATCAGGCGGAAATAAATGCCCCTGAAAAGCCTATAGTCCTTCCTGACGAATTGAAAAATGATACATTTCTTATTTTGAAAGAGGCTACCCATAATATTATCAAGCATTCAAAAGCAACCAATGTCACGCTGAATGCAGATATTAATGATCATGTCTGCTTGATATCACTGATGGACAATGGAATAGGGTTTGATGAAACAAGCCTTGGAGATCGGGTGTCTCAAGGTAATGGATTGATCAACATGAAAAAAAGAGCGCTAGATTCAAAGATTGATCTGTCCATAGAATCACATGAGGGAAATGGTACCGTAATCACTCTAATAATCAAAATATGACCCAAAAGGGCTATAGTGTCTTTAATTTTTTAGTTGTTACTTAGTCAAAAATTGGGTTATGTCAGTTTCTGTTGGTATTGTTGAAGATCACGAAGAATTTAGGCGAAGTCTGGTTTTCCTCGTCTCTTCGTTCATGGATTATTCCGTGATCTGGTCTTGTGGATCCGTCGAAGAGGCTATCGAAAATGTCGTCGCTCCTGATGTGTTGCTTCTTGACATAAACCTTCCCAGAATGACTGGTCTTGAGGCTATTCCGTTGATAAAAAATCAATGGCCTGAGACAAAAACGATCATGCTTACTATTCTGGAGGATGAATACAATATCATGACAGCCATAAAGAATGGAGCCGATGGATATATATTGAAAAAAACCAATCCGCAAAAAATTCTGGAAGCTATTCAGCAGGTCTATGAAGGAGGGGCGGCACTCACACCCATGGTGGCAAAACAAGTCCTTTCATTTTTCAATCCCCTGCAAAAAAAAGAGCACAATTCTGCACTTACCAGAAGGGAAAATGAGATACTTAGCTATATAGTGAGCGGCATTACCAATGAGAGGATAGCTTCCGAGTTATTTATCAGTACCCAGACTGTCCGCAATCACATCAAAAATATTTATGAGAAGCTTCAGGTTCATTCGAAGGCTCAGGTGGTAGCAAAGGCCCTGAAAGAAAAAATGCTTTAGACATTATTGTTCCCTGTCAATTTCTTTTCACTGAATTTTTACTTTTTTTGTATCTTGTTGCGTCTATAGGCGCTCAAGATTCAATCAAGTAATATTCCATAAAATGAAAAGAAAAATCCCTGTTCTACTCTTACTATTTGTCCTTCTTCAGGCAATAATTATTAAGGCATCCGCAGAAGTACGTCTGCCGGCCATACTAGGAAGCCATATGGTTTTGCAACAGAAAAGCGAGGTAAACCTGTGGGGATGGTGTGCTCCTTCCGAAAAAATAATCGTTAAGGCTTCATGGGATACTACCAGGTACATAACCACCGGAACATCCGGAGCGAAATGGAGCACTAAAATCAAGACTCCGGCAGCTGGTGGTCCATTTACCATTACGATTAACGAAAAGACTATATTGGAGGATGTAATGGTAGGTGAAGTATGGGTCTGCAGTGGTCAAAGTAACATGGAATGGAGCGGTACCCAGAAGCTTAAGCAATCTTTGGAGGAGGCTCCAAATGCTACTAATCCCAATATCAGGTTCTTCTATGTGCCAAAAGCGACTTCCGAATATCCTCAGGAAGATATGAAAACGGGATGGAAGGTTTGCTCGCCGGAAGAAATGACTCGTTTCAGTGCCATTGGTTACTTCTTTGGAAAGAAAATTCAGAAAGATCTGGCAATCCCGGTAGGGCTGATAAATACTAATTGGGGAGGCACTCCCGCCGAAGTATGGACACCTAAAGGCATCATTGATCAGGATGCTGAACTAAAAAACGCCTCCTTGAAATTGAAACCTGCCGCCGGCTGGCCAATTACTCCGGGTTCTGTTTTTGCGGCTATGATTGCCCCTTTGACAAATTTCAGAATTGCCGGAGCAATCTGGTACCAGGGAGAGAGTAATACTCAGAATTACAACACTTATAGTCGTCTGATGTCCAGAATGATAGGTGCGTGGAGGGATGCCTGGGGCTTTTCCTTTCCATTTTATTATGTTCAGATTGCACCTTTTGCCTATGGGAACTACAACATAGGAGCGTTGCTGAGGGAACAACAAACCAACTGTCTTACGATATCAAGGACCGGTATGGTGGTCATTCATGATCTGGTAGATGATGTGAATAATATCCATCCTGTTAAGAAAATCGAGGTAGCTGAGCGGCTTGCCAATCTCGCACTGTCGGATAACTATGGGGTTAAGGGCTTATTATACAAGTACCCTATGTATCGGGGGATGATCATTGAAAAGAACAGGATCAGGATACTCTTCGATAATCTGGACAACGGTCTGATGGCTTCTGCAAAGGATTTGAATGAATTTTACATTGCCGGAGCGGATCAGAAATTTCTCTTTGCAAGCGCAAAGATCGAAGGAAAGACTGTCATTGTTTGGAATAAGGCAGTGAAAGAACCTGTTGCAGTGCGTTATGGCTTCAGCAATACCTCCATCCCAAATCTCTTCAGCAAGGAAGGTATGCCGGTAAATTTATTCAGGACTGATAACTGGGAAGTAAAAACGGACGCCGTCGTAAAATAGCCTTATTTCAATCCTAACAGGGCATTCAAAAATTTAACGGAAGATTCTACGTCGAGTCGCTTGGCTACGATCTTCTTGTTTTTGTCGAGGATATAGATGATCGGCGTACTGGTAACGTCATAAAGTTTCCTGAAGTTGGAGGTGTAATTTGGATCCCAAACATGTGTCCATTCCTGGATTTTATATTCCTGAATAGCCTTCAGCCATTTTTCCTTGTTGTTTTGGGTAAGCACAGCAAAAATATCAACACCCTTATTCTTGAAAACCTGATAGAGATCTTTGTTCAAAATGGGAGTCGTCTTCTGGCAATGGCTGCAGTCCGGCTCCCAGAAATAAAGCAAAGTGTACTTGGCATTGACCTGCCTGAGACTATAATAATTGCCTTCTGAATCAGGGAGTTTTAAGTCAGGGGCAATATTCCCTATCAGATTCGGTTTAACGGCTTCCACTCTTTCCCTGACTTTTCGGACCACTCCGGTATCCAGCCAGGTCTTTGGATTATTCAAAATATATTTCTCAGAGAGTACTACAAAATCCTTATCCATTCCCATGATCTGAGACTGATTGGCTTCATTGAGAAGATATAGGAATACGTAACGAAAGACTTCCTCATTTTTCTTTGACTTCTCAATGACACTAATCATCGGTCCAATCATTGAATCGGGCATTTGCAAGATCATTTTCTTGAAATAGGTGTCCAGTCTCTCCTGAAATATTGGCGTTCTGATGAGTCCGGCCCGGCCGAAATTGAAGTTGTCCCAGTAATGATCCTTTATGAAATTATAGTGTTTAACCCATCGGATGGAATCCAGGTTTTTTGTTGAAGGTGGCAAATGAAGCTCCACCTCGACTGGGATTATCATAGAGAGAAAGAAGTCAGTCAGGAAAGTTCCTTTATATTTTTCAGCAGTGTCTTTCCAGTATTTCTGCATGATTTCATCAAGGTCAGAAAGTTGTTTCTGGAGAATTTTTGCCGAGTCGGACTTCTCACCGACGGCCGAAAGTCTCTTCTGTATATTTGTTTGCTTGGCTTTTTGAATGGAGAGGAAACTTTGATAGTCGTGGAAACCGATAGTCTCCTCAGCGCCTGAAAATCTATTGGCATTGCTGTTTGAAAAATCAGCATCAATTGAAATTTGCTGATTTTTCCCGATCAAAAATTCGAAATAATTTTTTTCGTTTAGGTAGAATAGGTAGAGCCCTTCATTTAGAATTTTGCTTTTTGTAAAAGTCGCTGAGCCTGCATGATTCAGCCTGACAGAATCCACTTTTAAAATCTTATTCCCAAAATAATTGGCAAGGTAGACAGTTGTGTCCTTTAATCCTTTAATTTTCAAAGTAATCCGGCAAGGATCGGCTGGCTTCTGGCCCGATAGAATCGCCGCGGTAATGAGTAAAATTGATAAGACTGTTACTCTGAACATTTTAACCTCTTTCATTAAATTCAAAAATCATTTGCCAAAAACACATTGGTGCGCTAAGGTAAATGATTTTTGATATTTAATCAAATTATGGGGTGCGGCTTCAGGGTACGAGATTCACATTGCCATAGCTGCTCTCAATATTTACGACAGATTTTGGTTGCTCGGAGGCGCCAATAATTCCATGAACTTCGTAGCTCGTATTTTCTTTAGCCCTGTTTAATTTGCCATCCGGATGTTTTAGGTCGCAGTATCTCATGATGCCATCTAACCGGTAAGAAGCTCCGGAGGCGATGCCAAGCCTGACTGATGCATATTTGCTGTCTACCTTGACGCTCTTGAAACTTGCCGGAATTGAGCCGACTGTGATGTTCCCATAGCCATTGGACACTGCCAGGGTCGTGAGTATCTGATCGATTTTGTATCCTGTGTACATCGAATTAGTCGTCAGATTACTCACTGTTTTGAACCTGAAATCATCATATTTTGATTCCAGGACAACATCTTGACAATCCCCTATAACCATGCCTGAATATCTCGAATCAATCTTCAGGTTGGCACATTTGTCGAGGGTAAGTTTGGAATACCTCATCGTCAGATTCAGGTCTTTTGTCGCATCTATCATGGCTTTGCTATAGGCAACATCCATCACAAGAGAAGGTGACAAGAGACTCTTAGCCCTGATCTCTCCATATTTGATATCGAAAGCTCCCTTGCCCGTCAGGTTATTCATATTGACGGTTCCATATTTCTGAGCGACAGTCAGATCCTTATCAGCCGGGACAGAAACCGTGTAATCGATCCCGAAATTCTGATTGGAGTTGTTGAAATTATCCTTCATTTCCGTTACTGCCGAGGCGTTACTACCAGAAGAATTAATACTTACCATGATGTTGTCGAGTAACCTCTGAGCCCGGTTGCCGGTGCCTTCGACCCATACTTCTACACTGATGACGACTGAATCTTTCCGGCTGTCATCGATTTGAATCGTGCCATATTTATTCGAGAGTTCGAGTGAGGAAATCTGCTTTACAGGAAAGCTCTTGTAAATTTTCTTTGTCGTCCTTTCCGCGTTTGCCTGGAAGGCCAAAATGATCAGTAAGAACAGGATTAAATTAAAGTTGCGTGTTTTCATGATGATTGTTTTTTGATGATTTAATATTTTCCAAATCTGCTTTGATGGTGTTGATGATGTTCAGTTTAGTCTGGTAATACTCGATTAATGCATTCACAACCCGCTCATCATCAGGATTTTTGCTGTATTCATCTTGTAAATCCTGAAACTGCTGATCCATTTCATCGAGCTCTTTTTTCACGATGGTCAGTTCCTGTTCGCTGCCGATACCCTGGTCTGCCATTTGTTTTAGCTGAGCTATTCCGCTGTTGATCTTGACGGTATAGAAATTCGCAGTCTCGTTGAGTTCTGTGTTGGCATATTGCTTGTTGTTCTTCACCTTCTTGTCTGGAAGGAGGTAGACAACAAGATTGGCCGAAAGAAGTACAATGATCATGATGGAAGCGATTTTCAAAAACGGCCAGGATTTCAGTGGGAGTTTTTTCCTTTTGTGATATTGCTCCAGCTTCTCTTCGAACCTGAGAAAATGACCTTCCATGGGCTCCTCCTCGAAGGCTTCTTTTTGATCCATAAATATTTTATCAAACTTATCCATAGTGTTGCATTGTTAATTGACTTCTTTTTTTCTCAATCAAGAGGACCCTGAGATGTTGTTTCGCCCTGCTGAACTGCGTTCTGCTGGTAACGTTGCTGATTCCGAGAATCTCGCTGACCTCCTCGTGATCATAACCTTCCAAAAGAATGAGCGACAGAATCGTTCGGTAACCATCTGAAAGTTGCGATATTGCTAGCTTAATCTCTTCTACAGTGTACTCAGGTTCATTCTCCCTTTCCTCTTCAAAGACGGGTATTTCAGAAGTTACCTCTTCAAATTCGACTCTTCTTTTTCTCAGATAGTCCAAAGAACGGTTGATGACGATCCGCTTCAGCCAGGTCCCGAAACTGACCTCTCCCTTATACACCGGAAGTTTCTGAAAAGCGGTCAGAAAAGACTCCTGCATGATGTCTTCCGCATCGTCGATCTTGTTTACAATACGCAGCGAAGTATTGTACATTGACCTGTAATACAGCTTGTAAATGCTGAATTGAGCCTCCTTGTCATTTTCCAGACACCTGTCGATCAGTGACTGATGAATGTTGATATACATCGTTTCTTTTTCTCTTTTTTACTCTAATGACGCATCCATTTTTTAATTGTTGCATCGACCCGGGAAATAATTTACATGGGAACATCCTAATTTAATAAATATTCCGTTCGATATAGAATAAAATTGGCTTTTACATATGTTCAGACAAGTTCTGGTTCAATCATTATACCTAAATTTAGCACAAACAGAAATAGGATCGGATGGCAGATATTAGCGGACTAAATATTTTCAAAGCATCTGCTGGATCGGGAAAAACCTTCCAGCTTGTTGGCGAGTACCTGAAGATGCTGTTCGCAAGACCCTCATCTTATCGGAACATTCTTGCAGTCACCTTTACCAATAAAGCCACGGCTGAGATGAAAGAACGGATTCTGAAGGAGCTCGCCAATCTTTCATCCGGGAGCGAATCCAAGTATATGGAGTTCCTGAAGGATTACGGGGTGGAGCAAAAAATCAGGTTGAAAGCGACCAGTATTCTCCATATGATCCTACACGACTATTCCCGTTTTTCTGTCATGACCATCGATAGTTTTTTTCAGAAAGTAATCCGCTCTTTCGCAAGAGAGATCCGTCTGAATGCCTCCTTCCGAACGGAAATAGATGACAGGCAGGCACTGGAAGATGCGGTGGATCTTTTGTTTCAGGATATTGACGGAAATTTATTTTTAAAAGAGTGGCTGGTCCTATTTCTGGAGGAAAATCTGGAAGAGGGGAGAAGCTGGGATTTTAAGAATGAATTGATGAAGTTTGGAAAAGAGGTCGGGAAGGAGGCCTTCAAACTCCATGGGGAAGAACTACTGGAATCCCTCGCGGGCAGGGAGAACCTGAGTCAATATGTTGCAGCCTTGAAGAAAGTCGTGGCCGACGCAGGAATACGCCTTAAAAGCCTCGGTGAGGAGGGACTCAACCTGATCACAGCCTCCGGGCTGACTTATGATCAGTTGAAAAATGGTAAGAATTCCTTTGCCAATCTTTTCAATAAACTATACCTGGGTAAATGTGACGCGCCTACCCAGACCATGTCCAACGCCCGAAATCAACTCGAAAACTGGTATAAGAAGACCGATCCACCTTCCGTGATAGAAAAGATAGAGAGGCTGTATCACAATGGGTTAAATCAGAAATTAAATGAATCTCTGGATGCATTAAAGGAGGAAACTACTAAAATAAATAGCGCCAGGGCCGTCCTGAAAAATATCTATCCCTTTGGACTTCTTGGTAATATTGCCTTGAAAGTCAAGGAAGTATTGAGTGAAAACAATACCGTCCTGCTCAGCGACTCCGGAAGTTTGATCGGCCGTATAATTGAAGGCAGTGATACTCCTTTTATTTATGAAAAGGTGGGTCTGATTTACAGACATTTTATGCTGGATGAATTTCAGGATACTTCCAGACAACAATGGTCGAATTTTAAGCCCTTGGTTGAGAATGCCCTGGCATCGGGAAATTCATCTCTGGTTGTCGGGGATGTCAAACAGTCTATCTACCGCTGGAGAAACGGCGACTGGAACTTATTGGCTAACCAGCTGGCGACCGATCTGAGTCACCAACAGATCAGCACCCGCTCACTTGATACCAACTGGAGAAGCAAAAAGAATATTATTGATTTTAACAACACGTTATTTTGGAGGGCGTCTGCCGACCTTAATGAATGGTTTAACAGGGAGATTGCTGATCATTCATTCTCTGATCTATGCGGGGTAATCGCTAATGCTTATACCGGGCAACGACAGGATTGTCCAAAATCAAACACCGGGGGTGGGTATGTGAAAATGTCCTTTATTGAACCTGAAGGTTCCACTACAAAGAGTGAATTCAGGGAAAAGGCAATGGCCCTGTTGATTGGGCAGATCGAAAATGTACAGTTGTCCGGGGTGCTTCCGGAGGAGATCACCATCCTGGTGCGAGATAATTCGGATGGTGAGAAAATTGCCAAAGCTTTTTGGGAAAGGAAGAAAAACGATCCCCAGACAGGTGTTAAATATGATGTCATCACAAGCGATACCCTGAAAATTGGTGGTTCACCGGTAGTTCTTTTCGTGGTCAATTTCTTTAAATTCTTTACCAGGAAGGATACACAATTGGTCAGGGCAGAAATTTTATTTGGATATTATGGGGTATTGTTTCCTGAGATACAACCAGCAGGGCCTGATCATGTATTTGAACTTCATGATTTATTCGACTCAGATTCTCACTTACCGGAACTATTTGACAAGTGGCTGGATGTTGATGTCCGGTCAGAATTTCAGACCGGACTCCTTGCACTACCGCTTTATGAACTCGCCGTGACCATATCAGACCATTTTCACTTGGGTGAGATTGCAGGAGAGAAAGTTTATCTTCAGTCATTTCTGGACTTGGTGTTGGAATACGGAAGAGAGGAGAGCGGCGGAATCAGTGGTTTTCTCGAGTGGTGGGATATTAGCGGTACCAATAAGACGCTCAATTTGCCCGTGATCAAGAATTTTATCAGGATTTCGACGATCCATCAATCCAAAGGACTGGAGTATCATACTGTATTTATCCCCTTCTGCGATTGGGAAATTGCCATTCATCCCAAAAAAGTTCCATACATCTGGTCGATTCCAGAGATTGAGCCATTCAATATGCTGAGAATGGTGCTGCTTAAATGCGATTTAAGCCTTAAAGATTCAATCTTTTCGCACGATTATTACCAGGAAATGCTCTACAGCATCATGGATAATCTAAACCTGTTGTATGTAGCCCTGACAAGGGCTGTAAACCATTTGTTCATCACCATGCCTTATAAAGAAGCTAATAAGCAGTTTAGCAGCATGGCAGATTTGATTCAAGGTATCATCGAACACGCCCATATGCCGGATAGTATCGACAAGGAGCAATACCTTGATTTCAACAAAAACTGGAATGATGAAAACAAAACTTTCGAATTGGGCGAATTATTGATTTCTCCGGTTCAGGAGGAGGTCACAGCAACGGTACGTCAAAATGATCCACTCATCCTGAATTCGAATACTAAGCGAATGGAAATTCGTTTGCACAGCAAAGATTATTTTTTGCTAACGGGCGACAGGCGCACGGAACGAATCAACAAAGGAACCATTATGCACCAGGTTTTTGAGAAAATCATCATCAGGCCGGACGTCAGACCGGCTGTGAATCAAATGATATCCTCCGGACTTATCAACCCACAGGAAGGGGCGGAGCTATTTGAAAAAATAGACAACATGTTGCAGGAGCAGCCATTCTCAGATTGGTTTAGTAGTCGATGGAAGGTGCTGAATGAAAGGGATATCCTACGTGCAGGTGAATCAAAACATCGTCCAGACAGGGTCATGATACAAGATAATAAGGCAGTTGTGATCGACTATAAGACCGGAGAAAAATCAGATAAGGATGTCAGACAAATGAAAGGCTACCTCGCGGATCTAAAAAAAATGGGCTATGAAGGTTGTGAAGGCAATATCTGGTACCTTCAGAATAACGAAATATTAAGAATCGAAATTTCAACCTAAGAATATTATGATCAGAAAGATTCTCAATCCATATATCAAATCGGGTAGAAAAGATTATAACTGCTTCGGTTGCTCTCCAAATAATGATAAAGGATTACAGCTAAAATTTGAATTGCACGCCGATGAGGTTGTAGCGGTTTGGAGTCCTCAGAAATGGGCGGAAGGATACAGAAATGTCTTGCATGGCGGCATTCAGGCAGCTTTGCTCGACGAAGTGTGCAGCTGGGTCGTACAATCCCTGTGCAAAACAGTAGGAGTGACTACTTCGATGGAAATAAGCTATCGGAAGGCTGTCCTGATTAGCGATGGGGATATCACCCTTCGCGGGAGGCTGACAGAGCAAAACAGCAGGATGGCTTTTGTGGATGGCAAGCTGTTCTCAAGCGACGGAACCGTATGCGCAACCGCAAAATGCAAATTTTTTCTCTTCCCGATCGATAAGGCAAAATCAGACTTTGAATATCCGGGAGGGGAAGCTTTTTTCGAGGATTAGGATATTCCTATTTCCCAACGGTCAGGATAAACGTCACCAGAAACGGTACCAAAATAGTCAATACCACTCCGCTGAATACGGAGACTACCACATATTCCCTTCCGGAATATTTGCTGATGACCGGCAAAGTCGTATCCATCGCGGTAGCGCCCCCTGAAGCTATTCCGGCCAGTTTTCCAAAATACCTTACCAGGAATGGAGTCGTAAGCAAAGTAGCCACCTCCCTGAAAATATTCGATAACAACGCCACCACTCCCAGACTATGACTGTGTAGTTGCGTAATGAAGATGCTGGAGAGACTGTAATAGCCAAAGCCAGACCCAACGGCAAGTGTTTCCCTGAGTGTCAGTGAAGGCAGGATCAGAGCCGTCAATCCGGCACCCAACATGGTTCCCAGGATAATGATGACCGGTACCCAAAGTATCTTATAATTATGGGTGGCCAATACTTTCCAGGAATTGCGGTCGCTACCGATGCCGACCCCAGCCAAAAACATAAGCAGGAACAATGCGAAACTTCCAATCTGGTCCCAATTGAACCCATTCGGTAATTTTCCAGAAATTCCGGCAAGAACTCCTGTAACGAAGAAGGCAAAGATTATCAGGCTACTCTTCATTTTTGCCTGAATAAAAGCTTGAAGAGAAGGGCGGATAATAGCACGCTGCCGGCGATGGAGGCAACGGCAATTATTACAGCCTCATAACCAATTTTCCCCAGGTTCTGAATCACCTCCTGGTTGGTTCCAACTGAAATACCCAGCATAAAAAGGAGAAGATAGATGGCCCAGTTCATCAGCTCATTATTGACTTTATGCAGCACAGGCTTCCGAATAATCAGAAATCCGGTAAGTATTCCGGCAGAAAGTACCAGTAAAATGGAGCCCATCTGGAATAATTTGTCAGAATTGATACCTGACGGCCAGACCAATATTGAGTCCGCTGCCATAATTGAATAGTCCGATTTCTGGTCGGGCATTCAGCGCTAACTGGATTTTAGCGGGGAAAGCGTATTCAATTCCCACGTCTCCTGCTGCAGAAAGAAAGAGACCGTTGTTATACCTTGAGTTGTATATCATGGAGTTCCAGGTCCCCAGTTTTGCACCTGGGCCCGCGTACCATTTGAATCCGTCGCTTATTGGCCAAACCCAGTGATAGAGTCCTATTACAGCCAGGCTACTATAATTGTTCTGTGTATTGTCAATGAATTCATGGTTGCCATTGAACTCCAGATTCACCTCAAGACGATTAACCGGGCTTAAAAGTTGTTGATAGGTAATTTCAGTTCCCATGCCATAACCTGCGCCAAAACGTAGACCCAACGCATGTTTTACTTCCTGCGCTGAAGATAGGTTTATGAGAAAAATAGAAACAATCAGTGTGAGAAATATTTTTTTCATTTTGGAATTTATTAAAGAGTTAAAATTGCCCCATCATGAGGGCGCTTAAAAGTAGAAAATAATTTGAACTGTCAAAATCAGCATAAGCAAAAGATAGTTATTGACCTCCCAAACTGAGGATTTTCTTAAATCTCGCCATCTGGGACTCCCAAATTTCAGGCTCATGGGGCAAGAAGGTCTTCGTTTCAAAAGAATTTGCTACCATCGCCCTGATCTCCTGCATGGAGGAAACCTGCTTCAGGGCCTTCGCCTGTATCATGATGTTACCGATTGCAGTAGCCTCTGTCGGACCAGCAACCACGGGTATCCCGAGGGCATTGGCACTGTACTGGCAAAGTAATTCGTTGTTGGCACCCCCGCCAATGATGTGAACCTGATGAATTGGATGGGAAAAAACGGAACGGATAGAATCAAGCGTCATACTGTATTTCATGGCCAGGCTTTCGAAAATGCATCTGATGAATTCACCATGCGTGACAGGGGGCATCTGTCCGGTTTTGATGCAATATTCAGTAATTGCTACCGGCATATCTGCTGGATTAAGAAAACTTGAACCATCGGGATCTATCAGACATTTAAAGGGTTGTGCCAGGGTACTCAAATCAACCATTTCACTCCAGGAATAATTTACCTCACGCGACCAGATTCTTCTGCATTCCTGAAGCAGCCACATCCCCATAATGTTTTTCAGGAAGCGAGTCGTTCCTTCGGCTCCTCCCTCATTGGTAAAATTGAGATCTAGTATCTCTTTGGATATGAGTGGCCTATCAGATTCGACACCCATCAGCGACCAGGTTCCGGAGCTAATATAGGCCCAGTTTTTTCCAGTGGCTGGAACCGATACGATGGCTGAAGCAGTATCATGTGAAGCAACTGCAATAACAGGAATTTCCTTGCTCCCGGTCTCTCTCTGAACCTCTGGTTTGATAGGCCCCAGCAGGGTTCCGGGAAGAACAATTTCCTGCATGATGGACTGGTCCACGCCCATTGCCTGGAAGAGCTTTTCTTCATAGGCCAGATGGCCGGGTTTCAGCATTTGAGAAGTTGAAGCTATTGAAAACTCGTTTTTCTTTACGCCACAGAAAAGATAGGAAAGTGCGTCAGGCATGAAAAGCAAATCTTTTCCGGCTAGATATTGAGAAGAACTGGTTTGATGGTTGACGAAAAGCTGGAACAGTGAATTGAACTGCATCAGTTGGATACCTGTCATCAGGTAAAGCTCTTCTTTAGGGATGATTTTGAAGAAATCCTCCATGGCATGATCCGTGCGGTGATCCCGGTAGGCGAAGGGCAAGGAAGCGATCATTCCGTCTTTATCGACAAAAGCGAAATCGACCCCCCAGGTATCAATAGCGATTGAATCCGGTTGGACGCCAAAATCCCGCAGACATTTCTTTAATCCGGTTTTAAGTTCGTCGAAAATGGAGAAAATATTCCAGTAGAAATGGTTGTCGATTTCGACCATCCTGTTTTCGAAGCGGTGGATTTCAGTAAGTTGGAGACGCTGATTTGCAATGGTACCCAACATGGCCCTTCCTGATGAAGCGCCTAAATCGAAAGCCAAAAAATTACCGGTTGCCATAGGAAAAAGATATTTTAAATTGACAAAATGAACTTCATTGTTATTTTTTTTGATAGAAGAATCTGCCTGTCACCAAGAGTCCTGCAAAGACAAAAACTGCAAATAGCAAACTGCTTGCAGCCAATTGCATACCGCCTGAGATGACGTGACCTGAAGTGCATCCTCCTGCCATTCGGGCGCCAAAAATGAGTATGAATCCACCGAAGAAAGCCCAGAAAGCCCTTTTCCCAAAATTTCCGCCTTTGTATTTTTCCCAATTGGAGTGAATCATCTTGATCTTGAAATCCCTGCGAATCAGTGAGATGACAAGACCTGAAAGAAGACCGCCGGCCAGAAAGGGTACCTCCCAGCTACCGGATTTGCCTATCTGCTTGAAATAGTCGTTGTTAATGACTCCGAAAATATTATCAGAAACATATGGAAAGAAAGTGGATGCGCCTATCGGACGGTCGGCATAATGGAAGACAAAGGCGTTAAGCAATGCAATTCCTACTCCTGCGATGATCCAACTCCTGTCTGTACTGTTGTCCATTTTGTGGATCAGAAAGGCCATAGAGGTAAAGGCCAGGCCGCACAGGATCATTAAGGAATAAAATAGCCCGGGCGAACTACCTACAGCGGTAAAAAGCGAAAAGGAACCGATATTTGGTCCCAGCAGCCCATTGATGGAAGGAAGTAAAACTGTGTAAACCAGACCACCCGCCAAACCGCCAAGAATACCAACCATCGCATCAAGCGAACCTTCTCCTGCGGAAACCATTACCGTTCCGGGACAATAGCCAAGAATAGCCATGCCGGCACCGAAAATCAAACCTCCAATAACAACTCCACCCAAAATAAGTGGTTTAATGTGGTATGCAGCCAGTCCCATGCCTATCTCGGCGATGAGCACGATTACCCCGACTCCTATAGCCAGTGCAATGGCTTTGGCTACCTTAAAATTTTCGAGGGTTGCCATGCCACTGATCGTGTCAAAGCGATTCAATTTGGCGCTTTGAAGCAATGCTCCAAAAATGAATCCAAGCAATAGAATGTCCATATTAAGCGTTTTGGAATTATTGAAATTTCAGTTTCAAAGATAGCAAATCATACGACCCAGAGCAATTTTTGTTGGTCTGGAAGCATCAATATCTGGGGTATTACCTGTTAAACAGAATTTTTTCAAGATCCGGTCGGCCTATTCTCCGAAGCTCAGCAATCAGCTCTTTCCTATTCTCATTTTTATACCAGAAGAAGAATTTTCTTTGTGCCAGTTTCTGATCCTGGCTCTTGGCCGTATAGATTTTTTCGAGTGTGTACGGGTGGTAACCGGAATAATAGATGACAGTCGCCAGCGTCATTGGCGTCGGAGTAAAATCCTGAATTTGCTCCAGCTTGAAATTGAGTTCCTTCGTCTTTGCGGCCAGATCGGCCATTGCTCCCACGTCGCTTCCAGGATGGCTGGAAATGAAATAGGGGATGAGCTGTTGCTTCAGGCCATATTTCTCGTTAGCCTTGTCAAAGAATTTTTTGAGTAATTCGAATTGAGAAAAGGAAGGTTTCCTCATGACAGACAGTACCTGATCCGCAGTATGTTCAGGTGCCACTTTCAATCTACCCGAAACATGGTTCCCGATCACCTGATCCAGATAGGCTAGATTACCCTGGTTTACCTCCTCCTCGTTAACCCGGTGAAAGACCAGGTCGTAACGAATGCCGCTTCCAATGAAGGCCTTTTTTACCCCTTTGAAATTGGCCACCTTCCGATACAGCTCGCTCATCGGCCGGTGGTCGGTATCAAGATTCTTACAAACAGAAGGGTAAATGCACGAGGGTCGCCTGCAAAGACGGCAAATTCCCAGGTCTTTTCCGGCCATTTTGTACATGTTGGCAGAAGGTCCACCGATATCGGAAATGTAGCCCTTAAAATCCGGCATATTTACCACGGACTCTACCTCCTTCATGACCGAAGTTTCCGATCTTGAAGCGATGAATTTACCCTGATGAGCCGAGATGGTGCAGAATCCGCATCCACCGAAACAGCCCCTGTGGATATTAATCGAATGCCTGATCATTTCGTAAGCCGGAATGTCCCCTTTACCCTGATATTTTGGGTGAGGAAGCCTGGTATAAGGCAGATCGCTGAAGTCATCAGCCTCTGAGGTGGTCAAGGGAGACCAGGCCGGATTGATCACAATTTTTTTATCTCCGATGGTCTGAAGTAGCCGGGTATCAGGTTCCATTCTGTTGGATTCCTCTTCAATGACCCTGAAATTTTTGGCATAATTGATTTTTTCCCTCTTGCATTCCTCATGCGAAAAAAGTTTAAACTCTTTCCAGGAAGTTCCATCCGCTAATTCCTTTTCCTTACTTACCAGGAAAGCCGTTTGCGGAATATCCGTCAGCCGGGTGATCAATTCCCCTTCCCGAAGCCGCCGAACCATCTCCAGCAGCGACTTTTCACCCATGCCATAGAAAAGCATATCCGCCCTGCTTTCGACCAGTATCCCGGGCTTAAGCTGGTCAGACCAATAATCGTAATGCGTGACTCGTCTCAATGAGGCCTCTATTCCCCCGATGATCAAAGGAACATCAGGGTACAGTTTTTTGATGATATTGGAATAGACAATGGTGGCATAATCCGGCCTTGCTCCAGCCCGATCGCCAGGTGTATAGGCATCATTCGAGCGCTTTCTCTTGTTGGCAGTGTAGTGATTAACCATGGAGTCCATGCATCCGGCTGTGACCGCAAAGAAGAGTCGCGGGATGCCCATTTTCTTAAAATCCCTGAGGTCATCCTGCCAGTTAGGTTGTGGAACGATGGCAACCTTCAGCCCCTCGCGCTCGAGCAGTCTGCCGATGACCGCTGCCCCAAAGGAAGGATGATCGACATAGGCGTCACCAGTGAAAAGGACCACATCCAACGCCTCCCATCCCAGTGCGTGAACCTCTTTGATGGTAGTTGGTAACCATCTATGTAACCTGTTTTCGCTCAAAATCAAAACTGTTTGCGGTAAATTTACATCATTTAGCAGTGTTGAAGCAGGTTGTGGCAAATATTTAATTATTTGCATGATCAAAATGCCAAAATTGCCGGTCTTTTTTACTGCGGATTCTATATATTTGAATGCATCAGTTTTGCCAGCTAAACATTGAACCAGACTATATGAAACGAGCATGGGCAAATCCCACAAAAGGCGATGTAAATCAAACTGCGAGTTCCATGAGTACTTACTAATATTCAATAATTTAACTAATTTATTTACGAATGAAATTGGTCCATCCACGGGATTTAGTAAAAGCGAGTCCCATCATACAATACCTGGGGGGTGAATACTTCGCCAGAATATTGATGCACTTGCTTAGTTTTCATAAAATCAACGATTTATATGAAAATGTAAGCCAGAAAACTGGGATCGATTCAATCGATGCGATCATCAAATACCTGAATATTACCTTGGATTTTGACGAAAATGATTTAAAGAAACTTCCTGCCGACGGAAGTTTTATCACGGTCTCCAATCATCCTTTCGGCGGTATTGACGGTATTCTGCTCATTAAACTTCTCTCCTTGGCGCGAGGAGATCATAAGGTGATTGCCAATTTCCTGCTAAAAAAGGTAGAACCTATTTCAGATTATTTCCTGGCTGTGAATCCATTTGAAAATATGCCTGAAGCAGGATCGAGTGTGCCTGGCATCAAGACTGCCATCGATCATCTGAACAAAGGAGGAGTCCTTAGTTTTTTCCCTGCCGGGGAAGTCTCAACCAACTACTCTTCCTCCGTCGTTTCGGACCGGGAATGGCTGATTTCCGCCCTGCGTTTCATCAAAAAGAGTAAAGTCCCGGTCGTCCCGATCTATTTTCATGGGACGAACAGTCGGTTATTTCACCTTCTCGGTAGGATACACCCAATCTTAAGGACGGCAAAATTACCTTCTGAACTCATTAACAAGCGGAATAAAACCATCAAAGTTAGGATAGGGAATCCAATTTCAGTAAAAGAACAGAGCAAATTTTCTGATATTCACCAGTTTGGACGTTATCTCAGATCGAAGACCTATTGCCTGGATAGTGGAATTGAGGTGAAGCGCTTCTTTAATTATTCACTCAAAAGAGAACAAATTATCCAGAAAATTGCAGAGGCTCAGCCAGTCGGATTAATTACCAAAGAAATTGACCTTATCCGAAAGGATTATAAGTTGTTCGGTGTTAAAAACTACGAAGTCTTTTGTGCTCCAACTTGTCAGATTCCGGAAATTTTGAATGAGCTGGGACGTTTGAGGGAAATCACCTTCCGGGAAGTTGGGGAAGGGACAAATCGCGCTTCCGACATTGACGAATTTGACCTTTACTATAACCAGTTGATTATTTGGGATTCAGAAAAACAAAAAATTGCCGGGGGATACAGAATTGGCAAGGGAGCCGAAATCATGGAACGATATGGAGTTCGTGGATTCTACACGCATAGCCTTTTTAGAATGCGGAAGGGATTCAGAAATACACTGCAGCAATCACTGGAACTGGGTCGCTCTTTTGTCGTGCCCGAATATCAAAAGAAACCACTGCCGCTATTCCTGTTGTGGAAAGGAATTCTCTATTTCCTGCTTAAAAATCCTGAGTATCGATACCTTATTGGCCCGGTTAGTATCAGTAATACGTATTCTAATATTTCTAAGGAATTGATTATTAGGCATATTATGGCACATTACTACGACTTTGACAAAGCTGCCATGGTGAGACCACGTAATCGTTATAAGGTGAAGACCAATGACGGTCGACTGAACATCGCCATGGAGCAACTTTCTTCCGAGTTGAGTTCCCTGGATAAATTTATTGGAGATGTGGACCAATATAACAGAGGATTACCTGTTCTTTTAAAAAAGTATCTTAGTCTAAATGCTAAGATTATAGCCTTTAACGTAGATCCAAAATTCAATAATTGTGTAGATGGGATGATTGTCCTGGATATTTATGACATTCCGGTCCAAACGATTGAGGGTTTGTCCAAAGAATTCAGTGACCTGAGCTTACTGATCAGGTTCTATTCAAATCGGGAATAACCTTTTCATCTCAATACGGATTCATTTCTCAATACGGATTCTCGCATCAACGGCAACGATTTTATCTCCGCTTCCCAGCAACGGATTCAGGTCCATCTCCTTGATCTCAGTAGCAAACCTTAACATGGTTGACAACCGGACTATGATCTCGGCAAATTTTCTGCGGTTAATACCTTGCTTTCCGCGGAAACCTTTAATGATAGGGTAGGCTTTCAGGTTACGGATCATGGAATTGGCCTCTTCGAAGGAAAGTGGGGCAAGTCCGGAGGTTGTGTCTTTCAGTACTTCAACAAAGATCCCGCCAATGCCGCACAGGATGACGTGTCCGAATGTGGGCTCATAACTGGCGCCCAAAAACAGCTCTATTCCTTCAGCCTGCTCCGCCAGCACAACAGCTGAAGTATGTTTGATCTTCATCATCCTGTTGAATTCGATGCTCACCATTTCATTGGAACGGACATTCAGGGTTACCCCGCCAACATCCGTTTTATGAAGAGGTCCAACGACTTTCATCACCAGTGGAAATCCTATTTTGTTGGCAGCTTCAAGGGCTTCTACTTCTGTTTTGGCAATGATTTCCTTCACGAAGGGGATAGAGGCGGCAGCCAAAAGTTCACCAATCACATCGGGCTTCAAATAGCCGTTTTGGCTGCTATCAATAATCCGTCGGATGGCCGGGACATCCACACCGTCGAGGAATATTTCCTGGCAGGATGGTTTCGGTGTCAGTTTGACCCTTGTGAGCGCCTTGCCAAGAAGTACCTCGTCCGGAAAATTGACATTTCCATGCGAGAGAAAATAGGCAAGGTCCTTCTTCACGTTCATCACCGAAGGAAGAATGGGGAAAATAGGTTTCTTGCACTCCTTCATCTTACGGTCGAGCACTTCGTACACGTCTTTGACGGAAGTTAAGCCAGGACTGCCAAAAATAACCGCCATTCCATCGATGTCATCCATTTCATTTTCGACTGTATCTATGATGACATCAAGCTGTTCTGCTGTTCCTGTAGCCAGGAAATCGATAGGATTTTCTACCGATGATCCGGGGAAAAGCCGCTCCTTCAGTTTCTGCTTCACAGGTGAATCAGGGATATTTGGAATATTGACGCCACCTGATTCCAGAGCGTCGGTCAGCATGACCGCAGGTCCGCCGGCATGCGTGATGATAGCCATGTTCTTGCCGTTCATCTGTTTAGACATCAGCACACAGGCAACAGTGGTAAGTTCTTCGCGTCCATAACATCTTACGATGCCTGCTTTCCTGAAGAGTGCCTCGACGGCAGAATCGGAACTGGCCATGGCCCCGGTGTGGGAAGATGCGGCCCTGCTACCTGCTTTCGAGCTGCCGGCTTTTATCGCTGCGATCCTGAAACCCTTTCTGACCAGCGAGGAAGAATGAAGGAGAAACTTATCAGGATTGTGAATCGTTTCTATGTATAATAATTTGACACGGGCTTCGGCCTCACAGGTAGAATTTTGGTCCCAATATTCCAATACTTCTTCCACTCCAATTTGCGCTGAATTTCCAACCGAGATGACCCTCGAAAAAGTGAGTCCTTTCGGTATCGCCGATTCCATGATGAAAACAGCTGTAGCACCTGATCCTGATACGAAATCGACTCCTTTAGGCTCCAGTCGCGGAATGGGTTCGGTGAAGACACCTGCATAATCATGTGTAAGCATGCCGATACAGTTGGGACCGATCAGACACCCATTGGCTTCATTAATAAGCCTGACAATCTCTTTTTCAAGCGCGGCACCTTCGCTTCCCATCTCACTGAATCCACCTGAGATGATGATAAATGCCTTGGTGTTTTTGTCTCTGGTAAGGATTGCTACGGCCTCTGTGCAGCCTTTAGCAGGAATTGCAAGAATGGCCAACTCTACCTCAGGCAGATCCCTTAAATGATGAAAAGTCTTTACACCCTGAACTTCTGCATCGTTAGGATTGACAGCAAAAAGCACTCCCTTGTATTCGTGTTCCAGTAAATTTTTCAGGATCTTTCCTCCGGGTTTGGTCACATTGTTGGATGCGCCAACCACCACAATACTGGCAGGGGCGAGGAGTTGTCTGTTGAGCATAAAGGGAACGAATAAGTTGAAGTATTCTAAGCGGTTTTTAAGGATTCGTGCTTGTATCTAAATACGAATGGGAATATCAACCCCAGGACCAGAGCATAAGCTGCAAACACCATCCAGATATGGGGCCAGTCTTTCACTCCGTCTTTCGTAAAGAGGTCCACCACGAAGCCACTGGAAACGCCACCCAGATATGCTCCGAATCCATTGGTCATGATCATGAACAAGCCTTGTGCGCTGGCCCTTATACCGGGTTCCGCTTCCATTTCTACAAAGAGCGATCCGGAAATATTGAAGAAATCAAAAGCCATTCCATAGATAATCATGGATAGGATAAGCAGTACAAGTCCGTGACCGGGATTCCCGATGCCAAAAAGGCCAAAGCGCAATACCCAGGCAAAGATGCTGATGATCATCACTTTTTTGATGCCGAAACGTTTCAGGAAAAATGGAATAGTCAGGATAAATAAGGTTTCAGAGATCTGTGAAATGGAGAGCAAAAGCGTTGGATGTTTAACGGCGAAGGAATCTTTGTACAGATCAAATTTGGAAAAATCGTCCAAAAAGGAGCCTCCAAAAGTGTTGGTAATCTGAAGCGCTGCACCGATCAGCATTGCGAAGATAAAGAAGACAGCCATCTTCCTTTTCTTAAACAAAACGAAGGCATCGAGCCCAAGTGCGGATAGAATTGATCCGTTTCTTTTCGCCCGTGCAGGAGGACATGCGGGGAGCGTGAAAGCATAAATGCCTAATGACAAGGCTGTTATTGAACTGACGTACAATTGAACAGGACTTCTTGCCCATCCCAGGAGATCGACAATCCACATCGCAAAGATAAATCCAATGGTACCCCATACCCTGATCGGTGGAAAGTCCTTCACCACATCATACCCTTTTTGCAGCAAAATATTATAGGAGACGGCGCTGTTTAAGGCAATTGTGGGCATATAAGCCATCGCGTTGAATAACATGACCCAATACATCACGACTGGATTGGTGACAGTGGAAGCCCAAAAAAGAAGGACGGCCCCGACGAGGTGGCACATACCCAGTACCCGCTCGGCATTGATCCAGCGATCGGCGACAATACCCATTATTCCTGGCATAAAAAGGGCAGCCAGCCCCATGGTAGCATATACGCCGCCTACTTGTCCGCCAGTGAAATTCAATGGTCCCATCATGTAACCGCCGAGAGATATCAGCCACGAACCCCACACAAAAAACTGCAGGAAGTTCATCAGGGTCAGCCTTATTTTTATGTTCATAAATTAAGATGCTGTTTGGTGAAAGAATTATTTGAAGGCACTAAAACTAAGAAAAAACGGTGAAAGAAAATAGGAGATTTAGCAATTATGAAATGTCTGATAAAAAGGTTAAATTTAATAGGAAATGCCTCCGCAAAATGATGGTAGAGGAAGTCAAATTATTTAAGGATCCGAATAAATGTCTGAATCAGATAGCCGAATATCAGCTAAGTATACTAGGATTGAGGGCTTTGCGATTCATAGAGAATTTGAGAACAGAGGTAGAGTAGAGATACATTCGGAAGTCAATATAAACCAAAATGATTACAGTGTTTTATTATTGATTTCATGCGTGTTCGCAAATAATGGTCAAATCGTTCAGATATTGCCTAAGCTGCACTTTAAAGATGCATTATACAAAGAAATTTTCGGCAGTTTAGTTGGGTCAAGATATGAAGGGAAATGCCCCGATTTAAAGATTGGCGACTATTTTTATGAACATGAGGGGTTTGTATCAAATAACCCTAAAACTAATTTCAGTAATATGTTAAGGCGAGGGTTAAAACAATCTTCACGTTTAATTATTGAAGATTGTGGGATTACCTTTGACCACATTAAAAGAACGTGTGTTCGGAGAATTGAAGAGTCGCATATGATTAATGAAGTTTGGGTCCTTAAGAATGACAAAGTTGAGATGGCATTTAAAAGCAAAGCCTCAAAGAGCGGAACTCCCGGAGGCTTTACGGCGTCGAATCCGTAGAATCGACACTACAAAGGTACAATATTGATAATCAAATATCAAGTTTTTAACTGTTTATTTTCTGATAACCCAAATTGAAGGAACAGTCCTTAACCAGTTATATCTTAGAGTTCTTGCACTATTTCCAGGTTTTCCTGGCCTTTTTTTATGGCCATAAGATTCAATGGAATCATTTTATGATGCCTTTCCGGCAGCGATTTCTCCAATCCTTTTTTGACATTTTCAAGTTTGATCACCGGTTTAGCCTGGAGGAAAGCGCCAAGTACAATCATGTTAAAAGTCAGTGGATTACCCATTTCAACAGCCAATTTTGCACCTTCAACCCTGTAAATGTTAACATCTTTCCTGGTAGGATGTTTAACAATTCCGTTAGGATCGTAAAGTAATATTCCTCCTGGTTTGACCATTTTCTCGAACTTGGTCATGGATTGCTGGTTAAGGATGATGGCAGTATCAAATTCATGCAGGACAGGTGAACTGATACGATCGTCGCTCAAAATCACTGTTACATTGGCCGTTCCGCCCCTCATCTCGGGACCGTAAGATGGAAACCAGGCAACTTCCTGATTCTGCATCACACCCGAATACGCAAGTATTTTTCCCATGGAGAGCACCCCTTGTCCACCAAAACCTGCAATTATGATCTCTTCTGTCATTACTTTCAATATTAGTTGTTCTTTTACCCAAAATAGCTCCGGAAGTAAGGATAAAGGTTAAAGGATAAAGGTTAAAGTGAAGACGCCTCCTTTAACCTTTAACCTTTATCCTTTAACCTTTATCCTTTCATTTCAAATTCCCCTATTGCATCCTTTCCACCATCCTTCAGATCGCCGATGGGGAAGAGCGGGAACATGTGCTTGACCATCCAGTCATTCGAATCTGCCGGTGTAAGTTTCCAGCCTGAATTACAGGTTGAAACGATCTCAACAAAGCAGGTTCCTATTTTTTTTTCTGAAAGTTCAAAGGCTTTTTTAATGGCTTTCTTTGCTTTTCTAACGGCAGCCGGAGTATGAACACTCTGACGGCTAACGTAGGCAGCGCCTGGTAATTGAGCAATCAGATCGGTAATTTTCAATGGATAACCGTTGAGATCTACGTTACGACCGTAAGGTGTCGTTGAAGTAATCTGACCTAAAAGCGTGGTGGGGGCCATCTGTCCGCCGGTCATGCCGTAAATCGCGTTGTTGATGAAGATCATGACGATATTTTCCCCACGGTTCACTGCATGCAGCGTCTCTGCAGTGCCAATGGCCGCCAGATCCCCGTCACCCTGGTAAGTGAAAACGACTTTATCAGGCATCACGCGTTTGATCCCGGTGGCTACTGCCGGCGCCCTGCCGTGGGCCGCTTCAGACCAGTCAATGTCAATATAATTATAAGCAAAGACAGCACATCCTACCGGGGAAACCCCAATGGTACGATCCTGAATACCCATTTCATCAATAATTTCTGCGATCAGTTTGTGGACCACACCATGACTGCAACCCGGGCAGTAATGCATGGTCACATCATTGAGAACAGGTGATTTGCTATAAATCAGGTTCTCAGGGCTGATGATATTTTTAATTTTTTCCGCTACTTCAGACATGATTTATCCTCCTATCAATTTTTGCATCAGTGCCTTTTCAACTTCGTCCGGTGAAGGTAAAATTCCTCCCATCCGTCCAAAATATTCTACCCTTGTCTTTCCGTTCGCAGCCAGACGGACATCATTAACCATCTGTCCGGCGTTGAATTCCACTGTCAGAAATCCTTTGACATGACCAGCCATTTCTGCGATCATTTTTTCGGGGAAAGGGAAAAGGGTGATGGGTCGCAAGAGACCGACTTTGTGTCCCTTAGCCCTTGCCAGCTGAACAGTCTTCTGGCATATTCTGGCGGCACAGCCAAAGGCTACCAATACATATTCTGCATCTTCACATTCTATCGTTTCATATCGAACATCCTCTTCCTTCATCCGCTGGTATTTGGCCTGCAGCCTGAGGTTATTTTCCTCCATGATGTGTGAATCCATTTCGAGGGACGTGATCACATGTTTGGCACGATCCTTCGTCTTGCCCTGAGTGGCCCAACTGCCGGTAAGTTCCTTAAGCTGCTGATCCGTCCAACGGGGTTGCTGATCCATCAGCTCTACTTTTTCCATCATCTGTCCAATCACACCATCGGCAAGGATCATCACGGGATTCCTGTATTTAAAAGCCAGATCGAATCCCAGCCCAACGAAATCGTTCATCTCCTGGACTGAGGCCGGTGCCAACACAAGCAGGGAATAATCTCCGTGTCCTCCGCCTTTCGTTGCCTGGTTATAATCAGCCTGCGATGGCTGAATGGTGCCAAGTCCCGGACCGCCTCGCTGAACGTTGACGATCACGCAGGGAAGTTCTGAGCCCGCAATGTAGGATATGCCTTCGGCCATCAGGCTGATACCCGGACTGGAAGAGGAGGTCATGACACGTTTGCCACAACCGGCTGCTCCGTAGACCATGTGTATCGAGGCTATTTCACTTTCTGCTTGTAAAACAACCATTCCAGAAGTTTCCCAGGGACGAAGCGCCATGAGTGATTCCATCACTTCAGACTGAGGGGTGATCGGATACCCGAAATAACCATCACAACCATATCTAATAGCTGCTTCAGCGATGACCTCGTTTCCTTTCATCAACCTTAATTCACCCATATTTGGTTTTTTAATTGATTAATGCTAATCTAATTTTAATCTGTAAACAGTAATACAACTGTCCGGACAAACTGAGGAACAGTTTGAGCATCCGATGCAGGTTTCAGGAAATTCCATGTAAGAATAGTGGTATCCTTTGCTGTTAACGTCGCGGTTTAGCCCCAATGTCTTGGTCGGACACGAGACGACACATAGATTACAACCCTTGCAAACTTCTGAGTCAACAACTACTGCTCCTATGACTTTAGCCATTGTGTTTGTTATTTTTATTCAAATTTCGTTATAGGATATGAGGTCATTCATGACTTTTGTCCTATAATCGATATCTTACATATTTTCAAAAAAAGGCCACTTTAACTTTCAATCTGTAATCAAGCCGGAAAATCCCGATGAAACTGTTCCAATCTGGATTCCAGTTCTGCGAATTGGTTACGACGCACATTGGAGACGCAGGCTCTCAATCCCTGTTTTGAGCTCCCGGTATTACCCAAAGAGATGGCGCTGATGCCATAAAAAAGAAGCCGATAGAGCAATTCTGTTTCTGACATTCCCGGATAGGAAATGGTGAAATAGAAGCCGTCACCGATAGGTTGGTCAATATCTGTCTCATAAACGATCTGAAAACCATGTGAGACAAATAGATTTTTCATGATGTGCGCCTTCTCTCCATATTCTTTCACATCCCTGATGAAATCGTATTCTCCGTCGCTGGCATGCTTAAACATGGCTGCCAAAGCGAACTGAGCGGAGTGTGAAGTGCCTGAGGTCATGGCATATAATACACGGTGAACGATCGCGTTTCCGAATCCATGCACTCGAAGCCTGTCACTTAGATTTTGCGAATGTCTGTGGTAAAGTTGATCTGAAATGACCAGGATGCCAATTCGCTGACCAGCATACGAAAATACCTTGGAACTGGAGATCATCATCACCCAATTATTGGTATACCGTGCAACTGTTGGCTGAAAGGGTGGAACACCCGGTCTGGAAAGGTCTTGCCGGAAGTCCATGGCAAAATAGGCCAGATCTTCTATCACGACTACATCATATTTGGTCGCAAGCTCACCAATGATTTTCAGCTCCTCTTCCGTCAAACAGATCCATGCCGGATTGTTTGGATTAGAGTAAATAATATTGCAGATATTTCCTTTGGAGAGATAGGATTCCAGCTTTTCTTTCAATTTTTCTCCTCTGAAGTCGAAGACATCGAAGGAAATATATTTTTGGTTCATCACCAGCATCTGCTGTTTCTGAACCGGGAATCCCGGATCGATAAATAGGGCAGTGTCCCGCTCTTTTTCACGGGCAGCGGTCACCAGAAAAGCAGCATAACTACCCTCCATTGAGCCAACAGTAGGAATACATCCCTGCGGACTCACCTCCACGTCCATGAACATCTTCACGAATCGGGAAGCCTCCGATTTTAATACAGGAATCCCATCAATCTGAGGGTAGAGCGAGGCGACATTGTTACGCAAAGCGGCAATTTCGGCTTCAACGCCGACCTGACTTGGTGGAAGTCCGGGTATTCCCATCTCCATCCGGATATATTTGATGCCGGTGGCTGCTTCGATGCTGCTGACTAGTTGAACGATCTCCCTAATCGAGGCATGACCAATCTCTTCGACTTCGAGCGCGGCAATCTTCTCTTCGACGACCAATGGAGGTATGGGAGTGTTGCTCATCATCAAAATTCCTTCAGCAAGGCGTTAATCCAATTGGTTACGCGCTCATCTGTAAGTTCAGGCTCGAAATCCTCATCAACGGGCAAACCGATGAATTTTCCCTCAGAAATGGCATCCGAATCCTGAAAAGTATAGCCATCAGTACTCACCGCTCCAAAGATTTTTCCACCCTTATTCTTTATCGTTTTACCCAGGAGTCCCATTGAATCTACGAAATGATAGGCGTAAGTGATGTGATCACCCAATCCAAAGATCGCAACCTTTTTCCCTGCGAAATTGTAATCGGTTACTATCGGGAAGAATTTAGACCAGTCAGTATTGTCAAATTTCTGGGTCCAGGTGTCTTTTCCAATGGTGGAAATACCGAAAATGATCCTGGAATACTTGTCCAGATCAGCCGCAGAGGCATCTGTAATGTGAATCAGATCAACTTTGTCTGTTCCGATTTTAGAGGCCACAAGTTTGGCTACCCGATGAACAGAACCGTTTAATGGTCCGAAAAAAATGGCAATTTTTTCCATAAATTGGATATTTTTAAGAGTTAATTTCAGCTTTTTTATATTCACCAAGGATCGCAAGGCTTGAGACATTTTTCAATACCTGATGGATAGCCCTTTCGTAATCACCCTCTGAGTCCCATTCCACATCAACATGCATCGTATATTCGTTCGGTTTACCCAGGACCGGGACAGATTGGATCTTATTCAGGTTGATCTTGTTTTCTGCGAAGATATTCAGCACGCGTGCCAGTGCCCCGTAATAATGTCCTACCTCGAAACACAAAGAGGCTTTGTTGTTACCCTCGTCTAAGGTCGCATGTTTGGAAAGTATCCAAAAGCGGGTGTAGTTTTTCTTGTTTGTTTCTATCCCTTTTTCGAGAATCTCGAGTCCGTAAAGGCTGGCTGAACGCAAGTTACTGATGGCGGCGGCATGAAGGATTTTTTCATCCTGAATGAGTTTCGCCACTTTTGCGTTATCACCCAATTCCTTTCTTTCGGCATGTGGAAAGTGCCTTTCAAGATAATCGGAGCACTGTAAAAAAGAGACCGGATGAGAATAGATCTCCTTGATTTCTTTCTTTTTTACACCCGGAAAAACCATCAGGTTCATCTGTATATGGATGTATATTTCAGCAATAATTTTCAGGTGGAAATCACGGATTAAAGCGTAATTCTGGAGCAAGCTTCCTGCAATGGAGTTCTCAATTGCCATGACGGCACAATTCACTTCATCCCTGTCGAGCATTTCACAAACCTTTCGAAAGGTACTACATTCAACGATTTCTGCTCCCGTGCCAAAATATTTCAGCGCAGCGTCTTCGTGAAAACTACCTTTGATACCTTGTATTGCGACTTTCTTCATACAAACTTTTAGTTAAATTTTAGTCTTCAGGAAACGCTATATCCCATGATGTAAACTGGAACGCAAGGTAAAAAAAAATCCTGAAATCGCCATGATTTGTCAATCGCCTACAAAAGTGACATTAACCTCATGGCTATTCCATTTGGCCGCTAAAAATAAAATATAAACAAAGGAAATGAAGACCTATTTATATCTTGTATAGATCGCTGGCCTTCACCAGCTCCATCTGGTGTTCCGTCAGCACTGCAATGCACTTATCTATCAGGTCGGGTTTTATCACCACATTGGCCGCTTCCCCTACCGAAAATGCATACAGATATTCGATGGATACCTCATTATCCGACAAGATTTGCAGCGCCCTGGCAAGGGCTCCCGGCTGGTTCGGACAATTCAGACAAACCACATCGGTCAGACTGACGGAGAAACTGTTTTCCCTCAGTACCCTGAAGGCTTTCTCATGGTCTGAAACGATCAGCCGTAAGATTCCAAACTCGGAAGTATCCGCTACCGAGAATGCCGACATATTGATGCCTGCCTGACCCAGGATCGTCGAGACTTCATGCAGGCGACCCGACTTGTTTTCCAAAAAAACGGAGAGTTGCTTGATTAACATGGCTATTCAGTTAGTTTGCGTTTGTCGATTACCCGCTGGGCTTTTCCTGCCGTGCGCTCGATGGTCTTCGGTTCAACAAGTTTGACATTGACCGAAATACCGAGCACACTCTCCAGGTGGCGGGTTATTTTTATCCTGAGCTCCTGTAGTTTTCTGACCTCATCGGAAAAGAACTGCTCCTGCACCTCTACCATCAGGGTTACCGTATCCAGCGTACCTTCCCGTTCGATGATCAGTAAATAGTGCGGTTCAACTTCACTCATTTGTAAGAGTACCGTTTCGATCTGCGATGGGAATACATTGACGCCCCGGATGATCAGCATATCGTCGCTTCGGCCCTTACACTTGACCATCCTGACCAATGTCCTTCCACAGGCACATGGCTCATCAATAAGCCTGGTCAGGTCGCGGGTCCGGTATCGTATCAATGGTATGCCTTCCTTGGTAATGGTGGTAAAGACGAGTTCGCCCATCCCACCCATAGGCACAGGTTCTAATGTCTCCGGATCTATGATCTCAGGCAGAAAATGGTCTTCGTTGATGTGCATCCCGCACTGATGTTCGCATTCGCAGGAAACCCCCGGACCCACGATTTCACTCAGCCCATAAATATCGATCGCCTTGATGCCGAGCTTAGTTTCAATCTCTTTACGCATGGCTTCTGTCCAGGGTTCTGCGCCAAAAATACCTACCCTCAACTTGAGTTTTTCAGGGCTTACACCCATCTCTTTCATGACTTCCGCCAGATTGAGCGCATAAGAGGGAGTACAGCACAACACGGAACTGCCAAAATCCTCCATCAGCTGAATCTGTTTGGAGGAGTTCCCCCCTGAAATAGGAATCACAGAAGCACCAAGATTTTCCGTGCCATAATGAAGGCCCAAGCCACCGGTGAATAGGCCGTAACCATAAGCAATCTGAACAATATCATGGTGATGAACTCCTGCCATGCACAAAGATCGGGACACTACTTCCGACCACATTTGGATATCTTTTCTGGTATATCCCACCACAGTAGGTTTGCCGGTTGTTCCGGAGGAGGCGTGCAGCCTCACAATTTCGCTCATCGGAACAGTAAAGAGCCCAAACGGATAGTTGTCACGCAGATCGGCCTTCGTGGTAAAAGGAAGTTTACTGAGGTCCTCAATGCCATGGATATCATGCGGCGTCAGGCCTCTTTCCTGCATTTTCTTACGATAGGAAGGTACAGCATGATAGATTCGCTGAACCGTATCCTTCAATCTTGCGGATTGGATGTTCCTCATCTCCTCCCGGGAAGCACACTCGATTTTTTCGTTCCAGATCATTGGAATAGATTTTTCGTAAAAATACAAGAATGTATTATTGATGAGATTTCTTTTTGTAATATTGTTGATAATCCACACTAAAAAACTTGTCAAAAATGAAAATCAACAATTATCTGTTGCCGGCAAGACTCAGGCTTCCGGGCATTGTTTTAACATTACTTGGTATAGTAATGCTGCTGGCAAAATATAAATTCAATTACAAACCTGATTTTTTAAACATGAAGATGTTCGCCATCTACTCGTTTTACATTGAAACTAAAACATTTTCTATGGTAACGAATCAGATGCTTGAAGAGTTTGCCGGGATATTTTTGCTTTGCGGATTGTTCTTAATTGCCTTCTCAAGGGAGAAAGTTGAGACTGAACTGACGGACTTACTCAGATTGAAAGCGTTCATTCTAACCGCCTATTTCAATCTGGTTTTCATTATAGCTTCGGCCCTGTTTTTCTTTGGGTTTGGTTTTGTAGGTGCTCTCGTGGTCTTCGCAGTAGCCTGGCTCTTATTTTATCTTTTAACCTTCAGATATCTTCTTTACCGCTCAGAGAAAACGAAAATTCTTATTTAGCCGTTAACCAATATTCCAGGATGCTTTCGGTTGTTTCCTGGTTCCAGTAGGGAGCCGTAACTGGCTGTCCCTTCTGATTCTTCATGCTCATCTCATAGACTGCAATAACCGGATTGAAAACCAGGTCAGTCACACCGATATTGTAAAGCTGAACAGCCGTTTCTTCCGTCTTGGCGACCTCATCAACAACCACTTCAAATTTGTTAAATAGAAGCAGATCTTTCAGGAAATCCAACCGGTTCTTCTCAATTCCTTTTTCTACAACCGTGCAGCGCTGGCCGTTGATCTCTTCGACGATATGTTTTGCTTTGAGTACCATGTTCGTTTAAATCAATTTGTTTGTAATTCTTACCAGGAAAATCAGATTCCGAAAGTCAGTCCGTTGATGAACTCATAAACCTGACTCCAGAAGCCCAGGACGAAGATGCCCAGCGCACAAAGTGCCAATCCGATTTTAGTATAACCATCACTGCTAAAGGTCGCAATCGGGTTTTCATTCTTATTGATGAACATTGCCTTAACAACCAAAAGGTAATAATACAAGGATATCGTTGCGTTCAGAACGGCAATGAATACCAGCCAGTAATAACCGCCTGAGGCTGCCGACATGAAGAGATACATCTTTCCAAAGAATCCAGCAACCGGAGGAATACCAGCCAGTGAAAACATCGAAAGCATCATCAAAAGGCTCAGCTTCGGATTGGTGAGGTATAAACCGTCGTAATCGTCCATGGATTCTTTGCCGGTCCTGGCAGAAATAGCGGCAACCACGCCGAAGGCACCGAGATTGGAGAAGATATAGACCAATACGAAATAGACGACAGAACTCATCCCCATCTGATTGGTTCCCAGGATACCAAGGAGGATAAATCCTGCCTGGGCAATTGATGAGAACGCAAGGAATCGTTTCATGTTCTTCTGGCGCATGGCAAACAAGTTACCGACTGTCATGGTAAGAACTGAGATGAGGTAAATCATGGATTTATAAACAGGAGCGAGCGCCTTGAATACCGTGAACATCACGATAATCAGGATAAATGCGGCTGCACCCTTGGAGATGACAGAGAGATACGAGGTTACGTTGATAGGAGCCCCTTCATACACGTCGGCCGTCCATAAGTGGAAAGGAACGAGTGAAATTTTGAAGGCCATCCCGGTAAAGAAGAAAATAAAAGCCAGGACCTGCAATGGAACATTCGTGAAGGAAGTACTGATTGAATCGAAATAGATCGAGCCACAGGATCCATAAATCATGGAGATGCCGTAAAGCAAAATACCGGAAGATAGGGCAGAGGAAAGTAATAATTTGATACCCGCCTCTGAAGATTTTGTGTTGAAATGAGTGAAAGCGGCCAGTGCGGCAATTGGAATGGTGGCAAGCTCAAGACCAAGGTACAGCATCAGGAAATCGCCCGAAGAGATCATGAAATTCATCCCGATCAGCGTCGAAATCAACAGGAAAAAATATTCGCTGATTTTTGTCGCATTGGCCGGACTCTTTAACCAAGCGACGGATTGGAAAAGAATGATCAGCGCCCCGATGTTCAGGATGTTTTTCATTAGTTGTACCAGTCCGTTGGTATGGTACATGCCACCAAAAAGCGCCTTATCGGGCTGAGGGATAAAACCGATGAGCGTGACGACCATAAAAAGGCCAATCGCGATAGGAATTATCTTGCTCTTCTTTGCATGGTTCAAATTCAGATCGATGGTGAGCAGTAGCATGGCCATGAAGGTCAGCAGGAGCTCATTTCTCATTGTCAGAATATCGCTTAAACTCATATCTTAAGTTTTTATTTTTCTAATTTTTATTCTTACAACCCTGGAATATGGCCACTCGCCAGTTTAGCAACCAAACCGGTCAAACTGAAATTAATCATATCCGATAACCAGAGCGGCGCCATACCGATAAAGGTAATTCCCAGGACGAGGGTGATGGTAGAAAGTCTTTCGTACCAGTTGGCATCTTCCAGGTGATTGAAATGCTTGTCTGTGATCGGGCCCATCAGCAAAGTGCCGACGACACGCAGGATATACACGGCAGTGATAACGATAGACGAGACCGCAACGATGGTAGCCACCCTGTGAAAAGTATCTATGTGCTCATAAGCTCCGAAGAAAATTGTCATCTCGGCAACGAATCCGCTGAAACCGGGTAAGCCTAAAGAAGCCAGGCCTGCGATAACATAAACCACGCCCAGGAATGGGATCACCTTCATCAAACCACCCATTTCATTGATCATACGGGTGTGTGTCCTGCCGTAGATCATACCAATCAAGGCAAAGAAGAGGGCTGTCATCAATCCGTGCGAGATCATTTGGATTACCGCACCTGTGAAGGCCGTGGTGTTCATCATCAGAACGGCGAAGAGTACCAGTCCGCAGTGACTCACTGAAGAATAGGCGTTGATATATTTCAAATCTTTTTGGAAGATGGCACCGAAGGCACCATAGACCACACTGATAGTTGTCAGGATAATAAAAATCCAGGCTTGCTCGTGAGCGGCTTCCGGCATCAGGTACATAGCCACACGGAATGCACCATAACCTCCTAATTTCATCAGCACTCCTGCGTGAAGCATGGACACCGCGGTTGGCGCAGAGGCATGACCGTCGGGCGACCAGGTATGGAAGGGGAAAAGGGCTCCAAGGATACCAAAACCAATAAAGGTGAAGGGGAACAAGAAGCGTTGCATCTCAATCGGAATCGAATGCTTGGCAATTTCCAGAACGTTAAAAGTAAGCGGACTGCCTACTGGTGCTGAGTTAAAATAGATCCCCAGGATACCAACCATCAGCAAGGCGGAACCGCCCATCAGCATCAGCGTAAGTTTCATGGCAGAATATTCTTTCGGTCCCGAGCCCCAGATGCCGATCAGCAGGTACATCGGAATCACTGCGATCTCGTAAAAGAGGAACATGGTAAAGAGATCGAGCGAGATAAAGAACCCAAAAACCCCCGTAGCCAGGATAATCAGTGAGATGAAGAATTCCCGCGACAGAAATTCCATCTGCCAGGAGGCGAAAATCCCTGCGAAAACGACCACCCCGGTCAGGGCAATCATGGCCACGGAAATACCATCGACACCAATCGCATAATGGATATTCAAAGATGGAATCCACAGTGCATCATATTTAAAGAGCATGGCTTCCATGTTACCCGCACCCCGCTCAGCGAAATACATGTATACGAGCACAAATGAAAGAATCAACTGAATGGTCATCCCGATGGCGCTCGCCAGTCGGGCTTGTTTCAGATCTTTTGTGAATAGAATACCTGTCACTGTGAGGACCGGTACTACTATTAAAAGGGTTAAAATGTTCATCTTATATCAGTTTCTTATAGTACGTAAACAAAAATCAACACCAGTGCTACCACACCACCGACAAATACAAAAGCATATTGTTGAACTCTACCCGTCTGCAAACCTTTGATCGAGTAGGAAACAAAAACTATAATATTAGCTATTCCGTTCATCGTTCCATCCACGATATGACGGTCGAACCAGGCAACCGGACGGGAGATGTAATTGAATATGATTTTCTTGGTAACAAAGAGATAGAATTCGTCGATGTAAAATTTGTGCAAAGCCCATTTGTAAAAGAAGCTGAATGAGCTGGAAACCTTACCAGGAAGGGCGTTTTCTGTCTTATACATCACGGTAGCTACGGCAATTCCAAGCACGCCAACCAGAACGGAAGGAATAGCGATCATCCAGTCGATGTGGGATTCGAAACCTAAACCATCAGATGTTACAAGGCTGTGGAAAGGTATGAAACCTGAGAATACCGATCCAAAGGCAAGAATCATCAGCGGGATAGTCATCACTAGTGGTGATTCATGCGGGGTATGGTGGTAATGACGGTCGTGACCCCAGAAAATATTGTAATAGAGGCGGAACATGTAGAAGGCGGTCAGGCCGGCTACGAAATATTCAATACCAAATAATATTTTGTTGTGGTGGAAAGCGGCGACTAAAATCTCATCCTTGCTGAAGAATCCTGAGAATGGCGGAATACCGGCAATCGTCAGACAGGCAATAAGGAAGGTCATATGGGTGATAGGCAAATACTTGCGTAGTCCGCCCATTTCAGTCATATCGTTGCTGTGAACCGCATGAATAACAGCTCCGGCGCCAAGGAATAAAAGCGCCTTGAACATCGCATGGGTAAACAGGTGGAAATTTCCAGCCATGAAGCCGAGTCCTTCTTCACCTCCGTAACCGGAAACGCCTAATGCGAGCATCATATAGCCAATCTGCGACATGGTCGAAAAGGCCAAAACCCTTTTAATATCTGTTTGAGTGGTCGCGATCACTGCGGCAAAGAGCGAGGTAAAAGCCCCAACCCAGGCAACCACTTCCAGCGCAAAAGGCCCACCCTGCGCATAAACAGGGAACAGCCTGGCAACGAGGTAAACACCCGCAACCACCATCGTGGCAGCGTGGATCAATGCGGAAACCGGTGTCGGGCCCTCCATGGCATCCGGCAACCAAATGTGCAGCGGGAACATGGCCGATTTACCGGCACCACCAACGAAGATCAGGATCAACGCCCAGGTAATGACAGAAAGTCCCATGAAGACCGCTCCGCCCTTGGAGGCAATGGCCAGACCATGAGGATCTGTTAAAGTTTGGAAATCGAATGTTCCGGTATTAAAAGAGAGTATCAGGATACCGATCAGGAAGCCGAGGTCGGCAAACCTGGTGACGATAAATGCTTTCTTGGCAGCCGAGAAGGCGCTTGGTTTTTCGTAATAATATCCGATCAACAAGAAGGAAGAAACACCCACCAACTCCCAGAAGATATACATCTGAAACAGGTTGGTTGCCAGGACCAGTCCTAACATCGAGAAACTGAACAAGGAAAGGAATGCATAGAAACGGGCGAATCCACGCTCGCCTTCCATATATCCCAGACTGTAAATATGAACCATGAATGAAACTGTGGTAATGACTACCAGCATCATCACGGAGATCGGATCGATCAGGATTCCCAGATTGATGGTTAGCTTTTCCGTCAGGTGCAGCCAGGTAATTTCGAAGGCCTTGGAAGAGGTAAACGCGGTACCCGCAACATGGTCAGCGATGAAATATTTAAAGGCTGTATAATAAGATAAGAAAGCACCGATTCCAAGACCTGTTGTGCCAATCAGACCTCCCAGTTTCCCTTTCAGTTTGTCTTCAAATATTCCGACGAAGACGAATACGAAGAAAGGAATCAGCGGAATCAACAATGTATATGCGTAACTGTTCATAGGTTTTAAAATTTCATTTGGTCAAGATTCTCAACATCGATAGACTTGAAGTTCCGGTAGATGTTGATGATAATAGCTATGGCGACGGCTGCCTCGGAGGCGGCAACAGCAATTACAATCAGGCTGAAAAAATGACCATGTAATTGATTCGGATAGAGAAACCGATTGAATACCACGAAATTAATATTGACAGAATTGAGGATCAGCTCAATTGACATCAGCATGGTGATCAGATTTCTTCTTGTCAGGAAACCATAGATGCCTATGAAGAACATCAGGGTACTGATTACAAGAAAGGAATTGAGTGGGATATTATCTATCATGACTTTGTTGAATTAGCAGGATTTAGAGATTTTTCCTTTTTAGCCAGCACGATAGCTCCGACCATTGCGGCGAGCAACAGAACAGAGATCACTTCGAAGGGAAGGGCAAAACCGTCCCGGCCCGTAGAAACCAATGCGCGTCCAACGTTGGTGACATTGGAGTCGAGTGCGGGCGCGGTTGTGGACACGAAGGCAAATTTGAAGATCGTCAATAGTGTCAGTACTGCGCCTGCGGCAACCGCGAGGGCAGAGAAGATTTGTTGCCTGACAGGGGCGACTACGGCCTTTTCGCTGACGTGACTAGTTAGCAGAATCGAGAAGATAATCAGTACGATAATACCTCCGGCGTAAACTGTCAACTGAACGGCAGCAAGGAAATTGTATTTCAGCATGAAATAAAGTCCGGCAGTGGAGACCAGCACGAAAAGCAGGTAGACCGCCGACCTTAAGATTCTGCGACTGGTGACGGTCATGACCGAGAAGGTCAGAATTGAACCGGCAAACAGGTAGAACATGATATCACTGAGCGTCATAACTAATATTTTTATTTCAGTTTATTACTCTTTTACTCCTTGTGCAATTTTCGAACCCGGCTTGTTTAACACTTTTGTCAGCAAGGAACGATCCCATACTGCGTGTTCAAACTCCTGACCCATGATGATAGCTCCTGTCGGACAGGCTTTTATGCATAGATTGCATAGGGTACACATTCCGAGGTGATAGATGTGCTTATCGATGGCCCGTTTTTTCTTGCCCTCTTCGTTCACTTCCATCTTACTTATGATTTCAATTGATCCGTTGGGACAATTGAGTTCACAGATACCGCAACCGGTACAGAGGTGCTCGTTGGCTTCGCTGTGGGGCATGATTACCTCACCACGAAAACGGTCGAACATCTTCAGCATCTCGCGGTTTTCGGGATACTGCTGTGTGACGTGTTTCCAGGGAGTAAAAAAATACTTCGCGGTAACTCTCATACCGACCAGAAGTGTCCATACTCCTTTGAAAACTGTGCTGATATATTGAAATAGCGCATTCATAAAGCGAGGATTTTACAGATGGAATTTGGTTAATACGATCAGGCTCATCAGCAGGATATTAACCAGATTGATTGGCAACAGGTATTTCCACTCGAGGGTAAGGATCTGGTCGACCCTCAGGCGAGGGAATGTCCATTTAAACCACATGATCAGGAAGATGACACCCCCAATTTTCAGGAAGAACCATACCAGTGGAGGAATAAAGTCCATCACGTGATTAAAAGATTCTAAAGAGCCAAAATGCAGTGGCATCCAGCCTCCGAGGAAAACGGTGGTGGCCATGGCTGCAACAATAAACATATTGATATATTCTGCCAGGAAGAAGAAGGCAAATTTAATACCGGAATATTCCGTGTGGAAGCCTGCAGTTAGTTCCGATTCTGCCTCTGCAAGGTCGAATGGTCCGCGGTTGGTTTCGGCTGTTCCGGCTATCAGGAAGATTACAAAGGCAATCAGGGCTGGAACGTGGCCCTTGAACAGGAACCAGGCGTCGCGCTGTCCTTCGACGATGACGGAGAGCTGCATGGACCCGGCGAAGATAATCATGGTAACCAGTGAGAGGGAGACAGAAAGCTCATAGCTGAGGATCTGCGCACCACTACGCATGGCTCCGATTAAGGAATATTTGTTGTTACTGGACCATCCTGCGATCAGGATACCGATCACACCGATCGAGGAGACTGCCGTAACATAAAAGATACCGATGTCAAAATCCATTGTTTGCAACCCCTTGGCGAATGGAAGAACCGCGATGGCCATAAAGGTGGCAATCATGGTAATGAAAGGAGCCAGGTTGTAAAGAAATTTGTCGGCGCTCTTTGGCATGATCAGCTCCTTCATCAGCAATTTGATGAAGTCGGCGATGGTCTGTAGCAGACCCCAGGGGCCAACACGCATAGGGCCCATACGTTGCTGGAAGGCAGCGCAGACTTTCCGTTCGGCGTAAACCAGGAATAATCCGAATAGCGCAATAAAAAGCAAATAACAGACTCCGATGACTGTCCATTCAACAATGGTTGTGGCAGTTGGAGACATCCGCTCCAAAAACCACAGGTGCATGTTGTGGGTCATTTCTGTAAAGTCGTAAATATTGAATCCCATTATTTAGTTGATTTTCGATAGTTCAATCGTGTTATTACTAATTACCTGTCAATGTCCGGTATAACCAGGTCGAGCGTCGACATGATCGCAACCAGGTCAGCAATCTTATGACCGGCAGCCATCTTGTTGAGCGCGAAAAGATTAGAGAATCCCGGAGAGCGGAACTTCACGCGATAAGGGTTTTTCTTGCCATCGCTGACGACATAAACACCAAACTCGCCCCTTGCAGTTTCCACTCGTTGGTAAAACTCACCCTCAGGCAGTTTGACTACACCTTTCATCTTCACCGCATAATCACCTTCCGGGATGTTGTCAATCAACTGCTCAATGATGTGCAGAGATTCGTGCATCTCTTCCATTCTCAACTGGTAACGGGTGAAAGTGTCTCCTTTGGTAGCCAGTTTTTCTTCGAACTGAACCAGCGGATAAGCACTGTATGGATTGTGTTTTCTGACATCGCAGGAGAAACCTGAACCACGTCCGGAAGGACCGGTAACGCCCCATGCAATTGCATCCTCTAGGGAAAGATAGCCGATATCGTCGGTTCTCTGTCTGAAAATAACATTGCCAGTGAGCAAACGGTCGTATTCAGGAAGTTTTGTCCTAAACTCCTTGATAAAATCTTTGACCCTCTTTTGGAAATTTGGATGGATATCGAACATCAGTCCACCTGGAACATTGTAGTTGACAGTCATCCTGGCGCCACAAGTCTCCTCGAAAATATCCAGGATATGTTCGCGGTCGCGCAGACCGTAAAAGAAGGTTGTCAGTGCACCGAGGTCCATCCCCATAACACACCACCAAAGTTGGTGGGAAGCCAGACGGGACAGCTCATCCATGATGGTGCGGATGTATTTGACTCGCTCGGGAACCTCTACCTGAAGGGCATCTTCGACCAAAAGGCAGACGGCTTCATTGTTCATATGAGCCGAAAGGTAGTCCATGCGGTCGGTCAGGTGAATAAACTGAGGGTAGGTGAGGGCCTCACACATTTTTTCGATGCCGCTATGGATATATCCGACATGCGGTTGAATGTGATGGACAATTTCGCCTTCCAGACGGACAAGTAACCTAAGTACCCCATGAGTTGAAGGGTGCTGGGGCCCCATGTTCACCAGATATTCATCGGTATGGATCTTATCCGAGCTAATGATAATTTCTTTAGTTTCAGACATAAGGCTATCGTTCTACTATTCTTACTTCGTCTTTGTAATCTTTTCTCAAAGGGAAACCCCACGTGTCATCGAGGAAAAGTCTGCGCATGTCAGTGTGGTTGTTGAACTTAACACCCAACAAATCGTACACTTCCCTTTCGTGGTATTTGGCTGTCTGCCAAACATCACTGACGGTATCTACCTTTGGATCAACGCGATCTGCGGTATTGGTCTTCAGTACCAAAGTGTGTCTGTGGTTGACAGATTCGAGGTGATAGACTATCTGCATCTTTTCGGGATAATCCACGCCGGTCAGACAGAACAGGTAGTCGAACGATAAAACCGGTAAAGCCTTGAGCTTTACAGAAGTTTCGTGCAAATCCTCTGCCTGAACAACCATTTCTACATACTGTTTGCCAAGTGTGATCTCGGCTTTTGGAAACTCACCCGTCAGGCAAGCTTGAAGTTCTTCATTTGTCATGTCACTTAAAGATCAGTTGGTTAAGTGATTTATTGTTTGGTTGATTGATTTTCCCATTTCCAAGGTTAGCATCAGGGTTGTGGGGTATTTTTTTGCTGTTTTCTGGAGAAATAGCGTTGTCTTTTGATTTTCTTGTGCAGCTGCAGCATCCCGTAGAGCAAGGCTTCTGGCCGGGGAGGGCATCCTGGTATGTAAACATCCACAGGAATCACGTGATCCGCACCCTTTACAACCGCGTAGGAATTGTAGTAGAAAGGTCCGCCTGAAACAGCGCAGCCACCCATTGCGACCACATATTTCGGATCAGCAATCTGATCGTAAAGACGCTTAAGAACCGGGGCCATTTTATAATTGATAGTACCGGAAATAATGATCAGGTCAGCCTGACGTGGTGTTGCACGGGCAACTTCCATACCGAACCTCGACATATCGTGCCTGGAGGCGCCCACAGCCATGAATTCGATGGCGCAGCAGCGTGTTCCAAAAGTAAGCGGCCAGAGGGAATTTGCGCGGGACCAGTTAATAAGATCATCTAATTTGGCGAGGACGATACTTCCTCCTTCATATTCGGCAAGGATTGGATAATCGTTTGCCTCAAATTCTTTTTTACTTTTTACTCCCATTTCAATGCATGTTTTTTCCATCCGTAAAACAATCCCAAACCTAATATGGCGAAGAAGATGACGATCTCAACAAAGCCGGTCATGCCAACTTCCCTCATCACAGTCGCCCAAGGGAAGACAAATACCGTCTCCACATCGAAAATGAGGAAAAGGATGGCAAAAAGATAATAACCGACGGTGTACTGATTCCAGGTCTCGCCGATGGTCTCCATACCGCACTCATAAGGTTCAAACTTGGCAGTATTGAACGACGTCGGCGGAACATAACTGGAAAACAGGATGGCCAGTCCGACGAGTGAAATGGCAGTAATGAAGAAAAGTATCAGTGCACTACTTTCCATATAAAATTGTTTTAGGTGTTAATAAGAATTGTTCTAAATAACAGTGTATAAGGAACTTCATAAATCAGCGACAAAAATAGAAGTTTTTCCTTAACGCAATCGTCGATGTTAAAATATATTTAAAAAGATATGTAAATATTTATCCACAGAGCGTGTAAAGATCTCGCTGCGAATTGATACACATCACAGACAAATTTTCTGAATGACCGATCACATAAGCATCATCCAGTTTAAACAGGCGGTCTGCAAATGTCGATCTATGAGTAAATGATATAATCAGTAATCCGTTCTGAAAACTTTGCGCATGTTCCAGTGCAGTTCTCTGAATTTTCCAACTAGATTTACTTGTTTCTTCTATCTCAAAAGGGAAACTAAAATTTTTGAACAACCTGGTGATGGATGATAGATTACTCATTACCACTCTGTTGTCTTCCTCGAATGATTCTTTCGATTTGACCAGTGTGATTCTTGCCCCGTTGTGTCTTCCAAAATAGCTGCTCCAGAGCGCGAGGTCCTTGCATTTTTTCATGTATCCTATTGGGACGGCTATCCTTTGGTAACTTTTATCCGGATCCTCCACCGAAGAAACGAAGAGAAAAGGGAAACCGGAGTGTGGCAGGTGCGGCAGCAGTTCGCCGGCATTTTTCTTATGGGCTACAAGCGTCAGCGTATCATATTCCTCGGCGAGTTCGGTGAGCACAGCGTTCAGCGGATTTAACGTAAAATAATAGTGAACACGCTCTTTACCAAGGATCTCAGCAACAGGGACTGTCATGGCCCGTAACCTGGATTCGGCTTCTTCCATTTTCTTTCCTGACTTACCAGGATGGTAAATCAGGCACACTTCCTTCTCCAGGATCATCGCAACCTGCACCCCATGCAGAATCGCTACCTCTGTTTCAGGAGTGAAATCTACCCAGATGAAGATCTTTTGTTCGCCGTTAGCTAGCATTAAAAGTGACTTTTTCTTTCCAAATGTAAGATAGATTATACATATCTTTTATATTTGTAGTGTAATTATGAAAATTTTAGCCTTCATATTGTCCTTATTTATCTTGTTTCTCACTGCAGTACCCTGCGTGGACAGACCGGAAGATCATTCTGTGGCAAAATCTGAAATATCTCCATTGACGAAGAACCATAGTCACCAGGATTGCGACCACTGTTCACCATTCTGCACCTGCAACTGTTGTTCTTCGCCCAAACTGCAGCAAAATATTGTTCTGTTGTTCAGTAATTTTGAGCTCATTACAGAATATTTTCCCGTTTACATTCCGGGAGTTTCGTCTTCTCCTTCGACCCGGATCTGGCAGCCTCCTCAATTCAGTTAATACGTCATTTTTCTCCTGAATCTGTGCCTTTATTACGAGAAACAGGCAGACAGGAATTTGTATTAACTTGACTCTTTCTCCTTATGATAGAACGTATTATTCATTTTTCGATAAAGAATAAATTCATTATCGTCTTATTCGTATTGAGCTTGACAGGATGGGGAACTTACTCTCTTTTCCGTCTGCCCATCGATGCCATCCCTGATATCACCAATAACCAGGTCCAGATCATCGCGCTGGCGCCTTCGCTGGCCGTGCAGGAAGTGGAGGGCTTCATTACCGCTCCGGTAGAGGTTGCAGTGGCCAATATTCCTGATATCGTTGAACTCCGTTCCATCTCCCGTCTGGGACTTAGTGTCATCACGGTAGTTTTTAATGATGGCGTGGATCTTTACTGGGCGCGCCAACAGTTGAGCGAGCGGCTGAAGGAAGCGGAGGAGGATATCCCGGCAGGATTGGCTAAGATTGAGCTTGCCCCAATTTCTTCCGGTCTCGGAGAAATTTTCCAGTACAGACTAGCCGTCGACAAAGGATTGGAGAAAAAATACAATCCGATGGAGCTGCGCACCCTCCAGGACTGGGTCGTCCGCCGTGAGATGTTGGGTACGCAGGGTGTAGCGGATATCAATAGTTACGGCGGCTTCGTTAAACAATACGAAATTGCTGTGAATCCGGAGCGTCTAAGGGGGATGAACCTCTCCCTGACCAACATCTTTGATGCGCTGGAAAAGAATAACGAGAACACAGGTAGCGCTTATATCGACAAGAAACCCAATGCCTATTTTATTCGCGGGATCGGTTTGGTGAAAACGCTGGCAGATATTGAAAAAATTGTTGTTAAGTCGAATAGCTCCGGCATACCTATATTAATAAGGGATATCGCCACCGTTCAATACGGCAGCGCGACCCGATATGGAGCATTTGTAGTGGACACAACCGAGGCTGTTGGGGGGGTCGTCATGATGTTGAAAGGCGCCAACGCCCATGAAGTCAACGATAACGTCAAAGAAAGAATTGCCACCATCCAGAAATCGATGCCAAAAGGTGTGAAAATTGAACCTTTCCTGAACCGGTCGGATCTGGTTGGCAGGGCCATCGGCACCGTGACGAGGAACTTGCTGGAAGGTGCCCTGATCGTAATTTTTATACTGGTATTATTATTAGGCAACATGCGGGCTGGACTAATCGTGGCTTCAGTGATTCCACTTTCCATGCTTTTCGCCATCTCCCTGATGAACATTTTTGGCGTGTCGGGAAACCTGATGAGTCTCGGTGCCATCGACTTTGGACTGATTGTCGACGGTGCGGTCATCATCGTGGAAGGCGTCGTGCACAGAATCTTCCTCAGCAAGCACCATCACCAGGGAGTCACTCATTTTACGCAGGAGCAAATGGATGAGAATGTCTTCGAATCGGCTAAAAGAATGATGAGTTCTGCCACCTTTGGGCAGATCATCATCCTGATTGTCTATTTACCAATCATTGCCCTGGTCGGCATCGAAGGCAAGATGTTCCGGCCGATGGCACAGGTCGTTTCTTTTGCCCTTTTGGGTGCTGCAATCCTTTCCCTGACCTACGTGCCGATGGCATCGGCTTTGTTTTTAAGTAAGAAAACCGGACATCGCCGAAATATTTCCGACAAGCTGATGGACAGGATTCACAAGGTATTTCATCCTGTTATAACTTATTCCCTGAATCATAAGCTGTTGGTGTCGATTTCAGCAATTCTACTGTTTATTTCGAGTTTATTCCTTTTTAATTCTCTGGGCGGCGAGTTTATCCCTCAACTGGAGGAAGGCGATCTTGCCGCCGGCGTGATGACGCTTCAGGGCGGATCGTTATCCAATACGGTCGAAATGGTGGAGAAAGCCAATAAAATTTTGCTTGCCGAATTCCCTGAGATCATTCATACTGTTTGTAAAATAGGCGCCGGTGAGATACCAACCGATCCGACACCCATGGAGACCGGCGATTACATCATCACCCTCAAAGACAAGAGTCAGTGGACTTCCGCTTCCACCCGCGAGGAACTCGTAGCAAAAATGGAGGAGGCTCTAATTCCGCTAGCTGGGGTTAAATTTGAATTTCAACAGCCTATTGCGATGAGATTTAACGAATTGCTCTCAGGCTCGAAACAGGATATCGCGGTGAAAATCTTTGGAGACGACCTCGATATCCTGGCTACAAAGGCTGCCGATGTTGAGAAGTTAATTAAACAAATCGAGGGTGTGGAGGATATTAATGTTGAGAAAGTCACTGGACTGGCCCAGGTGCAGGTCGATTATAACCGCGACCGACTTGCCCAGTATGGTCTCACGGTAGGTGATGCCAACAGGGTCCTGCGTGCCGCTTTTGCTGGCAGTCAGGCCGGGGTGGTCTACGACGGAGAAAAGCGTTTTGGCCTGATTGTCAGACTGGATCAGGGTTTTCGGCAGAGTCTTGAAGATGTCAGGAGCCTTTCGGTAACCTTGCCTAACGGCGGACAGATCCCTTTCGAACAGGTAGCGGATATTTCGATAAAATCGGGCCCGGCACAGGTCTCCAGGGAAAATACCAAACGAAGAATTACCGTTGGGTTCAACGTCCGCGGACGCGATATTCAGAGTGTAATCGAGGATGTGACTGCCAGGATCGACAAACAGATTAAGCTTCCAACGGGATATTATGTGAATTATGGAGGGCAATTCCGTAACCTGGAAGCCGCCAGGGCAAGGTTATCCGTAGCGGTCCCTGTGGCCTTGCTGCTCATATTCGTTCTCCTGTTTTTTACTTTCAACTCAGTTAAACAAACCTTGCTGATATTCAGTGCAGTGCCTTTCTCAGCCATCGGTGGCGTCTTAGCCCTCTGGATGCGGAACATGAATTTCTCCATTTCTGCAGGGGTGGGATTCATCGCCTTATTTGGGGTAGCCGTCCTGAATGGAATCGTTCTGATCGCCGAGTTTAACCGGCTGGAAAAAGAAGGAATAGCAGATGTTACTGAAAGAGTACTAAAGGGCTTGCAGTCCAGGTTGCGTCCGGTAATAATGACGGCAGCAGTGGCCTCTTTGGGCTTCCTCCCGATGGCATTGTCGAATTCTGCCGGGGCTGAAGTGCAGAAGCCATTGGCAACGGTAGTCATCGGCGGACTCATCACAGCAACACTTCTTACGCTGGTCGTGCTTCCGGTGTTTTATGTGATCTTCTCGACCAGAAACTTTCGCTTTATGGCAAAATTAAAGAATAGCTGGCTGCCTTTGCTGATCCTTTTATTTTCCGGGTTATTCGCGTCGCTTCCCGCCCAGGCTCAAAAATCTCGCAAGATCAACCTGCATGATGCCATACAGATAGCGCTCGATAGTAACCTGGAAGTTCGTTCAGCAGCCTATTCAATGGATGTTCAAAAGGCATTGAAGGGAGCCGCATGGGATCTTCCGAAGACTTCCATAGACGGACAATACGGACAATTTAATTCCTACAGCAAAGACAATAGTTTCACGGTATCTCAGTCTTTTGCCTTCCCTTCAGTTTATGTTAATCAGCAAAGACTGGCCGGGGCCAACATTAAAAATAGTGAGTGGCAGTTAAAATCCACGCAAATAGAAATTGCAACCCAGGTTAAACAGGTATATAGCCAGCTGACGTATTTCTACTCAAAATACAAATTAGGTCTTTACCAGGATAGTCTCTATTCGGGTTTCAGAAGGGCCGCGGAGTTGCGCGCAAAGGCGGGTGAGACCAACCGGCTCGAAATGATTACTGCCCGGTCGCAGAGCCTGGAAATTCAGAATCAGCTTCAACAGTTGAAGGCCGACATCGGAATCCTGAACCGTCAGCTGGCGACCTTGCTGAACGTCAATACCCTTTTGAGTCCTGTGGATACCGTACTTAAAATGATCGAATTTGTGCCTGTTGCAGACAGTGCTTCGCTTCAGGCGAATCCTTTCCTTGGAGCGATCAATCAACAGATCGATATCGTTCGGATGGAGAGAAAACTGGAACAAAGCCGGGCCTTGCCGGATTTTAATGTGGGTTATTTCAGCCAAACGATGCAGGGAACAACTGAAGTGAATGGTCAGCCACGCATTTTCGGCGCCGGTGATCGTTTTACCGGAATACAGGCGGGTATTACCATTCCGCTGTGGTATGCCCCTTTCTCGGCGAAAATTAAATCTGCAAGACTAAAGGAAAAAGCTGCGGAAGCCAATGCAGGCCAGTTCTCCAGATCGCTCGGAGGAAAATATCGTTCTTTATTGGACGAACAGGAGAAATACAGAAAGAGCGTGGATTATTATGAGAAACAGGCATTGCCTGAAGCGGGAATGATTATTGATCAGTCGATCCGTAGTTATAAGGCGGGAGCACTGGATTATCTGGAGTATGTTCTAAGCCTTGGCAGGGCTTTGAGCATCAGACAAAACTATCTGGATGCACTGAATAATTACAATCAGACGGTCATAAATATCGAATATATTACGGGTAAAATATTTTAAATCAATTGGATATGTCAAAATATAATATTTCAAAATTTGTACTTCTTCTCTTGGTAATAGTCATTGGAGGAGCCTGTAACAGTGGAAAGAAGGCGGGTACAGAAACGAAAACGGAAGAAGTAATTCCGGAGAACGTGGTGGAAATGCGCGCCGATCAGATAAAATTGGCGGGTATACAGACAGGCTTGATTGAAAGAAAGTCGCTTAGTGGCACCCTGAAAGTGAACGGCGTAGTTTGCGCAGCCCCCCAGAATTTAGCCACCATATGCGCCCCAATGAGCGGATTTGTCAAGAGTACGACCCTACTACCCGGGAACGCTGTCACCAAGGGCCAAGTGTTGGTTGTAATTGAAAATCAGGAATTTGTGGATATTCAACAAAATTATCTGGAAGCCAGAAACAAACTGGAATTTGCCGAGGCAGAATTCAAACGGCACAGTGAGCTATATAAGGAGGACGTCTATTCACAACAGAATGTTCAGCAGGTCACTGCAGAATATAAAAATCTCAAGGCCCAGGTAAGTGCGCTGAAACAGAAACTCGTGCTGATCAGCATCAATCCGGATAACCTGCAGGAAGATAATATCAGCCGCTCCATTTCTCTGGTTTCACCCATTACAGGCTATGTGGATGCAGTCAATGTCAATCTTGGAAAGTATGTTTCACCCACAGATGTTATGTTTAGGATCATCAACAACGATAAGCTTTATCTGGAACTCACCCTTTTCGAGAAGGATGCCAATAAGGCAGCCAGAGATCAAAAGATCAGGTTCTTTATCAACAATGAAACGGAGCAGCACGATGCCATCATCACCCAAACCGGTCAGTCGGTCAGTTCGGAGAAGACGTATAAGGTATATGCAAGTGTTTCAGGCGTTTGTAAGAATGTCTTACCAGGAATGTACGTCAATGCGATCATCGAAACCTCCGGCGACCTCGTCGCTGCCCTTCCCTCAGAAGCGATTGTCAGCTTCGACGACAAGGATTATATTTTTGTTTTCGACAAGAATAAAGAAGAGGGCGGAAAACCCTTTACGGAATATAAGATTGTTGAGGTGACGAAGGGGGTCACAGACGGGGGATATACCGAAATAGTCCTGCCTGAAGGTTTCGATGTTGCCAATGCGAAGGTCGTTTTGAAAGGCGCTTATACTTTGTTATCGGCTAAGAAAAATGCTGGGGAGATGGCGTGTTAATCAGTCATTGAACCTAAAACCAATTCCTCTTACCGTCTCGAGGAAATCGCCTTCAAGGTGTTCCGCCAGTTTCTTGCGGATATTTTTGACGTGAACATCGATGTAATTCGAGTTATAATTTTCTTCAAAAATATCCCCCCAGATATGCTCTGAAATCTGTAGCCGGGTGGCTACTTTGTTCTTGTTCAAGATCAGAAAACTGAAAATGTCGTATTCCTTTTTTGTCAGAAGAATTTCACGGTTTTCATAGAACACTTTCCGTTTGTCAAAGTCTATTTCGAGTCCGTGTATCTGAATAACGTTGCCTTTGATGCCGTGTTTCCTTCTTGTAACAGCCATGATGCGAGATTTCAGTTCCACAAGGGAAAAGGGTTTCGGAAGGTAGTCATCGGCACCCAAATCGAGTCCTTTGATGCGGTCTTCTGTCGAGGTACGGGCAGATAGAATGATAATAGAAGCAGTGTTTTTATTTTTCATGGCCTCCTTCAAAAGGTCAATGCCTTCATAGTCAGGCAGACCCAGATCGAGTAATATCAGATCGTAATCGTTGGAAAAAATCTTGTCAGAAGCAATTCTTCCTGTATGGGCTTCGTCGCATTTGAATCCTTCTTTTTCAAGAAACTGACGAATCTCTTTGGACAGAGAAAGCTCATCTTCAACAATTAACAGGTTCATATAGATATAGGTTAGAGCAGTAAATAAATAAAACCGAAATTATTAATATCTTGTTCAAAATAAAACCGGTGGTCCATTATGAGGTTAGAATTAAAACTTGCATTAATCAGCGCCATATCAAAGATCGTTATTTTTTTGATTTTGTTCTTCATTGTTGAACAAATGATCGACACTTTGGCTTTGCGACATACGGATAGAGACTTGCTAAAGATGAAGGATAAGACACTCTCCATCGTGCGTAAGATTGGTATTAATAATTATCTCGATGCTGAAAAGGATAGTGCATTTGCAAGTTACAACATTTTGAAGGATGAGTATATATCCATCACTCTGGATCCGGAAGGCAGGGCGGAACAGCAGACTTTCTCTCAGGAAATCAGGGTAATCGAAGAGGAGGACTTTGATTTCAGAATCCTTAACTATACCTTCGAAATAAACCAGCAGCTATATTCCCTGGAAGTAGGGAAGAATATGCAGATGATTTATAATCTGGACCGAACGTTAACCAATATCTCCCTTTCGATTATTTTGATCGTTTTATTAGTGACCATTCTTTTCGACCTTGGGATATTCAAATACTTGCTTCATCCTCTGAATCAGAAGATTATCCCAAAATTGAAGACGATTGTCAATCCGGAGACTTTTAACTACACCGATATAGGATCGACTACCTCAGATTTTGTGCTGTTGAATACATCCATTAATGAATTGATGCACAAGGTGAATGACATTCTGAAGACGCAAAAAAAATTTATTGGCGATGTCTCCCACGAACTTTTTACTCCAATTTCGGTGATGCAATCTAAATTAGATAATTTGCTGATTTCCAAAAAATTACCTGCAAAGACCGTCGAATTGATTTTGGATCAGCAGAAGCAATTATTTAGATTGCAACATATTATCAAGGCATTGTTACTTATTTCCCGAATTGAAAATGATCAGTACGACAAGAATGACACATTTGCCTTGTCCGAACTGGTTGATGAAATTGTCTCGAACATCGAGGAGCGTGCTTTAATCAGCAACATCAAGATAAAAAATAGGGTACCTTCCTCTGCAATTCTTGCCGATGTTAATAAGTATTTGATATACATACTGTTATTTAACCTGATAAGCAACGCCATAAAGTACAACAAGGAAGGCGGAGAGGTCAGGATTTCCCATTTTATGAAAGATGGCGATTGCATCATTGAGGTTGAAGATACAGGTATTGGCATCGAAGCCGGGGATCTTCCATTGATATTTAATCGTTTCAAGCGAATTGATGATGGTACGGGAGAAGGTCAGGGTTTGGGCTTATCGATTGTTAGCAGTATTGCAATTTTTCATGATGCTAAAATTGAAGTAAAGTCCGATCCTGGAAAGGGTTCTCAGTTTAGGGTCTGTCTTCCGGTGAAAAAATTGAACTAAATTGATTTTTTATCAAATACTTCACGATTTCTTCATAAAGTTGTAAGTAGGTTTGCTGTGTAAATACACCTTTAAAAAATATTAAGATGAAAAAATTATTGATGTTATTGAGCTTCGCTCTTATTGTATGCGTTGTAAGTGCTAATGCACAGGATCAAAAGAAAGAAGTTAAGAAAGCACCTGCAAAGAAAGAGGCTGCTGCTGCTCCTGCTGCCAAGCCAGCTGCTGATGCTGCTGCTCCTGCTGCCAAACCAGCCGCTAAAGCTGCTGCCAAACCAGCTGCTGCTGCTCCTGCTGCCGCTCCTGCAAAAGACGCTGCTAAACCAGCTGCTGCTCCAGCAAAGAAAAAGAAAAAACCAGCAGCTGCTGCTCCTGCTGCGAAGTAATAAGTTACTTTGAGACATAAAAAACCCCGGAGAATTTTCTCAGGGGTTTTTTATGTCTTATTTTTTTCGCCTCAGAAATTGTCGGCTTTGCGGTAGGCGTCAATCAAAGCCTGTTCGCCTTCTTTGCCTTTGATACTTCTGCCGTGCTCCATGCACAGTACATCGTCGTAACCCTTGCTGAGGATATATTTGAAGATGTTATTGAAATTGATCTCGCCGGTTCCGGGTTCCTTCCTGCCGGGATTGTCTCCCAGGTGAAATGCGCCGATCTCACTCCAGCAAGCTTCGATGTTGGGGATCAGGTCACCCTCTGTAATCTGCTGGTGATACAGATCATCAACAATCTTGCAGGCCGGACTGTTTACTCCTCTGCAGATAGCGTAGGTCTGGGCCATACCCGTCAGGAACAAACCGGGATGGTTTTGTTTGTTAAGTGGTTCGAGCACGATGGTCATACCGCCTTGCTGGGAGATATCACTCAACTCGCGCAGGATATCAATGACGTTGGCAGTCTGGTAGCCCCAGTCCATGTGTTCATTGTAACGTCCCGGAACCATCAGCGCCCATTTTAGTCCGGTCCGCTGTGAGACTTCAACACCTGCTTTTACCTTGTCGATCAGCATCTGTCTGATTGTCTCGTCTTTTAGGACCATAGATTCCTTAGTGAAGTCGGCATACAACACAAACGGGCCCATCTTCATGTTTAACCGGTTGATTTCGGCCATTATTTTTGCCTGCTCCTCTACTGGCCTTCCCATGAAACCATTGTCAAACATGGCCCTGAATCCCTGATCGTTGCAGAATTTTATCTGATCGATTGGATCTTTGCCCGCAAGTTCATTGAAGGTGCCGAAACTGGGGGCATACCTCAGTTTAAAGAAGGCGCTGTTGGAGGGCTTTTTATCATCAAGATTTGTTAGTCCGAATGCAGACAAACCAATCCCGGTAAAGGCAGTAGCTGCTGCCGATTTTTGCAGAAAACTTCTTCTATACATAAAAAAGGAATTAATATTCTTCGTAAGGGACGATGATCCACATGATAATATAAGCCAGGATACCCACCGAAACAAATGCCGCCAGCACAAAGACCAGTCGCACGATAGTCGGATCTACTTCAAAATATTTACCCAGACCTCCACAGACGCCCGCAATCATATGTTCATAACGTGAGCGTTTCAGTCTGACAGGACCTTCAGGATTAATTATTTCCATATCATTCAAGTTATTGGTTCCCTGATCATTTAGTTGTCCGCTTCCTCATCAAGTTTATCCAGCTCCTCCTCGTATTCGAGTTCGAGCTCCATGAATTCTTCTGCCTGTTCGAGGAGTTCGGCTTTAAGTTCATCACTTTCAGGCTCTTCATCGATCCAGTGAATCTCCTGATCAACATTGAATCCTTCCAGGTCACAGCCGACAATAAATCTGGGTTGTTCGGTATGAATGATAAAAATAGTGTCGGGCAGCACTTGAGAATTGTCGGCCAGTAAGAATTTTGGAAGCATGTCAGTTGAATTTTGAATGGATAAAATATGGTTGGAACATATTTCAAATATAGAATATATTTTGAAAAGATTGACCTTATGATGTTTGAAAAGTTTGCGCTTCGCGGGTTTGGCTAGACGCTGCTTGATGTGGTTAAAAAACTGAATTTGCAGACATTACATTACTGCCATATTGGCTTAAAAATGAGTGTGTTATGACTTTTTGACAGTTCGGAATTGTCCTTGAATTGTCATTTTGTCTCGACCGATTTCATGGTAATTTATATTAGTATGATTATTAATACAATACAAAAATCGAGACAATTATGGCATATAGATTGAAAAGATTAGGGTGTATCGCAAAATTTCGGTACAAAAATTTAAAAGTATAACTAAATAGTAGGAGGAATTTAAAATGACACTCATTAGAACTTCAGACAGACTGTACCCTGCTTTTTTTAACAACTTCTTTAACAGGGAATTAATCGATTGGGCCAACAATGGTTTTTCAGCCGAGAATACTACATTACCGGCAGTAAACATTCTGGAAGATGAAAACAAAATCCAGATTGAATTAGCCGCACCGGGAATGAAGAAAGAAGATTTTAAGATTGATCTCGATCAAAACCGCTTAACTGTTTCTGCAGAAATAGAGGAAGAAAAGAACGAGACCGGCGAGCGCTATTCACGCAAGGAATTTTGCTACCGTTCGTTCCGCAGACAGTTCAATGTACCAGTTGAAACCGTCAATGGTGATCAGATTCAGGCAAGTTACAAAGATGGAATTTTAACGCTTACCTTGCCAAAAAGGGAAGAATTAAAACCAAAACCAGCCAGGGCCATTGAGATTCAATAACCCATGTAATGACATTTCAGAAAGCGTCCCGTCCCAAAACCGGGACGTTTTTATTCCCACCTTCGCAGTTCCCATCTTCCCAGTTCCCAAATCAACTATATTTGCAGAAAATTGCCTCTTATGTTCACTGCCCCTACGATTTGTGCTATTTCTACACCTGCCGGTACAGGAGGTATCGCTGTGATCCGTCTATCCGGGGATCAGGCGCTTAACATTGCAGACAGGATTTTCCATTCTCCGGTCACCGCAAAGAAACTGGCGGATCAGCAAGGCAATACGCTCCATTTTGGATCCGTATGTAAGGGTCAGGAAATACTCGATGAAGTTGTCCTTGGTCTCTTCAGGTCGCCACATTCTTATACCGGCGAAGATGTAATCGAGATTTCTTGTCATGGTTCACGGTTTATTCAGCAGCAAATTCTTGAACTTCTGATAGATGAAGGTGCCATTCTTGCCCAGCCCGGAGAATTTACCCAGCGGGCTTTCCTGAATGGCAAGATGGATTTATCTCAGGCCGAGGCTGTTGCAGATCTTATTGCCTCCGGAAATGCTGCCGCACACAGGGTTGCCATCAACCAGATGCGGGGCGGATTCTCCTTTGAAATTGGGTTATTACGCGACCAGCTTCTACATTTTATTACCCTTATTGAACTCGAACTGGATTTCAGCGAAGAGGATGTCGAATTTGCCGACCGCACGCAGCTGATCTCCCTTTCGCAGAAGATCGAAACGCTTATTGAGAAGCTGACAGATTCTTTCCGACTGGGGAATGCCCTCAAGAACGGAATTCCGGTCGCAATAGTAGGGGAGACTAACGTCGGAAAGTCGACGCTTCTGAATGCCTTACTTAATGAAGAGAAGGCCATAGTATCTGATATTCATGGTACTACACGCGATGTGATTGAAGATGTTGTCAACCTCGATGGCGTACTTTTCCGGTTCTTCGACACGGCCGGAATGCGTCCTACAACCGATACCATCGAAAGTATGGGAATCGAACGCTCTTATCGTAAGCTCGAACAGGCTTCTATTGTCTTACTCGTTTTGGACCTAACTTCACCGCTTGAAAAGAATCTTTCCCGGATTGGAGAGATAAGAAAGAAGATAACGGATCAGCAGTTGATTTTCGTTGCCAATAAGTCGGATCTAGCCACGGATGAGATCATTAATGGACTTTCCGGGTTTGTCCTGAAAAGCAATGAATCACTGGTATTTATCGCCGCAAAGGCCAAGCAGAATCTTGCAGGACTGATTAAGGAGATGCAATCAGTAATTTCTGTTGACAAGGTAAATCCTGAGGATGTGATTGTGACGAATATCCGGCATTATGAGGCATTGACGAAGGCCCTCGAAGCGATCAGGCGAACCATCGCCGGACTACAGTCCAACATTTCGGGCGAATTCCTCTCCCAGGATATCCGCGAATGCCTGCACTACCTGGGTTCCATCACAGGCCAAATCACTACAGACGAAGTGCTTGGCAACATCTTCAAAAACTTCTGCATCGGAAAATAATAGTACCTTGAAGAAATCCTTACCTATTTTTTAATTTTCGTCTTTGCCAATCCTTTGGATTTCTCTTATCGTGAAAGACGGAGAGAATATACAATCCCTCTTTTCTGTCAACAAAATAGACGCAAAATGAAAATTTCGTCATTACAAATTTTCTAATATCATATTTTGCGATTGGAAAAGCTTCAGGATTTCTGAGAATCTCGTAAAAAGAAGAGTCAAGTTCCTGAGTAAAATCGTGACCCAGATCATCGCTGACTTCTTTTAAGTAGGAAACAGATTCTTTGATGTCTATCTCAGCAAAAGGCAAGATAATAAGGCGTTTAAGCATCTTTTATTTCAACTCAGACTTCAAATCTTCCCAATCCTTGCCTTTGCAATCTTTCTGGAAGGATTTATACCTTTTTTCGAGCTCTTTATCTAAGATTATTTTTGATTTGACATTATCTTTACTTATTTCAATAAAATCATAATCCTCTGTCAAAGCTTTCAGCATGTTGATAATGCTTTTAGCTTTTGATGATTTATCCTGAATTTTAATAATGTAAGTCATTGTTTCGAACTTTCTTCAAAGATAATAATTTGAAACAAGATAAGACTAGTGAGGCTACAGAATTGTCTCGTTGTCATTTTCACCACATTTAAGTACGAATATCATCGATAGAAAATCCAGTTACTTTAAAGCAATTTATTTTTTATCCAGACTTTACAAATGCAACTTAAAGATTGGTTGTTGACCTGGTTCCGCACCCTACATGAAGAACCTACGAATAAAGTACATTCAAATTTTTAAACTAGCTGAATAACTGATCCTGATGCCGGGGCAATATTCAAATATTATTTAACTTTATAACGCTTTTCATAAGCAAAGTATAACTTCAATTAACCAAACTTCTCAGTCCAATAAATCTAATTATGCAAAAGAAAAGTCGTTTTTTTGTCATTCGTGCAATGGCGCTTATGTTACCTATCACCTTCATGGTAATGGCAATGTCAACGGGAGAGCGAAATCCTCGTCCGGAAGGTCCGTGTGATATATATGCCGCTGCAGGTAACCCGTGTGCAGCTGCTCACAGTACTACCCGCGCTCTATATGCTTCTTATAATGGTCCTTTATACCAGGTCATGCGTCAATCAGACGGCAAGACACTGGATATTGGGGTTGTCCAACCCAGTGCGGGTGATCCGGGCGGCTATGCAAACGCAGCCGCTCAGGATGCATTCTGTGCCAATACATACTGTTGGATCACAACGATCTACGATCAGTCTGGTAATGGCAATCACCTTCGTCAGGCACCCCGCGGCGGTACGGGTGCACCCACGGCTATGGGTGGTTTTAACACTCTGCCGATAGCCGACATGGCGCCGATAACAATCCTTGGTCACAAAGTTTACGGACTCTTCATCGAGCCCGGGATGGGCCTTCGCTTGAATGATACAAAAGGCATAGCAGTCAACGATCAGGCAGAGGGGCAGTACTGGGTCATTAACGGTCATCACTACAACAATGGCTGCTGCTTCGATTACGGAAATGCTGAGACTGATAGCCGTGACGATGGCGACGGTACGATGGAAACCACCTATTTCGGCAACGCGACTGGCTGGTATTATGGACAAGCCCCAGGCCCCTGGATTATGACCGATCAGGAGAACAACCTGGTGGGTGGGGTCAATCCGAGCCCAACAGACAAGTACCTCCCCAACTTGCCGAGCATTACCTGGCGCTTTGTGACCGCTACAGCCGATGGTGAACCGCATCACTGGAGATCGATGGGCGGAGATGCTCAAAATGGCGATCTGCAAGTCATGTTCGACGGAACCCGTATTATCAATGACAGAAAAAGCTACGATCCGATGCGTAAGCAGGGCGCTATTCTTTTAGGCAATGGTGGCGATAATAGCAATGCCTCTCAGGGTACTTTCTATGAAGGAGCAATGACGGCACCGGGCACTTTCCCGACAAAGGAAACCAATCAAAAGATACAGGCCAATGTCAGAGCTGCTGGATACGATGTGCAGCGTCTAAGCCTGGCTCCCGCAAATGCGATCGAAGCGCCTCCCGGACTCCAGACCTTTTCACCACGTTCTTCTCAAAACACTACCGTGAAGTTTACAAATACTACTGGAGCGCCTGTGACTGATCTCACCTTGAGTATTTCAGTGCCAAAGGGTTGGAAATCAGTTGTTGAAAATTCTAAAGACGCTTTGAAGAAGTTCGCTGATCCGATCGCTCCACATGCCAGCGTAAGCGCCACTTTTGTGGTGACCTCAGGACCTGAGTCCTTCAACGGCGATATAGTTGGAAAAGCCGCCTGGAAAAACCCGACCTCCGTTCAGCAACAGTCAGAGACAATAGCCGAAAAAGTACGAAACGTTAGCCCCATCAAGATTAATGAATTTCGAATTACAGACGGCTCTGCTGACAACTCAACAAATACTTTCATCGAGCTATATAATGCCGGTAATCAAGCTGTTGATATCTCTAACTGGACTTTAACACAACACAGGACCCAGTTGCCAGTTTTTTCAAGTATAAAGATTCCAGTCGGGACAAAACTCGCTGCAAACAGTTTTTACCTGCTTGGTTTGTCTAACTCGGGGCTAGTCGTTCCAGCAAAGAAAGGCGAAACCACTCTGTATGTGAGGAGTACGGCAGGCATGTCGGTAGGTGATAAAATTGAAATAAACAGTGGATCCGAGAAGGAAACAGGTAAAATAGCTGCCATTGGTACTCCAGCAGGCCCGGAGCCACAGGCCCCCGCGAACGGTTTCGGCGGAGTCCGTCAAGGTGAAACAGGAAGTCCTACAACAATATGGCAACCTCTTCCCGACGGTCCGGTAATTACGATCCCGGCAGGTTCGACCAGTGTACCCGTCGCTAATATTTCGGGCTTTGCAGTCGGACAGAAAATGGCCATTGGTTATGGCGCCAAATATCCCATTGCTTTGAACACCATTGAAAAGTACGAGGTGGTCACTGTCACTGCAGTTGGTAAACCGGGTACGCAAGCCTGGTTGTCGGCCGACGCAAAACCCGGCGACAAAAACATCAAGGTTTCGTCGGTTGCCAACATTTCAGTAGGCGACAAAATCAGATTGGACATTGAAAGCAAAGGTCACGGGATCGAGACGGTCACTGTGACAAGAGTTGGCACGCAGTCTGTTCGCAGCGCTAACCGTGGTCCCTTGACAGCTGCAGAGGATGCAGGCACAGGACTCGATCTGGCAGAACCGCTAAAATTCAATCATGCTTCCAATATGCCTTTCAGTTGTTGGGGAACAGGCATTAGTTTCGAACCCTCCACTGCCTTTGCCCACTCGAGTAATGAACCTGTCCTTCCACTTGGAACCAGCATCACGCTTGACAAACCCCTGACCAAAGATCACCCAATCGATGCGGTAATATATGATCAGAAGGTGACGATGGCAGGTTACCAGGGGACTCCGGCGCCCAACCAATTGTTTGGAGGTCCGTCTCTTTCTTCCATGGCAGGTAATATGGTACTGCGCGATGTGGCTGGAAATGTGGTAGATGGACTAAATTATGGCGGAATCGTCGATCCATGGTTAGCAGAAGGTTACCAGGGCACTTCGGGAACGGGTGAGTTTGGAAACTTCGTTCCTTCACCCGGTATGGTCAGGGGCTTCAGAGGAGGAACTGCTCCCTTTAGTCTGGCCAACAGGAGTGCCGGTCGATACCCTGACGGAGCCGATAGCGACAATCCGCGCCGCGATTTCCAGTTACAGAATACGCTCAACCTGTTAACCCCATCACCGGCTGGTTCAGACAATATCAAGGTCGTCAGTGTGGCAGACTTAAGCGTCGGACAAAAGATGATCATAGAGCCAGGATCAAATAGCGAAATCGTTGTTATCAAGACTATTGGAACAGCAGGGGGCAGCACCGTGGGAACCGCAACAGCAGTGGGAGCGACCGTCATCCCAGTACCTAATACGGCAGGCTTTACCACGGGTCAGACGATCACCATTGACAAGGATGCTAAAAGTGAAACAGCCGTTGTTGTTTCCGTTTACGGCGGTGGGAGGGGAGGCCAAGGTGGCGCTAACATTACCATCTCAACGCCGCTTACCTTCGCGCATGCAATTGGAGCACAGGTTTCCGGCACCGGCATCACCTTTACCACTCCTTTCACCAAGACTCATGAAATTGGTGCACAAGTAGCCAATTTCCTGCCTACACCGGGTGCGCCCAATATATATGGCAGGAAACTTTAAAGGACGTACAAGAAGTTTTTTGTTAAGATATAAATAGAACACCGCGGCATTTCAGACTGATGAAATGCCGCGGTGTTCTTGATTTTCAACAGGAAGAGGATAAATTAATACCCCCAACCCTTCATAATGTCATAATCCTCTTTACAACTGTCTAGCGGAGATTTTCCCTGGTATGATTCCTGTTCGATGATGAATACCTTGGTCCCACCTGTCTTGCGGCAAATGTCAATTACCTCTTTTACAGGCAGAATGCCTTTGCCCAGGATCGTACTTTCATATTTTTCCTTGGTGTTATTGGCGATCTCATCTTTCACATGGATCATCTCGAACTTACCAGGATACTGCCCAATTACATCCAGCGCCTTCGCTCCGGCAATGTACATGTTGCCGATATCCAGTTGCATGATCACTTTTTTGACATCCAGCCGCTTCATCATGATGTCGAAAAGTTTCACCCCATTCAGGCTCTCTGCGAATTCGGCCCAGTGGTTGTGATAACCGAATTTCATGCCCGATTTGTGGCAAAGGTCCCCGCATTTGTTGAAGACATCCATATATAGAAGCATGTCGTCGTAGGTCTGGTACATGGCCTTGTCCATCGACGGACTGATCACATATTGTTGCCCCATGAAAGCGGCATCTTCCACCGTAAATTTCCAGGCATCCGTGAAGTCTTTTTTAACAGGATCCCAGTGATTCTTGCCCATAACAGTGTGGCCACTAGGCATTTTGAGCCCCAGGCCATCCAGGATTTTCCTGAATTCAATAGCCGTTAAACCGTAAAATTTGCGGTCAATGTAATTGGCATGCTCAACATGCTTGTACCCGATCTTTGCCAGCTGGGTCAATGTGCCAACCGGATCCTTTTTCATATCGTCCCGAACCGAATAGAGCTGGATTCCAACAATTTCTTTTGATTTGGGAGCTGCAAGGCCAATGCCGGGTGCTAGCGTGGTTCCTGCGAGGAGCATGGCGCTATTTTGCAAAAATGTGCGTCGTGAGGTGTTCATTTTAAATATTTTGAAAGTTGTAGCTACAAAAATTAATATTGATGGAAGGCTTGTGATACGAATTCGAGCACAGTTGGCAACGCGTCGCGCCAGTAAGTCCAGGTGTGACCGCCATCCCGGGTACGGAATTCATGTGGAATATCCTTCTTGCGCATCGCAATGTGAGCCAGGCAGTTGCCTTCGTAAAGGAAATCGTCGTCTCCACAGTCGATGTACCAGCGAACGGCTTTTTTCTGATCGTCGGGCATGCTGTTGATGAGTTCCAGGGCACTGTGTCTTTTGTAATATTTTTCCATATTTTCCTTCGATGTACCCGGATATTGCTTGTCCCATCTGCCGGCGGCCTCGTCGAGTGATAATGGGCCGATGTAAGCGCTCAGCGGACAAGCGGATGAGAAGAGCTCAGGATGGTGCAGGGCGTACATAAAGGTTCCGCCGCCGCCCATGGATAGGCCTGAAACCGCACGATATTTCTTTTCCGTACGGGCCCTGTAAGTTTTTTCCACGAAGGGAATCAGTTCCTTGAAGAAGAAATCCTCATAGTTCCAGTCTCCTCCAGGACTGTTAAAATAGCCCTTCTGACCAGTGTTTCCATCCGGCATTACAATAATCATCGCAGTACATTTTCCATCCATGATGGCTTTATCGGTGATGTTCTTTACCTCGCCAAACTGTATCCATCCGGATTGATCGTCGCCTGAACCATGTAGGAGATACAAGACAGGATAACTGCGCTGGGAGGTTTCGTAATCAGGGGGAAGATAAATGGCATATTTGCGATCCATTTTCAGAATTTTGCTGGGCATCGACAAGTTGTCGAAAACTTTTCCTCCTGACTGAGCCATCAGACTGGCAGACAAAAATAAATTTAGAATCAAAAGGGCAGAGATCAATCTTTTCATGGAGTACGGAATTTAGAGAATTTTTTCGAGAGATAAATTTAATTGAAATTTCTGAACACACAACCTGAAAAGAACTACTTTTCAGGATTCTAACAACAAGTATTTTTCCTGCTAAAATTTTTGAAATATTAGAAATGCACCTCTCATCAAAGCACAACTCCGAACTAAAATGATGTGATATTATTATGACAGATAAACAAAACTGAGGCGACAGTTGTTAACCAAATTAGCAATTGAATTATCAGGTAAAATCGCCATGATTTAATTGTCGCCAATAAAAATGATTATAACCTCATAGCTATTAGCTTCACTGATCTTCGATTGCATTTGGCAATTGATAAACAAATTATTATCAAATGAAGAATTTTGTAAAATTCTGCTTCTTTGTTGTTTTTATGGGTTCGTTAATTGCCTCAGCAGTTGACAAGAAGGACAACATCCAAAAGGTAACCTTGCAGCTTAACTGGAAACATCAGTTTGAGTTTGCGGGTTATTATGCTGCTATTGAAAAGGGATTTTATAAGGATGCAGGAATTGACGTAAAACTCATTGAAGCCAACGAAGGTCAAAATTCCAATGACGCGGTTATAGAGGGAAAGGCTGATTTTGGAATATCTACCTCGGATGTGTTGTTGCTTCGTTCGAAACATAAAAATGTGGTCGTGCTGGCTTCCATTTTTCAGAATTCACCAATGGTATTAATTAGCCTCGAAAAATCAAAAATATTTCATGCTAATGATTTGATAAATAAAAAAATTGCCGTTAAATCAGATTCCGGTGAAATGTTTGCTTATCTTAGTTTAGAAGGTGTTTCAACCAACCAATGCACAATTGTGCCCCAAACAATTGACCTAAAGCAGCTCATAAATGGTGATGTCGATGCCATCACTGCTTATTCAACGCTTGAACCCTTCATGCTGGAGGAGGCCGGCATTCCTTATTCAGTTCTGGCACCGCAAATGTCGGGCATTGATTTCTACGGAGATGTACTTTTTACGACAACCGAACTCATCGCAAAGAGTCCTGATCTGGTAAAAAAATTCCGGGAGGCGTCTATAAAAGGCTGGCAATATGCCCTTGAAAACCAGAAGGAGTTGATAGATCTGATTTATGGTAAATATTCTCAACGACATAACATTAAATTTCTGATTCATGAGTCGCAACACATGTATAGTCTGATCATGAAGGATGTTGTCGACATCGGATATTCCGATCCGGACCGCTGGCAGCACATCCTGAGCATTTATCAGCATATTAATCTTGTGGACAAGAATCAAACAATTGAGGGACTCTTGTATTCTGATTATTTCGGGGTGCCTTTGCATATTCCATGGAACATTGTCCTGCATCTTTTACTGATCATACTTGTCATCACATCGGTCTCCTACGTATATTATGAGAAATCGAGAAAGTTGAAGATCGAAATCCGGAACAGGATTAAGATGCAGGGGGAATTAATTGAGAGCGAGGAACTCTACCGCTCTTTGCTGGCAACTTCGCCTGATACTATTATTATTACGGATCTGGATGGAACGATCCGGTTCGTTTCGCCTATGATATTCAAGATGTTCGGATATTCTGAAAGTGAAGTTTTGAATCAGCATCTTCTTATGTATCTGACGGAGCAGGACAGAAACAGGGCAAACGAAGATATTTCAGAGATGCTGAAGGGAAATCTTTGCGGAGTAAAGGAATATTCTGCTTTGCGGGCAGATGGGAGTAGCTTTCCAATTGAGTCGAAGAGTGAGTTTTTTAAAAATTCCCTTGGAGAACCTAACGGTATAGTCTTCTTCGTGAGAGATATAACCAGGCACAAGACTTCGGAAGGGATAATTCTAAAGGCAAAAAGGATCTATGAGTTTATCAGTCAGATAAATCAGTCTATAGTGCTAATCCGGGAGAAAGATCAATTGTTAAAGGAGTTTTGCCGCATTGCGGTTGAAACCGGTAAATTTCAGATGACATGGATCGGTTTTATAGACGAAACTACCAGGATGGTTTTACCTTACGCATTCGATGGTTTAGGGCAGGGTTACCTCCAGGAAATAAAGCAGATCTCAGTCGGCGACATCGCGGAAGCACGATGTCCTACCGGGAGTGCCATCAGGGAAGGGAATCACTATTTTTGCAATGATATAGAGAACGATGCCGAAATGTCATTATGCAGGAATGATGCTTTGGAAAGGGGATGCCGCTCCTCAATTGCTATCCCTTTAAAAAAAGAGGGAAGAGTCATCGGAGCGATTACCCTGTATTCTTCGATTCCCCATTTCTTTGATCAAGAGGAGATTGAGTTGCTCGTTGAAGTTGCAAACAATATTAGTTTTGCACTGAATGCCATGGATACGGATAATGAGTTTAAGAATCTCAATGCGAATCTGGAGCAGATAATAGCCGAAAGGACAACTCAGCTGGCTGAAACTTACCAGACGTTGCTGAAAGAAATAGAAGAGCGGAATCGTGTTGAGCTAGCGCTAAATGATAGCGAGCAAAATTACAGAACAGTTGTTGAAAACATCAAAGAGGTAATCTTCTATACAGATGCTACCGGAATTTGGCTGTTTTTGAACCAGTCGTGGACCGAGATGACCGGTTTCAGTCTGGAAGAGTCTATAGGCACCTCGTTTTTGGATTATGTCTTTCCGGACGACCGGGAACGGAACATGGCCTTGTTTATGCCATTAATGAGGAAAGAAAAGGAATATTGCCGTCATGAGATACGCTATGTTACCAAGGAGGGTGGTTATCGGTGGGTTGAGGTCTTCGCACGCCTAAAACTGGACGAAACAGGAGAGGCTGTAGGTACTTACGGCACACTCATGGATATCACTGACAGGAAACTTGCCCGGGATTTTGAGAATGAGCTGCTGCAGTTGTCTCCAAAACTGACTGGTATTTCATTGGCTGAAATCAACAATTCTCTCCATCTTGCCTTAGAACGAATCGGGTTGTTTCTAGGAACTGATCGTGCCTCCATTTTTGAATTTAGCGATTCAAACGAAACCCTATGCAATACCTACGAATGGTGCAATGAGGGCATAAGCTCAGGTATTGATGATCTGAAGGATGTCCCAATTACATTATTTCCCCGGTTATTGGAAAAACTTAATCGGCAGGAGAATGTTCTGATACCTTCAGTGAAGGATTTACCGGAAAGCTGGCAGTCGGAGAGGGAGATCCTGGAATCTGCGGGTATTCAATCCCTAATTGTCATCCCCATGCTATCGGAAAATAATTTGATTGGATTTATTGGCCTGGACTCCATCTTAAACCATAGGGAATATACCTTAGCTGAGATTAACATTCTGAGAGTCTGGAGCAGTATGGTGGCTAGTCTGATCAACAACCAGCGTAAAGAAGTTCTGCTTGAACAGACCAGACAAAATTACGAGACATTCTTCAATACCATCGATGATTTCCTTTGGGTTCTTGATGAGACGGGAAACATTATGCATGTAAATAATACAGTAAAAAATCGACTCGGCTATACTATTGAAGAGCTTATGAATCAGTCTATTATGATAGTTCATCCGCAGGGAAGAAGGGAAGAAGCTGGTCGCATCGTTGGGGAAATGCTGACTGGTCAGGCTGATTTTTGTCCGGTACCAATAATAACCAAAGCAGGTATTCCAATTTCCGTGGAAACCAGGGTGAAACCCGGTTTCTGGAACAACCAACGCGTGATTTTTGGTGTCAGCAAGGATATCTCAAAGATTGAACTTTCCGAGCAAAAGTTTTCAACAGCCTTTCAGGCGAATGCAGCGATGATGTCTATTTCCCGATTTGAAGACGGAAGATTCCTGGAAATAAATAACGCATTCATTGAATCAACAGGATTTTCCCGGGAAGAAATCATTGGTAAAACATGCTTTGAGCTGGGTCTGTTTGTTGATCCGGAAATCCGATATGAAATCGTAGGTGATTTGGAAAGCAATATCCCGGTAGTGAAGAAAGAGGTTAGGACCAGAATAAAAGATGGAACCATCAGGTTTGGTTTGCTCTCAGCACATTCTATTTACATTGGAGATCAACGTTGTATGCTAATGGTAAACCTGGATATAACTGAAAGAATAAAGTCGGAGGAAGAATTAAAAAAGGCCCACTTCGAAGCAGAGCAGGCTAATTTAGCAAAGAGTGAATTCCTTTCCCGAATGAGTCATGAATTAAGAACTCCTATGAATTCAATTCTCGGCTTTGCTCAACTCCTTGGAATGGGAGACCTTAATGCAGGGCAGCGGAAGGGGGTTACTCATATTATCAAAAGTGGGAAACACCTTTTGGCTCTCATCAACGAAGTACTTGATATTTCGCGTATTGAAGCCGGACACATCTCCCTTTCTATTGAACCAATCCTGGTAAGCAGTGTCATGAATGAAGTGATTGATTTTGTCAGGTATCAGGCCAATGAACGACAGATTAATCTGATTCTGGTTGATTCCGATGGAGCCTCTCATTATGTAAAGTCTGACAAGCAGAGATTGAAGCAGGTACTGTTAAATCTGGTCAGCAATGCTGTAAAATATAATCATCCGGGAGGCTCTGTTACTTTGGAATCCAAATTGATGCCTACCAATGACAAGAACTACACTCCTGTCAGGATTTCTGTCTGCGACAATGGGTTGGGCATAGCGGAGAAGGACTTACCTAAGCTTTTTAATCCTTTCGAAAGGATAGGTGCTGAGAAAACAAGCACAGAAGGTACCGGACTTGGCTTATCAGTTGTCAAGAAATTGATTGATGCATTGGGGGGCCAGATCGGAGTTGAAAGTATTGAAGGAGAGGGGAGTATTTTTTGGGTTGAATTTCCACAGAATGATTATTTACTCCAGGTTTCTGACCATCAGGAAATTTTAGATGATCTGGATCATAGATTAGCCAGTAAAAGTGGTGTGATTCTTTACATTGAAGACAATGAATCTAACGTTGATCTAGTTCAGGAGATACTTATAAGTCAGCGCTCCAATATCAGGCTGATCACTGAATCGAAAGGCATTATTGCCGTTCCTTTAGCGCTTGAATATAGTCCGGATTTAATATTGCTTGACTTGAATCTGCCAGATATTCAGGGAATTGATGTATTAAAGCAATTGCAAGCCAATCCTATCACTAAGGCCATTCCTGTCGTGGTGATTAGCGCTGATGCTATGCCAAAACAAATCGAACTACTTTTGGCAGCCGGAGCAAGAAAATATGTTACAAAACCATTGGACTTGGGTGCTCTGCTGAATATTATCGATGAACATATCAGCAAATAGAAACTAATTGCTTAATTTAGATTTATTAATACAGGTGTAAACATGATTCATTCCACTCTAAAAGAAGCTAATATTTTAATCGTTGATGATCAGCAAGCTAATATTGATATTCTGGACGGATATCTGGATATACAGGGCTATACCAATATAAAGAGTACCACAGATCCAAGAGAAGTCATTCCCCTTCTAAAATCCTTTCACGCTGACTTATTGCTCCTGGATCTTACAATGCCCTATTTGTCGGGCTTTGAAGTGATGGAACTTTTGAGAGAAGCCATGCCGGAAGAGTATTTTCTTCCGATTCTGGTCCTCACTGCGGATATCACTTCAGAAGCCAAAATAAAAGCACTCTCCAGCGGGGCAAGCGATTTTTTAACAAAACCTTTTGATCTGCTGGAAGTTGGTTTGAGAATAAAGAATCTGCTTTATTCCAGTTACCTTAGGCAGCAACTCCAAATCCAAAACAAAATATTGGATGAAAAAGTTAACGAGAGAACAAAGGAACTTGTCAACAGTAACATAGAATTAAGCATAGCAAAAGAGAAGGCAGAGGCAAGTGACCGGCTTAAAACCTCCTTTATCAACAATATTTCGCATGAAATCAGGACTCCGTTAAATGGAATTCTTGGGTTTGGACAAATTCTCATGGATCCTGAACTGGATGAGAATGATAAGGAGGAATATCTGACTATATTGAATGAAAGTAGTGAAAGGTTGATCAATACCGTGACAAATTTCATGGAAATATCTATTTTGTCATCAGGTAATCAGGAAGTTGAAAAGAAATTTCTCTTTTTGGAAACTATTTTAAGTAACATTATCAGGCAATATAAGGTTGCGTGTGATGGCAAAAATCTGAATCTGAATCTTGAGTTGCCAGAACCAGTTAGAACAGTACAGATTTATACAGATGGGGATCTTCTTTACAAAATTTTAAGGCATTTGACAGACAATGCACTGAAATTTACCAACGAAGGCTCAATAACTATCGGATATGAGATTAAGGGAAGTGATTTTGTCTTTTTCGTGAAGGATTCCGGAATTGGGATCTCGAACGAAGGGAAGGAATCCATTTTCAAGAATTTTATGCAGGAGGATAATTCATATTCACGACCCTATGATGGTTGTGGTTTAGGACTCTCGATTGCCTCCCGTATTGTTGAATTGCTCGGAGGTATCATATGGCTGGATTCCGAGAAGGGCGTTGGGACAACATTTTACTTTACCATACCAAATCAGTTTGAAACTCAGGTCGAAAAAGATATTTTTGCTTTCAGTAAAAATAGCAGGGAAATCAAATGCATACTGGTTGCTGAAGATGACGAGATCAATTTTGTCTACATAAATGTTCTACTGAAGTCGGCACAGGTAAATATTCTTAGGGCCGTTAATGGTCAGGATGCGATTAATCAATGTAAAAACAATCCGGATATTGACATCGTTTTGATGGATCTCAAGATGCCGATTGTGAATGGATACCTGGCCACAAAGGAGATAAAACAAGGGAGAAAGGATCTTCCTATTCTGGCATTAACTGCTTATTCTGGTGGTGAAGACAAAAAACGGGCAATGGAGGCAGGTTGCGATGAATTTATTACCAAACCGGTCAAAAAGGATATGCTGCTGGAGAAACTTGCCAATTATGGCATATTGGTGTAGTTGATGAATTTCTAAAGATATCTGCTCATGTGAAGGGCACATCCAAAGTGTCCACTATCACCTAACGGACAATCCAGGTAGGTAAAGCCAAATTTCTCATAAACTTTTAAGGCCAGACTCAATTCGGGCATGGATTCGAGGTATATCCTCCTAAAACCGAATTCACGCGCTGTTTCCAAGCATTTTTCTATGATTGTCCTGCCCAGACCCATCCCTCTGACTTCGGGTACCAGGTACATTTTTACGAGTTCACAGGTATCTGATGGCAAGCCTTTTGTGGGGAATATGCCCCCACCTCCTACTATTTCCCCATCCTTTAATGCGACAAAATAGGCAGAATATTCTTTTTGAAACAACTCAAATAAATGATCTGTAGTAGGATCAAAAAATACCGTACCCGGATGGTTGGCATTGAATTCTGCCAGCGTATTGCGAATGATGAAGGCCAGATCCTGATTGTCTTCTTCCTGGATGGGACGAATTGTGATCATATGCTTTTTTCTTCATTATAGATATCCTGAATGACGAGTCCTGCAATCGTGAATCCGAAGATGGCGGTGATATGCGCAAGCGTGCCGTTGATGACTGCTTTCTGGCTGCACCATTCATGATCAGCCAGGTCAGGATCACCGGGTGCATTTTTCGTTTTGGGACAAAGACATTTGTCTGTTCCACACGAAGATCCGGCTCCCTTGTTTTCGAGCACTTCCGCACTGAAAATACACCTGAATTTCTTTGCAGGAAGGTCTCCCTTCTTGATCATTTTCCGGACCTTTGATGCCAGTGGACAACCAATTACCTTCCAGAATTCATCTACCCGAATCATTGTTGGATCCATTTTTAAAGAGGCGCCCATCGAAGAGATCAAAACTCCCTTGGTTTGGGTAGCCTGCCTGATCAGATGAATCTTACTACCCAGACTGTCGATGGCATCGATGATAAAATCGTATTTCTCCAGTTCAAACAGGTCATGATTGTCTTTATTGTATATTTTTTGGATGGCTGTAATCTCGGCTGACGGATTTATCTCGAGGAGTCTTTTCTTCAAAGCATCCGTTTTTACTTCACCAACTGTGAGGGTGGTGGCATGTAACTGCCTGTTGATGTTGGTCATGCAGACCCGATCGGAATCGACAATCGTTAGACGCTGGATGCCACTCCTGATCAGACTCTCCGAACACCAGCTACCGACGCCGCCAATACCGAAAATGATCACATTTTTGGACATAATTCTATCCATAATTTCCTGTCCAAGGAGCAACTCGGTGCGCTGAAAAATCCCTTTATTGGGTCTCATTTACAAGATCTTTATTCTTTAATTTTCGGTGCGAAATTACAAAATTCCATTAACGGGGGTAAATTATTTTGAAGATGCCCAACTTGTTGTGTTTAATTCTATAAAATGGTCTAATTTTGAGCACTGCAATACCGTCAAAAATTCATTTATGCAAAAAGAAAAATTGAATGTCGCCCTGGTCTCTGTTTTTGCTGCTGTGTTTCTAACAGGATCTAAACTGATCATTGGTATTATGACCGGAAGCTTGGGAATACTATCTGAGGCACTGCACTCAGGACTCGATATGGTTGCAGCTGTAATCACTTATTTTACTGTCCGGGTTTCTGACAAGCCTGCCGATAAACATCATCATTTCGGACATGGTAAAACTGAGAACTTCTCGGCATTGGTTGAAACATTGTTATTGCTGATCACTTGTATATGGATCATTTATGAAGCATTTAGCCGTTTAATGACGGGAAATACGCATATAGAAATCAGTGTATGGAGTTATTTGGTGGTGATTGGTTCCATCATCATTGACATATCACGTTCAAGGGCGCTGAGTCGGGTAGCAAAGAAATACAACAGTCAGGCTCTTGAAGCAGATGCACTCCACTTTTCTACCGACATCTGGAGTTCGGCAGTTGTTTTATTAGGATTGATCTGTGCCAATTTCGGATTTTATTTCGCCGATTCAATTGCGGCTTTGGGTGTTTCAATTATTGTATTGTCTGTCTCCTACAAACTTGGCAAACGGGCTATTGATGCTTTACTGGATAAAGCCCCGCTAGAAATCATTGACCAGATTAAGGAAATCCTTAAGGAGTTCGATGAGGTAAAGCATTACCATGGCTTAAAAGTAAGGAGTGCAGGAGCTGATACTTTTGTTAAAGTTAGTGTTCACCTGGAGCCGGATTTGAGTCTCCGTCAAGTGCACGAAATATGCGACAAAATAGAAAAGGAAATCGGATTCCGGGTCAAAAGAAGTGAGGTGGCAATTCATGCAGAGCCTCATGAACCTGCCCATATAGTGACAGAAATACCTGAAGCCTTGTAAATTTCCCGAATGAAGATACTGATCATTGAAGATGAAGTGGCACTTTCTGAGTCAATCGTCGAATACCTCGACGGGGAGGGCCATCTTTGTGAGGTGGCCTATACTTATGAGGATTCGGTAGAAAAGATCGAACTTTATCCATATGATTGCCTTGTTGTTGACATCAATCTTCCCGATGGGAGTGGTCTCGATTTGATCAGACTCGTGAAGAAGAAGTCAATCACGGGTGGAATTGTTGTTGTATCTGCCCGTAATTCACTGGATAACAGGATCGAGGGACTGGAAATAGGTGCGGATCATTATCTTACCAAACCATTTCATCTGGCCGAATTAAATGCACATCTGAAGTCCATCCATCGCAGGATTAGTTTCAATGGAAGCAATGAGCTGGTTTTAAATGAGATTAAGCTTATTCCTGATGAACACAGGGCATTCGTGCATGACCAGGAGCTGGTATTAACCAAGAAGGAGTATGAACTTCTGTTGTTTTTCATCTCTAACAAAAACAAAATCATCACTAAGGCAGGACTGGCAGAACATTTGTGGGGAGACCACATGGATTCTGCTGATTCCTACGATTTTATCTATACCCACATCAAAAACCTCCGGCGTGAGCTATTAAAGAAGGGATGCAGGGATTACATCAAGACTATTTACGGACTAGGCTATAAATTCGACGTCATTTGAGACTATTAACAAAAACGACCCTCAACCTGTTGTCTATATCCCTGTTTATCTATCTGTTCGGGATCATAGCCTTCTATTATTCATTGAGAATTCAGGTAGACAGCAATGTCAACAAGGAGATGGATAAGCGGAAAAATAGCATCATACGCCAGATGGAGGAGGCTCATTCATCCGTTGCCCATCCCCCTAACCGCAATGAAATGGTGATGGTTACCCCCGTTGAGAATGACTGGCAGAAAGATCAGTATAAGGATACGTTGATTTACAACAAGGAAGAGCAACGATACCAGCTCTACAGGCAACTTGGATTTCATGAGAAGGTCAATAATCAGAATTATTACATTCAGATTTTCAAATCGCTCGATGAGACTGATTCGTTGATAATCAGGATTATTGCCACGATGACTGTTTTAATCATCCTACTGATTTTTGCGCTACTTGTTGTCAACCGTTATTCGTCGAGGCTGGTTTGGGGAGCATTTTATGATACTGTGGATAAGATTAACCATTACGATCTGAATACGCATGAGGATTTTTCACTCCAGGAGTCAGACGTCAGAGAGTTTGAGGATCTTAACCGTGGACTGAAGGCCATGACGGAGCGAATCAAGAATGACTACCTAAACCTGAAGGAGTATACAGAGAATGCCTCCCATGAGATCCAGACACCTTTGGCTATCATCAATTCCAAGCTTGAGCTCTTGCTGCAGTCTGGCGAAATGAGCGAGAAACAATACAAGGCGCTGGCCGACGCGTACGTGGCTTCCATCCGGCTTTCAAAATATAACAGTACCCTGATTTTGTTGGCGAAAATAGAGAATAAGCAGTTTCCTGAGTCGAAAACGGTGAGTCCTGAGACTATATTAGAGAACTTATTTGAGAACCTTGAGGATCTGATCAGGACAAAAAAGATTGAGGTAATCAGGAAGATCATGCCGGATGTAACTTTACAGATGAATCCTTACCTGGCTGAAATATTGATCGTAAACCTGGTAAAAAATGCTGTCAGGCATAATGTGAAGGGTGGAAAGTTAATCATCGAACTGGATCCGGGAATGCTGAAGATTTCGAATAGTGGACCGGAAACAGCCCTTGATGATAACCTGCTTTTCAAACGATTTTTTAAATCATCTGCCTCGCCTGAGTCTTTGGGGCTAGGATTGGCCATTGTGCAGAAGATTTGCGCACTTTATGGATTTGAAGTCAGTTATCAGTTTTGTGATGGATTACATTGCATGAGAGTAGAGTTCAATAATAAAATGGAACGAATTTAAATAGGGAAGATCTGGCAATTTTGATTTAATCCAGATAGTTACATTTATGAATTTTTGCTGATAGTCAAAAGGTGGAAGACAGAATTGATTAAACGCACATAATAGAGGAGAATATCTGAATTAGAATACTGTAATTCAGTGTTTTGTGTAATTAATTGTATGAGTTGCCCCCCTGAAGATAATTTCGTTTTTCCCGGACTTCTTGAATACCGATCCCTGTCTTCTGAATCTGCTTCTACATAGTGAATCAATTCTGAGCTCCCAACTTCAGATTTACTACAGATTCTGTTTCTAATATCGCTTCCGAAAACATTTACAGGCTTTACAAATGATCGGATTACTCGGATTGAACCATAAGTCAGCACCCATTGAAGTAAGAGAACGCTTCGTTTTCTGCGAGGAAGATATCAAGCGCTTTGTGCCTTTGCTTAAGTTGAACGGCCTGTCCGGGGCGATTATTTTGTCTACCTGCAACCGCACCGAGATCTATTATGAGAAGAATGAGCTGCTGGAGCAGCTGAGCGCTACTGACATCGAAAATCTACTTTTTACCTTTAGAAAAATGGATAAGAATGTCAGGAAGTATTTTTATCATAAAGAAAATGAGGCAGTTGCATCTCATTTATTCCATGTAGGATCAGGACTGGATTCAATGGCTTTGGGCGAGTACCAGATCGTTGGACAGATTAAGACGGCAGTTCAGATCAGCAAGACCAATAAGCTCATTAGTTGCGGATTGGGTAAACTCTTCGATGATGCCCTGAAGGCCGGCAAGCAGGTTCGCACCGATACGGCCCTGAACAAAGGTGCTGTTTCTATCAGTTATGCTGGTGTGGAGTTGGCTTCCAAAAAATTACACCACCTGAGTTCGCATCCAGTATTGCTGGTTGGAGCAGGACAGACGGGTGAGCTCACGCTTCAGAATCTGATCAAGAAGTCGTGCTCGTTGTTTACCATCGTCAACCGCACCCGGGAGAAGGCCGAAGAGCTGGCAGAAAAATACCATGCCAAGGTGGCTGAGATAGATCAACTGGATCAGCTTTTGCTGGAGAATGATATAGTAATTACCTCGACAGCCTCAAAGAAACCTTTGTTTACTTCTGAAATGGTTCGTGAAGCGATGCTCCTTCGGGAAGGTAAGCCTCTGTTTTTCATTGATTTATCTGTACCCAGGAATGTCGCAATGGAAGTTGGTGACCTCGAACATGTTCATGTTTACGATATTGATGCCCTTAATTTAGTTATCGAAAACAACCTCGAAAAGAGAAAAGGGGAGATTGACCTGGCGGAGCAAATGATATCAGAAGCCGTTTCGGATTTTATGAAATGGTTTAATATCAGGGCTTTGGCTCCAACATTCAAGACTATTTCTACCAGTTTCCAAGAAGCTAGTAAGAATGTACTGGACGGTCTGATCAAGAACAGGGAGGAAGTAGAATATGAAAGGGCCTTGGAATACGGTGATCTCATTACGAAGAAGCTTATTGGAATGATGATCGAGAATATTAAGTCGGTAACCGACAACGGCTGTAACCGGGAGTACATTGCAGTCGTGAAACAATTATTTGCACAGAACTAAGCATGGATCAAACCATCAGGATTGGAACCAGAGGCAGTCAGCTGGCACTCTACCAGGCGAATGTCGTAAAAGAAGAACTAGAGCAGAAATTCCCCGGCAAACATTTTCAAATCGTAGTGATCAAGACCAAGGGTGACAAGATTCTTGACGTCCCGCTCTCTAAAATTGGAGATAAAGGTCTGTTCACTAAGGAGTTGGAGGTTGCTATGTTTGATAATGAGATCGACATGGCCGTTCACAGTCTAAAGGATTTACCAACGAGTTTCCCGGAAGGCGTTGTCCTGGGAGCGGTTTTAAAACGGGGAGAAGTGCGCGACGCACTGATCAGTACAACCAAAAGGTCGCTTCAAGACCTGACTGTTGAAGATGTGATTGCTACTTCGAGTCTTCGGCGCAAGGCTCAACTGTTGCGCATCAACAAAGATTTTAAGATTGTCGAGATTCGGGGAAATGTGAATACCCGGATCAGGAAAATGGAAGAGGGATATTGCACCGTCATGGTAATGGCAGGGGCTGGGTTACAACGATTAGGGATGGATAACTATATTTCCGAATTGCTGGACCCTTCTTTGGTTATTCCAGCCTGCAGCCAGGGTGCAATTGCCATTGAGATACGAGAAAATGATGAGGAAATTGCTGCACTTGTTGGTGCAATAAATGATCCGGTGACACTGACCGCGACCAATGCAGAGCGGGCTTTCCTGCGAACGCTGGAGGGAGGTTGCCAGATTCCGGTTGGAAGTTATAGCACCATCAAGGGTGATCAATTTGAGATAACAGGATTCATTGCCAGTATTGATGGTACAGAATATTTATGCGAAAATGCAGAAGGGTCTATTGATCAGGCAGTTGAACTTTCCGTTCAATTGGCTAAAAAGCTTCTGACCATGGGAGGTAGGGATATTCTGAAGGCTATCCGTCTGGAGGATCCTTTTGCTCCGGGCAAGGAGCTGCCTTTGAAAGGGAAGGTATTTATTTCCACCCGGGCACTTGAAGCAGGAGATACCTTGCCGGATTTGTTGAAAGCGAAGGGAGCCACGTTGCTTTCATTGCCGATGATTGAAATCAGGCCTGTGAACAAACTTGCGAATAAGTCAGCTGATATTCTCAATCATCTGGCTGGATACGACTGGTTGTTTTTTACCAGCCGCAATGGCGTGGCCCACTTCTTCCGAATGCTCATCGACCAAACAGGAAGTTCAGAACTGCCTGCCTCCTTAAAAGTTGCGGTGGTAGGGGTGAAAACGGCTTCCGAATTGGAATATTACGGATATTCCCCTGCTTTTACCGGAGTATCTCACGGTTCGGCGGAGCTGGCTGCCGAATTTTGCCGTACTCATTCCCCAAAGGAGTTGAAAATTTTACTGGCGCTCGGCAATCTGGCCGACGATACTTTAGAAAATGTTTTGGGTGCAGATAACAAGGTTGACCGGATTAATGTCTACGAAACCACTGAGCCAAAAACTGTTGATGATGCATTGATCCAGCGCATTAAAGAGGGTCAATACGATCTGATACTCTTTACGAGTCCTTCGACATTCAACCACTTTTCCTCCCTTGTTGACAACGAAGTGCTTCAGACACTGAAGATTGCCAGCATCGGCACTACTACTTCCCGCGCGATCGGGGAAGCCGGATTAAATCCACTACTTACGGCGGCCATGTCCAATGCGGAAGGGTTGACCGAAGCCATCATAAAATATTATCAACAATCATAAAATTTAACCCCATGAGATTCCCGGTTACGAGATTAAGAAGACTAAGATACAACAGTGTTTTAAGAGATATGGTCACTGAAACCAAACTTTCGGCAGACGATTTCGTGATGCCCCTTTTCGTTTGTTCAGGGACCAATGTGAATAACCCGATCAATTCCATGCCAGGAAATTCACAACTTTCTGTCGATTTGCTTGTCAAAGAATGTGAGAATATTGTTGCGGCTGGTGTGAAATCAGTATTGCTTTTCGGTATCCCTCCGCACAAGGATGAGGACGGCAGTGTTGCCTGTGAGCACAATGGCATTGTTCAACAAGCGATTCGTGCGATCAAGCAGAATCCTGTTACCAAAGGATTGTTGGTAATTGCGGATGTCTGCAATTGTGAATATACCGTTCACGGCCATTGCGGAACCATTGTTGACGGCGATGTCGATAATGACCTCACCCTGGTAACCCTCGCCAAACAGTCCGTTTCGCTGGCAGAAGCCGGTGCGGATATAATTGCTCCAAGCGACATGATGGATGGGCGGGTAGGAATCATCCGCGAACAGCTGGATGCCAATGGGTTCTACAAGATCCCGATCATGGCCTATTCTGCAAAATATGCTTCAGGGTTCTACGGACCTTTCAGGGAGGCAGCCGAGAGTGCACCTAAGTTTGGAAACCGTGCTACGTACCAGATGAATCCTGCCAATACCGATGAAGCCATCCGCGAGGTAGAGCTGGATATCGCTGAAGGTGCGGATATCGTGATGGTGAAACCGGCTTTGAGTTACCTCGATGTCATCCATCGGGTGAAAAATGAATTTGGGATGCCGGTGGCTGCTTACAATGTGAGTGGTGAATTTTCGATGGTTAAGGCAGCTGCGGCGAATGGCTGGATCGACGGACCACGTGTGATGATGGAAATTCTGACTTCCATCAAACGGGCGGGAGCAGATATCATCATTACCTACCACGCAGTAGAGGCGGCGAAGATTCTAAAAGGATAAATTATGAGTTTTAATAAAAGTATAGCCGCATTTGAACGGGCTCAGAAGAGTATTCCCGGTGGAGTAAATTCGCCGGTCAGGGCCTTTAAGAGTGTGGGACTGAATCCGGTTTTTATTCAGAATGCCAGGGGGACAACAATCACTGATCTTGATGGAAATCAATATATTGACTGCCTTGCCTCCTGGGGGCCGATGCTTTTCGGACATGCTCATCCACGCATCCTGAAGGCAATCAGCGATGCCGCTGTCAATGGAACGAGTTTCGGCGCGCCTTCTTTATATGAAACGGAGATGGCCGAGATGATCATTAAAATGGTCCCTTCCATCGAGATGGTGAGGATGGTCAGTTCGGGCACAGAAGCCACGATGAGCGCCATCCGGCTTGCCCGGGGATATACCGGAAGAGAGGCTTTTGTCAAATTTGCCGGCAATTACCACGGCCATGGCGACAGTTTTCTGATCAAGGCAGGATCGGGCGCCATGACGTTGGGTATTCCAAATAGTCCGGGTATCACCAAAGGCACAGCCAAGGATACCTTGATGGCCGAATACAACAATCTGGCTTCGGTTGAAAAGCTGTTCAGAGAACATGGCAGTGAGATTGCTGCGGTGATCCTTGAGCCGGTGGCTGGAAACATGGGTGTTGCTGTTCCGACCAGGGAATTCTTGCAGGGATTGAGAGATGTCTGCACAAAATATGGGGCATTATTGATTTTTGATGAGGTTATCACTGGTTTCAGGCTTGCTAAAGGGGGGGCGCAGGAATATTTCGGTGTGGTGCCCGATCTTACTACGCTTGGAAAGATTATCGGGGGCGGTCTCCCGGTAGGGGCTTATGGAGGACGTAAAGAGATTATGGAGATGATGGCACCTGTAGGTCCTGTCTATCAGGCTGGTACCTTATCAGGAAATCCGCTGGCCATGGCTGCGGGTATCGCCATGTTGAAGATGATCGAAGAGACGAAAGACCTGTATACTGAGATGGAGCGCAAGGCCGCCAGACTTGAAGTGGGTATCCGTCAGAACCTTAAAGCGACAGGTGTTGAGGGAGTCATCAACCGGGTCGGTTCGATGATGACACTGTTCTTTACTTCTGCTCAACAAGTTACCAATCTGGAAGAGGCGATGACTGCGGATACGGAGTTGTATGCCAAATATTTCAAGCTTTCGCTGGAAAGTGGGATCTATCTGGCACCGTCGCAATTTGAATGCTTATTTGTCTCCTACGCACATACTGATGCCGAGATAGATTTTATGATTGAGGAGAATTTCCGAGCCTTGGAACAATTGAAAAGTGAAAAATGATAGAAACCTTGCTCCAACGGATTAACAGAAAATTGCTCCAACGGATTTGCAATCCGTTGGGAAAAGAATACCTGCGGATTGCAAATCCGCAGGATCGGGGCAATCAGGCCTTTCTGCTGAGTTCGGATGGCAAATCCGTCGGAGCAAGGAAATTTTGCAATTTATAAGATATGACGAATTCTGTTTTTATAGATACCCTCAGTGGGAAAAGTACTTCGAGGCCACCGGTTTGGTTCATGCGCCAGGCTGGTAGGGTCTTGCCGAATTACCTCAAATTGAGGGAAGAGCATTCTTTTACCGAATTGATGCATTCACCACAGCTGGCTGCTGAAGTCACGCTGATGCCCGTTTACGATTTGGGTGTGGATGCCGCGATCCTGTTTTCCGATATCCTTGTGATCCCGGCAGCATTGGGCATGAACCTTAATTTCACCGATTCCGGACCGAAATTTGAGGTAGCGCTGAAAGAGTTGACTGATCCTTCGGCACATCTCACCCCGAATGCTTCGAAGCTCGAATATATCTATGCCGCTATCGATGAGATCATTAAAACCAGACCGGAGAATACTCCGCTGATTGGTTTCTGTGGTGCTCCCTTTACCACACTCTGTTACATGGTTCAGGGACTCAGTTCAAATCATACTTTCCCGGAAGCGGTGGCCTTGTTGTACAAAGACAAAAGGATGGCTCACAAGCTTTTGGCGGCTATCACTGAATTGTCCGTGGTTTATGCTCAAAACCAAGCCAGACATGGGATCTCAGCATTCCAAATCTTTGAAACACACGCCGGATTGATACCTGCCGACCTCTATCAGGAGATGATGATGCCGTATGTGCGGCAGATCGCGCAGGCAGTAAGGGCAGAAGGATGTCCGGTGATCTTTTTACCCAAAGGACTGGGTTATGGAATTAAGAATATCCAGCCGGAGGATGCTGACTTCCTGAGTGTCGACTGGCAAATGCCGATGGAAGAGGCCAGGAAGTTGGTTCATAAGGAGATCGGTCTTCAGGGTAACCTGGATCCACGGCTTTTACTTGCCGATCAGGCTACCATCCTGGAGAAATTGGAAAAATACGTCAGTTTTGGCTCCAGGGAACAAAAATGGATCTTCAATCTGGGTCATGGTTTCATGCCCGGAATTCCATTTGAAAATGCAAAATTGGTGGTCGACTGGATCAAGCAAACTAATTGGAATAGAGGCTAGGGTATGAAACGACCATGAGCAAATCTTTCACATACAAGCAAATGATTTTTGGGAGTTCCATCTGGCAATTGAAAAACAAAATAATAGACAGATGAATATAAGCAGCGAATTTCTTCAAAAATACAACGTTTCTGGACCGAGGTACACCAGTTACCCGCCGGCAAATTTCTTCCATGATAAGTTTGCCACCACGGATTATGTTCAAGAACTGGTAGCCTCCAATCACCAAAAGCCGGAGAATATTTCCCTCTACATTCACATTCCGTTCTGTCCGAAGCGCTGCCATTTCTGTGGTTGTTCTACCGTAATCGCTCAGCGCAAACTAGTGGTTGAAAGATATATCAAGGCATTGAAAATTGAGATACAAAATGTAGCATCACGGCTCGACTCGGCCAGAACCGTAACCCAGATTCACTGGGGAGGAGGTACACCCAACTCAATTTCAATGAGTTATATTAGGGAGATCATGGATTGGATCCGCCTGCATTTTACATTGAGTGATCAGGCAGAGATTGCCATGGAATGTAGTCCGGCCTACCTGGATTATAAACATATTGATGAGTTGGCGGATATGGGATTTAACCGGATCAGTCTGGGTATCCAGGATTTCCGCGAAGATGTGCTGGAAGTTGTCAACCGTGATGCCCCCCGCCATCCTGTTAAAGATATCGTTGATTACCTTAGAGCCAAGGGGTTCCGGGGCATCAACCTCGATTTTATTTATGGTCTGCCGATGCAGACCCTCGAGAGTTTTAAGAACACCATTGAGCAGGCAATCGCCATAAAGCCGGATCGTATTGTGACTTTTTCCTACGCCCATGTTCCTTGGGTAAAGGAGGCGCAGAAGCAGCTTGAGATCATTGGACTGCCGGATGCCAACGATAAGATGAACCTTTTTCTGCAAGCTTCTGCCCAGTTGAATGAGGCAGGATATAGCTCTATTGGCATCGACCATTTTACGCTTCCCGAAGATGATTTGACCAAGGCATTTAAAAACAAACAGTTACATCGTAATTTTCAGGGGTATTGTACCCTGGAAACGACTGGACAGGTTTATGCTTTCGGGGCTTCATCTATTTCCCAACTTTGGGGTGCTTATGCGCAGAATCACAAGGACATCACCAAATATATGGATGCTATCGAGTCGGTGGGTTTTGCGATTGAACGGGGCTATCAATTAAGCCTTACCGAACAGTTGGTTAGGACGATCATCAATCAAATAATGTGCAATGGTTTGATGGATTTGGACGGGATGGCTGCTGAGTTTGGTATGTCTGTTGAAGATGTAAAGAAGATTGTGGACTGGAATCCTGGTAAGTTTGAATCCTATATTTCAGACGGATTGATGCGATTGGAAGGAAATGTGATTATTTTATCCGAAAAAGGTTTCCTTTGTGCCCGAAACATTGCCATGGAACTCGATCCTGCCTTGAAAGCCGGCGAGGGTGTCTATTCGAAGACGGTTTAGGGCAGTGCATAATTCTAATATTTAAGTATGCAAGGGATTTTACTGGTCAATATGGGAGGTCCTGAATCTCCGGAAGAACTTAGGGTATTTCTATCGAGAATGTTTAAGGATCCGTTCATCCTTCCCTACGGAAAGCCTGTCAGGAACCTTCTTTCATTTATTATAAGTTCTCTGAGGTACAAGAAGTCCTGGAAGAAGTATGAACTTATTGGGGGGACTCCACTGGTGAAATCTACAGCCAGGACAGCTGATTCGTTGCAAGTAGTGTTGGGGGAAGGTTTCCAGGTCAAGTATGCTTTTTCCTATTCCATGCCAGATATCAGATCGGCACTGAATGCCTTTAAGAAACAGGGTATCAGTGATATTTCAGTCATTCCGCTGTATCCCCAATCGAGTTACACAACGACTTCAAGTGTGATGGCAGATGTTGGCAAGGTGGCTGATTTGGATGACTTTTACAAGATCCGGATGATTGGTGAATTTTATGATCATCCTCAGTTTATCACTTTCTGGACGACTCTGATCAAAGAACATGTGGAGAAGCACCAGTTAAATGATGCCACGCTGGTTTTTAGCGCCCATTCTATTCCTGAATATCATATTGACAATGGTGATACTTATGCCGCTTCTATTGTGAACAGTGCTGCATTAATCGCCACGGCTTTGGGCCTTCATTATGAGGCTGTCTTCCAGTCCGGTATGAAAAGGGGAAAATGGATAGGCCCCGATGTTAAAGAGCATCTCCGGATCATGAAGGAAGAAGGTATCGATCAACTGGTGTTGATTCCGATCAGTTTTGTTCACGAAAATCTGGAAACCATGTACGATCTGGATCAGGATATTGTTCCTTTTGCAATCAATACGCTTGGATTTAAGCATGTTTCGAGGATTAATCTTCCTGAATCTGATCCACATCTGGTAAAAATGCTGGCAGATTTGATTTTTGAAAAAGAAGCATAAGAATTTATGAGAGACGCGGTTATTTTGGGTTCTGGCATTACTGGTCTGGCAACGGCTTATCATCTGAGGAAGCAGGAAAAGGATTGTGTGGTGCTCGATCAGGCAGATCAACCAGGTGGTGTGATCCGTTCTGTTTACCAGGATGGTTTTTTGTATGAAGAGGGTCCAAACTCCGGTGTGATCGGTAACATCGAGGTACTGAGGCTTTTCGATGAATTGAAGGGTGACTGTGAACTCGAGGTAGCTGCTGATGGCAACGTAAAGAAGCGCTATGTCCTGAAAAATGGCCGATGGGAAGCCCTGCCCGGTGGACTGAAAGCAGCTGTTAAGACGCCGCTTTTCTCCCTTGGCGATAAATTCAGGATTCTCCTGGAACCCTTCCGGCCTGCCGGGAAGGATCCTCATGAAACACTTGCCGGGCTCGTCAGACGCCGCATGGGAAAGAGTTTTCTCGATTACGCCATCGACCCGTTCATCATCGGCGTATATGCGGGAGACCCGGGTCGTTTGGTACCAAAGTATGCGCTCCCAAAATTATATACTCTGGAACAGGAGTATGGCAGCTTCGTTGGAGGCTCCATAAAAAAGCAATTTAAGCCAAAGACTGAGGACGAAAAAAGGGTGACACGAAAAGTTTTTTCTGTCAGGGGAGGCCTCTCATCCCTGATAACCGCCTTAGAAAAAAATATTGGAAAGGATCGTATATTGCTGAATTGCAAAGAATTAACTGTTAAACCGGTTGGCGATTATTTTGAGGTGTCTTACTTCGATAGCTCCTCCAAAACCACCAAAGTACTGCAGACGAAAACGGTCGTCTCCACCGTTGGTGCCCATCAGCTCAGTCACGTCATGCCATTTATTTCTGAAAATGGTCTGTCAAAAATTACCTCCCTGCACTATACGAAGGTTCTGGAAGTCATCGTAGGATTCAAAGACTGGAAAGGCATGGAACTGGATGCTTTTGGCGCACTGATTCCTTTTGTCGAGAAGCGCGACCTCCTGGGATTGCTTTTTATGTCATCGCTCTTCAGCGGCAGGGCTCCAAAGGGGGGAGCACTATTCTCTATTTTTATGGGAGGTGTCAGACGACCTGATATCTATCAACTTTCAGATGATGAAATCTTAAATATCTTGAAAAGAGAATTTTGTGACCTCATGAATTTGTCAGTTTTCCAACCTGATCTCCTGAGAATAGTAAGACACGAACATGCTATTCCACAATACGAAGCGGACAGTGGTGAAAGATTTACCACCATCAGCCAAATAGAGCAAGAGTACCCTGGACTAGTCATTGGAGGGAATTTACGGGATGGTATCGGCATGGCCGACAGGATTTTCCAGGCCCGTAAGTTGGCTGATTCAATATTATCTTATTTTTGTTAGATAATCAGATTAACATGTCATTTGCCACACTCCTTTACACCGACCATCAGATCATCAAGACAGTGCATACCCTGATAAGTATGACGTTCTTGATTGTGGCTATATGGTTGTTTTATAGAGCGATAAGAGGATTTTTAAAAAATCTGGCCTATACTGGTCTGGATAAATTTCTATCTTATGCTTTTATCGTGAACCTTTATCTGCAACTCATATTCGGTTTTTTCCTGATGGTGAGTCCAACTTCAATACCAGGACAGGAAATAGTCAATCAGGATATTACCATGAAACTTGCAACCAGAAGATTCTGGCCTATGGAGCATATTGTCCTGATGTTATTCGCCCTTTTTATCGCCAACCTGGGATTGATCTTCTCTAACAGCGCTCAGGCCAATAAACAAAAATACCGCAAAGTCATAGTTTATTATGCCATTGCGGTAGTTTTAATTATGTTGTCTTTGGGTTCGACCCTTCTCGAATAATTATTTTTTAGCCGCTACCATATTTTCATAAAGTCCTCTGAGGTATACGGTTACGATTCCGTAAATCATTCCGATTCCACAATACAACAGGATAATCAACGCATAATTACTAAAGGTAGCGGTTGGGTATAATTGTGTAAAAGCAAAGAAAACGGCTGAGGAAACGAACAAGGCAGGAACGAAGTCAATCAATGAATGAGCTCTCTCCATGGAACACATTGGTATGACTATTACAAATACTGCGAGAGGAACTGCCCAGAAGCCGGTGGATCCAAGGACTCCCGCCAGTTTGATAATCAAAATAGCGGAAATGATTCCCATCACGTAACCCAGAAAGGTACGCATTCCGCCTTTCAAGGTGCATCCCGCCATGAAATACATTGCCCAGGCCTGGAAGGTAACCCATCCAAATCCTTTGTTTCCTGCGATAGGCAGATAAGGGCTAATAAACTGATCGATTGCCACAAATGTGCAGGCTAAGAATCCGATACCAATCGGAATAACGATAAATTTTTTAAAATCCATAATTTTTAAAGTTTGAAAGTGTGGTAAAATGATAATTAGTTTGTCTGTCTGCAACAAAAAGAATCATTTTTTTTGAAGTTTCCTAACAAAAGAGCATCAATTCGTATATTTGAACATTCAAAAAATTAAGACTATGGAAAGCAAACATTTTATTATTGGCAGCGAGACTTCCATTCAGGATTTAGGTGAAGGCGTTTCGCGTCAGATACTGGGCTATAACGATCAACTTATGATGGTTAAAGTAATTTTTAATAAAGGTGCCATTGGCGCCATTCATGCCCATGTTCATTCCCAAACTACGTATTGTCCGGAAGGTAGTTTTACCTTTAAAATAGGGGAGGAATCCCGGACAATTAAGGCCGGAGATGCGGTATATATTCCTTCCGGAGTCCTTCACGGAGTGGTTTGTCTGCAGTCAGGAGCATTAATTGATACCTTTAACCCGGTGAGGCAGGATTTTTTGTAGCATCAATTTCTTTATTGCTTTTCAATTTCTTGGTATAATAGATTGAAACTCCAAGGATTAATAGTCCGACGAAGATAAATGCCACGATTCTGTAACCGACGCCCATCTTCGAAATATCGAACATGAACAGGTTCATAACCGCTGTCAGCAGGGTAAGAAATGCCAGCCACCTGTATTTCACATTCTTCAGGATGACGCTCATAATCATGTAGGCTACTGCTGCCAGACCCCACGAGATGGTCACATAATCTTTGGCGACAGCGTTATACAGGGTATACAACATGATGAAAAAGGTAATCACCAGGTAGAAATTGCGGATAGCGTCTGTCTTGAGCTCCAGCCTCTTTTGTTGCCAGTTAAGGATTCTTGCTGAGACTATTGCGATCAGTGTAAAAGAGATATTATAGGAGTCTATTGATTTGGAAGAGATCAGATAGGCCAACAGAATCATGGTATAGAGAGCGGTATTCATCAGTACAATAAGGTTGGACCGAAACCAGATTGCAATGGCTAATACGACCAAACTCTGCCAGGCAAGGAAGATGAACGATCCTGGTAAGTCTGAATATCCGTATACCGCAATACTCAAAGCCATGAAACCAATATTGACATAAAAGAAAGAGTCGAATCTACTGTCGATTTTGTAATTAAGAATGATGGCATAGATCAGACTTAAGATCGAGATGCCGAGGAAAATCCAGATGTAACTTTTTGTGTAAAAGGTAAGTACGATCAGCATGACCAGCAATGAAAAGGCAATGCTGTTGAGGATGACTGTCGCATTTGACACCTCGGCCCCGACTTTCCCGATTTGTTTAAGAAACGGCGCGGTCGAATAGATGATACCGTATAAGAACAAGTATATCAGGTTGTTCTGTGGATTCGTCACGGCCGCCATAGGATGTCCCATCACGGGATTACCAACCAGCCAGATGGTATGACCGATGTAAACCATGAAGATGGAGAGAATCAGGAGTGTGTCCCAGCCATTCCGGTACTGCAAGTAGACCACAGCAGCCGTTGCCACGACAAACAGCATGAGGGTTACCTGGGTCTGATCGGCAAATATGGCGGTTACTATCAGCAGGGTATAAGCAAAGAACCCCATTAGCTGGGATTTTTCAGTATCAGCCTTGTAGAAGAAGGCTGCAATTGAAGCAAGCAAAAGAGCGACGACTAGCCATTCATTTCCAATCAGCGGATTATCAACGATGAAATGAAGTCTGAGTAAAGTGTAGTAAATCAGGATATAGGCACTTATCCGGAACATAAATGCCATGTAAGACAGGGTCTTCTTGAGATATTCTGCCAGGATGAAGGTCAGGATGGTAGATCCTGCGCCCAGCATAAATGAGGCAACGCCGCCAAGGGTATTATTGACGAACATCATAGTAAACATCATGCCCAGCAATAGTACAGCGCTGCCAATCCAGGCCAGACCGTGTTCGAAAACCTTGGATTCTGAGAGCGGGTTAGCAAATTCTTCTTCTTTTTCAGCAGAAGCAACCTGGTGGGAAGAGCCGGGAGTTATTTTGTATCCGGCTCTAAGCATGGCTTCTATCCTGCTGATCCTTTCGTCGAAAGAGTTGACTTTATCTGCCAGCTCTTTCAGGGTCAATTTTTGTTCAGCCATAACTAAAAAATTGAGGTTAATAGTTACTATTAGCTAGTATGCGCTTAATGTTCCAGCTGGGTCTTCTTCCACGGAGGGAAGAGCCAGAGAAGAAAAGCGAGGATAAAGAATGGAACGATCAGCCAGATACTGGCCACGAGGAACCCTTCGGAGCCTATCAGAGAGAGTTTAAAGCTGGTAAAACCCAGGAAACTCTTTGAAAACAGCTGTCCGCCGATTACCACATTCCAGCGCATGAAAAAGATACCTATCAGTACAAGAATCCCGGTTACCGTGTAAAGAACGATACGAAGGTTTTCCTTTGGCTTATAGAATTGCAGGATACCGAGGGTTAGAAGCGGCAGCAACATACCCACACAAATCTGCATGATCAGTAGCGTGAAATTGAGATGGCCGGATATCAGGAGTGAGATGATTTCGAATGACTCTTCGGCTTCATAAAACCGGTGAATCTGATCGAGGGACTCCATGGTGAAGTCGATAATGATGATATAGAAGAGATATTTGGCTATCGTATCCAGACAGAGCATGTCAATTTTCTGTTTTCGCACATAATTGATCACAACGAAGAGGACCATTACCAGTGCGATCCCGGATACCATTGCCGAGAAGAGAAAGATGATAGGCATCATCACGGTAGACCACCACGGGTTTGCCTTGATAGAACCGAAGATAAATCCCACGTACCCGTGAAGGAGAAAAGCGGACGGAATACCTATCACAGTGACAATATAACCCAGTTTTGCGTCCAGTTTGAGTGACTTTGGTGAAATGTCATCGCTTCCCAGGGCAAGCGCCTTGTACATCCATTTCTTTATTCCGGTGTTTTCCCTTGCCCAAATGACCAGGTCATACCTGTAATCGAACCAGATTTCCAGGAGCAGAACGATCATCAGGTACCACAGATAAACGAATCCGAAAATCGCCATGGCTGAGGTAAGGTGGGGCGTCATCATGATTTCCCAGGCTCTAAGCGGCTGACCGAGGTGAAAGACCAGCGGCATCGTGGCAACGAGCAGAAAGGCAAAGGAGGTTAAAAGTGCAATGACGTAAGTGGGCTTGAGTGATTTTACATTGAAGACGCGTTCCAGCGAAGCCAAGATAAAGGCGCCTGCAACGAGACCTGTAATAAATGGGTAGAGAACGATCAGCACCGACCAGCTGAGTTCTATTTCATTCGGGTAGATGAATCCATCTACTTTCGAAAGAGCCTGATATAAATGTTCAAATTCCGGATTCATATTATCGTACCTCCTGATTTAATGCGTTGTAATATAATTTACTTCCCGTATTCAAATGCGGCTTCAGCACATATACGTTCTTTGACCTGATGAATTTTGAAACGGCGCTTTCAGGATCATTCAGATCGCCTGAGATACGGGCTTTTGTCGGACAATTGTCCATGCAGGCAGGGTTCATTCCCTTTTTAATACGGTGGAAACACAGCGTACATTTGTCTACAACGTGCTTCTCCAGATGAAAATAACGGCAGCCATAAGGGCATGCCTGGATGCAATATTTACAACCTATGCAGTATTTTTCATCCACTAATACGATTCCTTCTTCTGTTTCGTAGGTGGCCCCGACCGGACAAACCTGCACACAGGGGGATTTTGCGCAATGATTACACATCTTTGGCACGAAGAAAGTTTTCTCAATCTGATCTGCGGGAACGGACTGGGTAAATCCGTCAATTCCTCCATTGGGAGATTCGACTTTGAGCGTTCCATCTTTTTTGATGGTGTATTGTTCGACCCAACTCCTGAAGAAGAAAGGCTCCTGGGGTACATTATTTTCGATCTTGCAGGTCTTGGCACAGGTTCCGCAACCGATACATTTTTCTATATCGATCGCAATTCCATACCAAGGGCCTTTGGTGTTTCTTTTAACAGCGGCAAATAGTACCGCATTGTAGGAGGGAAGGGTGGAGGCTACCACCAGCGTTCCTGCTGTCATTCCGGCATTCCTGAGGAAATTGCGCCGGGACAGGCTTGAGGTTTTATCTGTCATGGCTGATGGGGATTATGGCATTTAACACAGTTGTCTTCAGGATGATGATCTTTAATATTCTGCTGGACGATAGCCTTTTCCGGACGGGCCGGATTGATAGAATGGCATTTTGCACAGAACTCCCGAGTGTTGGGTTTGATCAGCTTTTCTGTTTTTGGATTTTCAATGTGTTTGTAGGCAGCGCCATGGCAGCCTTCGCAGGAAAGATCGCTGTGATAGCTTTCATTTTTCATATTGACAATCGCGTCGTGACAGCTTACACAACTGTTGTTGCCAACAAAATGAACTGGTAAAGCCGCAATCTCGGCAATGGAATTTCCCCTGTAATGACCGTATTGGCCAAAAGAGTCGGGGGTTAGGGCGTTTTTAAGGAGCAGAAATAGTGAAACTACAACAACTCCTGTCATTAGCAGACGTTTCAGATGTAGAGGCATACACTTGATTCTAGTTTAGAAGTAATATTTATTCGTGTTTGGAAGTACAGAATGAATATTCCAAATATATAAATATCTAAATATACTCCAAATTAAAATCTATGCTTTCTGCCTGAAAATGAGTCCCTATATGTTTATTTATATCAATTCTTATTTACTATGAGTATTCAGAACACTAATTCTTCTCCATAAATTTGATCAAACCGACCACACTTTCCTCGTTTTCGTATTTTACCTTGTTCTCTTTTACATATTTTTTGAACAGGTCGGATTTGTCCTCAAATAGCCTGGCAAGCTGCCTTAAGTTGACAAAAAGCTGCACTTGTCCGTCCTTTTTAAGCCAATAATCGGTCGATCCCTTGGTCTCGACACCCTCTGGCAATTGCAATGCATAAGCTTGCCCATTGGATAAGAAGGTGGAATACGAGGTAACTGATGAAGTCTGAGAGGTGCCACCGTATGCCGCCGGTTTGCCTGGATCCACGATACTCCCTTTGTATCCGGCATAGAGATCGTATTTGTTATGGTATAAGATTTCGACAAATTTGTTTTTTAAGATAATGAACTTGGTTTCACCGATATAGACGGTGTCTATATCTTCTAATCTTGTGATAGCCAGATTTTTACCATCCTTGATGAAGATCATTTCTTCTGTCAGTGCATTATAATTGAGCATGGCCTCATTCTTTACCCCTGATTTCATTAAGACCGATCCCTTGATGAATTCCGGGTAGACATAATGGCTGACTTCCACGGCTTTTCTTTGGCCAAAAGTAAGGTCCGCAATCAGACCAATAATCAAAAACAAATACATCTTTCTCATATAACAAATTTTTCAAATTCTATCTCTGTAAACTTTTCAATTTCTCCCATCCATCAGTTTCTGCCACGTCTTCAAGCGGTTTGAAAGATTTTGAGCGCTTAAAGCGGATCTCTTGAGCATAATCGCAATCATCAGAAAGAAATGCAAGTGAGAAGCCCGATTCACCAATCAAGTCGTAATTTGCCGAAATACACTTCAATATGGGGTCAAACGAGTTGATCAGGCTAAGATAGTAAAATATATTTTGATAGTTTTGAAACCGCTGTCGGCAGACAGAGTATATACTGATATATTTTCTTTTTTATGAAACATTTATCGCTTTCCCTACTGTTCTTTTTATCTGGTACCGCCTTTCTTTTTGGCCAGACGGGCAGGATTTCCGGAATTATTGCAGACCAGAGTTCCAACGACAGAATTCCATTCGCTTCAGTTAGCCTGGTTTCAGAGAATTCGAAGATTCAGACTGGAACCGTCTCGAAGGGGGATGGCTCTTTTGTCCTGGATAATGTTGGTTATGGAAAATACAAGATGGTGGTCTATTTCATGGGCTACAAGACGGATACCATAACTGGCCTCGAAATTGGCAAACAATCCGCCAGGCTCAGCCTGGGGACCATCCGATTGAAACCTGTATCAATAAGCGTAGGGGAGGTGCAGGTTCAGGCGAATGCCAAGACTAACCTGAACCGAATCGACCGGCAGACCTATCGTGCGGCAGATTTTGCTACAGCAAAGGGTGGAACTGCGACCGATCTGCTCAGTAAGCTTCCTTCTGTTTCTGTTGATCCGGAAGGAAATGTTTCCGTGCGGGGAACCACGGATTTTGTGGTATACCTGAATGGGAAGCCGACTCAAATGGATCCGTCAGCGCTTTTGGGCCAGATTTCCGGAGCTCAGATAGAAAATGTTGAGATAATATCCATTCCGACAGCAAAATATGATTCTCAAGGGAAGGGTGGGATCATCAATATCAATACTAAAAAGACAGGGGCTGAAGGACTTTCGGTTGCAGTCAACGGACTTCTCGGCGGGGCGCCCTGGACCAATGTCACGGACCGATATGATGGATTTAAACTGAATGATGATCGTTATGGCGGAGGCCTCAATATGGTTTATTTCAAGGATAAACTCACTATTTCCGGAGGACTCAATTACAATCACCGAAATGTGAACGGACGCAGGGTTGGTGATGCAAGAATTCTGGTTAAGGATGGAACTTACCGTCACATGATCGCAGATGGAGAGCGGCCAGAGTGGTATGATTATCTCTCTGCCAGTTTAGGTGTTGATTATCAATTATCTAAGCAGTCCACCTTGTCTGGTTCCTATTTTTATGGCAACAGGACCGAGGGAAGGTCGGCGTTCTACATCTACAATATATTTTATGGTGACATCAATAATGCTACTATTCCAGGGGTAAACAGAAAAGATACCTGGATCTACAATCCCAATACGGATACCCGTTTTGGGCAGTTTCAAAATGCTAATATTGATTATTCGCATCAATTTAACAAGACGACAGATTTGAAATTGTCAGTTCTTTATGAGCATTCCAACTTAAGCAGGGAATTGAATAATCGGAACTTTAATTTTGATAATAACACTAAAAATGTAGGTCAGATTGCGCTGCAATACAAGCAAAACGATGATACGCCCCTCGATGGGTATCGCTTATCAGCAGATTATTCAACAGTCCTGGACAATGGATCGAAGCTGGGACTAGGTATACAGCCACAATACCTTTCTATCTCTGGAAATTTTAAATATGATACCCTTGATGTGAAGGCTTCCAGGTTTTTACCTTATACTGATCTGCAAAATGGCATCGACGTAAGCAGGGGTATCTACGCTGCTTATGCGGACTATTCTGGTATTTATAAGAAGATAAAGTACATTGTAGGACTGAGAATGGAATACACCGATCAGTCAATCAGTCTGTTGTCTGCAAATTACTTTTCCCTGTTCGATGGACTGAAGAAATCTCAATATACGGATCGCCGCCTGGATCTTTTTCCGAATCTTCATCTCGAATCTGAGTTAACTGCAAAAGACAAGTTGAGTTTTGCCGCCAGCCGACGGGTGAGCAGGCCGCCAATCAAGAACCTGGCACCCTTTTTATACCGGCGCCATCTGGAGGTTTATGAGGTTGGGGATCCCCAGTTAAAACCTGAATATCTGTTGAACGCAGAGCTTTCCTATGACAGGAAGATTGCTAAACACAACATTACCTTAACAGGATTTTACCGTGGAGTGAATAATTCTGTTTTTAGGGTTAATACAGTTACGAATGAGATTCCGGCGGTTCTGGCGATAACAAAGGAGGAAGTGCTGATTCGCAGTTACACGAATGCTGGCAATTCAACCTCCATTGGTGCGGAATTGAACGCCAATATTGATGGGGGGAAATTTGCCAAGTTCTTCATCGGCGGATCCTTGTTTAATTATGCTGTTAAGGGTAATATATTTGGTTATCAGGTAGATAATAGTAGTTTGAACTGGAGTCTGAAATCCAATGTGAACCTGACATTTACCAAAGAGCTCAAACTCGCGTTGGATTTTAACCTAAAATCTGCTACCGTAACTGCTCAGGGAAAAAACGATCTGTTCTATCTTGTCAACTCGTCATTTAGTTATACTCCGGCAAAGCTCAAGGGATGGGATCTATCCCTCAAGTTACTTGATTTCTTTAATTCAAATATTGAAGGGTTAGATACACAAGCATTTAACAAGACTGGCAAGGAGATTTTTTATCAGACAACTACTTACTACCGGAAGGGCAGTATCGTTGAACTGGGTCTGACGTATGCTTTTAACAGGAAAGGGAAAAGCACGCAGAAAGTAGACAGTGCCTTTGGAAAGGATCAGTTTTAGCGCTGCGCGCATTTGAAAAATTTGCTTCATCGGATTTGCAATCCTTGAGACCAACTAATGATTTTGATTTATAGGCTGTTAATCCTATTTTAGAAGCACTGGTTTACTGAATTCTTCCTTCATCTGATAAGGTAGTTGGCATACTTTCTTCCCCGAACGATCGGAAAAGTATAATCGGGATTCGGATAGTTTATCAGGATTGCCGTCTGCCCAGATGGCGTAAAACTCATCATTGGCTTTCAGCGGTCTGCGGGCATAAGAATTATTTAGCTGACTGTTTTGTGTCAGATTTCTGATTTTTTGCCAGGTTTTTCCTTCATCTTTACTCTCCCAAAGGGCCATTTCTCCTCCCGCGCCGTATTTTTGTGGTCCGGTCTCTGTTGGTCCGATGATCCGCCACAAATTACCTTCGATGTACAGGGAACCCATGTCGTAATTATGGGTCGAGGTACATACTTTATGGATATACCACATCCCATTTTTGTGGTGGAGGATGGTCCATTCACGCGGATCACCCTTCGGTCCGGGTTGATAATCTTTGCTGATGACTGCGAGAATGACAGGATTTCCTTCTTTGTCGAAGTTCAGGTCGTTTAAATACACCAGTCTACCTTCTGCGGCGTAATCATGCACCAGGGCTTCGCTTTTGATATCTGATAGGGGAGTCTTCAGCAGCTTTCCATCAATGGTTTTCCAGGTATGGCCAAGATCTTCTGTTTGAGCGAGGTAGATGTTGGTTCGTTTATCTACATCTCCGCCTGGATGATAGTTGAAGACGGAGACAAGCCGGTTACCCCTCATGTTGGTGACCTGATAATGACCGCCCATTCCGGCTAGTTTTTGATCGGCTGCCCAATTGATGCCGTCTTTGCTCGAGGACCAATATAGTTCACGTCCGTTGGTATATTTGGTGAAAAGGTAGAAAAATCCTTTACCATCCACCCACCAGGGCTGTGGATAAGTCATCTCGCCTGTTTTAATTTGCTCGAAGGCTTCGATGTCAAAAGGTTTACTGCTTTTGAACAAGAGTCCGGGACGTATTTTGGCCCTGCCGCTTACAAAAACCCAGATAAAACCCTTGTTGTCGATAGAAAGGGAGGCATTATCGTGAGGATCATTCACCTCCATTTTATCATAGACGATCACCGGTTTGGGAACTGAGTGGGTCTTATGATCGAAATAGGAAATCATGATAAGCAGGTGCCTTGCATCTTTAGCCGTCGTTCCGCCATAGGTAAAGAAGGTCTTGTTCACTTCCGGGGCATAAATGGCTATCGGAATATGGTTGGCGGTGTAGGTGCCTAGTCCACCGGAGTATTTGTCACCATATTCGGAAAACTGACCCAGCGTGAACCAGATTCCTTTGTAGCCGTTTGCCTTTTTATTTTGAGCAGGCAGAATTCCTGAGGTTAACAAGATTAGAATGCAGAATAATAGTTTTCTCATAAGATTAAAATTTTTGGCCTTCGGCCGATTATAGCATTACTCGGGTTTACCCAACCATTGGCCATTCGCTGTATTGGCCTTCGGCTTGTTCGATTACTTCTTTTAGCAGTCTATCCAACTCCGAGAAAGGAACTTTACCTCTAAGCTCTCTCTTGACGGCAAGTCGGATGGCTGCCCTGGCATCTTCCTTTTTTGCCCAGTCGAGCTGCAGGTTTTTCTTGACCGAAGCTACTACTTTATGCACTAATTCCTGAATCGGACCCGCTTCATTCAGTAACTTTTCGTTGGCCGACAACAGATCGTAAAAGGCCAGTTCATCCTCGGTCAAACCCAGTTGTTTGGTCCGGATATCGTCGTTCTTGAATTCGGCCGCCATGTCCAGCAGATGCTTGATCGCCGCAATAGAATCCAGGCTATTTTGATGATACCGGCTCAATACCTTCTCCAGCTCATCTTTCAGGCTCGTCATCCGACGGATGTTCTTAGTCATTCTAACTTTCAACTCATCGTTAATGATGCGCCGGAGTAATTCAATTTTAATGTTTTCGCTCCCTTTTTCCTGAACAATCGCCTGAAAACGATCGTCGATGATCGAAATATCGATCCGATCCAGATCGTACATCGCTGCTAAATCTACTATTTCGTGCGACTCGATAGATTTACTGATCAAGTCTTTGATCCGATCGCTTTTCAAACGCTGCGGACCGGGGGGCGATTTGATTTTCCGGATCACATCACGGATCCGCTGAATGATTCCAACTTCTTCCTGGATGACCCAAATCCGCTGGTCAGAATTGGTCATAGCCACCAGCTCTGTCAGCTTTCGTTCTTCATGCAAAAATGCATCTGTAACTATATCTGATTGTAACAGATCGTTTACCAAACCGTTCGACCATTTTAACTTGTTGATGGCCGTCAATTTGTTGATCGCTTCCAGATCAAAATTCCCCAGGAGGCTTTTTACCGTTGCAAACTGATCCAGGCACAACTCTACGGCAGCATCCAGGTCGATGGTGGGTTTTCCTTCTCCGCCGCCACTCGTGTATTTCTTCGTAGCAGCTGCCAAAAACCCTGAAATGCCTATAAAATCTACCACCAAGCCATTGGGCTTGTCTTCAAAAACCCGGTTCACGCGGGCGATGGCCTGCATCAGGTTGTGGCCCTTCATGATCTTATCAATGTACATGGTATGGGCGCAAGGTGCGTCATATCCGGTCAGCCACATGTCGCGGACTACTACTATTTTCAGCGGATCATCCGGAGTCCGGAAACGTTTTTTGATGGCATCCATGCTGTCTCTGGTCCGCACATGCGGATTCCAGGATTCGGGATCCTTGCCGATGTTGCTGGTCATAATCACTGCGATTTCCGGGCAACCGGGCAAAGCGGTCAGGGCATCGTACATTTTCACACAGTTGCGCCGGCTCATGCAGACGATAATCGCCTTTCCATCCAGCGATTTTGTGCGTGCCTGGTAATGGGTCATAATATCAGCAGCTACCCGTTTGACGCGGTCTTCCGCACCTGCGGCATCTTCGATCGCCGCCCAAACAGCGCTGGTGCTCTCTTCTTCCACTTCCGAAACCTCTTCGAGTTCGGTCATGTATTTGGCCTTGATGTTCAAAGGCACCATCTTGGGTTCGTAGTATATCGGAACCGTAGCGCCATCTTTAACGGCCTGTTTGATGTCGTAAGTATGGATGGTTTTCCCAAAAATCAGTTCGGTGTCGGCATCTTTGCCGTCGACTGGTGTTCCGGTAAAGCCAATAAACGAGGCGTTGGGAAGCGCCCTGCGGATATTTTGCGCGAAACCCCCGTCGTTGAAACCATATTGGGTGCGGTGGGCCTCATCGGCCATCACGATCAGGTTGAAACGCTCCGATAGGACAGGATGTTCCATCTCTTTCCCGATTTCCAACTCTTTTAGCCTGAATTTTTCGATGGTAGTAAAGATCACGCCGCCCCCATCGGCACTCAATAATTCGCGTAATTCGTCGGTAGTTTCGGCATGTTGCACATCGCCTACCAGATCTTTGCAGAGCACAAAATTCTCATAAAGTTGCTGATCCAGATCTGAACGGTCGACTTGCATCAGAATGGTCGGATTTTTCATCTCGGGCAACTGGCGCAAGATCCCCGTCAGGATGGCCATGGAGATGCTCTTACCCGAGCCCTGGGTATGCCAGATGACGCCTAACCGGCCATCGCCTTTGGGTTTGATGTTTTTGACTGCACTCTGCACCGCCTTGAAAATTCCCCAATACTGGTGGTATTTGGCTCCTTTCTTGATGATTTTGCCATTGTGATCTTCGTGGAAAATGAAGTTTTGCAGGTAATATAGTAAGGTTGACTTTGGGAATAAGCCGTGAAGCAGGGTTTCCAGCTGCAGATCTTTATCCTGTTCAATTACATTACCATGAATGCTCTTCCAGGGAGCAAACCACTCTTTGGAAGCATTGTACATTCCGTGCAGGGCCTGCATGCCATCCGAAATAACGGTGAGGGCGTTGTAATCGAAAAGCTGTGGAATATCCAGCAGGTAGTGGCCAATCTGGCGGTGGGCATTGTCGACATCCACCCCGGGATCGAACATGTTTTTAAATTCGAAAACCACCAGTGGCAGTCCGTTGATGAAGATCAGCAGGTCGGTGCGGCGGGTATTTTTGCCGATGATGGTCATCTCATCGACACAAAGGAAGCTGTTTTTAAGCGGCTCGTTGTAGTTGATAGGGTAGATGTGCCGGGCTTGTTCCTTACCGTGACCATCTTTCCAGCTGATGGAGATGCCCTGGGTAAGTTTACGGTGGAAATCGCGGTTGCGGTGGTCGAGGTCCATCCCTTCGTGCTGGGTGAAAAGTGCTAAGGCCTCGTTGATGGCTGTTGCAGGAACACCGGGATAAGTACTTACCAGGAAGCTCCTTAAAACCTCTTCGAGCACTACTTTCTTCAGGTCGCGGTGGAGCGAATTGCCCTCCAGGTGGGTGTATCCCAGCTCCTGCAGGCATTCGATGGCGGCATTTTGGACAGTCAGCTCGATCATTTCTGTCATAACGGGTCGGTTTAGGTTTGGGCGAATTCTTTGAGGCGCACCTCCCCGCTGATTAGTTTAGGTAATAGAGTATCGCGGAGAGTGCTGAGGGTTTGGTTTTCATGGAAAATTTCAATTATTTGCTTAAAATAATTGAAAACCAGATTATTAAATTTGTTAATTATAATCTCAGGAGGAAAAACCATTTTCATGTCTGACATAGTTTTATCCCATATGGCATATGGAATTGTACTGCCTTGTGAATTTGATGATGCAAAATTTATCGTCTCTACCTGATTTAATAGACATAACCCGAATGAAAAATAAAAATCTTTAACTGTACAAAAAACGAAAGCTGTAGATCTTGTCGTACCTTCAAAAGGTGCTATTGTCACTTTATGAAAGTAAGCTCTCATCGCTCCAAACAATATATCGCCTCGCTTAAATTTCAATAAACTACTTTGCGCTTCAATACCAGGTTTAAAACTTCCTAATAATAAAGATTTGCTAACTAAACAATCTATTGGAACATAGGGTAATTCTTCAGTAATACTAGAGACTTTAATATTTTCTTTCTTCAGTTTTAGTACGTCCTTTAATTGTTTCACATACCAACCGTTAGGAATTGGCCCCAATTCCGAATCTATAAATTCGCAATTTTGGAAAGGGCCAAAATCTACAAACCAATGTTTGTACAAGGTCATGGCCATCTCCTCAAGGGTTTTACTAGTTTGGAGGTTAAGTTCAATCTTATCGTCGATGGCGGAGAAAATGGAGGCGATGGAGACTTGTTCGGCAAGAGGTGGCAGCAATATGTCTATATTCCTTATTTGTTCAGGAGATATATTTGCTTGATTAGCGCTTCCAGTAGCATTTAAGGCAAGGTTATAATTAATTTCGTATCTATTTAAAAAATGGCAGATATAATCAATGTCGGCCTTTATTTTATCAGTAATATAAATTTTTCCAACTCGTTGATTTATTAATGCAATATTATCTAATCTGTATCTCCCCATTTTCCCAACGGCAGAACTCATTACATTTACAGTTGATCCCGTCATGGAAATTAGAAAATCATTTCTTTGCAAAATATATTTTTCTAGTTTTGCTTCAATCTTACCAGTGTAATATCCTGCTCCTTCTAATATTACATTTGGTGAAACAATATTTTTAATTTTAATAACAGGGATTCCATTCTCTCCAAAATCACCAGATTTAAATGCAAATCCATTTTGGACATCTGCTACATCCCCCAACTTATATGTTTTCCAATTCTCTGGCATTCCTTTTTATAATTGTGACAGCAGTGCTGACATTTTTTCGATATTTAATTTGTAATATAATACTCATATAATCAGTAAATTATCCCATCACATCAAATTGCTACACAGTGTGTAGCAATTTGATATTTTGAATTCTCTACGCACTGTGTAGAGAATTGGGTTATCAGGGAAGAATCAAAGAATGACTATATAATTATCAGATATACAAATATATATTAATTTTCATAGGCTTTAGGCAGGCGTTCTTTACTGTGTAGAATACTACTCTTTTATTCTGAACAGCTTGTCGCGTTGCGACAACTTAACCACAAAATATTCTTCCCTATTAATCTCGTCCGGCAGTTTGTCTTTGAGAATTGAAGCAACAAATTGAATGTTGTTTCGATTAACGAACTCCGCAATTTTTACCAACTGATTATCGTGCATCAATTCTTTTTTGTCATTCAAGAGAAAATGCAAACAAGGAATATTTTCTTCGTCAGCAAATAGCGTGTAAGCTAGGTCAAAGCAAGATATTTCTCCTTGCTTCTTACCTGAACTCATGTTTGCGTTGAATGAACTAAACTTGTATAATTTCTGCCCTTTTGGATTTGTAACTATGTCGTATTTAACCGCATACTGCTCGCTATATAATTCATTTGAAATGGAAGCAAAGTGTTTGTTGAATTTTTTAAGTTGAGTTTTTACGACGTGTTCAAAGCTATCGCAGAAAAGTTCGTTGTCAATTTCGCTTAGTTGCCTATTGAACTCCTTGATATTCGAATCAACTTCTTTCAGCTGTTGAATTATATTTTCAAACTCACCTTTCTTTCTGTACTTTTCAGTCAAATCGGCAATAACTTTTTCAAGTTCTTCAAAAGAATCACTTTTTGAAATTGCAGTTGCTAACTTCTTTTCTTCAGTAAGCAGTATCTTCAGAGAATTACCATTCACTAAAAGAGATTTTTCAAGCGCTGGTAATTCTTTGGTGATAAATTTCACTTTCTCCTCAATCATTGAGTTGTGAAAAGCAACAAGGTCTGAAAACGATTTTTGGATTGCCGTTACTTTGTTCGTTGCCTGTTGGTAAATGATTTCCAGCTGTCGTAAGTCAATGTCTGACTTACTTGATTTGAGTTCGGCTTCTGTTTCTTTTATAAGATCTATACGAATATTCAGTTTGCCGATAATTGAACTTAGTTTGCTGATTTCGTATTTTACTTCGTTCAGTTTATCTAAGTCCTTCTCAAAGTTTGCATTAAGGTTGAAGCTGCTTCTCTTTTTGTTCAATTCTTCAATGTCGTTGTCGATTAATGAAAGAGCAGTTTCATAAGCCGTTTTTGTTTGATTCTTTTCAAGTCGGTTCTTGTAAGTATCTTCTTGCTTTATCTTGGTTAATATTTCCTGCTTGCTGTTACCCTTTGTGAAATCACAACCGAAAAGAAAAAGATAAAGCGTTTCATACTCCGCCTCAGAAGTATAATTGTCAAGCGTTTTGAGTGTGTTGTTAATGCTTTCGTCTTTGTATCTGATGTTATGTGAAATTATTTGTCTGAAAGTAGGTTTGCTTGAAAGATGTTCGGGAAAAAGGATGCTCGATAATCTTAAATCAAATTCTTCCTCTGTCAATTGGTCTCCGTTGATTGTTCTGATAAGTTCCTTCCTAGCTAAAAAATTTCTATTTATAACAAGGTCTTCTGTTCCACTGTCTAAGTCAGTTGTAAGAACAAGGGTAATTAGAATTTTATTTTCGATCAGGTAATCTTTCACAAGCCTGTATTCCTGCTTTTTTGTTTCATGGTCAACATAGATATGTTTAGGATTAGCTCCCAAACAGAAGTCAACCAATTTTAGAACAGTAGTTTTTCCAACACTGTTACCGGTGATTTGATGTTCACTTTCGTCAACAATCAAGTTAAGCCCTTTGTGAAATTCAATTTCACGAATGACTTTAGCACCGCTCGTTATTGTTAAAGATTTTATGAACATAATTCTATTTCGCCCTTGGAATTAAATTTTGCTACCTCTAATAAATACAACCAATCTAAGCAAAGTATGAATACTGAAAACGACATTTTCTTTTTTGCTTTTACCTCTTGATACAAATCAAGTACTTTGTAACTCGTCTCTTTCTTTAAAGATTCAATTACAAATGCACCATTGTAATAGATGCTATTGTCGGGGTGAATATTATCGGGTAATAGCATAATTGTAGTGGTCTGGATTCTCGAAAATTTTACACCTAATAAACGCATCTACGACAAGTATGTTAACGCAAAGCTCAAGTTCGTCAAAAGGAATTTGAGAAAAATTGGAACTATTCAAAATCTTTTCTTCCACCTTTGAAATCACCTCAAAGAAAAGTTGGTCATCAGTCAAGTTGCTTTTTGCTCTAGCATATTCTTGTCTGATTGTAGAGAGAACAGAATTGCTTTTGTTGCTTCCTTGTGAATCAAATTCCGAATAGATTTTATCTACTCTACCGTAGTGAACTGTAAAAACGTCAATGATTGCTTTTGCAGCATTCAAATTGTTGTGAGAAATTTTTCTGGTAATCTCAAAACTGCTTATTTCTGAAACTGATTCCGTCTTATCCCAATCTTCTTTTGAAAGTGTATTTATGACTGAAGCTAAATTGGTTTCCAATTTCATTGGGTCAATGTCTGTAGCCAACTCCTTGTTCACGAACTTATAAATACGTTCCAGGTCAACAATATTTAAACCTCGTATTGTTGAAAGGATTAAATTTTTATCAATAATGTCCAATGAAGGTGTGAAGTTAATTCCATGAGGATTCTTGAAAGTGACTCTTCTTAAATCATCGGCATCTCTTGCAATAGAAACAAACTTGAAGGTATAACCGGTATAATTTTTGATTGAGTCTTTGGAAAGGGAAGACTCAATTTTTTGTTTGGTTGCTGTGGCTGAAACTTGAATAACAAATTTGTTCGTATGATCAATCAAATCAATTGCTTCAACATTTTGCTTGTTGTTATTTTCATTCGCAACTGTCCAACCGTAAACTTCGTTCAAAAAGTATTGATAGAAGTTTTCAGCGTGTCCATGAAAGTCCAAAATGTTCAATCTCCCTCTCGAAACTATCCGAGATGCAAGAAGGTTTAACCTTTCTTCAATGACATTAAAGTAATTCGCCCTTTTCATTTTATAGCTGTAAACTTAATCATTTTATAACTCAATATTGCTAACAGAAACTACTAATTTGTCCTAATATTGGTTGTTGTTTTGCCTATTAAATTTCCATATATCAGGACTTTATGACTCCATTTCAAAAGGCTACGCAGTGCGTAGCCTTTTGACATCTCGAATACTTTATACACGGTGTAGAGAATTGAGCCCTCAGAATTGATACGCTCTGCGTAGCAATTCTCCTAATCCGGATAGGTAAGATAGAATTCCAGTAAAATACACTTAGAGTTTGTCGAAATTTGCAATAATCTGGCTCTTCAATACTTCACCTTTTTCAAATTGTGCCAATAATTGAGCTTTCAGGGTTTCCATTTTATCTTCGAAAAGAATACCATCGTCTTCTTCTGCTTCGGTACCGACGTAAATTCCGGGGGTAAGTTTGTAATCCTGCTTTTGGACTTCGGCAAGCGTAGCGGCCTTGCTGAAACCATCAATGTCGTTATAATTATCGCCGTTGGTTCTCCAGGCATGATAGGTATCTGCGATTCTACTGATATCTTCATTGGTGAAAACCCGCAATTTTCTGCTTGCCATGGTTCCCATTTTAGAAGCATCTACAAACAGGATCTCATTGTTCCGCTGGCGGTGTGTGCCATCTTTCCCATCACGGTTTTTGCTAAGAATAAACAAACAGGCTGGTATCCCGGTAGTTAAGAATAATTTGTCGGGTAAACGGACAATGGCATCCACCATGCTGTTGTCGACCATATGCTGTCGGACGTTTCGCTCACCTTTGGAATTGGAGGTCATGGCGCCATTAGCCATTACGATGCCGGCAGTTCCAGTATCGCTCAGGTGAGACCAAAAAGTTTGCATCCACATGTAATTCGCGCTACCGTCGGTCGTAAATTCTTCTTTGGGTCCGAATAGTCGGGGATCGCCTTCAGGCAGATCTTCGGGGTGCCAGTTGCTCACATTAAAGGGAGGATTAGCAATTACATAATCAGCTTTTAGGGCTGGAAATTTATCGTCCAGCAAGGAGTTGCCCAATTTAATATCGAAAGAGAGGTCTCTTAGCATCAGGTTCATCAAACACAAACGGAGAGTTTGGGCGGTCATTTCCTGTCCGTAAATGGAGATGTCGTTTTTGTTGCCACCATGCTCGCTGATAAACCTTAAACTCTGGACGAACATGCCGCCACTGCCGCAGGCCGGGTCGAATATGCGTCCCTTGTAAGGTTCGAGAATTTGTACCAGCAAACGAACGATGCTTCCCGGCGTGAAGAACTGTCCGGCACCGGAACCTTCGGCCATCGCGAAACGGCCAATGTAATATTCGTAAATACGGCCCAGAATATCACTTTCGGGATTTTCCTTTTCTGAAAATTTTGGATGTGAAAGAAGGTTGATGATTCCTCCGGTTTGCTTGGCAGACAATTCGCTTCGTACAAAAATGCGGGGTAATATGTTATTAAGTTGTGGATTATGCTCTGTCAGCAAATCCTGGATCACATCAAAGGCATCATCCACTTTTACCTTGATGTCGTCTTGCTCCGCATTGTCTTTTAAATATTGCCACGCTGCTTTTTTAGGTATTTTCAAGGTATTGCGGGAACGGTATTCATCAGGATCGTCCAGGATATATTTTTTTTCTTCCCTGTTGGTTGTGTAATAAGTTGACCCGGTGTCTTTCAGGAGTCCTTTTATTTCGTCATGTACAATTTCGTATCGTTCACTCAGGTGTTTAAGGAATACGAGCGGTAGAATGTAGTTTTTATAGTTGTTCTCTGAAACTGCGCCTCTTAGTTCGTTCGCCGCATCCCAAAGCTCTTTTTCAAAATCGATGTCAGCTTTTGCCATTAGGTTAGGTTATCAAAATATTTATAAAGGTAATAATACCGGCAAGTTATGAGGCAGTCAAAATTATTTTTTCTTCCAGTGCAGGTCGGCAAAATCCATAAAAAAGTTCCAGTCTTTTAAGAGCATGTTGTGCTTGCCATCGCGTATGTGGTAAGCAATATTTCCACTTTTGACGGGAGCATTCAGCGGTGGTATGGATTGACTCAAACTCGACTTGTCTGTGAATAAGTTAAAGGCAGGAACCGCGTTTTGCAGCGCGATGTATTGACCATGCGGATCTCCCCAAAGATCGTTTTCGGCACTGGCTATATACAATAGCCGCGGGGCAGTCAGCGCCATCAGCATGTGAAAGTCGATCGGCAGTGCATCTTCATTGTTGTTGTAGATTCGGAAATTGGTACAGAACCAATGCGGAAAAGCCCTGTTGATCTCATAGATAGTCTCTCCAATGCGACGCCGGCTGATCGAAGAACCTCCGCATCCTGCTTCATTACAGACTACCATTGCGATGCGTTGGTCGTTGGCGCCAGCCCACAGAGAGGTTTTGGCACCCCTCGAATGTCCTACTACAGCAATTTTTTTAGAGTCGATCCGTTTATCTGTGATTAGGTAATCCACGCACCTGCTGGCACCCCAGGCCCAGGCAGCAATAGTTCCCCACGATTCAGGCGTCCTGCCATTGTCGAGCAACCCATGGATCCCGTTTTTGAACCCATCATCCTTGTCCGGGTCGACATCGGCATTGTCAAAAGCGGCAATCGCGTAACCCCGGGCGATGGCCTCTTCGGCTGGCCAGAATTCGCTTTTTTTGCTTCTGGAGAAATCAATATTTCCAGGATCCCGGTTGCAGATTAACAAAAAAACTGGAACGGGTTTGACAGCACTATTCGGGATAAAAAGTCCCATGTGAATCGTCAGCGTTTTTCCTTGAGCGGAGATGGCAATATCCACCATCTTCAGCGTGGCTTGTCCGTTCATGGCATTTTTGTCTTCCTTCACTACCGTGACGCTCTTCTGAAATGCAGTCGCGGGAACACGTCCAAATACCTGTGAAGTAAATAGTTCCAGCAATTCAGGACGGCGCAGTTTTTCCCAGTCTTTGCTGTTAGTTATCTTTTGACCATTTATAGCCGTTAGCAGTTCGGGTAATACATAAGGTGGAATCGAGGATTCATCATAATTCACCTCTTTTAAACCTGTGGCAGGTACTGATTGCTTAGAGCCTGTCGGTAGAATCGTCTTATTCTGGGCATAAAGTGACCAGGGAAGCAGAAATAAAATACAAAGGAATAATCTCATAAATATTTGATTTAGTGCTATCTAAATAATATTCACTTAAAACTAATTCAGCGAAATTAACCCATTTTTGACCGCGGGGACTTCTATCACAAGCTGATTGCCAGTTTTCGTTACCTTTAAATCAAGCTGTTTTCCTTCTGCTTTCATGGTTATTGTCTTGATGCCATTGGCAGGCATTCCTATTTCAATAGCCTGATTACATGTTAGTTCCATCGTATTGCCATTAACCGATAAATTGGCTGATCCATCGGCCGAAACCGACTTCAGGGAATAACCGCTCTTCATGATCTCTTTTCCTTTACCAAGATAGAGTTTGACAAGCTTTCCATTTTTAAAATCAGCCACTCCGAAATAACCTCGGATAAATCCGTTTTTGGCCATGTATTTCTTTTCAGGATCGGTCGATTGAAGAATTTCCTGGTAAGATTTGTCCTTGTTGAAGACGGTTAAGGCGGTAAAAACCTCGGGACTGGCACTCTTTTCAACCGAAATTTTCTCGACGGTGTAACCTTCTTTTCCTTTGAAGGGTTCGAAGACGGTGATAAAGGGTTTTGTGCGGGCTTCGGTGTTGGTATGCACCGTGAAAAGCGGTAACGGACTACCGTGATAATGTTCGCCGGAAGTCTTGGTTTTGGGGGATTTTGCCTTGTAATAGGTTCTGCCACTGAATCCCTGCATCAGCGCTTGCAGGTAGAGGTCGTCTGAGTGATCGCCCTTTATTGAAAATAGTGCGGTCACATTTTCATTGATTCCGCCAAGTATTTCGACATCAGTGTAGAAACGGAAACCGGGATAGTCCTTCTCTGTTTTTGGGTAGCTGGCAGGCGCAGTTTTCAAAGGCTGACGATTGGCATCAAGGAAATTGACGTCATCGCCAATGTTATGGTAAACATAATCGTTGCTGATTTTATTGTCCGACCTGAAAATATCGACATAATACCCGCTGGTTGGGGAGGTCCTAATGATCGATAAAATCCTTGATTGATTAGTCTGGGTAGATTTATCGAGGTATCGGGTGTCGGAGAAAGAAAAATCCGGAGAAACAGCCTCCTGATCGGGTAGTGGTTCCATGGCGGAAAGGTCTAGATGGCCAACATCCTTGGTGCCGGCAGCACCGTTGAAAGGCACGGAACTGGAGGAACCGGCTGCCACTACGGTATTGTGGGCGCCCCATTGACTGTAATAATTACGATGAAGTGGATGCTCATAATTGGGGCCGGAGCCGGCATCGATTCCCAAAACATCGCCCACGCCATATAGTTCGATGGCCATTCCGTTGCAATGGTTATGGTTGTAGGAGGCGCACTGAACGCCGATCATAAGGCCCGTTTGAGGATCCGTCCCGTTTCGCTGTATAAAATATTTGGCGAAATCGAGCGTTCCGGTCCTGGCCCAGCGGTAGGTAGCGGTCGTCTTCGGAAGGTCGGGTAAGTAACATAACAATCCCAAAAATCCGGATTCCTCCCGCTTGTACATTCCACCTTCGATGAGTTTGTTTATGGAAGCGAGCATATCTGGCAGAATAGGCTGGTTGTATTTAACGGCTCCCAGGATTCCAATTTCAAGTGATTCAGCACTTTGGGAAGACCTTCCGGTATCACCAAATCCTGCGGCGACCAGATTTGGGAATGAATATTTCAGCATGGCATAAGAGGCCTTGAACAGTGCAGGAAATTTCAGAAACACATCATAACCGTTCTTTTCCAAGGCCAGCGAAGAGATCAGCAGGTTGCTAACCGGAAAGTTGTGGTAACCGCCGGGTTCTTTCCAATGCCCATCCGGCGTTAGCCATTTCTCGACCGTAGAAGGAAGCGCCAGCTGACCGCAACCGCCATTAATGGTGTCTTTCGAAAGGATAAACTGCAGGTAATAATCCTGTTTTTGCTTGTTTTCGAGGTTCAACGTGGCAAAAACCATGGTGGAGCTTTCGGCAGCATACCAGTTATTGTTCCAGAAGCCCCGAAAGGCAAGGGTAGAGGCGATTTTTTCGAAGACGGTGTCATACCAGTGCAGGTCATAGCCATTTTGCTTCATAAACGGCTTCACGAAATCATAAGCCAGTATCGCGGGACGATAATTTGCATCGCCGAGTGTCTGCATATCCAAAAAACCTGTTCTGCAGGGTCCGACGATTGCTTCCTGGAAATAGGCTCCTTTGGCCCACTGATCGATGATGTCGGCTGCAAAACGGGCACATTTAACATCCCCGTTGATCCAATATAAAATGGCAGCATCGAGGGCCAGGGAATTGATTTCACCATTAATGGCAGCATAGAATTCCTGTGGATCGATCCAGTCCTTCTTCCCTGTTTCAGGATTTAAGCACTGCATGACCCTGGCAGTATCATTGGGAACCAGTTCTTCGAGTGACGGTTTCCGGTAGGGCGAACCCTTTTCAGTGATCGGAGCGCGCAGGTAGGTGGAAACCCTTACGGTCGGATTGGGTGCATTGCCGGTCCAGTTGACCAGCCGCATCCCATTGTTGTCGGAAAAAACCGTAGTATAATACTTACCAGGAATCCGGTTCATCTGGTACCTGCTCAATATCCACTGAGGGTCCGTGGCGTGACGATCGGCATAAGGGGTGACCCTTTTGCTGATCTTATCCAGGATGGTTCTGGCCCATTCCTGCGTCTGCACTTTTTTAATGACTGCCTGCTTATCCGCATCCTGAACCAGAATATGCGGGTTTTGTGCAAAAATAAAGGAACTTGCACATAGTAGAATTAATAGCAGGATTGACTTTGGATTTCCTGAATGTACCATAGTTGAATTGTTATAAAAATATAGATTAAATTCTCTCAGTTACTTGTCGAACAAGAAGTTATCTTTATTCAGTTGATTTCTTTATTTCAGCCAGATTACAGGATGTCTGACCGGCAGATTTCTGATCACTTCCGGATGGGTAGGTTTGGAAGGCAGCTTTATAAATGATTGAATGTACTGTTCATTTTGGTAAGCGATTCCGGCGAATAGCAGGCAGGATTGTCTGACCGGCCACTCTTCCCAGATGTAAATATCTTTAGCAAAAGGCCATTTTGTTTTGTCGGCGATGAAGGGAAAAATATATGCCATCCCTTTTTTCAGGGATTTTCCATCCGGGGTGGTGTATTCGAAAAGGTTATCTGTTGGCGTGGAGAGAATACGGGCCACATTGCAGAAGGCGTCGATGTTAAACAGCGAATAGCCAAAGGGTTTTGTTCTTTTTATTTCTAGCGGGAAACTGCCGTCTTCGGACATTTGAGAAGGCAGCATAATATTTTTAAAGCGATCAATACACATTTTTTTCACCTTCTCGTCACCCACCAGCACAGCCATCGAGGAGGCTGTCGCTACCCAGCAGGTACCGTGGTTGTTTTTGGCGTTCATCTCGTCGATTCCGTAGGAGTGAGTAGTCATCCAGTTGAGGAACGTACTGAACCACAATTTTATTTTAGCTGCCTCCGTAGCAGGGATTGCCTTTTTATCTATCAGTATCTTAGCTGATTGAGCTACTTCAACAAGGTGATAAGCGTCTATCAGACCGATACCTCTTCCGGTAAATCGTCCCCAGATGGCCTGGGCATAAAGCATATTTGGATTCATCCTGGTAAGTGAATCCACCAACCAGGCCTTGAGATGTTCTAATGCTTTATCAGCATATTTTTGTTTACCAGTCAGTAGCCAGGCAGATGTTTCGGTGGCGGTGATATCGCAAAACCGGATCATTGCAAGACGATGATCGGAGAAATTATCCGGATTGCTTTGTCCGTCTTTTTGAATGTAAGGGGCAGTAGCATTCGAAGGATCAGGCCACCAATAATCTCCTTCCGAATAAAAATCGTGTGCACCACCGGCACTGCGTTTGCAATGGCTTGCGGTAACAGTCACCGGCTTCTCGGTCATCATTTTGTCTGCTTGCAGGATGGTTTCCTTCTCAATATTATTAATAACCTGTGCGGAAAGTTTCGATTTATCTACTGCGATTAAGGGATTAACAGTCAGATTCAGCAGGAGACAAAGGATCAAAAAGGTGCCGGTAGATTTTAGCATTTTGTGGGGTATTGAATCCTGCCGGTAGGAAAATCCCGGTAGGGAAAGCTTGTGTGTTAAAGTGTAATTTATTCAGGAAAAAACACCCGTCGGGTTTTGGTGGCCCGACGGGTGTAATCAATAATATGATGGACAGATTAGAGTTTATAGTATTGCTCCCAACCAGTGCGTGGAGGCGCTCCAACTAATAACTCGTTGGCAATCTTGTTGTTGGTAATTATTTTCCGTTCGCGATCGAAAGCAAGTTTGGTATTCAATTGTTGAGCTAAGACACCCAAGTTGAATACCTGGCTCAAAGGACCTGCAATTTCGAACCTTGAGCGGCAAGCCTCTTCACCCTTCACTCCTTTCAGGAAGTTGGCATAATGGTTGGAAGGACTCTTTGGAACCACCGGAAGTTTGGACTCCATTTCTTTGGCTTTGGCTTCAGGAATGATAGACAGGGTACTGGCATGTGAACCTCCTTTGAAAGTCAGTTCCTTGCTGTAAATGATCTTACCGGGATTAAGTTTGGATGGCTGGATTTTTCCATTGCTTGCAGCTGGAATATTGGGATCCAGTGCTGTGGTGCCTCCATAACCTTCCGGAACCTGAGGAACATTGTTTACGCCGTCATACCAGGTGATATTGACCGGTGGCATATTGCCCCGTTTCGGAAATTTGAAGGAGAGGGTAGTAGATTGAGGAAAGAAAAAGGTGTTGTAACCTTCACTTTTCAAGCACTCAATTTCGTATGGAAGTCCCAGTTCGAGGAATTCGTGGATAGTATCGATGATGTGTGCGCCCCAGTCGCCCAATGCACCCATGCCGAAATCGTACCAGCAGCGCCATTGTCCAAGATGATAATCCTTGTTGTAATCATGGTGCAGTTTGGTTGTCATGTGCCAGGTTTCCCAATCGAGGGTGGCAGGAATTTCCTGTTTTTCTGGGTATTTGGCATTCTTGAAATCCCATCCATGCCATCTCCGTGCCGAATTCATGTGAGCAGTAACGGCTGTCACATCCTTGATGATACCTGCCTCTTTCCAGGCCTTGAACTGGAAATAGTTGGCTTCACTGTGGCCCTGATTACCCATTTGAGTGGCTACCTTGTATTTTTTAGCGGCTTTGATCATCAGTTCAACCTCATTGAAAGTGCGTCCCATGGGTTTCTCCGAATAGATACCCTTGCCTTCACTCATGGCCAGCATGGCGATAGGAAAATGAGCAAAGTCTGGTACTCCGGCTGTTACAGCATCAAATTGTTTACCCATTTTGTCGAACATCTCCCTGAAATCCTTAAAACGGGGAACATTCGGGAAGTTTTTAAGCGTTTCCTGTGTGTGTGGAGCGCCCATGTCGACATCGCATAAGGCTACGATGTTGCAAAGTCCAGTTTTGTAAAGGTCTTTGATATCCGATCCGCCCTGGTTGCCAATGCCGCAGCAGGCAAGGTTGACTTTATCGCTTGGACTGACAGGTTTCGGGGTAGGAGTGGTTCCCATTGCATTTTGGGTAAGCAAGGTGGGAAGAGAAACTGCAGCGGTCAGTGCTGCGGCATTCTTAATGAAAGAACGCCTTGATTCATCATTTGATTTCATAAAGATTGATTTAATAATTGTAAAATTGAAATGTATTAATTTGTCGTAGTGAGATTAAAATATTAATTTTCAACGAATTGCATGCTTTTATTTCTGACTTCAATAAAACATTTTCCTGGATTAAGTTTAAGGAGTTTCACGGAAGGATCAAACTTTTTTTGATTTAATCTTAAGAATTCATCTCCGGCATGATCTATATAAATTTCTGCGGTCATTTTTGGCGGAAGTTCAACAAGATACCCCTTAGAATTATATCTACTAATTGAATACTTTACTGTGATGGGTCCAAGGAGAGTTGGCACTGTGATCGAGCTTGATTTCAAATCGCCCATTTGCGGATGGATGGTTGCCACGCTGTAGCCGGGAACTTTTGGCCGAATACCCCATAAACACCTCGGAATGATATTGGCCGGAGCTGCACCCCAGGCGTGGTTCCAGTCGGAGTTGGGTTTATATTTCATGTCCCAGGCTTCGAGCGAAATGGTAGATCCGGATCTGATCATGTTCCACCATCCTCGGTCGCCGGTACTGCGCAGGAGATCTAATGCATATTGACCTTCGTTGTATCTGTAGAGTCCTTCGAGCAGAAATTGTGAGCCATAGACGCTACAGGCCATTCCACGGGATTTGACAAAATCTACCACAGATTTTACATTTGCTTCCGGAACCAGACCGAAAGCCAGAGCAACCATGTTTGAATGCAGGGAGGAGTGATTTGATCCTTCACCATCGATATAATAACCCTTTGCGGGATCGAGGAGTTTCTGGTTGATGGTTTTTTTGACCTTTTCGGCCATCACCTCGAATCGGGCTTTGTCGAAATTCTTCTTGAGGATTCCAGCAATCTCCGCCATGACTTTCATGTTTTCATAGAAGAAGCAGTTCACGACAGTGTTGATAGGCAGCATTTCATGTCCGTCACGTTCTCCATTGGAATTTACCAGTTTCCAGTTGGTGTCTTTTTGTCCGGGCGGCCAGTCCACGATGTCTTTGAGGCGCTGCTTGGTGTCTGTAAAGCCGAGGTTCTTCATCAGTTCATCCGTCATCAGGCCGGTAGTGGTGCTGATCAGTCCATCTTCGCGCGCCAGATCTATCAAAGTCTTGTATTTCAGCTGATTGTAATATTTTTTCAATAACTCAGTATCTCCTGAATAGTAGTAATCCTGGTAAGCCATTAGGGCCACATGAAGCTGCCATTCTGTTGGCCAGGTGGGATGGGTCATGAAATGTTCGAGGGTTGCCCTGGCCATGAAGTACTCCCGATCGACTGCATAATGACCGAGTTGGTTGATGTAAGCATCTGCTTCGTAGGCAATTCGCTCACGGTCTCCATCAATGTAAATTCCTGTGAAAGAGGTGGCCTTCATGCTGTATTTGCATAGGTTCCAGACCTGGTTGAGGATCGTGTCGGATGAAGAGAAATCACTCTGTTGCAGATCGAAATAATGGAAAAGTGCCTTCTGACGGACGTCTGCTGAGGTGATAGTTTGGCTTGCATTCCTGATTTCAGCATATCTGAATGGCATGACTACTCCCAGTGAATCAGGAAGATGAATGGCGGCATCTCCAGTATTTCTTTTGTCAACTATTAACTGGATTGTATATTTGGTCTGAGAAGGGGAAACCGGAAGTTTTATCTCAGCAAAGCGGATGGAACCGCCCGGTTTTGGATCGATCTTTCCATCCAATAGCTTTTCACCAAGGGAAATATTCAGTGTCTCATTCCCGGATGCTTTGTAATTCAGTTCGAGGGTTCCGAAGGCATCTTTGCCGAAATCGATGAAATAGCACCCGTCAGCCGCTTTAAATAGGTTGGAAGGAGCGATCCTTTCAATCCGGAAGCCCTTATTCCTGAACACCGGATTCTCTGCAAAACCAGCAGCTGATGGAACTGTCAGCGCCAGAAAGAGTATTGCGATTTGATAATATCGGTTCATTAAATAAAATAGATATTTAGTGACCGAAATTACAAAAGAATCCATCAACAGCCAACTTTAGATGACGATAAATACCTATGTTTTCTGTGGCAAGAGCACTTTTTTATTAAATCAGGAATTCCAGAAAGTTCTCCTTCGAAATGACTTGAAATTCCGAATCCGGATAAGCATCTACCCAGGCTTTAGGTGCTTTTATTTTTCGCGGGCTCCATTTAAACTCAAACGCGTAAAGTCTGCCTTCCCGATCTTCCACCAAATCAATTTCCTGTTGGTCGTATGTTCTCCAGAAATAATCATTTGAAAAAATCCGCTTGTAAGATTTGGTTTTCAACCGCTCCATATAAAGAAAATTTTCCCAAAGCATACCAACATCATTTCGCTGAAGCGGCGGGTTGAAGTTGTTGATTAGGGCGTTTCGAATGCCATTATCCCAAAAGTAATAACGGGCTGTTTTCACGACCTCTTTTCGAAGGTTTCTTGAAAATCCACCAACCTTTTTGATGATAAACGTTTTTTCCAGTAAATCCAAATATCTTTCTACACTCTGTCTGGCAATTCCCAAACTGTTGCTCAACTCATTCAGCGAAACTTCCTTACCAATCTGAAAAGCAAGCAGTTTCAATAGATCATTGAGTTTTGAAGGGTTTCTAATATTTTCAAGTTCAAGAATATCTTTTAGCAAATAGGAATCCCGAACCGACATCAGGTATTCTTTCTTATCTTCGGCCGAAGGAGCATTTAAAATCTCAGGATAAGCTCCGTAAATCATCAGTTCTTCTAATTTTTGCAGCACAAACATTCCGCCGAATTGTTGATTAAGCTCCAAAACTGATACAGGAAATAAATTCCTGATGATGTTTCTGCCTGTTAACGGTTCTCCGATTTTGTTAGAAAGATCAAAAGAAGACGATCCGGTAACCAGAATAATCATTTCCGGGAAATTGTCGATCAATAGTTTTAATCCATATCCGACCTCCGGAATTCGCTGAGCTTCGTCAATAAATATCATTTGGTAGTTTCCAAAGGCAGATTGTAATTGGCTAAGCTTTTGATTGGATAATAATTCGCGGACTTCCAGATTGTCGCCAGACCCACCATAAATTTTGCCATTAAATCCTTCAATCATTTTTTTGATGAGCTCTGTTTTTCCAACCCGTCGAGGACCATAAAGTACGAAAACCTTTCCTTTTTTGAGTATTGATTCCGTTTGATTTTCTAAAAATCGTTTATACCAAATTGATTCCATTGATTTTTAATTTATTACAGGAATCAAATATAATTAAATTATTTAAATTGACCTAAATTATGCAAATAAACTTCTCAAATTTAGCTAAATACTGCAAGTAAACTTCTCAAATTTAGCTAAATTCAGACAGTTTGAGGCATTTTTTTTTTAGGAATTTTTGGGAGTTAGGGTAGATTATCCAACTTTATCCTTTATCCGCGCCAGCTAGGGCGGGAGAGTTGAAATTCACTATTGCCGATAGTTTTTCACTGAATTATCTTTTAATCCTAATGTCAAATCCATTTTTTGCTTTGTAATTCTCTTGTTTTAATTTGATAAACGCCGCTTTATCGCTTTTCATTATTTCTATTTCAGGACTATCTTTCATTATTTTATTGTGAACTCTCACGTTTTCATCACTCCATATTGACAGCTCCACTATGATAGGTGTTAAGGCTAAGCCCTTTTCAGTCAATAGGTACAGGTTTGTTTTTTTATTATCTGGAAGCTGGGTTTTAGTTATAATCCCGAGTTCCTCCATATATTTTAGCTTAGAAGCAAGAATATTAGTGGCAATGGCTTCATCACTTTCGGTGAAGTCTTTGAACGTCTTTTTGTCTTGTATCAGCATCAGTTTGATGATAACCAATATCCATTTATCCCCTAAAATATCAAGGGCTGATGTGATAGGACATTCACATCGAAATTTATACTCCATATTAAATCAATATTAATTTTACTTGCAAAGTGCAATTAATTTTATTTATTACTTGCATATCAAAAGTAATTACTATTTTTGCTTGCGAAACAAAAGTAATAATTTATAAATTATAAAAATGGAAAATCAAGAAAAAAACACTGAAAGTGTGAATGAAGTAAAACCTGCCTACATCATGGTTCAAATGAAGGTTGAAAGCCTTGAAGAACTAAATCAACGTTATGCACAATTTGCAATTCCAATTTTGTACAAGCATGGTGGACAAATGATTGCAGGCACTCCTGAGCCAAAAGTAAAAGAAGGAGATTGGAATGGAA
>JBAXKJ010000019.1:0-120235 GCA_037137375.1 Prolixibacteraceae bacterium
ATCCGTATTATGCATATATAAATAATTTTTTCGCCTATTTTTGTGTCTATGGATATAAGTTTACTTTGGACGGGGATTGCCTGCGGGTTTTCTGTTTCTATTCCCCTGGGACCGATTGGTATATTATGCATTCAGAGAACAGTCAACAGAAACTGGAAATCTGGTATCATCTCTGGCTTGGGTGTGGCTGCTGCCGACGCAGTTTATGGTTTTGTAGCTGGTTTCGGATTATCCATTATTATAGATTTCATCAGGGCTTATGAAATGTATTTTAAGTTGGTCGCATTATCTGTTCTAGTATTATTGGGCATCTATATTTTCCGATCTAACCCAACGAAGCAAATGCGTGATCATCAGAAAAGGGGTTCTTCGCATGTTCAGGATTTTCTGACCATGTTTTTGGTGACCTTGTCTAATCCTCTGTCTGTCTTTGTGTTCATGGCGATTTTCACCAGCTATAGTATCGTTTTGCAGTTCTCCAGACCCCTGGAGGCCTTGCTAATCATTGGTGGCATATTTTCCGGGGGTACCTTATGGTGGATTACTATCACCGGAATGGCAAATCTGTTCAGACATAAGTTTACTTTGAACACATTGTATTGGGCCAACCGTATAATTGGACTCGCTGTAATAATTATCGGCGTAGTGTTATTCCTTTACCTGCAATCAAAGCAATTCTGATCAGCCTACTGAAATCCAGCAGATTTTCGATACTCCGTTTTACTTACTAATGGTGATTCCGGTTCATCTGCCATCACACGATAGGTAAGCCGATCGAGCAGGAAGGGCCAATATTTACTAAGGAAAACAGAAAGCTTTCCTTCCAGGAAGGTCAGGACGAGAGACCTTTTCCGCTTTTCGATTGCATTAGCTATTAATAGGGCGCATTTCTCGGCGCTCATCATTTTTTCCTCCGCCCTGGGGGTTTCTCCCTGAGGAGATCCGTCAGCCTTTAAGGCAGATTTTCTGACTTCTGAGGCAGTAAATCCGGGTGCCGCAACTAAAACATGGAGGCCAGTGTACAAATTTTCCAATCTGATTGTATCCAGGAAACCCCTTACAGCAAATTTTGAAGCGGAATAAGCGGATCTTGCTGGTAGTCCAACATGACCTGCAACGGAAATTATTCCAACTAGTGATCCTTTTGAGCTCAGCAGATGAGGTAGCGCATATTTGGTGCAAAATACCGTGCCATAAAAATTAACATCCATCACATGCTTAAAAGCGCCCAATTCAACGTCGTCAAATAAAGCCCGCATGGATAATCCGGCATTATTGATTAAGACATCAATCCTACCAAAGCGAAGAATGGTTGATTCAATAAGGTGTTTGCAATCGCTTTCCAGTGTAATATCCGTCCTAATTGCTAATATTTCAGCATTGGGAAGTTCATTTTTCAATTCATTTAGCAGGTCTATTCGTCTTGCGGCAAGAGATAAAGAAGCTCCACGTTTGGCATATTCCTTAGCAAGCGCCCGGCCTATTCCTGAAGAGGCTCCTGTAATTATTACTACTTTACCCTTCATTTACAATTAGTTAATTGAAAAATATACATATCCAAATGAATGTTCAGATGTAAAAATAGTGCTTTTTACGGGATTAAAATATTTGTAGGATAGCTTTTTATAATACCTTGAAATTCAACACAATACAAATTAATTATTCATTATTATATTTTTTTTTTTCACAGATTGGGTGAATAAAAAAAATGGTATATCTTTGCATGGCCTTTGAAAAACAAGGGTATTACAAGGATGACTCAGTAGCTCAGCAGGTAGAGCACATCCCTTTTAAGGATGGGGTCCTGGGTTCGAGCCCCAGCTGGGTCACAATAAACGCCGCAGAAGTATCTTTTGCGGCGTTTTTCATTCTTAAAACAAAAGCTTCACATTTTGCGAAGCTTTTGTTTTAAGAATGAAAATGGACTATTTCCGAAATGGAAATCTAATAGGCGTAATCAACAAGCCATTTGCTTAATTTTTTTCTTGTAAAGAATATTCTGCTCTTTACAGTTCCTAATGGAAGTCCAAGCCTTTCGGCGATCTCTTTGTATTTATATCCACTTAAGAAAAGCTGAAAAGGCACTCTGAAATCTTCATTCAACATATCGATCTTCTTATGAATTTCTTTCTCAGCATGCACAGAATCTACTGAAGGATAAAAGTTATCCTTAGAGAAAGAAATAAGCAATGAACCGGTCTTACAATCCAATGCATTTTTAGCCTTGATATTTCTTCTATACTCATTGATGAATGTATTCTTCATGATCGTATACACCCAGGCAATCAAATTAGTGTCGGAAGAAAACTTACTCTGATAAGTCAAAGCCCTCAGAAAAGTCTCCTGAACCAAATCATGCGCCTTGTCAGAGTTACTTGTCAGGCTGAGAGCAAAATAATACAATTTGTTCTCTAGCGCAGTCAATGAATTTTGAAATTGGATGGTTGTCATTTTAGGTACAAATTTAGTTTCATTGATCGAATGACATATATGAATTATCAAACAACCTATCAAAGGTATCAAATAGATTATTATAACCAAATTTAGTTGTGGTAGGGTCATGAAAGGATTTAGTGTATTCTAAATAATATTGAACATAAGATTCAGATATATAAGTAATTAGTCTGATAATTTTATGTTAAATATAAATTGCTGGATAACTATAATGGTTATCAAATAATGCATATAAGATATCAAATTGACTAATTGGATTATCAAATCGAATTTTCGACTTGTTTTATAGTACAAAAGAAAAGCCTGGAAAATATTTCCAGGCTTTTCTTTTAATTGTAAAGACTCTTAAAGTTCAAGATCTACATCGACTAATTCATACCATGGCAGACCATAAATATTCAAAGCCTTCATAAATGGGTCAGGATCAAATTCTTCTACATTGTGCACGCCAGGCTTCTTCCATTTTCCTTCCAGGAACATTAAGGCTCCGATCATGGCAGGAACGCCGGTTGTAAAACTAATTGCCTGAGTTCCTGTTTCGGCATAAGCCGCTTCATGACTGCAATTATTGTAAACATAATAGGTCTTTTCTTTTCCGTCTTTTAGGCCTTTTATCCGGCAGCCGATGGAAGTTTCTCCGGTATAGTTAGCTCCCAGCTCTTCCGGCTTAGGCAGCACGGCTTTAAGGAACTGGATTGGAACTATCTGTTTTCCTTCATAATCAATAGGTTGAATACCAGCCATTCCAATATTCTGAATGACCCTCAGGTGGGTAAGATATTCGAGTCCAAATGTCATCCAGAAACGGGCTCTTTTGATGGTTGGAAAGTTCTGAACCAGTGATTCCAGTTCTTCGTGATAAATGAGGTAAGACTCCTTCTCCCCTATTCTTGGATAAGTTAAAGGCTGATGTATCTCATGAGGTTCAGTGAAGATCCACTCCCCGTTTTCCCAGTATTTTCCTTTTTGGGTAACCTCCCGGATGTTAATTTCCGGATTAAAATTGGTTGCAAAAGCCTTTCCATGATTCCCTGCGTTGCAATCTACAATATCAAGGTATTGGATCTCATCAAAATGATGCTTTGCGGCATAGGCAGTATAAATACCAGAAACGCCGGGATCAAAACCACATCCGAGGATCGCAGTCAATCCTGCCTTTTCAAACCTTTCCCTATAGGCCCACTGCCATTTATACTCGAATTTCGCTTCATCGAGTGGCTCATAATTGGCGGTATCCAGGTAGGACACGCCAGTTTCAAGGCAAGCATCCATGATCGTAAGATCCTGATAAGGCAGCGCTACATTTACAACTAAATCGGGTTGAAAAGAGCGTATAAGAGTCACTAATTCAGGTACATTGTCGGCATTGACCTGTGCAGTTTTAATATTTTTAACGCCAATTCTTTCAGCAATTGCATTGCATTTTGAAATGGTTCTGCTGGCCAGCATAATTTCCGTGAATACTTCAGGCAGCTCAGCCATTTTATTGGCTACAACGGTGCCAACACCTCCTGCCCCAATAATCAGTACTTTTCCCATTGTATTGAAATTTAGTTGATTAGCGTCAATTTTTGTGTCAAAACATACTGTCAGAATCTACCAGAATGCTGATGTTGTTGTTGAGTACTTCCACAACTCCTCCCCTGATCTCAAAAAATAAGAAGGTACCTCCAGCCTCTTTCACCTTAATTATTCCTTCTGCTAAGGTAGAAATAAGCGGAGCATGATTCATTAATACTTCGAAAGAACCCGAGGTTCCTGGAAGTTTAACAAGCTCTGTTTCACCAGAGAAGAGTTTTTTTTCAGGAGTTATTATTTCCAAAAACATACAGTAATTTTTCGAAATGTTATGTGGTTATCTGGATTGAGCAAGTAATTTTTCACCCTTTTCAATGGCATCCTCAATGGTTCCAACCATGTTAAATGCAGTCTCAGGATACTGGTCTACTTTGCCGTCCATGATCGTATTGAATCCTTTAATTGTATCTTCGATGGATACCCATACTCCTTTCATGCCGGTAAATGCCTCTGCTGTGTGGAATGGCTGGGATAAAAATCTTTGAACCCTCCTGGCACGGTGTACGATTAACTTATCAGATTCTGATAGTTCATCCATCCCTAAGATGGCAATAATGTCTTGCAATTCCTTGTATCTTTGAAGTAACTCTTTGACCCTCAGTGCTGTATTGTAGTGCAAATCGCCAATTACTGCCGGAGTCAGGATTCTTGAAGTAGAAGCCAAAGGATCAACTGCAGGATAAATACCCATTTCCGAGACCTTCCTGTTCAATACGGTTGTGGCATCAAGGTGAGAAAAGGTTGTGGCAGGTGCCGGGTCAGTCAAGTCATCTGCAGGAACATATATCGCTTGAACAGAAGTAATAGACCCATATTTTGTTGATGTAATCCTTTCCTGCATCAATCCCATTTCTGTTGCCAAAGTCGGTTGGTATCCCACCGCTGAAGGCATACGGCCCAGAAGTGCGGAAACCTCAGAGCCAGCTTGCGTGAACCGGAATATATTATCTACAAAGAATAGGATATCATTTCCTTTTCCTTTTTTATCTCCATCCCTGAAATATTCGGCAACACTTAACCCTGAAAGTGCTACCCTGGCACGAGCACCCGGTGGCTCGTTCATCTGTCCGAAGACCAGTGTTGCCTTGGATTTTGCTAATTCTTTCTTGTCGACCAGGGAAAGGTCCCATCCTCCCTTTTCCATATCTTCTTTAAAGGCATCGCCATAAAGAATAACCCCCGATTCAATCATCTCGCGCAAGAGATCATTCCCTTCACGGGTTCTTTCGCCAACTCCCGCAAATACTGATTGACCATCATATTTCTTGGCCACATTATTAATCATTTCCATGATTAACACCGTCTTTCCAACGCCTGCTCCACCGAATAGCCCAATCTTGCCACCCTTGGAATATGGTTCCAACAAGTCAATTACCTTGATTCCGGTATATAAAATCTCTTGTTCAGTCGACAAATCTTTATATTTAGGAGGCTGATTATGAATCTCATAGGTTTGATCTTTGTGAATGAACCCAATACCGTCAATTCCTTCACCGATTACGTTTAAGAGTCTTCCCTTGATATGATCGCCGACCGGCATTGAAATTGCTTTTCCTGTCGCAACAACTTTCATTCCTCTTGAAAGCCCATCTGTTGAGTCCATAGCAATGGCACGAACAGTGTGTTCACCAACGTGTTGCTCACATTCCAGAATAAGCACTTGTCCATTATTCTTGGTTACTTCCAACGCATCGTATATCTTCGGAAGTTTTGAATTATCCTCTTCAAAACTTACATCGACAACCGGTCCGATGACCTGTATGATTTTTCCTGTGGATTGAGACATATTATGAAAAATTTATTATTTGCAGAAATTGAATCACTCTTTTTTGAATACTATTAAACACCAATCTATGAACCCTTTAATGCATTTGCGCCACTAACAATTTCCAGAATTTCGCCTGTAATTGCAGCTTGTCTGGCCTTATTGTACTGAAGATTCATTTCCTTTATAAGTTCAGAAGCGTTGTCGGTTGCCTTGTGCATGGCTGTCATTCTTGCGCCGTGTTCTGAAGCTACGGAATCAAGGAGAGCCTTGAAAAACTGAATTTTCAATGACTTTGGGATGATATTTGCCATTATTTCAACCACATCAGGCTCAAAAACGTAATTGTTAAAGTATTGATGTGTGTCGGCAACAGCCTGTTTATTTTCCTTTATTTCGACAGGTAAAAACTGCTCAACGACCAGTGTCTGAACGGCAGCATTTCTAAATTGATTGTAAACCAATTCAATACGATCATATTCTCCTTTGGCAAATTCATCCATTAAGCCTTGAGAAATCTGCTCAGTGGTACTATATTTTAGATCTTCGTAAATATGGTTGATAGAAGTAACAACTTGAATGTTCTTTGCTTTCAGTCCGTCGAATCCCTTTTTTCCGATAACCAGGATATCCACCATTCCTTTTTCATACAAATAGTCGTAGCTGGTAGTAACCAACTCTTCTACTTTCTTGACAACGTTTGCATTAAAACCGCCACAAAGTCCTCTGTTAGAAGTAATTGCAACAATTAAAATCTTCTGGACTTCGCCGTGCGCGGCATATTTATTATCAAATTCGGAGGTACCCAGCTGATCGGTCAGGTTGACTAAGATATCATGCAGTTTTTTGGCATAAGGCCGGATCTGGATGATCGCGTCCTGGGCCTTGCGTAATTTTGCCGCAGAGACCATTTTCATTGCCCTCGTTACCTGCTGTGTCGACTTAATCGATACAATGCGGAGTCGCATTTCTTTTAAATTCGCCATCTAACCTATATTCTGTTTCGAAGATGTCATCCTAAATAACAAAGTTCTGAACCGTTTTCTTCGCTGCCAGTTCGAGCGTATTGGTCACATCGTCATCCAGCACTCCCTGACTAAGCTTGAGTAAAATACCGGCGTATTGAGTTTCCAATAATTGAAGATAATCTTTTTCAAAATCTCTGATCTTTTCCTTGGGGACTTCCATTAATAGACCTTTGGTCCCACAGTACAGGATTGCGATCTGCTCTTCCACGGTCATCGGCGAGGCACTACCTTGTTTGAGGATCTCAACATTTCTGGAACCTCTTTCCAGGACTGATTTGGTAGCAGCATCGAGGTCGGACCCGAATTTGGAGAAGGCTTCCAGTTCCCTGAACTCGGCTTGTGCGAGCTTAAGTGTACCGGCTACTTTCTTCATAGCCTTGATCTGGGCATTACCACCCACGCGGGAAACTGAAATTCCTACGTTGATTGCAGGCTTAATACCAGCATTAAAGAGGTGTGATTCAAGGAAAATCTGTCCGTCTGTGATGGAGATAACATTGGTAGGAATATAAGCTGAAACGTCGCCGTCCTGCGTTTCAATAATTGGCAAGGCGGTAAGAGATCCACCTCCTTTGACCAAATGTCTGATGGATTCAGGAATGTCGTTCATTTGTTTTGCTACCGCTTCAGTTTTATTAATCTTGGCAGCACGTTCCAGTAACCTGGAATGCAGGTAGAAAATATCTCCAGGATAAGCCTCACGACCGGGTGGACGACGAAGAAGCAAAGAGACTTCACGGTAGGAAACAGCCTGCTTTGAGAGGTCATCATAGACAATCAAAGCCGCATGTCCACAATCCCTGAAGAATTCGCCAATGGCAGCGCCGGCAAACGGTGCGTAGAATTGAAGGGCAGCAGGATCTGAAGCGGTCGACATAACGATGACCGTATAGTCCATGGCGCCATGCTCCTGTAAAGTCTTGGCAATATTAGCGACAGTTGAACCTTTTTGTCCAATCGCAACATAGATGCAATAGACAGGTTCACCCTTCTTAAAATACTCTTTCTGATTGATAATGGTATCAATAGCGATGGTTGTTTTACCTGTTTGGCGGTCTCCGATGATTAGCTCACGTTGACCCCTGCCAATAGGTATCATCGAGTCGATGGCCTTTATACCTGTTTGAAGTGGTTCAGAAACAGGCTGACGGTAAATAACTCCAGGAGCCTTCCTTTCAAAAGGCATCTCGTAAAGTGTGCCGGAAATCGGGCCTCTTCCGTCTACAGGTTCGCCAAGCGTATTGATGACACGGCCAAGAAGTCCTTCACCTACCTGGATGGAGGCGATTCGATTGGACCGTTTTACGCTGTCGCCTTCTTTAATTTTTTCAGTTGGGCCGAGTAATACAACCCCAACATTGTCTTCTTCCAGGTTAAGAACGATTCCCATTACCCCACTGTCGAACTCAACCATTTCGTTCGACTGGACATTGGATAGTCCGTAAACTCTGGCAATTCCATCGCCTACCTGCAAAACAGTGCCAACTTCTTCGAGTTCGGCGACGGTTTTGAAGCCATCCAATTGTTGTTTTAAAATTTCAGATACTTCAGCAGGTTTCAATCCAGCCATAATCTTCTATTTAATTTTTAATAACATTTACCAATTCTCTTCTCATTTTTTTCAGTTGAGTAGCTACCGACGCATCCAGTTGATGGTCGTCGACCTTCAGAATAAAACCACCTAAGAGTTTTTCACTGATGGTGGTTGTGACTTCTGCCTTGCCACCAAAATTCTTTTGGATCAATAAGTTAAACTGCTCTAACTGGGATTTATCCAACTCGACAGCAGTGATCAGGTGGGCAGATTTTATGCCCGTTAATTTGCTGTACATGGCCTGAAAATTGAGACACATTTCCATTAGATATACTTCCCGGTTGTTTTTCAACAACAGGTGAAGAAAGTCGACCGTCAGGTTATTTAGCCGATCCCTGAAGATATTATCAAACAAAACACCCTTTTCTTTGATCTTGACCACCGGACTCTGAAGCAATTCTTTCAATCTGGGTTGAGACTGCAAAAGATGCAAGAGAAGATCAACATCCTTCTTGACAGCTTCCAGCAAATTTCTTTCTACAGCGGAAGAAAAGAATGCCTTGGCATAGCGTACTGATATTTTACTCTCGTTCAAAGTCTTTTCCTTAGATTAATTCAACTTAATGTTTTCGAGATAGTTATTCACTAACTCTTTTTGCTTTTTGTCGTCAGACAGACGTTCTTTCAATATCTTTTCGGCGATCTCAAGTGAAAACGAAGAAATGACAGATTTCATTTCATTCACGGCTTCAGCCCTTTCCCTCGTAATTGCAGCTTTTGCTTCTTCCATGACCTTATTGGCTTCCAGAATAGCCTGATTTTTTGCATCACGCACGATGGAATCCTTTAGATCTCTGGCTTCTTTTACAATTCTTTCGCGTTCATGAATGGCTTCCTTAAGCAGCTTTTCATTACCTGCCTGTAATTTCACCATTTCATTTTTTGCGAGTTCAGCCGACTGAAGTGCCTTCTCGATCGTTTCTTCACGGGAAGTCAGGGCTTGCAGAATGGGTTGCCAGGCATACTTTTTTAAAAGCCACAGTAAGAGTGAAAAGGAGACTACCATCCAAAACAACAAGCCAAAATCAGGCATTACCAGACCCATAGGACAGAAATTTAATAATGATTAAAAAGTGAACCTGTAAAGACAAAAGTCCTATACAAAAAGAATCAAAAAGCAGATTACCATAGCAAAAAATGCTGCACCTTCAATCAATGCTGCAGACACAATCATGTTAGAACGAATGTCGCCGGCTGCTTCGGGTTGACGGGCAATAGCTTCAACAGCTCCACCTCCGATACGACCAATACCAATACCTGCGCCGATTGCTGCAAGACCTGCACCGATTCCTGCACCTAATTTTGCCAATGCAACATTGGCCACAACTTCTAAAATCACACCTAATGTAAACATTTCTACTTATTTTTAAGTTATTAAATTGCTATATATTAATTTGTTAAGCTATTTTTCAAATTTATCAATGACTTTTTTCAGCATGTTCATCATGCTGCTCAAGTGCCATTCCAATGTATAGAGCCGACAACAAGGTAAAAACATATGCTTGAATGAAAGCAACCAACAATTCCAGCAATCCCATGAAAATGGTAAAGGCAATACTCACAATGGATACGCCATATCCCTGGATTGGACTTCTTTCGCCGAAAATAAAGATGAGGCTATAAAATCCCAAGGCGATGATGTGACCTGCAGTGATGTTGGCGAAGAGTCGCACCATCAATACAAATGGTTTTGTAAATACGCCCATAATTTCGACAATCGGCATCAGGGGTATCGGTAATTTTAACCACCAGGGTATTCCGGGTGCATTGACGAGATGGGTGTAATAGTCTTTTGAACCGCTGAAGAGAATGGTAGCAAAGGTGAAAAGTGCCAGAACCATCGTCACGGCAATATTTCCGGTGAGATTGGCACCACCAGGAATCAAAGGAATCAATCCCATTAGATTGTTAATCAGGATAAAGAAGAAGATCGTAAGAAGAAATGGAAGGTATTTTTTGTATTTTTCCTCTCCTATCGATGCTCTGACTACGTCGTCTCTTACAAAAAGGACAATAGGCTCAAGCCAGCTTTGAAGTCCCTTGGGAGGCTGGTTATACCTTTCTTTATAACGCCGGGCAATTGAAATAAATATTGCCAACAGTAGGAAAATACTAATAAATAAGGAGGCGACATTCTTGGTAATGGAGAAATCAAAGGGTCGTACTTCAGTTCCGTCGGCAGATAATTCAACTGCCTTCCCTTTGTACTTCGATTCTTCACCGGCGATTCTAAAACCGGAATAAGTTTCAGTTCCATGATGGAACTTATTGGAGATGAAGATATGCAGTCCACTGGTTTTGCTGTATAATATTACAGGAAGGGGAAGGCTAAGATGAAAATCTCCGAATTTAGCAATGTGCCATTCATAAGCGTCGGCAATGTGCTCCATGATCAACTTGCTGGCGTTAAATTTTTCGCCAACTGATTCATTATGTGCAGACGCCTTCTCTTCTGCATGAGTCTTTACAAAAGAGCATGATACTATGAGCGAGAGGGTAATGAATATTCTAAAAACTTTCGACATTTCCGGTTTTTTGTGCGTCAAATTTAATTGTTTAATTTAAAGATTTCGTATTTTTTTTCAAAAAATTCGAAATTTCAAGGACTTCAAAAACTGTAAAGAAAATATACAGTATTAGGAATGCCATTACGAATTCTATTGCCCTTGAACGGTCTATCAATAGGCACACCATGATAAATAGTATATACAAGAAGAGCTTCATAGACATTATCGCGAGATAGATGGTATTAAATTTCCTAATATTCAGTTGAATAGCATTCATCAGTTTAAGATGGCTTACGACCGTTACCAGGGCAATTAAGCCGAACTGAAGCGGATAGATTTTGAGGTAGTGTTCTTTTAAGAGGGAGCTAAAAAGTAACAGGGATATACCTGCCAGTATCAGGCAAAAAAGAAGTGCCTTTTTTAAAAAGTTCTTTTGATCGTTGTTAATCATGCTTTAGTTACTTGTTAAACAATGTCTTAAATAAAATTAAAAGGGCTATTGCTGCTGCCAGGATGATGAGTACAATCGTGAACAAATGATTTTCAAGGCGAAAATAACCATCCAGGGCTTTTCCTCCAAAACCTCCCATCACTATTATTAAGATCATCTGAAAAGTCATTCCCATATACTTAGAGTATGATCTCAGATAATCATTTTTGTCTTCCTGCTGCTTCATCCGCGTGGTTTCAGATCAGTTTTTTTATTTCAGCGGCATGAAAAGCCAGGTGGCAGATTTGTTCGCTTGTCAGGGTTTTGCAATTGAATCTTTCGTGGTAATAGATTTCGTCAGAAAATTTCGTGCGATAGCCCTCTCTGAATTTCAATCGTTGCATGTCTCTTTCGAGGACAAATTTTCTTGCTTCAGCGATTGACATGCCTTTTTGATTACTTACAATATTGGATTTCCAGGAGAGTGGGGCTTCGAGATGCAGATGCAAGGATTTGGGTATGTCCCAGGCGATGGTACCACCCCCTCTTCCTACAATAATTACATGGCCTTCGATGGCCAGATTTCTGATCACATCATAGATAACTTTCTTGATCTTTACATTTCTGACGTGATAAGTCTCTGTAAAAGAGGCCACCAGATCGTGAATGGCACCACTTTCACTGGCTTTGATGTAAGTGTCCACAGCCCTTGGATTCAATTTTAACTCTTCAGAGGCCCGCAGCAAGATTTCTTTATTGACCCATCTCCATAAAGGGGCATGACCTTCCTTTACTAATTTTTGATTCAGTTTCTCAGTCAGCATTTCTGCCAACTCGTTTCCCGGGCACCCACATTCTCTGGAGATCGTAATGACGGGACCCTGCTGAGAGCGCCTGGCAGTTGTAAACTCCAACCGCTCTCCCATGTACTTCAAAAATAGATTTTCCATATCAGTCAAGATAACGTTTAAGTATTTCCTGGTAAGCATCTATCCTCCTATCCCTCAGGAAAGGCCACCATCTCCTTACATTTTCGGAATGATCAAGGTCAATATCAACAATCAGATTGGTTTCCTCCTGCCGGGAAGCCACTTTAATCATCTCTCCCTGCGGCCCGGCTACAAAACTACTTCCCCAAAATTTAATTCCTTCTGTATGAGATGATTTGTCCGGTTCGTGCCCAATGCGATTGACGGAAATTACCGGTATACCATTGGCAATCGCATGACTTCTTTGTATAGTAGTCCAGGCATTTAGCTGTCTGTTCTGCTCCTCTTCCCCATCGTTTGAAGTCCAACCGATGGCGGTCGGATAAATTAACAATTGCGCTCCTCCCAGAGCCATTAGACGTGCAGCTTCGGGGTACCACTGGTCCCAGCAAATCAGCACACCAATTTTTCCAATTGAAGTATTAATAGGTTGAAAGCCAATATCTCCGGGGGTGAAATAGAATTTTTCATAGTAATTTGGATCATCTGGAATGTGCATTTTCCGGTAAGTACCTGCAATCGAGCCATCCTTATCAAATACGACGGCAGTGTTGTGATATAGTCCTGAAGCTCGCCTTTCAAATAAGGATGTTACCAATACAATCTGCAGTTTTTCAGCTAGTTTACTGTAATAGGTAGTCGCATTGCCAGGAATTGATTCGGCCAGATTAAAATTATCCGGATCCTCGGACTGACAAAAATAGAGGGAATCATGCAATTCCTGCAAGACGACCATTTCGGCCCCTTCTGAAGCGCATTTGGTAATATTGCCCTTCAGTTTTTCCCTGTTAAAGTCAATATCAGGGGTGTTGGATTGTTGTATAAGCGCGACTCTCAGCATATTATAAGCATCATTTAACTATCTAATTTTAAAGTACTCCAACCGGAAACTGCATGGTTACACAATGAAGTGATCCGTGTTGTTTGATTAATGTTGAACATTCAATGCCAATTACTTCCCTGTTGGGGAAGGCAGACTGCAGAATATCTCTGGCAATTTCATCTTTACTTGTTGAATAGTATGGCAATAACACTTTATTGTTCATTATCAGAAAGTTGGCATAGGTTGCGGGTAATCTGTAGCCTGTTTCATCTTCCACATATTCTGCCATTGGGAGTGCTATCAAATTATAAGGAGAACCATCGAGTCTTCTAAAAGCGCAAATCTCCTCCTCCATTCGTTTTAATTGGTCGTAATGCTCATCAGAAGGGTCCTCACATTTCACATATGCGATGGTCTTCTCATTACAAAAACGGGCCAATGTGTCCACATGGCTATCTGTATCATCTCCAGCCAGATATCCCGAAGAAAGCCATAGAACACGCTGAAGACCAAATGTTTGAATTAAGTATTCTTCCACCTCACTCTTTGAAAAATGTTCGTTTCTGTTGACCGAAAGCAGGCATCTTTCAGTGGTAAGTAACGTACCTTGTCCATCACTCTCAAGACTACCCCCTTCGAGCACAAAATTCATTCTATTTTCGTAGGAAACAGTGCCTTGAAAGGTTCCCATCATAAACAACTTCTTAGTGATTTGATTATCGAGGAAGGCCGGAAATTTCATTCCCCAGCCATTGAACTGGAAATCGTATAATACAGGTCTTTCGTTTTCTATCAGAGTAATTGCTGCATGATCCCGTGCCCAGGTGTCGTTTGAATGAAGCTTAACAAGAATCAAATTTGTTCTATTGGAATCTTCAAAATTCAGGGCAACAGCCGATGAATCCCGGCAAACAAGTAATAATTTTTCTTCTTTTAGTATCTCTTTGGCTATTAGCAAGAAACAATCCTCCACTTCACTTAGTAGATCAATCCAATCGCTCTTTTCATGGGGCCATGTCATCATGATTCCACTTTGTGGATACCATTCAGGAGGCAAGAATTTTGAACTATTGGATCTCATAGCTGGTAAAGGTAAATAAATTGGTTGAAATGCCTTAACTGTAAATCGTATACCTGTTCTACAATCTTAATTCAACCGGTTTATGGAGTTCAAGATTCCTTTCAAAAACAAATTGTGATCGAATTTATCTTCTGCGAATCCAAGTCTTACTACCACCAGATGTCTGGAAGGTATGATAAAAATCCTCTGACCCCTATGGCCCTGACAACTAAACATATCTTCCGGAATATCAGGTAGTTTCTTTGAGCGATTTAGCCAAAAATGGGCGCCATATTGTCCATTCGCAGCACTTGCAGGGGTGCGCGAATAGTTCACCCATCCTTTCGGAAGAATAGTATCACCTTTCCAAATACCATTATCCAGAAACAGTTGTCCAAACTTTGCCCAATCTCTTGCAGTGGCATAACCATAGGAAGAACCAACAAAATAGCCTGATGCATCTGTCTCAAGAAGCATGCTGGTCATTCCAATCTTTCTAAATATTTCATTATAAGGGAAATTGTGGTATTCACTGTCATTGTTGATTGCTTTTCGGATAATTCCTGAGAGGATATTGGCAGTTCCTGAGGAATATTTCCATTCGACGTCCGGTTTTTTCTCATAGGGGGCCTTGATTGCTGATTGATAGCAGTTTCTCTCTCTATACAGCATCGTTGTCGCCTCTGAAACATCACCATAATCCTCCGTCCATTTTAGTCCGCTGCTCATATGAAGTAAGTCATTCAGGGTAATTTCCCTCCTCTTGTCCTGCAACCATTCCTCTACTGGTGCGGCCGCCTGAACGGACAATTTTCCCTTTTTGACCAGGACACCTACCACTGCATTCATCACACTTTTGTTCATCGACCATCCCCAAAGTCTTGTTTCTGCGGTGATAGATTGTTCTTTACAGTATTGTTCCGCCACAAGTTTCCCTTTGTAGGCAATGAAGACAGCCGCAGTTCTCTTTTCTTTCACACCAGGCTGGTCAAATGCTTCATTTACAGCTCTATTTAGTGAAGCCGAATTAATTTCAGGGAACACTGCGTCAGACATTAAATCTCCATCGGGCCATGGTTGTTTCCATGATTTCTCGAAACTATTTTTGGAAACAGGATTTTCCGGGAGTGATTTGCCAGAATTTGATTCGTCAACCAGAAAGCATCCATAACCTTCGCGATAGATTGCCTTTTGTTTTGCCATCCCAAAGAGGGTTGTTGTTACACTCTTTTCAATGTAATCTATCCGATTGGTTGTGTATTTCACTAAAGAATAGTCGAGATCGTTTTCTTTTACGGATTCCGCATCACGACCGGCGACAAAAATGCCGGACGCCATGCATTTAGCACCATATCCTGTTGCCAAGAATAGCTTTGGGTACTGAGAGGCGGCAATGATGACAACAGAAACTATAATCAACAGGGGAATCCAAATTCTTTTTTTCATTTAAGGAAGGATTGTTTACTCAAAAATACGCTAAAAAACAGAGAATATCAAGATAATCCCCCTTTGGATGAAGGTAAAATGTTTTGAAAATATTTCTGTTACAGAAAGGTTTTTCGTAGGTTTGGACTCACTAATTACCCTAAGTTTCATGTCGTACATTTCAGGCTATATTATTAAAGAGGTCCAAAATAAGCTGGAAATCAGGGAGTTTAATGAATTTCCTGCCCTATTATATAAGGAAGAATCCAATTGGTTCCGTCCATTGGATGCCAGCGTTGAAGAAATCTTTGATAAAAGAGTTAACAAGAATCTCCTGAACGGTGAAATCATCAGGTGGATGATTCATGATAAGGATGGAAAATGTCTTGGAAGGATTGCGGCTTTTTATACGGAAGAGTCATTCAAGCAAGCAGATCAGCCAACAGGGGGAATTGGATTTTTTGATTCGGTCAATGTAGAAGAAGTTGCCTTTATCCTATTTGATACGGCCAGGGAATGGCTGAAATCCAGGAATTTAGAAGCGATGGAAGGTCCAACAAATCCTGGTATGAGAGATGCTTTCTGGGGTTGCCTGGCAGAAGGGTTCCATGAGCCAGTTTTTAATATGCCTTACAACTTTCCATATTATAAAAATCTATTTGAAGCTTACGGTTTCCAGGACTATTTTAAACAATTTACTTACCAGCGAACTTTTGAAGACACCTCTGATCTTCATCCGGTCTTACACAGAACGGCCAGCAGAATTTTGTCCAATCCGGATTATGAGTTTAAGCTTATAGAAAAAGGGAATAAGAAATTTGCCCTCGATTTTAAAGAGATTTACAATAAGGCCTGGAGCAAATTTACAGGAACCAATGAGATAACAGATCAGGAAGCATTGGCGTTACTCAAATCAATGGAGCCCATCCTGGATGAGCGGCTGATTTTTTACGGATATTATAAGGGAGAACCGATTGCATTTTTTATCAACATGCCGGATATTGGACAGATAACAAGGAAATTTAATGGTAAATTCAATTGGTTCAATAAGTTACGCTTTTTATGGGAACTAAAGGTGATGCACAGGGTTGACAGGGTGATCGGCCGGATTTTCGGCGTAATACCCGAGTTTCAGAATAAAGGTGTAGAGGGTGCGCTTGTCTTATTCTTTCAAAAGGAAATCCTAAAACCAACCTTCAAATACAAAACTTTCGAATTGAACTGGATAGGAGATTTTAATCCGGTAATGATGAAAGTTGCAGAATTTATAGGTGGGTCAATTTATAAGACTCACATTACCTATCGATATCTATTTGACAGAAATAAAGAATTCAAGCGGGCACCATTAGTCAACCAACCAGGGAGTTAATGATCAGTCCCTTCTTCCCATATAGATGGAAACATAATACAAAAGTGTTGCCAGTGAGGATAAAGCAGCTACAACATAGGTATAACCTGCCCATCTTAGTGCATCTTCTGCTTTCTCATGGGTATGCCTGGTAGTGATGCCACTGGTCTGCAGCCAAACGAGCGCCCTGTTGCTTGCATTGATTTCTACCGGCAGGGTAATAAAACTGAAAAGAGTTGTAACCGCAAACAGGAAGATTCCAAATAACAATAGTGCCGGAAATGAGTTAACAAGGATGATTCCGCCAAGTAATACCCATTGGAGGTACCTGGAACTGAAACTGACGGCTGGTACCAGTGAGGAACGCAATCCCAGCCATGCATATGCCTGAGCATGCTGAACGGCATGACCTGTTTCATGAGCAGCGACTGCCGCAGCGGCAATGTGTTTACCGTAATATACCTCTTCGCTTAAGTTAATCGTCTTGTCAGCAGGATTATAGTGGTCGGTCAGTTGACCTTCGATAGATTCAATTTTGACACCATAAATGTTGTGGTCCCTGAGCATTTTTTCAACAACTTCCTTGCCTGACATGCCATTGGCTGTAGGAATTTCGGAATATTCTTCAAACCTTTTTTTCAATTGATGACTAATCAGCCAGCTGACCAGTGCAAATCCTATAAAAATAATCCAGATCATATTCGTAATTTTAAATTTTCATTGAAAAATGCCACAAAAAGTGAACCAAAAATTGTGAAAGAAATTATGTCAGTTTGGCTTTCACTTCAATCCTGGAGAAGATCCATTTCTGATACCCCACCCGAAATGATAAATTTCATCGCCTCGGCTGAAGATATGTTCAACGGCTTGATTCTATTGGCTGGAACAAAATATAGTATCCCTGAAATGTTGTATGAAAAAGGAAAATAGATGGCGACTTTGCCTTCCAAACCCATTTCCTCCATTTTGTCATTCGTTAAAAATCCCATTCTCCAGATATCGTTTTTCTCATCAATTAATACTGCAACCGGCCTTTGAAATTTTTTTTCTTTGCCAACAAAGGCTGAAAATAGGTCTTTCACAGAAGTGTATATCAAGCGAAGCAATGGTGCTCGTTCCAGTATGCTTTTAATCAAGAACTTAACTGGCCTGGCAAAAATTGTTTCACCAATGATTCCTAAAAATATCAGCAGGCAGATGATGATCAAGATGCCCAATCCAGGAATTTTCAGCTGAAAGAATTTCTCGAGATAGGTGCTTAAAAGACCATCTGTAAACTGAAATAGAAAGAAAACAATGTAAATTGTGGCTGCCATGGGAGCTATCAGCAATAGTCCCTGCAACAAATAGGCGCCCAGTCGTTTCATATTTCCGTCAATAGATTTTATACAAATATAATCAAAAGCTGACTAGAAATGGAGAAATGATTGGGCACTTTGTTTGGCGAATAGCCCTACGATCTGTTAATTATCGGTTCTTCTGAGGTGATTGTCAAACAATTTTAATCATGGTTAACAACATTTTAAAGGGCTTAGAAGCTTCAACTGAATGAATTTTTCCAGCAGGCAAAATAATACTATCGCCTGCACCCATGGGGTATTTGGTTTCTTCGATTGAGAAACAACATTCTCCATCCAGAATCTGGACCAGCGCATCAAAAGGTGCGACATGAGGACTAAGTCCCTGTCCTTGATCAAAGGCAAACAATGTAATAGTACCTGAAGATTTTTTGATGATGGTCTTGCTTACGACCGCATCTTTAGAATAACTGATGTCATTTACGAGATTAAATAATATGCCAGTTTCCATGATAATATTTTGTTAAGTATTTGTAATTTATAATTATATATAAGTCAATTAAACCCATTGTTCATCTAAAATTTCCCCTTTTATGCTGACTGTAACGGCCTTTACCGGGACTTTCCTACTAGAACGCTGGGCTGCCATTTGGACCAGTTGAAGTAATCCACCGCAGCAGGGTACTTCCATAATCAGTACAGTTATCGTGTTTAACTTAGAGCCATCAATCAAATCCATCAATTTTTTCAGGTAAATTTCCTTACCCTGGTCCAATTTGGGACAAGCAATTACCAGTGACCTGTTTTTTAACCAATTGGAATGAAAGTCTCCCAATGAGAAAGCGGAGCAGTCGGATGCCACTAAAAGATCCGATCCTTGGAAATAACTTGCAGCCGGATTGATTAAATGAAGTTGAACCGGCCATTGTCTAAGTTGGGAAGCTGCAGACACCGTTTTCTCCTGACTCATCGGTCGAATACCGGCAGGATCGAAGGAAACAGTCTGCGAACCAGGGCATCCGCCGCCGCAACCTGTGGTAGTCGCAGTTTCAATTACCTGATGTACAGCATTTTTAACATCCTGAACTTTAAAATTCAAATCTGCCTCATGCAGTATCAAAAATCCCATTCCCTGTTTCAAAAATGTCGTTTCATTGTGTTCTTTAAGATGTCTAAGGTGTGCAACAACTGTATTAAAACCTTTTCTTACCATTGCTTCCATGACTTTTACTTCATCGTAAGGTTCTGCTTCCCGCTGTTCGATGGTGATTGCCCCTTCCGGGCAATGTCCAATGCAGGCACCCAGACCGTCACACATGAGTTCACTTACAAGTCTTACTTTTCCGTCAATGATTTGAAGGGCTCCTTCATGACAATTTGGCACACAATCACCACAACCGGTACATAAATCTTCGTCAATCTTGATAATATCGCGTAACATATACTTATGAGTATTAAATATTAATTTCGTTGCAAAAATAAGGCAGATTGCGTGCCTAAAATGTAACAGTTGTTACAAATCACTTTTTTTTCATCTATGTATCAAATATTATTGAATTCACCACTTTTCAGAGGACTTACATCAGATGAGCTGGATGCTTTGATGCAAAATATCAATCACCAGATCAGACAATTCAGAAACGGTGAATTATTGGCTCAGGCGGGAGAAGGTGTTGATATGGCCATTTTATTATTACAAGGCAGATTACAGGGTGAAATGGTCGATTTTGCAGGTAATTCATTGAAAATAGAAGAGTTAGACCCTCCGCAAATGGTGGCGGCGGCGTTCTTATTTGGCCCTCAAAATAAGTTTCCTGTATTTTTGAGCGCTAAAACCGAAGGTCGGATCATGGTAATATTAAAAAAGGATTTCACAAGGATGCTTTCTTTAGAGCCCCGTGTCATGGTTAATTATTTAAATATTGTCTCTGCAAAAGCACAATTCTTGTCCGGCAAGATTACTTTTCTTTCGCTAAAGACTATCAGGGAAAAAATCGCTTTTTATCTGTTGCAAAGAGCTAAACAGTCTCCAAATATACAGGTAGATATTGATCAGACCCAGACAGCTCTGGCTGATCTGTTTGGAGTGACGAGGCCGTCCCTTACCAGGAGTGTCCTGGAAATGGAAAAACAGGGAATTTTGGAGTGGTCCAAGGAAAAGGTGTTCATCAAGAATCTCCGAATGTTAAACCAAATTCTTGGCAGATAAGTAAGTAGTTCAATCACTCCATCAGATATCTTATAAAAACGCAAAGGCCTGATTCTTAAGGCCTTTGCGTTTTTATATATTGTGAAAAGATCAAAATGCAATCCCAATACTAATTCCGCCTCTCAGCCATGGATAAGGAATGGAAGAACCTGTCACATCGACCTGATCTGTACCGTTTCGTTTGACTGTAATCTTATCGGCAAGGAAGGAAGGCAGATCTTTTACATTCGTCCTCACGTTACTTTCAACTTCATTAATCATGTTTATATCAGATGATTTGACCGTTGCAGTAATATTTAGCAATCCGGCTTCGAGTCCAAGAAAATAAAAATCGAGTGATATTCTTTTGGCAATCAGGGCCTGAACACCCCACTGAATCCCGAAGTTCAGTGTATTACCGTCAATCGTGAACTTCTCTGTATACTGTTTAGTAAGATTTGGATTAATGGGATCCGGACCGGTCTTCTGATTGTCGGCAGTTGCATTGATTTTCTGATATTTCAGGTAGGGTGAAAAATAAAATCCGGAAGGCTGGATCCTGTGGCCGGAGTAGTGACGATAGGCTGCCCGAATACTCATTGTTGAAAAAGCATCATTTGAAACTTTATCACTGCTGGAATTGTCGTTAATTGAACTGGCAAAAGACTTGCTTTGAGGTAAACCGATGCCTAGTATGAAGGAACTTTTCTGCGTGAATTTTCTTTCATATTCGAAAGATAAAGAATTGAAAGCCAGGTTAGTTGGAAGAAATTTGATAACATTCTTCCTACCAACAGGTTTCACTATGGTGCTATCTTTCACATCTTGTCCAACGACATGAATAGCAAGCAAGGTAAACGCAAGGATTAGGATTTTTGTTTTCATAGAATTTCGGATTAACAGTTTAAATTTAAAAAATTTATACGTTAATTCAAAAGAAAGGTAAAAAAAATGTGACCCCACCGGGATTCGAACCCAGATCAAAGGAACCGGAATCCTCCATTCTATCCATTAAACTATGGGGCCATATCTGAGCCGCAAATGTAGCAATAATCTGATTTGGCAGCTTCCGGCGATTTAATATTTTTGTAGTAATGAACTATTCCATTATTGATGTCGAAACTACCGGGAGTTCCCCTATTGCAGGGAAAATCACCGAAATTGCCATCTATGTATTTAATGGATCTGATATTATCGATTCATTTGTTACACTTGTAAACCCCGAGTGCAGCATTCCTTGGAACATTACGAGACTTACCGGTATCACCAATGAAATGGTTGAATCTGCTCCGAAATTCTATGAAATAGCTAAGAAAATCGTTGAAATTACAGCCAATACCATTTTTGTCGCTCACAATGCTTCATTCGACTATTCTTTTGTCAGAGAGGAGTTTAAGCGTCTTGGGTATGACTATAAACGGAAAACATTGTGCACAGTCAACCTTAGCAGAAAGTTAATCCCCGGACTTCCCTCCTACTCACTTGGAAATATCTGTAACGATCTGAATATCATCATTGAAGGTCGGCATCGGGCCGGAGGGGACGCCCTGGCGACGGTTAAACTGTTTGATTTGATTATGAAGCAGAACGAAACCCTCGAACATGATCTTTTCTCTGGTCATAAGGGCAATCTTTCTGAAGAGGCAATCGCCAAAATACCGGGTACCTGCGGTGTATATTATTTGTATGACGCGAAAGGTGAACTGATTTATACAGGCAAAAGCAAAAACATTCATCAACGAATACTCTCTCACCTGAATAACCGGCTTACCAGGAAAGCCATGGAATTGAGTAATCTTGTCGCCTCAGTCGGTCATGAAGAGACTGGAAGTGAGTTGGTTGCACTTCTTCTTGAATCAGAAGAGATCAAGAAGAACCGCCCCCGTTTCAACAGGTCCCAGCGGCGCTCGGCCAATAATTTCGGAATTTTTTCTTTCGAAGATGAGAAGGGATACCTGCACCTTCACGTAAAAAAAATTGAAGAGGAAGATATCCCACTAACTTCTTTTAATTTCTACCAGGAAGGCATTGATTTTCTCCATCAAAGGGCGGAAAGATTCTCCTTGTGCAAGAAACTGTGCCACCTCGACGTTCATGGTAATACCTGTTTTAATTCGGGGTTTGGGGTATGCAAAGGTGCCTGCGAAGGGAAGGAATTGCCTGAATCATACAATATTCGGGTTAGGGAAGTTATCAAACCCTGGCTGTTTCATTCACCTGATTTTTTCATTCTGGAAAAGGGGAAACACCATGGAGAACTGGCCGTGGTGAAGATTGCACAGGGAAAATATATCGGCTTTGGATATGTCTCAACTGACGATCGAAATATTGATATAGAGATACTTAATGATTGTATTCACATACGGCAAGATAACTGGGATGTGAGAAATATCATCAAGAGTTACCTGAAAAAGAATTTTAGACAGCTCAGAATCATTGAGTTTTAAGCCTCTTCCCCACCCAATGCTTCTTTATACCTGGCAATCGCCCTATCGCGGGCAAAAGTGTGATCAATGATTCTTTCAGGGTACTGTTCAGTGCCAAACTCGGGTACCCATTTCTTAATATAGGAGTGGTCAGGATCAAATCTTTCGGTCTGGATCTCGGGATTGAAGATTCTGAAATAGGGTACCGCATCGCAACCGGAGCTGGCGGCCCATTGCCATCCACCATTATTGGAGGCCATGTCGTAGTCGTTCAGATTGGCGGCGAAATAGGTCTCCCCCCATCTCCAATCGATGAGAAGATGCTTACAAAGGAAACTTGCTGTTACCATTCTCACCCTGTTGTGCATGAATCCAGTCTGATTGAGTTCCCTCATGCCGGCATCAACCAATGGATATCCGGTAAGTCCTTCACACCAGGCCTTGAACTGATTCTGATCATTTTCCCATCTGATATTGTCAAAAGCCGGCTTGAATGCCCGGGTTAAAACCTGAGGAAAAAACCATAGGATCTGACTGTAAAAATTTCTCCAGATAAGCTCTGATAAATAGGTTTCAGAGTGCTGCATCGCCAGCGCAGTTATTCTTCGGATACTTACAGTCCCAAACCTAAGGTGGATACTTAACCTCGAAGTTCCGTTCATCCAGGGGAAATCCCTGGATTCCTTATAATTCTCCAGCAGACTCTGAGGCAGGGATTTAGGAGGGAAATCGACATCTAACTTTGAAAAACCTAAAGACTCCATAGATGGCATAGCCAATGGCTTCATCCTGATGAAGTTATGAAAGTAGAGGGTGGTCTTATTGGCCTTCACACAATCAAGGTTTAGTTTTTCTATGAAACAGTTTTTGTAGGGAGTAAAAACGGTATAGGGCTTGCCATCCTTCTTGACCAGCTCATTCTTTTCGAACAATACATGGTCTTTGTAGGAGATGAATTCTGTCCGGTTGATTTTCAGGTAGCGTTCAACCTCCATATCGCGGTAATTCGCGTAAGGTTCGTAATCGCGGTTACAGTAAACGCTGCAGATATGGTATTTTTCAGAGAGATTTTTAAAGATATTCAAGGGTCTGCCATGAGCTACCATGAGTGTCGACCCAATCTTTTCCAATTCGTCTTTAATATTTAGCAGCGACTTATATATAAAATTGATCCTGTAATCTGCTTTATTGGGTAACCTCTCCAGAATTGCGGAATCAAAAATAAAAAGGGGTAAAACATTTTCCCGTGTTTTCAAGGCATGAAACAGGGCCGTATTGTCATCTAAACGCAGATCGCGCCGTAACCATACGATATTTACCAACGGTTTTTCCTTAAGGGTTGTCATTCGAAAATGTTCAATTTATCGGCCTTGAAATATAAGAAAAAACAAAACTAACTCTACCTTTGCAGCATTAAAAATTAGCGAATATTAATAATCATCATCATTCCACATGAGTAAGAGAGGTTTTGCCAGCGACAACAATTCAGGCATCCATCCGGCTATCCTGAAAGCCATAGAAATAGCCAATATTGGACATGCAGTCGGATATGGTGATGACATTTATACGATTGAAGCGAAAAGGCTTTTCAGGGAAGAATTTGGGCAGGAAACTGAAATTTTCTTCACTTTAACAGGAACAGGCGCAAATATTCTCTCCATTCAAACGCTTTGTCCTTCCTTCGCCTCTATTTTATGTGCTGAGACGGCCCATATTCATACGGATGAGTGCGGCGCACCTGAAAAATTCACCGGTAGCAAATTGATTCCAATCCCTTCCGGGGATGGCAAAGTTTCACCGGTTGAGCTTTTAAAGAAATTGCATGGTTTTGGTAGCGAACACCATTCCCAGCCTGGTCTGCTGAGCATTTCGCAGGTAACTGAAATGGGAACTGTTTATACTCCCGAAGAAATAAAAAAACTAGCCGATATCGTTCACCAGCATGGCTTGTACCTGCATATGGACGGGGCAAGGATCGCCAATGCGGCAGTCTCTCTCGGACTGAATTTCAGGACCTTCACAAAAGATGCAGGGGTGGATGTCCTCTCCTTTGGTGGAACCAAGAATGGTTTGATGTTGGGTGAGGCTGTACTGATTTTTGATCCTAAACTTGCCAATAACACCAAATATTACCGCAAACAGGCGGCTCAGCTCTATTCCAAAATGAGATTCGTTTCAGCTCAGTTTATCCCTTATCTGCGGGACAAAATATGGATGGAGACCGCCGGTCATTCCAATAAAATGGCCCGAATGTTGGCCGATAAAATCTCAGATCTCAAATCCGTAAAGATTACCCAAAAAGTAGATGCTAATGGCATATTTGTGATCCTCCCCCGTGAGATTATCCCGTTAATAAGAAAGGAGTATTTCTTTTATGACTGGGATGAATCAAAAGGCGAGGTCAGGTTGATGACTTCTTTTGATACTACAGGAGAAGATGTCCTTCATATGGCAGCCTTATTAAAGTCACATCTGGATTAAAAATGGGTTAAGCCGCTTTTTTGTTGTATTTTTGCGGTCTATGCTAAATATTACCTTTCATGATTAGTCGAAGGATTATCCGAACAAAAGTGCTGCAGATACTCTATGCGCACGTCTCCTCTCCAGAAAAATCAATCATCGCCTCTGAGAGCGAATTGCATTTCAGCATCCAGAAAACATACGATTTATACCATCTTCTGCTCATACTTCCGATCGAATTATGCGATTATGCAGAGAAAATAATGGAAATCAGAAAGCAAAAAAACTTTCCTACCGAGGCAGAATTGAATCCTAATTTGCGATATATTTCCAACCGTCTGATCAGTAAGTTAAGGAATAACAAGGATTTGTCGGCTTATGTTGATAAAAACAAGATCAACTGGGCTAATAGTCAGGAATTGGTAAAGAAAATTTATCAGTCGATGGTGGAATCCGAAGTTTACAAAGATTATCTTGCTGAAAATGAGGATGATTTCCAACATGACAAAAAATTCTTTGAAGACTTTTTTGCAGAGGTTTTATTAAAATGTGAATTTGTTTTCAACGAATTTGAAGAACAAAGTATCTACTGGAATGATGACCTTGATTTCGTCGTCTCCATGGTGATCAAGACGCTGAAGAAATTCCGGGAAGACAACGGCAGTAATGATCATTTATCTTCCTTATACAAGGATGAGGAAGACAAGGAATTTACAGTCGATCTTTTCAGGAAGACCTTGCGCAATAAAGAGGAAAACCTTAAAACGATTGAGACATATACGAAGAACTGGGATGTGGACAGGGTGGCCACCATGGACATTCTGATTATGGAACTAGCACTCACTGAACTTACTGAGTTTCCTTCTATTCCGGTGAAAGTCAGTCTGAATGAATATATTGAGCTGGCGAAATATTACAGCACCCAGAGAAGCAGTATATTTATCAATGGTGTTTTGGACAGGATCACCAAAGATTTCAAGGAACAGGGTAAAATCATCAAAGCCGGAAGAGGTCTCCTGGAAGGATGAAACAAAAGTACCTGATATTATTAATGCTGTTATTGCATATAGTTTTTATAAGTTGTAATAACCAGCCATCAGGCAGTGTCAGGCCTTCAACTTCAAACGATCCAGTTAAAAAAAAGGGTTTAGGGAAGATTGAACTTACCAAAGAAATGCATAATTTCGGGGCGTTAAAGGAGGGTGAAATTGTGTCCTATTCATTTCAGTTTAAGAACAATGGCACAGCGCCTTTCCGTTTGTCAAGGGTTGAACCGGGCTGTGGGTGTCTTACCGTAAAATTCGACCCGGAAGAGATTGCACCACAGGCGACTTCGTTCATTGAGGTGATATTTCATAGTGATGGTGAATGGGGTAATCAGGTTAAGTCGGTGAGTATTGAGACTTCATATGGTGAGACAAAAACCATTACTATCGGAGCATATGTTGAGAATAAGAACTTTAATATGGATTTAAATAATTTAAAATGAGCACATTGTTATTTATTATTGCCCAGGCACCACCACAACAAAGTATGTTGGGTATGTTTTTACCACTGGTTTTAATCATCGTGGTATTTTACTTCTTCATGATTCGTCCCCAGATGAAGCGTCAAAAAGAGACTCAGAAATTCAGGGATGCGTTGCAAAGGGGAGATAAAGTAGTTACTTCCGGAGGTATCTATGGAAGAATTGATGAAATCAAGGATCAGATTATCTTTCTGGAAGTTGCACCAAACGTTAAGTTGAAAGTAGATAAAAGCGTGGTGCTCAAGGATATGTCGGATGCACCGGTAGCGAAATAACAAATGGCCGGAACTCCGGCCATTTTTGTTTTCGGAATATCATTCAGCTTACGTTATGAGGCAGTCAAGGGTAAGAAAAGTGTTTTTATATGTAAAACGCAAAGTCAAAAACTTTAGCTACCACAAGGCTTTTGTTTTTCTTGTCTGCCTGGCTTTGTCTTTTTTTCTCTGGTTACTGCTTAGTCTTGAGAAGCGTTATACCAGCAGGATCAGTGTTCCTGTCAGTTATGTCGAGTTTCCAAAAGATAAGCAGTTCTCAGGTTTACTGCCTCAGAAATTCGATCTGACAGTCGACGCGTATGGGTATACCCTGCTCAGCTACAAGCTTCGTCTGGCCTTTTCGCCAGTGGTCATCAATGTTAGTGAGCTTATTGATAATGCTTTTGACAGGGGAAGCAGAAATAAATATATTATTTATACAGTAAGTCACAAGGAGGAAATTGAGAAACAGATTAGCAGCGAGATCCGGATTTTGTCCATTAAACCTGATTCGCTGGTTTTTAATTTCAGCAAGATCGTTTCGAAGAAGATCAAGGTTAGGCCTGCCCTAAATCTTACGCTTGAAAATCAGTATTCACTTATGGAAGAGCCATTTACAAGCCCTGATTCTATCCTGGTAAGTGGACAGAAAAATATTATGGATACCCTGAAATCAGTGTTTACAAATGTGAAGACACACACGAAATTGTCACATTCAGTTGAAGAGATGGTAGCACTGAAGGCATTACCCGGGTTGAAGATGCAGGTCAGGGAAGTTAATCTAACGATCCCGGTTGAACAAAATACAGAAGTAAATTTTGATCTTCCGATTCAGATCGACAATAAACCGCGGGACCTGGTTCTTAAGACTTTCCCTGGTAAGGTTAGGGTATCTTGCAGGATTGGCCTTAGTAAGTATAAGAAGCTGGATTATAGCCGTTTTCGTGCTTATATCAATTTTGAAAAGATTTCACTGCAGGGACCCCGGCTGCCTGTTTCGTTAGAGAACCTGAAGGATGTCGCATTGTCTGTCAATTATACTCCTAAGGAAGTTGAATACATCATTGAACGTGAAAAATAGTTGGTTATGTTGACTATTGGGATTACAGGTGGAATCGGAAGTGGCAAATCGACGGTTTGCAGGGTCTTCAGGGTTCTTGGAATACCTGTATTTCAAGCAGATAATGTAGCCAGACGACTTCAGGATGAGGATGCGAATATCAGAAGTAAATTGATAGCATATTTTGGACCGGATATCTACACGGAAAATAATCTGTTAAACAGAAAGAAACTGGCGGGCATTATTTTCAATAGTCCAGTGGATCTTGAGAGGGTCAATCATCTGATCCATCCTGCCGTCCACAAAGAATTTGAAAATTGGAAAGCAAAAATGACTTGTTATCCATACGTTTTATATGAGGCGGCAATATTGTTTGAGACCGGTAGTGCATCCAGATTTGATTACACCATCCTGGTGGTAACGGATGAAAAAGAGAGATTACAACGGGTGATGAAAAGGGACAATTTGTCGTCGGAGGCTATTCTGCAACGGATGCGCAACCAGATGCAGGATTCTGAGAAAATAAAGCTGGCAAGTCATATTATTAAAAATAATGATAATCAATTGATTATACCTCAAATATTAGTATTGGATCAATTTTTTAAATCGAATTAGTCATGTTTGGAAAATGGGTTGGCAGTGGATTGGGATGGACCTTAGGTGGTCCAATAGGAGCCTTGGCAGGTTTTGTGTTAGGCAGTTTATTTGATCTCTCTGAAAAATCAAGTGTGTCGGGCAGACCTTTTCAGACTGGAAATCCCACCACCCCGAATGATTATATGTTCAGTCTGCTGGTGTTGGTTTCCGCAGTATTAAAGGCCGATGGCAAGATTTTGAGATCTGAGTTGGAGTATGTAAAGGTCTTTTTCAAGAACAATTTTGGAGTGGAAGGCGCACAGAATGCCTTGAAGGTCCTTCAGGATCTGACTAAACAAAATATTCCGGTTACGGATGTATGTCACCAGATTAAGAATTACATGGATTATCCCGGCAGGTTACAGTTGATTCATTTTCTATTTGGGATCGCGGCCTCTGACGGAGAAATTCATCCGGAAGAATTGAAACTGATCAGGCATATTTCAATAAACCTGGGCATTTCTTCTGCCGATTATACCTCGATTGAGGCGATGATCATCCCAAAGACTGACTGGGCCTATGATGTGCTGGAGATTGCCTCAACTGCTACGGATGAAGAAGTTAAGAAGGCATATAGGAAGATGGCGGTCAAGTACCATCCTGATAAGGTAAGTTACCTGGGGGAAGAGGTTCAACAGGCTGCCAGCGAAAAATTTAAGAAGGTAAATGAGGCATATCAGTTGATTTGTAAGGATCGTCACATTTAATTTTTTAGATAAGTTCTCTTGTTTTATAAATATTTTAATGTAACTTTAGTTGATATTTATTAACCTAATATTGATAATATGAAAAAGTTATTGATTACCTTATCGTTAATGGCAAGTGTTTTGGTGACATTTGGACAGACATTTGACCTTGGAGTAAAAGCAAGTTATAACACAACAAAATTGAATTTGAGTTCTACTGCAGTAAAAAATGGTTTTACTAATGGAACGGGCGGTGCTTTTGGAGCATTTGCGAGGCTTGGGGGGAGTAAATTATATCTGCAACCGGAATTGTTATATAGTTCAATGACCACGTCCTATACCTATACTGTAAAAAATACTGCCGGCGTTGTTATTTCTACCCTTACCAATGACGTTAAACTTAAAACCTTCCAGATTCCAATTCTTTTAGGTTATAAACTTTTGGACTTAAAACTTGCTTCTATTCGTGCTTTTACCGGCCCTGCAGCCTCCTTTGTTACCAACAAGGGGATTCAGGATCTTACTACCCAGATAAAAGATAATTTCACTTCCAACTCAATGGCTTGGGCATGGCAAGTTGGTGCAGGTGTAGATGTGCTGATGTTTACCTTCGATTTACGCTATGATCTGGGACTTTCTGAATTGAAGACCGTTACTGCAGACACTTTCAAAGGCAGGACTTTTACAGTCTCTCTTGGATTTAAATTCTTCTAAAAGAATAATTTACAACAAAAAAGCCGCTTGAAAGAGCGGCTTTTTTGTTGTAAATTAAGTCGATGGCCTATGTGTTCATTGCACCACATACGCTGATAACCTGTCCGGAAACATAAGATGAAAGATCAGACGCAAGAAATAATGCAACTTTTGCCACTTCTTCCGGTAATCCTCCCCTTTTCATTGGGATCGATGCCTCCCATTGCTTGCGGGCATCTTCAGGAATTTTCGCGGTCATTTCAGTTATAATAAATCCGGGTGCAATTGCATTTGAACGAATACCTCTGGATCCCAGCTCCTTTGCGATAGATTTTGTGAATCCAATGATGCCGGCTTTCGAAGCAGAATAGTTTGACTGTCCGGCATTACCACTTACACCAACCACCGAACTCATATTGATAATTGAACCGCCTTTTTGCTTGAGCATAGTCATCTGCGCGGCTTTCGTAAAGTTGAATACAGATTTAAGATTGACGTTGATAACGGCATCCCATTGTTCCTGCGACATCCTCATTAACAAAGTATCTTTGGTAATTCCTGCATTATTGACCAGGATATCGATTCCGCCAAAATCTTTAACAATCTGATCAACTACCTGAATCGTATCGTCATATTTTGAAGCATCTGAGGCATACGCTTTCGCCTTAACACCCAGCGCCAAAAGCTCATTTTCGGTCTCTTTAGCAATGTCGTCGTAGAATAAATCTGTAAAAGCAACATTACATCCCTCCCGGGCAAACAAAACAGCGATGGATTTTCCAATTCCGCGACTACCTCCTGTGACAATTGCCGTCTTTCCAGTTAATAATTTCATATCAAATCAAATTAATCAATAAATAAAATTCCAGTTATTAATATGGGGGTGATGGTAAAATTTCGGCAATAATAGTCAATAAAGTTAATTATTGGCCAGGTGTGCTTTCAATAAACGCAGATAATCCTCTGCTGCTATTGAATATTTTGTATGGAAAGACTTTTGTACCCATTCGATTGCCCCGGCTAGATCTCCATTCATTTCGGATGCAAGTGCAAGATTGTATTCTATCATGCTTCTTATCGTGGGCGAAGAAACTTTATCGTATTTCATCCATATTTTCTCTGCTTCCTTCCAGTCATTTTTCTGGAGAAACGCAATTGCCTTATCAATTTCCGGATTGTTCGTTATAAAATATCTGCGTTCTTCCGAACGCCAATCAGGGGTGATATATTCCGAAAAATTTTTGGCATTTTCGACTGCGCCTTCCATGAGAGCCTCTTTCAGAGTCGGGAGCTGTTCGTATGTTTCCTGTAGGGAGAGACCGTTACGTGCCCAAAAAATGGTGTCATTCACCTCGAATTTAGCAATCAGAAGTTTTTCTTTCGGTTGATATAACTTCCAGTTGGAATGAAAAGCGACTTGAACATATGCCTCAAATTCTTTGAGATTAATGCCATTATAGCCATTACCATATCCGACTTTGTAGGAAGTCTTAATTTTTTCCGAAAAATTCTCAAGGGAAAGGAGGGCATCCGTTTTGAATTCTGAGCATATTTGTTTCACCTGAGATAGTGTCAAGGACGGTGAACTATCCTCATAAGATGCATTAAAATTTGGAATATTGCGTTTTAAAGGCACCACAGCATCAAATCGCCCCGATTCGTACATCAAATTGGCCATTGCTTTTATGGTGGTATCTGTTGCCGCACTATCAAGAAAGGTTTGGTCGAGATGAAGTTTCTTTTTGATAAACAGCACTTCAAGTGAATCCGGATTATAATCACTGAATCCGCTTGTCATACTCCGGTTCATGAGAACAATACTTTGAATATCAGTTGGAATAGATCTTTTGGCAGGTACTTGCACCTGAACAGAGATCTTTCCTGTTGAAACGCATGATCCAAGTAAAACAATCACTGCGAAACAGACCCAGATAAAACGATTAAAAAATAATCTCATAAGAAACCGCAAATATTTTAAGGACACTTTCCTTTTTACAAATAAACTAATTATTCGTTGATCCTGTTCGCCAAAAAATATTAAAAAACATGAAGAGATCATTATATTTGCCCCTCAATTCATTTCTCGATTAATATTTTTCTAATGAAAATCATTGCAAAAGGACTTGTAGTTCTCTCGTTGGCCTTATCGGCATGTGCCATTCAATATCAGCCCAAAATCACTGGAAAAGAAATTTATACGACCATTTCGAAACTTGCTTCTCCAGAATTTCAGGGAAGAAAGCCAGGTCTGCCGGGCGACTCGCTTGCGGCAAGATATATTCTAGAGAAATTCAGGAAATCCGGGATCAAATTATTATATAATAAAGGATATCAGCCTGTTAAATTAATTACCGGATTTAAGTTTGGTTCCGAAAATCATCTTTCCTCGGCTCAGCAATCCTTCCGGCTAAGTGATGATTTTGAGCCACTTTTCTTCTCTGCCAATAAGTCTTTTTCTGGTAGTCTTGCAGTGGCCGGATATGGACTGACTGTTTCCACTGATAGCCTGAAATGGGATGAATATCTAGATATTAAGGCAGATAACCATTGGGTAATGATCTTTGATGGAATACCCGCTCATTTGCAGCAAAGCAGGGATGCCAAAAGGTTTGGTGATTTGCGGACGAAGGTATTGAATGCCATCGATCATCATGCCGGTGGAATCTTGATTGTGACAGCCGATTTTACAACTAAAGGTGCTGCGAAGACGGTCATGTTTGATAAAAACAGTGTCCCGTATTCCGTGCCCATCTTGAAAATTTCGCAAAAAACAGCGGATCAGATTTTAAATAAACAATTAACATACAGTGAGATAGATAATAAAATTAAGGCTGATCAAAGACCCTATTCAAGATTATTGAATATCGAGGTAAAAGGTGAAGCTTCAGTACTACCGAAAATCACTATTACTCAGAACATTGTAGGTTACCTTCCCGGTAGTGATTCCAGACTTTCTGAGGAAATCGTCGTTGTCGGCGCTCATTACGATCATCTTGGATTTGGAGGTCAGGGATCAGGTTCCAGAATGCCCGATACAGTTGCTGTGCATCCGGGTGCGGACGATAATGCCAGCGGGGTTGCAGCAGTCATTGAACTGGCACAAAAATTTTCTCATGAAAAGAATAATAAGCGACCGATCCTGTTCGTTGCCTTTACTGCCGAGGAATTTGGATTGATCGGTTCAAAAGCGCTCGTGGATGAACCCCCTTTCAGCCTGAAGAAGGCGGATGCGATGTTTAATTTTGATATGGTCGGCAGACTCGATTCAGCGAAAGAACTAACCGTTGGTGGAGTCGGTACTGCATTGGAAACCAAAGCTTTGGTGGATAGTCTTATTAAAGGATTCAGTGTCAAAATATCCAAAGAAGGTTATGGTCCATCGGATCATGCTTCCTTCTACGGTATCGACATCCCTGTCATCTATTTTACCTCTGGTGTTCATGATCAGTATCATACGCCAAGGGATACCTACGACAGAATTAATATCGCCGGAGAAACAATGATTGTCGAGAATGCCTATTCACTAATAAAAGAAGTCGCCAATCGCAGCAAGAAACTTACTTACCAGGAAAGCGGACCAAAGGTTGGGAACTCTTCCAGAACAGATTTAAAGGTCACCCTGGGTATTATTCCAGATTTCGCAGGGTCAGAAAAGGAGGGAATGCGAATTGATGGAGTGACTCCCGGAAAACCAGCATCAAAAGCCGGTTTACTCAAGGGAGACATAATCATCGCGATCGATGGTAAAAAAGTCGGCAGCATTTACGACTATATGGCCAGAATGAAAGCCTATTCACCCGGACAAATAATCTCTGTAGATATCATGAGAGGTGATACAAAGAAGGTATTCCTTGTAACGCTCTGAAATACTGGTTATTTAAGTTTTGATAAAAGGACTGTCAAAAAGTTCCAGAATTTTTCGACTGAGGCTATTTCGATTTTCTCATCAGGAGAATGAACTCCCTTTAGAGTGGGACCAAAAGAGATCATATCCAATCCTGGAAACTTTTCTGAAAAGAGACCACATTCCAATCCGGCGTGGATCGATCTGACAATAGGTTTAACCCCAAAAAGATCTTCATAACAGTCCCGGGAAACCTTCATGATGTGCGAAGAGGGGTTTGGCGTCCATCCGCAGTACCCTTCGCCACGAGTCACATTCGCGCCAAGTAATTGAAAAACAGCATCAACCATTTGATAAACATCTTGTTTACCAGTTTCAAGATCGCTTCGTTGACTGGTTACAATTTCCACGACAGATCCGGGCAAAAACTTGACGCTGGCAAGGTTAGTTGAACTCTCAACCATTCCAGGCATCCGAAAACTCATCCCGTGAACGCCATGCGGTATGGCATAAAGAGCATTTAACAATTTTTCCTGACTAACAGGATCCATCACTTCCTGGGGCATTTCAATGCTTTCGAGGGATATCTTGAATCTGGGCTCTCTGTTTAATAATTCATTTTCCATATCTGCCCTGTAATGATTCAGTTCAATCGTCAGATGTTCCTTTATATCACCTGGAACAACAACAATTACTGAGGCTTCACGAGGAATAGCATTGCGAAGATTGCCTCCCTGAAGATTGGCAACACGGCATTCGCACTGCTTAACTAATTGATATAGAAATCTATTCAGGATTTTTATGGAGTTACCCCTACCCTTCTCTATATCATCGCCTGAGTGACCTCCGAGCAGTCCGGAAACAGTGATTTTAAAGGCTGTTCCATTTGCTGGGGCCGGTTCCGGGATAAAATTAAAGGTCGCCCGCGTATCGATTCCACCGGCACAACCTATAAAAAGTTCCCCTTCATCTTCTGAATCAAGGTTGATGAGCGTCTTCCCTTCCAGAAATCCTTGTTGAATGGCCTGGGCACCTGCCAAACCCGTTTCTTCGTCAACCGTAAAAAGAGCCTCAATTGGTGGATGAACCAGATCATCACTTGCCAGGACTGCCAGAGTAGCAGCCATTCCGATACCACAGTCTGCCCCTAAAGTTGTATTTTGTGCCCGGACCCATCCATTATCAAGTATAGGAACGATGGGATCTTCCATGAAATCGTGTATTATTCCTTCATTTTTCTCACAAACCATGTCCATATGAGACTGTAGGATAACGATTTCACTCTTCTCAAGACCTTTTGAGCCAGGTTTCTTAATAAGGACATTACCTGCCTCATCTTTGTGCACTTCCAAATTATGACTGGATGCAAAGCCAAGGAGGAAATTTATCACTTTCTCCTCGTGTTTGGAGGGTCGTGGAACCTTGCATATTTCATTGAAATAATGCCAGATTAAATTAGGTTTTAGATCTTTTAAATTGTTCATATATAAATTTATAATTAGGTTATATAAAGTAATAGATTAAGTATATTTATCTAATTCTGTCAGTTATCTGATGGTGTTGATAAAGTGTTTCAAAAGTAATGGATCTTTTTGTACTACATGATAATCTTTTATGTAAGTTTGTGTTGAATTGGTGCCACGCGGCTTAATTGGGAATCCGGTGTGAATCCGGTACAGTTCCCGCTGCTGTAAACCCGATCCTGTAATGGGATAGTATGTTTTTGGTCATTAATCCACTGTTTGTTCTCCAACAAACGGGAAGGAGGTCAGAAATCGGGACAAGTCAGAAGACCAGCCATTCAGAATTAAAGCTTTCGGGATAAAGGCGTGCAGAATGTTGTAAAACATTCTGATTATCTCAGTTTAGCTTTTTGTCCTTTAGAACTAAATTTTACGTTTTGATGCGCAAAAATGCATTTCTGATTCTTTCGACTGACCTGTTTCAGTATTCGCGAAAATATCGCCGAATGTTGGCTCATAGGTCGTTGAATGCTATTTCCATTTTGCTGATTCTTTTATTATCAGGGTGTTCGAAGGAATTCATTGGAATCGAAAGTGCAAATACTGTCACGAATCCTTCCGCTTACGTCAACAAAATTTTCGATTACCAATATGGCCCAGGTCAGCATGCATCTTTCATCTCTCCTACTGAGAAGGCCAACGATTTTATCGGCGAGCCGTGGACTAAAAACAAATCCTTCATTTCGCTTGGTGGCTGGGGTGGATATGTCATTGCTGGTTTCAATCATGCGGTTCTCAATACGAATGGTCCTGATTTAGCCGTCTTTACACAACCTTCGGTCTCTTCGGAGCCAGGTATAGTTTATGTGATGGAGGATATTAATAACGACGGATTACCCAACGACGGAACATGGTACGAATTACGGGGTAGTGAATATAGTAACCCGGAAACCATTCATAATTATGAGGTTACCTATTTCAAACCTGGACTTTCAGGGTACGTAACCTGGAAAGATAACCTGGGGAAAACTGGATCTCTTGTTCCTGGCTTCGGGAATGATAATTGGTGGTGGTCAGGTTACGGAGTTAAAAGTTCCATCACATTTACCGGCGAGAGGCTTCCCGATGCTTATGAGAATACCTCCAAAGATCAGGCTGTTGAACTTTGGCTTCAACGCAGCGGTCTCTTCCAGTCCGGTTACGCAGAATGTTATTACAATGCCGATTACAATGAAAAGCTTAAGGCAAATATGCTGGATATCTCCTCTGCCGTTGATGCCTCCGGAAAACCTCTAAATCTTACAAAAATTAACTTTATCAAAGTCCAAAGCAGTGTATTTCAGATTGCAGGATGGCTAAATGAGGTTTCCACCGAGATAAGCGGAGCTGCGGATATCCATTTTCTGGATAAAAATAGCTACTAATGAAACGAGCATGCGCAAGACCCACAAAAGGCGATGTATATCAAACTGCGAGTTCCATGAGTACTTACAGATATTCAATAATTTAACGTATATATTATTTACGAGTGAAATTTTTGTGCAGGATTTTGGTCGTTTTTTGTCTTCTACCGGTTACCTGGAAACCGGTCATGGCACAGACCATCAAAGATACCCTTATGCTAAAGTCCATTTTGATTGAGGGTAAAAAAAATAGCAGAAATTTCAATGAAACACGTACTGAAATTGATACCATCGCATTATTAAATTCAGGCACGGTAAGGCTTTCAGAGCTTATTTCGCAAAATACTTCAATCTTCATTAAAGAATATGGCAGGGGTGCGATGGCTACTGCTTCTTTTCGTGGAACGGCTCCGTCGCATACGAAAGTAACCTGGAATGGTCTCGAATTGAATTCTCCGATGTTGGGAATGGTCGATTTTTCCCTGATCCCGGTATTCTTTGCGGATGAAGTGAATTTGCTGCATGGAGCCTCTTCCCTCACCTCTTCTTCGGGCGCTCTTGGAGGTACGATTCAATTGGAAAATTCTGTCAATTGGAACAATATCTTCTCCGGTAAATTATTAAGTGGCTTCGGCAGCTACCATACTTTTGATGAATACCTCCGTTTAAATGCAGGAAATCGGAAGATCCAGTCCAAGAGTTCGATATTTTATAATTCCTCTTCGAATGATTTTCAATATCTTAATAAACTGAATGCGACTCTGGATCCTGTTAACGGAAACTATATCTACCAGACTGAACGCAACAGAAATGCGGATTTCCTGAATTATGGCCTATTACAAGAGATATACCTTCAAATTAAGCCTAATCAAACACTTTCTCTCAAAACATGGCTGCAGCACAACGACAGGAGCCTTCCTCAATTGTTGACCAATGAAAGTGGATTGGCGGCAAATTCCAACCGACAGTCGGAGAACTCCCTTCGTGCAGTGGCTGAATGGAAGCATTTTGGCCCTCAAAGCAGATTATCCGTAAATTCCTCGATCAATCTTCAAAACTCGGGCTACGTACTCGAAAATAGCGTCAGCGGTTCTGCCAACCAGGTAGTCATTGATTCTTATTCACAAATTCGTTCTTTTTTCAACCGGGCTGACTACAAATACCAGTTGAATGGATTTCTCACATTGGTTTCAGGGTTTGAGGCCAATATCCACCAGGTAAATTCAGAAAATAGAAAAGCGGTGTCGTCAAATTCAGGTTACAAGAAAAGCAGGACAGAGAATTCCGTCTATTCAGAACTGGAAGCCAGGATTAATTCTCATTTGAGATCGGTTTTGTTGCTCAGGGAGACCTTGATTAATCTGACTCACCAGGCCTTACTTCCTTTATTCAGGATTAGTTATCAGCCAAATACCGAAAAACAAGTTATTTTCAGTGGTTCCATCGCCGGAAATAATCATACGCCTACCTTGAATGATCTCTATTTTATACCAGGAGGAAATCCAAATCTGAGGCCTGAGAAAGGAGTTCAGAGTGAATTTGGCTCAACCAGTGAATTTTCAGTCGGGCAAATTCAATTTAAGACAGGAATCTCTGCTTTTTATTCAGGTATTAATGACTGGATCATCTGGTTACCAACTTATCAGGGATATTGGGAACCCCTGAATATCGAGAAGGTTGTAAGCAAAGGAGTAGAAGCGAATGTAGGTGCAAATGGCGCGTTTGGCAGCGTTCGCTATTTTTTAAAGGGAAATTATGCTTTTACTAGCACAATTAACCGTGCCGCCGACAGTTATTCTTTCGGAAAACAACTACCCTATATTCCGAAAAATTCCGCCAATATAAATGCTCATATTGTCTATTCCCGTTTCAGCTTCGATTGGATGTGGAGTTATTACAGCAAGAGATTCACCACTTCGGTCAATAGTCAGGAGACCTCGACAGATTATATGTACCCCTATTTCATGAACAACCTACAACTTGCTTTGACCCTTCCAGTCGGAAGTAAAAGATTAATTGCCGAATGTAAAGTGTTGAATATTTTTAATGAAGACTACCGGACAGTTTTGCAGCGACCCATGCCCGGAAGAAATTTTCAAATCTTACTGCATTATGAATTTTAAAGGGAATCCTGTTATTAAATTGTCTTTTATCATCTTGATAATCATCGGATTATCAAGATGTATGAAGGACGATCAGTGGGTAAAGGATCACCTTCAACAGGGTCTTTTTCAATTCTCCTCAAACGGAGTATTCATCGTTAATGAAGGAAATTTCATGTATGGTAATGCTACCTTATCCTACTATGATCCCTCGACAAAGGAAATTCAGAACGATATTTTCTATCGTGCCAATGGATTACCACTCGGAGATGTGGCAGAATCCATGACCATCAGGCAAACATCCGGTTATGTGGTAGTTAACAATTCAGGGAAAATTTATGTCATGGATATCAATACAGGAAAGTATACTGGTAAGATTACCGGACTAACTTCTCCGAGATTTATTCATTTTGTAAATGATCAAAAGGCCTATGTAACAGATCTTTACGCAGGAAAAATTACAATTGTAAATCCCGTTACCAATCAGATTACAAATTCTATACCTTGTCCCAACCATGCATCCACCGAAGAAATGGTACAATTCGGCAATAACCTGTTTGTTACTTGCTGGTCGGGCGACAGAACTGTGCTTGTAATTGATATTTCCAAAGATCAGATTATCGCGGAGATAAAAACCGGTGAACAACCTTGTGGCATCGTACTGGATAAGAACAATAAGATATGGGTGTTGTGCCAGGTCCTACCCGGAAATACCTCGACTATAAAGGCCGTCCTCCAGCGCATTGATCCAGCTTCCATGAAAATTGAAAGGAGTTTTGAATTTTCAACTGATACCAAGCCTGTAAAACTAAATATTGATGGACCGGGCGAAAATATCTATTTCCTGACGGGGAATAATATATGTAAAATGCCTGTAACTGCTGACGTATTGCCTTCGCAGCCGTTCATTACTTTAGCCTCCAAAATTCTTTACGGGTTGGGCATCGACCCGATTACCGGAGATATTTATGTGAGTGATGCATTGGATTATCAGCAATCTGGCATTATCACCCGCTTTTCCTCCTCTGGCAAACTTCTGGATACGTTTAAATCAGGCATTATTCCGGGAAGATTTTGTTTTAAATAGAATCGGAGCCTAAACAAGTTAGTGAAAGGATCAGAATTTCATTGCAAAGCTTACTCCGCCCCCATTTTTGTATAATGTTGGAATAAATACGCCGGCTGGTTTCTTTCCCCAGCGGTAACGATGAGTCAGGTAAACCAGTTTTACTGAAGCCATCCCAATACCTGCTCCGATGAATACATCTGAAGCCCAATGATGATTATTGGCAACTCGCAGAAAACCGGTCGACACTGCACACATGTAGCCTGCAACGCTGACCCATGGCGAAGTATCTCTATATTCCATATCCAACAAAGTGGCAGAAACAAAGGCCTGGGCAGTATGACCGGAAGGCATGGAATTATCTGCGCTGCCATCGGGTCGGGTATCATGAATCACATATTTCATGGAAAAAACGATCGCGGTCATCAGTAGTTCGGATTTTGCCATGATGCTCCATTGATTGATCAAGTCATTCCTGCCTTTCACCCCAGATAGTTCCAGTCCTAATATTGCGGCCACGGGGGCAAATTGCAGAAAATTATCGGCAGAAGTTCTAAATCCCGTGAAATGATCATTTGCGTATTGCTGGATATTCGCCTTTCCCAAACCGGAATGAGCAGGAATAGATTCAATAATTGCTCCGCTTGCAACCAGCGAAAAAGGTAAAATTGCCTGTCTGAGCCGCGAAGGAGTCTGATGTTTAGATAAGTATGAAACCTTCGTGGTATCGGAAATACTTTTAACCTTATAATAATCAGCACTTTGAGCGGACAAACTGCCTCCAGCAATCATTAAAATTAAATAACATAAGATTCTGTTCATCTGTTAATTGTTACAGAAATTAGTGGGCTAAAATAGCGAATATCACCACGATATTATTAAAGTCTGCAGAATTAAAGATATTTTTGAATTTTACAAATAATATTAAAATATCAATATGGCTACTGTCAATCTTTCGGATCATGTTAATCATCAGGTTCCGGATACCAAAGGAATGAAATTCGGTATAGTTTACGCGGAATGGAATCCGGAAGTAACTCTTGCCCTGAAAGAAGGAGCGGTAAATACGCTGAAAAAATACGGGGTACTACCAGAAGATATTCGTGTGGAGGAGGTACCCGGTACTTTTGAACTTTCTCTTGGCGGACAACTTATGGCTGAGCATACGGATGTGGATGCCGTCATTCTGTTGGGTTGTGTCATTCAGGGAGAAACCCGACATTTTGATTTTATCTGTCAGGGTATTACCTATGGTACGACAAAATTGAATCTCGAATATGGTATCCCATTCATATTCGGCGTCTTAACTACTGATAATCAACAGCAAGCATTGGACCGTGCAGGAGGACGTTTGGGTAATAAAGGCGACGAGGCAGCTTATACCGCCATCAAGATGGTTGCCTTAAGCAGGAAATTTGAACTAGAATAAAAAAGGCGCCCAACCGAGGCGCCTTTTTGGTATGGGTACATTGTGTTATCTTTTCTTTTTGTCCTGCAACGCTTTCTGTTGCTTAGACATTTCTTCCAGTTTTGTCTGAAACTTAGATTTGGTCACAGGGACTTTTTGTTTGGCCTTCATTTGAGCATGGATCTTATCCTCATCGATCAGCTGCTTGAAAATGTACATCTGGACGAAAGTGAATATCAGGGATAAGAAGTAATAGAGGCTTAAACCTGCCGCGTAACTATTGAAAATGAAGAGGAACATCACCGGCATGATATACATAATTGTTTTCATACCAGGCATTTGCTGTGTACTTGCACCTGTCATCTCGTTGTTGTATTTAACATAGAGAATATTGGCGATAGTCATCAGAAGACAGAACAGACTCACATGGTTACCGAAGCCGAATGGTACCGTGAATGGCAGTGTCATAATTGAATCATATGTAGATAAGTCATTAGCCCAGAGGAAACTTTGCTGACGTAATTCGATAGATATCGGAAAGAAATAGAACATGGCAACCAGAATTGGAAACTGGAGCAACATTGGCAGACATCCTCCCAATGGATTGACGCCGGCTTTCTTGTAAAATGCCATCACTGCCTGCTGTGATTCCACTTTTTTATCATCTCCAAATTTCTTCTGAATCTCTTCAACTTCAGGTTTCAATATCCGCATTTTTGCAGACGAAAGATAGGATTTATAGGTAAATATCAGCGTTAGCAACTTAATGTAAATGGTTAGTAATAAGATGATCAAACCAAAATTGCCAATATATCGGCGCAGGAAATCGAAAGCCGGAATGACGATGATTTTGTTCACCCAGCCGATGATGGTCCAGCCAAGTGCCAGCTGATTTTCCATGCCTAGATCGAACTGCTTCAAGGTATTATATTGGTTGGGTCCAAAGAAAATCTTTGCCGGAAAATTCTCACTTCCTTTTGCATCGAGAGGGATAGTCAAATCTGCAGTCATCTCGGCTACGTAAGCGGAATCCTGCTCTTTCTTTTTGGTGGAAATTTGACCATTCAGGAATGATTGATCAGCAATCAGGACAGAAGAAAAGAACTGCTGCTTAAAACCAACCCATTTTACCTTGGTTGACAAGGACTTAGATTCAGATTTTGCGGGATTTAATTTATCAACTTCATCCTTGTCAAACCTATAGAAGATGGTGGATTGGTTGTTTTCTCCAAATTTCGACATTTTCTCCTGTCGGGGCATATTGATATACCACAGGAAATTCACATATTCAGAGTTGGCACCTGCAACTTTCTTTAATCCTGAAGTCTTGATATTGAAATCGACGAGATAGGAGTTGTGTTTAAGACTATAAACATACTCAATCGAGACGTTGTTGCCGGCGTCAAGTCGCATGGATACTGATTTCGAATCACTTGTTGGATCATTGAATTTCTCCCTACCCTCTTTCCCTTTGGTCACCTTTGCTCCGTTTACTGAAACCAAGTTGGTCGTAACAGATGGTTGAAAGAAGAACTGGTCAGTTTGTATGCTTTTGTTCTGAGAGAAGAAATTCAAACCAAAACGATTATCGTTCCCTTCGAAGAGGATCAATGGTTTCCCATCATACCTCTTAAAATCTTTTAGTTCAACTGAATAAATCTTCCCGCCCTTGTTGGACAAAACCAACTTCATCAGGTTATTCTCGAGAGTAACAAATTTCTCTTCACCCTTTGCTGCTACGGCGAAGACACCATATAAATTAGTCAGTTCGTTTTGTACATTGGACGAGTCCGTTTTAGTGATTCCAGGTTGTATGACTGCAAGCTCAGCAGCTTTGGTTTTCTCGTTAGCTCTGGCCAAATCAACCATCGCAATTGAATCGCCCTGCCGTTTGAGCCTCGCTAATTCCTGATCAGACGGTTTATTGAAGTAACTGGCAGTAAATAAGATAATAAAAATTATTATCAGTCCTGCAATGGTATTTTTATCCATAAATCAAATAGATTTTTTTTGAGAATTTTTTATAACTGCGTTGATAAACGCGACAAAGAGTGGGTGCGGCTGAAGAACCGTACTCCTGTATTCCGGATGAAACTGAACGCCTACGAACCATGGATGATCGGGTATTTCAATGACTTCCACCAAATTGGTATCCGGATTAAAGCCGACGGCCTTCATTCCGGCTTTTTCGAATTGTGATAAATAAATGTTGTTAAATTCATAACGGTGGCGGTGCCTTTCGGATATTTTTGATTTTCCGTATGCAGCATAGGAGTGGGAATCTCTCTTTAATTGGCAGTCATAAGAACCCAGTCTCATGGTGCCTCCTTTGTCTATGATTCCTTTTTGTTCATCCATTAAGTCGATGACAGGAAACTGCGTCAATTGATTCATCTCGGTAGAATCGGCATTTACGAGATGAAGAACATTTCTTGCAAATTCAATCACAGCAATCTGCATGCCGAGACAAATTCCGAAATAAGGAATCTTAAGTTCCCTTGCGTATTTCGCAGCGGTAATTTTCCCTTCAATACCCCGGTGTCCAAAACCTGGCGCAATAATTATACCTTGACAGCCATTAAGTTTCCGTTCGATATTTTCCTCAGTGATTTTCTCCGAGTGAATCCATTCCACTTTTACCTTGCATTCGTTGGCAGCACCAGCATGAATAATTGCCTCAGCTATAGACTTATAAGCATCTCTCAATTCAACATACTTACCGATAAGGGCAATCTTAACTTCTATTTTAGGATTTTTATAGCGACGCAAAAATTCATTCCATCTGTCCAGGTCCGGCTCCTCTCCGAGTGGCAAGCCAAGTTTTTTCAATACGATCTCATCTAATTTTTCCTCCTTCATCCGGATAGGAACTTCATAGATTGTGGAGACATCAATAGATTCAATTACCGCTTCCTTGCTGACATTACAGAAGAGTGCAACTTTTCCTTTTAAATCAGGCGTCAACTGATGTTCAGTCCTTAAAACCAGCACATCCGGCTGGACTCCGTTTTCAAGTAACTGTTTGACTGAGTGTTGTGTCGGTTTAGTTTTCAATTCTCCCGAAGCCTGTAAATAAGGTACGAGCGTGAGGTGTATGATCAACGCATCGGTGCCTAGCTCCCACTTCATCTGACGAACGGCCTCAATGTAGGGCAACGACTCAATATCGCCCACCGTTCCGCCAATCTCAGAAATTACGACGTCAAATTTTTTCTTGGATCCAAGAAATTTAATGTAGCGTTTGATTTCGTCTGTGATATGAGGAATGATCTGTACTGTTTTACCGAGATAGTCTCCCCTTCGTTCCTTGTTGATAACTGACTGGTAAATTCTACCGGTTGTGACATTGTTTGCCTGGGAGGTAGGGGAATTCAAAAATCGCTCATAATGTCCCAGGTCCAGATCTGTTTCAGCGCCATCATCTGTTACATAACATTCCCCGTGCTCATAAGGATTTAACGTTCCCGGATCTACGTTGATGTAAGGATCGAGTTTCTGGATGGTAACCCTGTATCCCCTGGCCTGAAGTAATTTGGCGAGAGAAGAAGCAATAATGCCTTTTCCTAAAGAAGATGCTACACCTCCTGTGACAAAAATGTACTTAGTTGTGGACAAAATTTTCCAGATTTAAAGGGTTTTCAACTGTGGTGTCAGTTGATCTCTTCTTGCTCATCGATTATTTTCACTTTCGATTTGAGCTGATCAATCTGTGATTTTAATTTTCCTATCTGATCATTGACACCGTCGATGAGGGACTGTGCACCCTTTGAGGATCCAAAAAATCCAACATTATTAGTAAGGGTGTTGATGTCACTTTCAAGTTGTCTGAGGCGCACGGCATAGCGGTCGCGTTCAGTATTAATCTTGGACCATCCTCTTGGAATGGCGGCCAGATGCTCAATTTTCGATTTGAATTTAATCAGGTTTAGATCCTGATCGTCCATCTTAATTTTATTGAACTGATTGTCAATAGCATCGTGGTAACGATTCTGAAGCTCTTCTTTCTTTCTGAATGGTACGTGACCGATCTCGGCCCAACGATCCTGGAATTTTTTCAGGGAAGCAAGATCATCCCCTGCATTCCCGCTAGGTTTGAATTCCTCAATATCGGTTATCAGTTGCTTTTTGGCTTTCATGTTCTCATCCTGGTCTCCAGTAACACCAGAGAAATGAGTCTGTTTCTTGTTGAAGAACTCATCACACGCAGTACGGAAGCGCTTCCATATCAACTCTGACTGCTTTCTGGGAACCGGACCAACTTCCTTCCATTTCTTTTGAAGTGTAATAAGTCGGTCTGTTGTGGCTTTCCAGTCTTCGCTTTCTTTCAACTTCTCTGCTTGTTCACAAATCTCAACTTTCAATGCGAGATTTTTAAGCAGATGTTCCTTGCTCTTGTTCCAGAAATTGCGCTTGTTTTGGAAGAAAGTATCGTTGGCAGCCCTGAAACGATCCCAAATTTTTGAGTTTTCTTTTCTAGGTCCGAAACCTGTTTTTTTCCACTCTTCCTGTAACTGAATAACTTGTTCGGTTACGTCATTCCATTCACGCGGATTATCAGAAACAAATGTGGAAAGTTCTTCTGCCTTTTCACAAAGTTCAATTTTCCTTTGTAACTGCTCTTTCTGGACAGAACGTTCCTGCTCAAAATGCTGCTGATATCTCTTATTAATAACAGAAGTCGCTATTTTAAAGCGATCCCAGAGTTCCTGCTTGTGATCCCTGGGAACAGGACCGATTTCGCGCCAGGATTCATGTAATTTCTGAAGTTCCTTGAAAGTTGAAAGTGGCTCGTCTGAATTATTAGAAAGCTCTTCTGCTTTGAGGCATAACAGCATTTTCTGATCCATGTTTCGCTTGAGATCCAAATCGCGCAATTCGCGGTCTATCTTGACGAAATCATAAAAACGCTCCACCTGATAATGGTAATTCTCCCAGAGGTCTTTGACTTTTGACTGGGGAACCTGGCCAAGGGACTTAAATTTAGCTTGTAATTCATTGAATAACTGGAAAGTATTATTTAATGAATTTTCGCTGTTTACAAGGGTTTTAATCTCATCGATGATCTCTACTTTCCTGAGATAATTTTCTTCTTTAACAGCTTCCAGTTTCTTATTGGACTCATAGCGCAGATTCTTATATTCCCTGAACAAGTCTTTTAATTCTTGTTCAAAAGGGTCAGATTCAGGCATAAACAACTCTTCTTCATTGCCTTCGGCTACAAAAGCGGTTTTTTGCTCACCTATTTCGTGATTTCGTATTTTATAAAAACAGGCTTTTATTGCGTCTGCATGTGGTTTGATGATATCTACATCCCCTTCGCCGATAATCTTCCTGAGCGTGTTGATCAGGTTGATCTTGTTATAAGAAGAATAGTCATGAATTGGTTGTCCATCTACAACCGGCTCATCATCATGAAACGGATCATCTTCTTCGTCTGAGTGGCAGGGTATCGGTTCGAGAATTGACTCTAATAACTCGGCTTCACTTTGGTGTGAGCCCTCTTCGTCGATTTTCTCTTCTGATTCTGAAAGTACTACAGGTTCTTGATTTAGTTCTTCAGTTGCAGGTTCCGCTTCTGTTACCTCTTCTTTTATTTCAATAACTTCAGAAGTTTCAACAGGTTCTGTGCTTTTTTTTTCAGATACTGTCTTCTTTTCTCTTTTTGGTTTAGAAGCAGGACTGTTCAATTCATTAGATTTCATCAGCAATTTCATTACGGCCGTTAAGCCAGGATGGATGTACATTATATATTCTGCACGAAAATAGATATTTACCCGTTAACGTCAACTGTTTCTGAAACATATTTTTGCAATTTTTTGCAAATTGGTCATAATTATCAGGAATCTCAGAGTGACAGACTTTTTCTACCTTTGCTAAAAATCTGTTTTATGCGCATAGATATTCTTACAGTTGTACCTGAATTGCTCGAAAGCCCGTTCAATCATTCAATATTAAAAAGGGCCAAAGACAAAGGACTGGCTGAGATCTGTGTTCATAACATCAGGGATTGGGCTACAGATAAGCATAAAAGAGTAGATGATTATGCATTTAGCAAGGGTGCCGGGATGGTCATGATGGTTGAGCCGATCGACAAGGCTATCAATGAACTGAAATCGCAGCGCGAATACGATGAAATTATCTTCTTAACACCCGATTCGGCTAAATTTACCCAGCAAGATGCGAATCAGCTTTCCATGAAAAAGAACCTGATGATATTGTGCGGACATTACAAAGGAATCGATCAGCGTGTTCGTGATTACTTGATTACCAAAGAGTTCTCTATTGGTGATTATGTCCTGACAGGTGGAGAACTAGCAGCTGCGATAGTATCTGATGCAATTGTCCGCCTTCTGCCAGGGGTTTTATCGGATGAAACCTCCGCCTTAACAGATTCTTTCCAGGACGGATTACTTACCCCGCCTGTTTATACCAGACCGGCAGAATATAATGGCTGGAAAGTTCCGGATATTCTCTTATCCGGTAACGACCAGCTGATTGATGAATGGAAAATGGAACAGGCCATTGAACGTACCCGGAAAATTAGACCCGATCTGCTGGGTCACGATTGAACAGATTGTTTACCGCAAATTGTGGCAAAATTGCAATATTGACAATTTTCCTCTACGGATGTTTGTTTGAATGGAATTTCGGGATTAAAGATTTCCTCCAGCAGACTAGTCAGTAAAGGCTCGAACTGATCCTTGATCTCCAGATAATTAACGTCATTACCACTGTTTTCCCTGTTGGTTAACCGGATATTATCTTCCTTGAATATTTTTTTTAATCCATAGATTCCAGGAAATATTCCTCCTGATTCCGGGTGCATTTTGTCCCAGATCAACCCATAAACCAGGGTTTGAAAGGCTGCCTTGTTCCGTTTTTTGGCTTCCCTGTCGAATAAATCAGCCACTGAGTTGAAAGAATGCTCAGTTGTGCCGGTTTTGTAGTCAATTATTTCGAAAGCACCTGATTTATAATCGATTCTGTCTATAATTCCACCAATACGAATGGCCTTTCTTCCTCCAAGAATGGATAAAGTCGCACTGGCATTTTGTTCAAGTCCACTGATCATGAACGGAGTTCTTGTCAGATCGACCCTCAGCGTCTGCAAAACCATTTTGCGGATTACTTCGAAGACCAAAATATTCCTGCCTGAAAGTGATACATTTTCAACTCCCTGAAGTGATTTGAAAAATAACTGATTAAAGGCCTCTTTCAGCAATGCTTCAATCTTCCCTGTGTTGAGAATCATAGAGTTTATTGTGCCTTCATCCAATGACTTATCCATGAACGGTTGGTACAATCTCTCCATAACCTGGTGAAAGAGTTTTCCGAACATCCGGGCATCCACCTCCTCAGAGACCTCATCATCTTCTTGAAAATGAGCAATATATTTAAAATAGTAACTCAAAGAGCAAAACAGGTACTGGTCGAGTGCTGTTGGAGAGATTCGCTTGCCGGACTCCAGGATTGCGTCTAGCTTCTCCAGTACCTTACCTTGTTTGGCAATAATAATTGGATGAACTGTCACGGGATCGATGCTGTTTTCAACTCCTGTCTCCTTAATTTCAAAGTGCGATTCCAGCAAAAGCTGGTAAAGGAATCGGCTCTTTTCTCCTGTTTTCGGCCCATTGGTACCTGAATTATAGATAAATGTCACGTTCTCTGAACGTTGTAACAATCTGTAAAAATAGTAGGCATACATGGCGTTCTGCTCTTCCAGCGTTGGCAACCCGACCCCCCGGCGAAGGTGGTAAGGAATAAAAGATCCTGACGCATTCGCCTTTGGCATAATGCCCTCATTGACAGATAGTAAGATGATGTTTTGAAAATCCAGTGTCCTGGTTTCCAGGATCCCCATGACCTGGATTCCCGAGAGTGGCTCTCCTTCAAAGGTGATGCTCAGTGCACCAAGATATTGAAGCAAGAGTTTGAAAAATGTATCCTTCGACAAATAATCGCTGGAACCCATAATTTCAACACCATAATTAAAGAGGGTATTGTTCAATTTATTCACAGAAACATAGATCTGGTAGATATATTCCTGGTAATTGATGGCATAACTTCCGGTATTATTCTTCTCCCAAAAAGTAAATAGCTCAAACAAAATAGAAAGGAAATATTCCGGTAAATCTGAAACGGAATCTACCAGGACAAATATCTTACTTAAGAGATCCGTTTTGCAAAGTTCGGTTTCGGAGATATAGAGTAGATTATTTTTAATAATTTTTTCAACAATAGACTTACATTCAATTGGATGTACTGATTGAATTAATTGATTGTTTAATATATTGATAACACTTTTATGATGAAATTGGGTTTGACCATCTTCATTTTTATTCTTCTTCTGCAGTGAAATTAATAGGTTGATCAGACTGTATAAAGGGGTTTGCTTAAGTGGCAGTCCCATGGTAACATTCACTTTGTCAATATGTTCAGGCAAAGATGAGAGGAGTGGTAACAGTAACTCCTCATCACAAAGTATGACAGCCGTCTCATCAAAATCTATCTTCTTTCCATTACCTGGTGGTATTTGCCTTGCTGCTATTTGCGTCTGCCCGATATGTGAAGTTGTATGAAAAATCTGAATGTTTTTGGGTGATCTCAACAGATCTGTTTCATAAGGAAAGTCAACCTGAGGAAAAAGCCGGATATTCTCCCGCATGAAGAGTCCTGCTTCCTGGTTAGGATCACTTAGGTAATACTGATCAAAATCCCAATAAAAGGAAATATTCCCCTTTTCTTTCAATGTTTGGAAAAGTTTTTTTTCACAACTGTTCAAGGCATTGAAACCAGCAACAATAAATTGTCTGTCAGATAAATAGGTGGATGATAAAGAGTCCGTATCTTCAATGGTCGCACGAAACAACATCCCCTCATAGGCAATTTTTTGTGAAACGAGTTCTGCCTTAAATTTCACATAGACAGGATAAAGTACCTGCCACAGACGGGCAAATTCCTTCTGATCCCTTTTCTGATCTCCACTGTTCAGGCTATTCCAGAAATGCTTAATCTCTTCTTTTCGTTCATCATTCCAGTCATTAAAATGTTCGTCTATCTCCTTAAGGTCGGTGATGTTGGTAAAAAGCAGTTCAGCGTCAACCAGGTATTTATCAACCTGGTCAAAATCATGCAGCAGCATCTCACCCCATTGATAGAACTCATCAAAAGATTCTTTCGATCCGGACAAATCCTTATAGATTTTAAAAAGCCGAAAAATTAGCTGAAGAGGGTCTTCTGTGTGTAAGGAAGAAATATTGGAAAAAAGTTCCTGAATGGTTACGATTTCGGGCGAAAAGACTGGTCCAGTGATGACCCGGTTCAGATATTCGGTAAAAAATAGTCCGGCACGACGATTGGGAAAGACAATTGTCAGATCTGCAATTCGTTGTCCATGAATCCGATACAAAGATCCGGCTATCCGTTGTAAGAAACTCTGATGCGATTGGCTCATAAATAATTTTGTCCATCTCCCTTCGTCCTTGAATTGGGATTTGAACGTTAAAATTGCTTATTTTTTCCGAGATTTGTCTGCCCGGAGGATAAGTTATAATTTGTCTGAATATTGTTAGACTGGAAGTCTGCCTTTATCGAGGTGTCGATTGGTTCATCTTTTTGTTAAATCATGGCTATTTCGTACATTTGGTTTTTAACATATTTCCATAAAAAACGTATTAGTGGAGCATTAACTTAATAATCAAGGAGCAAAAACACAGGTATGGATAAATTTTCCCTTGTTGGCAATCAGGAAATTGGCGCGGTTGAAGAGATGTACAAAAATTATCTCGAGAACCCTGGTAATGTGGAACAAAGCTGGCGTAATTTCTTTGAAGGATTCGAATTGGCCAGAAAATCTTACCAGGAAAGCCTTGTATCGGCAGCTGATGAGAACCGTATTCAGAAGGAGTTTCGGATTCTTAACCTGATCAACGGTTACAGGCAGCGAGGTCATCTTTTTACAAGGACTAATCCTGTCAGGAAGAGAAGAACCTACACTCCCACCCTTGATTATAAGAACTTTGGACTCGAAGATTCGGATCTCAACGCCGTTTTTCATGCCGGAAATGAGATCGGAATTGGCAATGCGACGCTGAAGGATATCATTTCCTATATGGAGGCAACCTATTGTGAATCAGTTGGGGTTGAATTTCTTTACATGCGACAGCCTGAGCTACTCGATTGGCTAAAAAGCAGGATGGAAAAATCAAAAAACAGTGAATTTTTCACACCTGAACAACAGAAGCATATATTTTATCACCTCAATATCGCGGTAGGTTTTGAGAGTTTTATCCACCGAAAATTTGTCGGGGCAAAACGTTTTTCCCTCGAAGGAACCGAGGCATTGATCCCAGCTCTCGACGCAATCATACTTCACGGGGCCAAATTGGGTATCGAGGAGTTTGTTGTCGGTATGGCTCACAGGGGCCGACTAAATGTACTTGCCAATATTCTGGAAAAGCCCTATAAAAATATTTTCAAGGAATTCTATGCTACTGAATATGAGGAAGGTATATCATTAGGAGATGTAAAATACCACCTGGGTTTTGAGAATTTCATCCAAACGGATGATGGCGAAACAGTGAAATTGAGCCTGATCCCTAACCCTTCGCACCTCGAAACTGTAGGTGCTTTGGCTGAAGGAATGGTCAGGGCAAGGATTGAGCATCAATATAACAATGACTTTGGCAAGATTGCACCGATCATCATACATGGTGATGCCGCCATTGCCGGTCAGGGTATTGTTTATGAGGTCGTTCAGATGTCTCAACTGCCTGGATATAAAACTGGAGGTACTTTGCATATCGTGGTCAACAACCAGGTCGGTTTCACCACCGATTATCTCGAAGCCCGTTCCAGTACTTATTGTACAGATGTGGCTAAAGTGACACGATGCCCGGTTTTCCATGTTAATGGTGATGATGTTGAAGCACTGATCTTTACAGTTAAGATGGCGCTGGAATTCAGACAGACTTTCCAGTCTGATGTGTTCATTGATATTCTCTCTTACCGAAAATATGGGCACAACGAAGGGGATGAACCACGTTTTACCCAGCCACTTCTCTATAAAATAATTGCAGGACATCCTAATCCCAGAGATATCTATGCAGAAAAGCTAATCAGCAATGGTGTGATGACACAGGCTGAAGTCGAAAAGGAGATTGCTCTCTTTGATGCGCAACTGGAAGAGAATTATGATGCAAGTAAACAGATTGACAAGCTCAATATTAAGAACTTCCTGGTAAGCGAATACAAACCTTATCGATTCCCGGATCCCTGCGAAATATATGACATTCCAACGGCTGTATCTGAGACAGTTTTACTGAACCTTGCAGAAAAGATCAACCATCTGCCTGGAGACAAGAAGTTCTTCAGCAAGATCGTTAAACTGATGGAGGAACGTAAGCAGATGGTATCCAACAACAAGGTAGACTGGGCATTGGGTGAATTATTGGCTTACGCCTCTTTGCTTAACGAAGGTTTTCCTGTACGTTTGAGTGGTCAGGATGCTCAGCGTGGGACTTTCTCGCATCGGCATTCGGCTCTGGTACAAGAAGATACAGGAGAAAAATATTTCCCATTACAGAATATCTCTTCAGAGCAGGCATCCTTTACCGTATATAATTCACCATTGAACGAATACGGTGTAATGGGCTTCGAATACGGTTATTCGATGGCATATCCCAATAGTTTGACCATTTGGGAAGGACAATTTGGTGATTTTGCTAATGTGGCTCAGGTGATCTACGACCAGTATATCTGCTCTGCCGGCGAGAAATGGGGAATCATGAACGGATTGGTACTTTATTTGCCTCATGGTTATGAAGGACAGGGTCCGGAACATTCCAGTGCACGGATCGAGAGATATTTATCGCTGTGCAGCAATTATAACCTGCATGTGGTGGTTCCGACGACTCCAGCCAACTTATTTCACATATTAAGAAGGCAAGTTATTGGAGATGTGCGTATTCCATTGATCGTGTTTACCCCGAAGAGCTTGCTGAGGCATCCCAAAGTTGTTTCTTCGCTCGATGATCTGATCAAAGGCAGCTTCGAAAAACTGATTAAAGACGAGGAAGTGAAGGTTGGTCAGGCAGAGGTCGTAGTCTTCACATCTGGTAAGATCTATTTTGAATTGATTGAACGCCGGGAGAAACTGGGTAAGATGAATGTAGCCATTCACCGTGTCGAACAGGTATCCCCTTTTCCATCTGAAGAAGTACGTGATATAATATACAATAATCATCAGTCTAAAAGGTTCTTATGGGTTCAGGATGAGCCTGCAAATATGGGTGTCTGGCCTTATCTTTTCAGGAAGTATCCTGAACTGAATCTTGAGTTGGTGAGCCGGCCCGAGAGTGCCAGTCCTGCAGCCGGTTTGGTCGAAAAGCACAAGAGAAGACTGGAAAGGATTATGGATTCAGTATTTAGCTAACAAAAATGAGGTCATAAAATAATTGATATGTTGGAAGAAATTAAAGTCCCCTCCCCCGGAGAATCTATTTCGGAAGTTGAAATTGGCAAGTGGCTGGTTGAAAATGGCAGTATGGTCAAAAAAGGTCAGGAAGTTGCTGAGGTTGAATCAGATAAGGCTACTCTCTCGTTAATTGCCACAGCTTCAGGTCAATTGGCTATCCTGGTAAGTGAGGGAGCAAAAGTGAAAGTGGGAAGCGTCGCCTGTACGATCGATACATCAATGGCGCCTTCGCAGGAGGTGGATGGCGCATTAAATTCTGCCGGTATAGAGGTTGCCAAACAGGAAACGGTCAGTCCATTACAGCTCAAACAAACTGATTCAGTGACTAATACTTCACAACCGGCGACTTCCCCCAGCGCTTCTGAGATCTCAATTAAGATGACCCCAACGGCTAAGGCAGTCATGGAACAGGCCAATTTATCCGTCGAGGAAGTTCTCGCGGGCATCAAAAGGCTTACCAGGAAAGATATGGAACAGATAGTTGGGGCCTTGGCTACACCAGTGGCAAGCTCTGCGGCAACGACTGCAACTGTGTTAAGCTCTGTGATATCGCATGCATCTGTGGCAAGCCGTGACGAAGAGCGTGTGGCCATGACTCCGCTCAGACGCAAATTGAGTCAACGCCTGGTTGCCGTTAAGAACGAGACCGCCATGTTGACTACCTTTAATGAGGTGGATATGAGCAAAGTAGTCGATCTCAGGAATCGCTATCAGAAGGCCTTTACCGATAAACACGGACTGAAGCTTGGGTTCAACGCTTTCTTTGCGAAGGCTGTCAGTCTAGCTTTGGCACAACATCCTTCGGTCAATTCGATGATCGACGGCGAGGATATTATCACCCCAAAATACCACGACATAGGCATCGCCGTTTCAAGCCCGAAAGGTCTCATGGTGCCCATTATCCGCAATGTAGAAACGATGAGTGTCGCTCAGATAGAACTGGCAATTAAGGATTTAGCAGAAAAAGCCCGGGACAAGCGTCTCACGGTTCAGGAGATGACTGGTGGGACTTTCACGATAACCAATGGCGGAGTATTCGGTTCCATGATGTCCACTCCGATCATCAATCCGCCGCAGAGTGCCATCCTTGGACTCCATGCCATCAAGGACCGGCCGGTCGCGATCGACGGGAAAGTGGAGATCAGGCCTATGATGTATATTGCCTTATCTTACGATCACCGGATCATTGACGGCAAGGATTCTGTTGGGTTCCTGGTGAAGATCAAGGAAATGATTGAGAACCCTGCCAAACTTTTGTTCGGTGGCAAAGATGCGGAAGAGCTTTTGCTGGGTCTGTAAAAAAATCCAAGGCTTCAGCTGATTATACTGTTGATTTGGGCAAAACAAGCAACAACAACTTATTCAGTTGCAACGTTGCTGCTCCTTATTCTGCAGCTACTTCTTAATGTTTGGCTACGTATTATTGTTTGGATTCGGCTGATGCCGTCTCTTCGCCTGCTACTTTACCTTCTTCTGCTGGCACTTCCTCAGTCGCTGCAACTTCTTCTGTAAAATCTAGCAAGCCTCTCTCCTGCAGAAGATTAAACCAGGTTAGTACCTTCTTGATATCCGAGACATAAACTCTTTCCCTGTCGTAGTCCGGTAATACTTTTTCAAAATATTTCTTAAGGTCTTCAGGTTTTGAGTTAGCAGCGATGGCTGGTCCGCCGTTTGCCAGCTCATTAATCTTCTTAAAAACCTCTTTCAATGGAAAGTCTTCACTGGTAGTGTAGATGGCGATGTCTTCCAGGGTACTCATCTTCGCACTTGCGAAGGCTGTCTGTTTTTTTCCTGTGAGGAGGGATTCCACGATCACTCCATTTTTACCCTCTGTTATCACTTTAAATAATCCCGGCTGACCGGAGATTGCCAATATACCTTTTAACATTGCCATACTTTTTTACTGTTTGGTGCAAAAATACTAAGAATCTATAAAACTTTAGCGAACTTTGCCGGTGAAATAGCCAAAAGAAAATATTCACACTAACAGAAAATGATTATTTGGCTATTACATCTGGCCTTTTAAAAACAAAATAATAATCAGATGAAAGAAATTTACATTTATGAGTGAGTTGAAAATGGTGGTTACCGATCTGGATGGGACCCTTCTTCAGAGTGATTCCACGATCAGTAGCGAGGATCGGGAAACACTGGAATTACTGGGAGAACTGGGTATTTGCAGGGTCGCCGCCACCGGCAGAAATCCTTTTAAAGTCAGAAGGGCCTTAAAACCATCAGATCCTTTTGATTATGTGATCTGTTCTTCCGGGGCCGGCATCATCGATTGGCAGAAGCAGGAAGTCATCCGGGCGATCAACCTGCCTGAAGAGCTGACCAGCCGGCTCATTCTCTATCTGATCACTAATAAGTTTAATTTCAAGGTATCCGACAAATTTCCGGATAACCATAATTTTTTCTGGTGGAAAGACCACGAATGTCCTGAAATTGACCGGTATATTGAACATCATGCGAAGATGGGCCATTCCGAAGAGATCGTACCCGGAGGGATTTATAATTCTTCGCAGCTGCTTTTGTTCTTTGAAAAGCAGGAAAGCCTCTTTGATCAGGTAAAAGAAGAACTCCTGAACCAGTTTCCGGAAATCAGCATCATCCGCACGACTTCTCCCTTGAATGAAAACTGGTTATGGATGGAGATCTTTCCAAAGGGCATTTCCAAAGCCCATGGAATAGCCGAAATCTGCGATTTAAAAGGCATTCACCAAAAGGAAACATTTGGCATAGGAAACGACTTTAACGACCTGGAAATGCTCGATTTTACCTATCTTTCCTATGTTGTGCACAATTCCCCTCAGGAATTGAAAGAAAAATTTCTGATCTCCCTGCCCCACCACGAAAACGGGTTTTCGCATGCGGTAAGGAAGCACTTGAAAAAGGATAAAGGTTAAATGATAAAGGTTATTTCGGATTAATTTCAACCTTTCTCAAAGGATACCAAAAGCTCTTTCCTATGGTTTCCATCTGTGTTCGTTCGTCGTTATCAAGATTCATAAAATCAATTATCCGGTCTTGCTCAGGAAACATTCCATGACAATAACGGGGTGTCACCCCATTCGGGACAATTCCAATAAAATCAGTACCTGAAATCATTTGAACGATTTCTTCGGCATTGCTTAATTCAAAAGGAATATTGTTTTCGTACAGAGCTATTGCCATCCTCACAGTTTCTTCCACCCTGCCTATGCTCGAGCCGGCCAAACGGATGTCCCAATGATCATTTTTGTTTGAAACGAAAAGTGAGATATGGGTTGAATTGCCTCCCCTGCAAATCTCCCAAGGATGAGCCCCAAGCACTCTACCGCTGTGGAACCATTCAGAAAAAGCCATTGGCGAATTCGCATCTATATCCCTTAAACCAGCATCACGGCCATCCGCCATGCCTAAATATTTTTCGCAGGAAGAGAGCTTTTTGTTTTGATCCTTAAAATAGTCGTTAGCATCGTAACAGATTTCGCACAACCGAAAAAACTCGCTGGCAGTCATTTCGTATAAAAGAGTTGGGCTCTCCTTCTTTGTCCAATTCACAGCTTGTTTAAGATTTTCTATTAATTCCTTTCCCAGACCAATATCCGGACGAATGGTTTCCTCGCCGAGTATATCCCAAAAGTCTTGTCGCCTGATTCGACCAAGCCGTTTCGTGAAAGGGAGGTTGTGCTGAATATAAAGGTTATAGGAAGCTACATCCTTCCTGAGTTTTTCGGTTTCATCTATTATTCTATCCAATAGCCAATCAGTGAAATTTTGAAAAGGCTCCAGGTTCCAACCTGGTTTGCTGTCCGTAATCTCGGAATTTATGTTAATTGAAAAGATCAGCTTTCGATCAAAATAAAAATAGAGGTCATCCTTGTATTTTGCGGTTTGGAATTGATACCATTTGGTCTTTTCAGGGTAATTGTCTTTCCAAAGTTGTTCGAAATCCTCGTGAGTTTCGACCTCGCCACACTCTTTGAATTCATTATAATCTCCAAAAGCTTCCAATGGTCCTCTCTCAACTTCCATCCATATTTGCCTGACATCGTCGTCACCAATAGGTTTTACACAACTAAACTGCTTGTAAATTTCCTTTAAGTTACCGTAAATGCTGCCAGACATCAAATCCATTTCCGGTCTTAAATTACTGACAACAGAATCAATTTGAGGTGCAAAAAATTTATTTTCCTTCATCTTGATCATTAAGTGCATAATTTATTTTTTTTCAGATAATAATATGACAATCAAACTTTTAGATGTCAATACAATTTGTTTTGTATTAAGGAAGACAATTTTTTAAACTTGTAAAAAATATTTAGTTACCATTCTGGGTTTTCTTTTCGCAATTTCTTCTTAAGAGATTCCATTCTCGAGGTTTAAAAAAACGATTTCCCGTAGTTTGAAAGGTCGTTTATCGATACATTGCATATTTCAATTACTTTTGTGTAGGGAATTGGGTGAAACTAAAATATTTATCCACTTAATAAATTTACTACTGATGACACTTCAATTTATTCGTGACAACAAAGGAAATACGACAGGTGTATTTATCCCTATTGAAGAGTGGCAGACTTTGAAAATAAAATATTCTGACCTTCAAAATGAAGAAGCAACAAATTTAATTGAACTTGCGTCATGGCAAAAACAAATTATTGAGGACAGACTAACGGATTACTACCAAAACTCTGAAGATATCAGCGACTTTTCCAATACTATTGGAGAGATTGAAAAAACTCTATGAGATATCAAATAGTAAACCGACCCAGTGTCAAAACGGACATTATAAATGCCGTCAGTTACTACAAGATCATTTCACCTGAACTTGCCAGACAGTTTTTATTTCGCCTCCGAGAAGCATCAGAGAGTATCATTCTTTATCCACAAAGTTTCGAAAAAAAATATAAAAACGTGAGAACCATTTTGTTGAAGCAATTCCCTTTTCATATTCATTATTTAATTGATGACATTCACCATCATATTATTGTCCTGGCAATAATTCACGCGTACAAAAATCCCACAGATTATTCAAACAGGTAAAACTGGCAAGTGGTAATCTATAACCAACGGATTGCAAATCCATTGGAGCCATTTTTTAGCTTTTCATTATTTATTTTTCACTTGGAGCAGAGCTCAGTCAAGACACCAAAGGTCGATTTTGGGTGTAGGAATCCAATGTTAAGTCCTTCTGCGCCCTTGCGTGATTGCTTGTCAATCAATTGTATGCCGGAAGATTCAACTTCTTTCAACGATTCATTGACATCCTCTACCGCGAATGCAATGTGATGGATCCCCTGCCCTTTCTTCTCGAGAAATTTCCCGATAGGTCCTTCGGGATCAGTAGATTCCAGCAATTCGATTTTCGTTTCACCGACTTTGAAGAAAGCGGTCTTCACCTTTTGATCCGTCACCTCTTCGATGGCATAACACTTACTTCCCAGGAGGGTTTCATAATATGGTATGGCGTTTTCCAGACTCTCAACAGCAATGCCAATGTGTTCAATTTTAGATACGTTCATGGTAATTGATTTTATAAGTTAATTTCTTTGGGTACAAACCTGTAATGGGATCCAAACCGCTCAAAAGCAGCCTTATCCAACATTTCGCGATGATCGGGATGCGCAATGGAAATCAGCAATCTGGCCCTCTCCTGCATGGTCTTGCCATAGAGATTGACCTTGCCCTGCTCTGTAACCACCCAGTGAATATTGGCCCTGGTGGAGACCACCCCCGAACCTTCAATCAAGGTCGGAGATATTTTTGAAATGCCTTTTTCAGTAACTGAAGGCATTGCGATGATTGGCCTTCCATTTTTGGAATAGCCAGCACCGCGTATGAAATCAATCTGTCCACCGACACCTGAATAATGCTTTACACCAATGGAATCAGCACAAACCTGACCCGTGAGATCGATGGCTATTGCCGCATTGATAGCGGTTACCTGATCGAGTTTGCGGATGACAGCCACATTATTGGTGTGCGCAACATCCATCATGGCAACCATTGGATTGTCATCTATAAATTCATAGAGTGCTTTAGATCCCATCAAAAAAGATGCAACCATCTTCCCCTTATCAAAATTCTTTCGCCTGCCCGTCACGACTCCCTTTTCTACCAAAGGTAATATTCCGTCAGAAAACATCTCTGTATGCACACCCAGATCTTTGTGGTTTCCCAGTTGTGCGAGCACTGCATTGGGGATTCCACCGATTCCCATCTGCAAACATGCTCCGTCTTCAACCAAAGAAGCCACATTTTTGCCAATAGCTATCTCTATCTCGGATAGCGGATCAATGTCATGTGCGTAAATGGGTGATTCATCTTCTACGAATAGGTCGATCATACTTGTGCTTATCATTGCGTCGCCCCATGCCCGCGGTACATTCGGGTTTACGAGCGCAATTACTTTATCGGCACATTCAACAGCGGCCAGGGTAGCATCCACGGATGTGCCAAGCGAAACAAACCCATGCTTATCGGGAGGCGAAACCATGATCATGGCCACATTTACTTTTAAATAACCTTCCCTGATCAGTTTCTGCGTCTCGCTTAGAAAAACAGGAATATAGTCTGCATATCCCGCCTGAGTTTGCTTGCGAAGATTTCCCCCGACAAAAAATTGCTCTGGTTCAAATACTCCTTCAAATTCTGGATTCGCATATTCAACCGGTCCTTCGATGTGAATATGCTGTATCTTGACACTATATATTTCACCAGCTCTGCCTCGTTCTACCATGGCCCTGATTAATTTATGGGGCGTAACAGCGACACTACTCAGATGTACCCTGTCTCCAGATTTAATGATTTTTACCGCATCTTCGGCTGTTAAGTACTTAATTTGGCTCATTATTAATGCTTTACATTTTTAAATCGACCGCAAAACTACTATTTATTGTTTATATTGGTGGATTGTTAACCGACTGTCAGTCGAAAAATTAATGTAAAATTGACGGTGAAACGGGAACTCAAGAATTAGTTTTGGAGTATTAACAGTCAGTGATCTCAATTTTTTTTCCTTAATTTGAGTAGTATTTGCTTTTGACATCAAACAAATAATATGAAGCGATTTGACCTTGCAGTAATTGGTAGCGGACCCGGAGGTTTGGCGGCCACCATGCGTGCGCTGGATTTTGGAAAAAGCGTTTGTCTCATTGAAGCTGGCCACCTCGGGGGCAACGGAATCATGAACGGACCGCTTACCTCGAAAACCATGTGGGAGCTTTCGGCAGATTATGCTGTGGCTGCTGCTGTCGACAGAGGTTACAGGGCGTCCGGACTTCAAGTTGACTATAGTTTGGTAAAGAAAACGGTCTTGCAAGCGGCTAAAACGAAGCAAAATCAGATCATGTCCCAGATTGAGACCTTCTCTGATGATGATAAACACCCTGGAAGTATTACCTACAAGCAAGGTTTTGCCAGATTCCTGGATCGCAATACGCTGGAAATTAAGAGTCAGAGCGGCATAGAAATAATCAGTGCAGAATACATTATTATTGCCACAGGATCGGTGCCCCGTCCTCATCCTGAACTGGTTATCGACCAGAAGCAAATCCTCGATTCAGACGGGATTCTTAACCTGAAGAGCTTCCCGGAGAGGATGATGATCATCGGATCGGGAATTATCGGATGTGAATTTGCCACTATTTTCTCCAATTTCAAGCAGACGGAAGTCCACTTGCTGGATAGGACTCACCGCGTCATTCCATTTGAAGATGATGATGTTAGCGATTTCGTATCGAATAATCTAGAGAAGAATGGCGTAATCATTCACCGAACCGCCAACCTTCGCACGGTAAGAAAGAAGAGTGACTGCCTGGAAATCGTACTGGATTATGATGATGGGCACAGCAGCGTCGTCGAAGTGGATATTATTCTAATATCAATTGGACGCGATCCGAATGTTGCCGGATTATGCCTTGAAAACGCAGGAATCGAAAGTACCACCAAAGGATATTTAAAGATCAACGAAGAATGCGCCCTTTCCGAAGCAGGACAATGCAATATTTTTGCAGCCGGCGATGTTACCGGACAAAAGGCACTGTATGGTGTAGCTGAAGAGCAGGGAAGATACATTGTCGAAGCCATATTTGGAAAAACCAATTTCATCCTCGATTACTCCCATATGCCTACCCTCATGTTTTTCAAACCGGAGTTGGCAGCCGTCGGGGCCAATGAAAAAATGCTGCGAAGCAAAGGCATCCCCTATAAGGCTGCGTACTATTCTAACGAATTGGTAAACAGGACTATCGCCATGAGGAATACCAGTGGTTTCGTCAAAATCATGGTAAGTAATGATGGTACTGACCGGATATTGGGAATGAGAGCCGCCGGTCCGCAAGCCTCTGCATTTATTGTTTCCATCGCATACCTGATCAATGCAGACATCCGCGTTCAGGAGGTATTGCAGAGCATCCATCCCCATCCAAGTGTCACGGAAGGAATCCAGGAATGTCTGCGCGTTTTTTATGATCAATCGATTTTTAAGCCAAAAGCGTTCCCAAATTTGATCAGGGTTACCGAGTGGAAACCGTAAAATCCTTATCTTCGCTGCCGTATTAATCAATATTTCTTACCCATGATCCTCTTCTTCAAAGAGAGCGGCAAAATCCTTGCTGTTGGTACTCAGGTTACATTGAATCAGGCAGATATAGACAAATTAATTTGGTTGTTTGGCGAGGCAGAATGGATTCGTCAGGAGCAACTCGAAGGACAATTTGTCGGTCCAAGGAAGGAAATGATCACTCCCTGGAGTACCAATGCGGTCGAAATTACTCAGAACATGGGTATTAAAGGAATTGAACGCATCGAGGAATTTGATTCTACTACGGACCCTGCAACGATCGACCCCATGTTGCAAGCCTCCTACAAAGGCCTGGATCAGACGATTTTTACGATTTATCACGAGCCTGAACCTGTTATTTTCATCGAAGATATCGCTGCCTACAATAAGAAGGAAGGCCTGGCACTGAGTGAGGATGAAATCCAATACCTTGAAAGCGTCGCCATCAAAATAGGTCGTAAATTAACTGATAGTGAGGTCTTTGGATTCTCACAGGTAAATTCGGAGCACTGCCGGCACAAGATCTTCAACGGTAGCTTTATCATCGATGGCAAGGAGAAACCGTCCACTTTGTTTGAGCTGATCAAGAAAACAACCAAAACTAATCCAAATACCATTGTATCAGCATATAAGGACAATTGCTCCTTTAGCGAAGGCCCAAAGGCTGAGCAGTTTGCACCTGCTTCGGCTGATACATCCGACTATTTTCAGGTTAAAGATATTGAAACAGTCCTTTCCCTAAAGGCTGAGACGCATAACTTTCCCACGACTGTCGAACCATTCAACGGCGCAGCTACCGGCACCGGCGGCGAAATAAGGGACAGGATGGCTGGAGGAAAGGGAAGCTTCCCCATTGCAGGAACTGCGGTTTATATGACTTCTTATTCCCGCAACGACGGACAAAATCGTTCCTGGGAACAGCGAGTGGCCCCGAGAAAATGGTTGTACCACGATCCTCAGGAGCTTCTTATCAAGGCATCGAATGGCGCATCTGATTTTGGTAATAAATTCGGTCAACCTCTTATCAACGGTTCTGTTCTGACTTTCGAACATGCTGAGAACCAGAAGAAATACGGCTACGACAAGGTTATCATGCAGGCCGGAGGCATCGGATACGCGAAGAAAGAGGATAGCCTGAAGGATAAACCCCAAAAAGGAGAAAGCCTGGTACTGCTGGGAGGAGACAACTACCGCATTGGAATGGGCGGAGGGGCAGTTTCCTCGGTAGATACCGGCGCTTTTGAGAGTCATATTGAACTGAATGCCGTGCAGCGCGCGAACCCTGAGATGCAGAAAAGAGCCTACAACACCATTCGCGCCCTGGCGGAATCTGACAATAATCCAATCGTTTCCATCCACGACCACGGCGCAGGTGGGCATTTGAATTGTTTGTCAGAGTTAGTGGAAGAGACTGGTGGTCAGATATATATAGATAAATTACCCATTGGGGACCCTACCCTTTCGGCTAAGGAAATAGTTGGAAATGAGTCGCAGGAACGAATGGGCTTCGTAACGACCAACGAGAACCTCGATCTCATTCAGCGCATTGCAGAACGCGAAAGATCACCTTTCTATATTATTGGTGAGACAACCGGTGATCACAGATTTACCTTCGTTAACCGAAACAACGGCGAACGTCCAATCGATATGGAGTTGGCAACACTATTTGGGAAGCCTCCCCGTACCGTTTTGGAAGACACTACCCCATCTGAAGTGTTTGTTGATGTAAAATACTCTAAAGAATTATTAACTAATTATTTAGAACAAATTATTCAACTGGAATCTGTAGGTTGCAAGGACTGGCTTACCAACAAAGTAGACCGGTCAGTTACTGGCAGGATTGCTAAACAGCAGTGTTCCGGTGAATTGCAACTTCCATTAAATAATCTTGGCGCTGTAGCAATTGATTATCAGGGAGTAAAGGGTATTGCCACCTCCTTGGGCCATGCTCCGGCTGCAGGGTTGATCAGCCCTGAAAACGGTTCGGTACTATCTATCGCAGAGGCTCTTACGAATATCGTCTGGGCGCCTCTCACCCACGGTCTTAAAGGGATTTCCCTTTCAGCCAACTGGATGTGGCCGGCAAAGAACCCTGGCGAAAATGCAAGGCTTTACCAAGCCGTCGAAGCCGCCTCCGATTTCGCCTGTGCGCTTGGAATCAATATCCCGACGGGAAAGGACTCCTTGTCCATGACTCAGAAGTACAAAGACGAGGTTGTTTATGCTCCGGGCACCGTAATAATTACTGCTTCTGGAGAAATTTCCAATCTCAGAAAAATTGTAGAGCCGGTGCTGGTTAATGATCCTGCTCAAACGCTTTTTTACATCGATTTTTCCAAATCTTCTAAGTCTCTCGGCGGCAGTTCCCTGGGTCAGATCCTGTCTGCACTGGGAGAAGAGACACCAAAGGTCGCAGATCCCTATTACTTCGCAGCGGCTTTTGAGACTTTGCAGGAGGCCATTCATCTCGATCTGATTGCAGCAGGACACGACATATCCTCTGGTGGACTGATAGTTACCTTACTTGAGATGTGCTTTTCGCAGAACAAGGGAGGCATTGAAGCGGATTTGTCAGCCCTGGGTGAATGCGACAGCGTAAAATTACTCTTCAGCGAGAATCCCGGTGTGATTATTCAGGCCAAAGATCCTCAAAAACTGTTACAGCTCTTTGAGTTAAACAGTATTGACTGCCTTCCGATTGGGAAACCTGTCGATGAAAGGTCCATCAGCATTAAAAATCTTAAGGAATCATACAATTTTGATATTGATGCTTTAAGGGAAAAATGGTTTAGACCCTCTTATTTGCTGGATCGCAGGCAGTGTGGCGATGAATTGGCTGCCAGCAGGGAGAAAAATTATACAAAAAATGCACTCTCCTTCGATTTCGGAGCTTTTAAGGGTGATTTTGACTCTTACAAGATAGACCACAAACGTCGCAAGCCTTCCGGCCTTAAGGCTGCCATCATCCGCGAAAAGGGTGTCAACGGTGACCGGGAGATGGCCTGGAGCCTTTATCTTGCCGGTTTCGATGTGAAGGATGTTCACATGACGGATTTAATCGAAGGCAGAGAAACGCTCGAAGATATCAGCCTGATCGTTTTCGTGGGAGGATTCTCCAATTCCGATGTCTTAGGTTCGGCAATTGGCTGGGCGGGGGCATTTAAGTACAATGAAAGGGCCAAGGCAGCACTGAATCAATTTTATGCACGGAAAGATACCCTGAGTCTGGGTGTTTGCAATGGTTGTCAGCTGATGGTCGCGCTGGATCTCATCTATCCGGAGAAAAAAGAGAAAATTAAGATGCATCATAACCAATCACACAAGTTCGAATCTTCCTTCCTGAATGTAGATATTCTTGATAACGAATCTGTTATGTTAAAGTCTATGACAGGAAAGAGATTGGGAATCTGGGTCGCTCATGGCGAGGGTAAATTCTCTTTGCCGGAAGCCGAAGGACAATACAGGATTCCTATGAAGTATTCCTTCGCTAATTATCCAGGCAATCCAAATGGTTCTGATTACAATGTCGCAGCTATCTGTTCGGAGGATGGTCGTCATCTGGCTTTGATGCCTCACCTGGAGCGTGCCATCTATCCCTGGCAATGGGGTTTCTATCCATCAGATCGCAAGGATGACCAGGTAACCCCCTGGATAGAAGCATTCGTTAATGCGCGGGATTGGATCGCTAAACAATCGAAATAGTAATCAGGCCTGGTCAGAAAACCGGGCTTTATTATTCCTCCTCCGGTTGATATCCCCTGCCCTCTGATCTCGTCAGGCTCTGAGCGTGTTTGACCGGATCTGCATATCCCTCTTCTGACTCATATAATTTTGCCAGCAAGTAGTCTGCTTCCCCTAATCCGTGGTCGGAAGCCAAATTAAAGTACTCTATCGCCTTATCGATATCTTTGGTAACGACTTCTCCAGAGGTATAAAACTCACCCAGACTAATCCAGGCTTCCGCAAAACCATTGTCAGCAGCCTTGCGAAAAAGTTCCAATGCAGATGCTTTATTTTCTTCGGCGCCTTCCCCGTAAAAAAGCATCCCTGCCAGGTTATACTGCGCCTGAGGATAGTTTTTATCGGCTGCTTTCTTGAAATAGAACCAGGCCTTTTGCAGATTCTTTTCACCCGTCTCCCCGAAATACCACATCACACCCAGGTTATAGGACCCAAGCATGAATCCCGCTTCATCGGCACGGGTATACCATTTAAACGCTTCCTGCGGATCCGCTTTGATGCCTTTTCCCTGATGGTATAAATTACCAAGATTGTTCATTGCCTCGGCAATACCGCCTTCTGAGGCGGCGACGTATTGTTCAATAGCTTTTTCTATATCCACTTCGCACCCCTGCCCGTTCTCAAAAAGAATTGCCAGATTGAACGCGGCCTTCGCATATCCAGCTGAGGAAGCTTTCCTGTACCAAATTAACGCTTCATTCAAATCTTTCTCTACTTTGACACCACTTTCCAGGTAAACAGCAGTCTTGAACATGGCGCCGGGAACCCCTTTTTCTGCGGCTTTCAGGTACCATTCATATGCCTTGTCCTTGTCAGACCAGTATGTTTCTCCTTTTTCATGCAAGAGACCCAGGATATAACATGCTCTGGGATGCCCCGATTCTGCTGCTTTCTTGAAATAATCACCGGCCGAATATTTGTCCCTTTCGATCCACTCACCTGCCAGACAGATGCTTGCATATTGGTATTGAGCTTCCAGGTTACCTTTTTCGGCTGCTTTGCGGTAAAAATCCACCGCTGTCTTCACATTCTTCTCTACCCCTTCACCGGTTTCATGACGTTTGGCCATCTGAACCATGGCTTCAGCACTTCCATTCTGCGCAGCCTTAATGAGCATCTCAACGCCCTGGAAATCTGATTGTCTGAGGTAATAATTTGCGAGTTCTTCCTGGGCTTCCGCGAAACCGCGGTCTGCCGCTTTTTGATACATTTCCAAAAAATCATCAGCATTGGTCTCTTCGTTCAGTTTTCCCATCAGGAAAATCGCTTCAGAATAATCAGCATGAACGGCCTGCTCGAGATAGGTCTTAGCCTTGTCGAGATCCTTATCCACACCAAGGCCCTGAAGATAGATTTTTCCCAGTCGGAGCGCCACTTCAGACGAGACATTTCCTTCTACCTTGGAAAACCAGACGAGGCTCTGCTCTATATTTTTTTCAATTCCTTTGCCCTCATATAAAAACAGTCCAACCTTTTGGTAGGCAGGCTCATAACTCTCCTGAGCGGCTCTTAGATACCATTCGTAGGCCTTCTCAAGCTTTACCGGCACGGTCATGCCAAGTTCAAACACCTCGCCAATTTTATAGATAGCAGGCAGATAGCCCTCTTTCGCAGAGGCATACCAAAAATCTACCGCCTCATTGGAATCCTTGTATCCACCATCGCCGGAATAAAGCAGACGGCCATGGTTATATTTTGCAACCTTATCTCCCCGTTCGGCCCCTCTCTCGAACCACTCAAAAGCCTTGGTCATATCCAGAGCAAGTCCTTCCCCTTTTTCGCGCATTGAGCCGATATAATTACAGGCCTCCGCACCACCGGCCCTGGCAGATTCAAGAAAGAAGGGCACCGAATTGCTGAATGACTGAATCCGATCCTTTCCTGAATAATATTTAATTCCGACTTCAAGTGATGCTTTCACAAAATCTTGCTGATAGTCTGAAAGATAAAGATCTATGGCCTCTTTTAGAGAGGAACTATGGCGAAATAGGTCGAGGAAAACGAGTGCCGGTTTAAAACCAGATTCTATGCTCTTCTCCATGCGTTTAGTTCCTTTTTCTGTCTTGCCCTTCTCCAGGCTTTCAAAGCCGCGTCTGAAACTCCTCGGGTATGTCTTAAAAATATCCTTGTTCATTATATAGGTTGTTATGCAATCGAAATCATGGCCAGTTGCCATGACAGGCATCAAAAATAGCTAATAACACACAATCTTAGCAAATTTTTGCTTTATTTTGGTACTAATTCCAAGTACCCTGAAAGCTATGGATCCAATAGTTCTGATTTCTAAGTATTACAAGCCTAAATCAAGGGCCTATGAGATTCTCGTCGGACATAGCAGTGCCGTAACCCAGAAGGCTCTTGAAATTGCTAAAAAGCATCCTGAGCTGAATCCTGATCTGAATTTTATTGAAGAAGCATGCATGGTTCATGATATTGGAATTTTTATGACCAATGCCCCTGATCTATTCTGCTTCGGGGACTATCCCTACCTGGCTCATGGTTATCTTGGGTGCGAATTACTGATTGGTCTGGGTTTTCCGGAACACGGACTGGTTTGTGAAAGACATACCGGTGTGGGAATCTCGAGGGAGGAAATTCTGGCGAAAAATTTGCCTCTTCCACAAAGGGATCTTATCCCTGTATCCGTTGAAGAACAGATCATTGCCTTTGCCGATAAATTTTTCTCCAAGAGTAAGGAAGTTTACAAGGAAAAATCTTTGGCCGAAGTGAGGAAATCAATCGAACAATTCGGGAAAACGAATGTGGTCAGATTTGAGGAATGGTGCGATCTCTTCCTTTAAGGTTTTTGCTTATCGTAGAAGCTATCCTGTTTGCTTAATTTCAAATCCTGCAACATTGCAGCCGTAGCCCGGATGGTAAAGCTATAACTCTGCCTGTAACCGAAAGGCACGACATTAAGCGACATCTGAAAACAGTGCAAGTCCCTGAAAAGGTTGAACTGGGTAAAAGAAACCTCCATCTTCTGGACATCGAGACCCGAAGAGAATCCGATCTGCCAACCCTTGGTAAGACTTATATTTCCATTGAAGTCAAGGGTCTGATTGATGGTAGGGGCCGTAACAGGATCTGGCCTGCTGTAACGCAGACTATAATCAAAACGAAAATCCCAAGGAACACTAAAGTCTTGGTATTCAGGAATGTCTGGATAATTCTTTCTGGCCGCATCAATTATCTTCTGATCCTCCGGTTTCTCTCCCGGCTTCTTTTGCGCATTTGCCCCACCCGGCTGCTGGTTCTTAAGATCATCCTTCGATTTGGATTTGAACGCATATCCAAATGACAAGTTTGCACTGGTTAAACGGGCAAGTTTCCGGTCCCGGGCAAACTGATATACATTGACAAGATGACCATTTTCATATGCATACGGATCCATGATGGCTCCCATATTCACATCAATGCCGGCTACTTTTGTTCTCGCAGTGACGTTGATATTAGAAAGATTCAGCGAGTCTGCCGCAAGGTTGTAGGAAGTCGAAAAGGATAGCTGATCCAGAAGTTTTACCTTTTTATACTTTTCCTTTGAAAGCGTGTCATTGGTATTTAACATTTTCATCTCGATGTTGTTGTTCACATTAAACCCTATCGAACCTGATCTGCCGGAACCCGCTGTTCCATAAATACCGCCTTCATGGTAAGGATACCTCAATGAAACAGGGCGACCCTGACTGTCGTAATATTCAATGTTGCCATACATTCCGTAACCGGGACTGCTAAAATCGGGTTGCAGGCTAAAACTCAGACTGGGTGTCATCACATGCCTGATCTGCTTGATATTGGACTTCGGATTTCGGACCATAAAATTACCGTATATTTTGGTCGAGGCCCCAACACTCACGGAATAATCGTAATCACGCGTGAAGCCAAAGATGGTATCGGATACAAAAACCGCTTGCCTAACCGGATCGTAGGCTTTTCTGATTTGTTGGGTATACCATCTCTCATTGTAATTAACAGACGGACTGACAGTTATAAATTTCAACATCTTAAAAGAGGTACTCACAGGAATGCTGTGTTTGATGCCATTTTGCCAATCGTGCGTCAGGCTGGAACTGAAAAGTTTGTACTCCTTTGTATTGATAGAGTTCTGCATATCAAAGCTATAACTCATACCAATTTTTTGGTACCATCTTTCTTTTCCAGAATAATTTTTGGATTTAAAAGGATTAAATCTGTTGACGTTAAAGGTCATCTGGGGCAAGGACAAATTGATAGTGGTATCTCTGCTATTCTGAGAATGCCGGAAGTTAGCAGACATGGTAAAAGGGGTGTTTTCCCAACGCCTGGTATAGGAAACGCTTGACTGCTTTGTATTAGTCAGATAATTTTGTGTGGTATAGGCATTGTTCTGATCGTACTGGCTTGTAGAGAAGTTGACACTGGCGCTAAAGGTCTGATTTGGACTGGCTTTAGAATCCAGTGAGTGATTCCAGGTGACCGCAAAGTCATTCTGGATCTTATAATCTGGAAGGCCTTTATCCCCAAAGACATTTTTATAAAAATTGATGTCGAAACCTCCGCTGAATTTATAACGCAGCCGATAGTTGGTATGAACTTTCAATCCTCTTGATCCCTTTGAAAAAATATCGGCTCGCAGGGCCACATCAAAATAATCGTTAGCGGCCCAATAATAACCCATATCCCGCAGGAAAAATCCACGATTAATCTCATCTCCGTAGGTAGGCATCAGGAAACCCGAAGAATATTTAGGGGAATTAGGAAAAAAGCCAAAGGGAATAAACAGAAAATAGATGGGCATATCCTCCACCACCAGATAAGCAGGACCAGTAATAATTTTCTTGTTGGAAAGCACTTTAGCCTTGGTCATCTGGAGATAAAAATGGGGATGTTCAGCATCGCATGTCGTATATTTCCCATCCTTCATATTATAAGTGGAATCATTCACCAGTTTAGTCTTGCCACTCTGAATGTAGCCGCCCTCCTGCTCAGTGACAACACCATATACGATTCCTTTTTTTGTCAGGAAGTTATAGCGCAATTCGTCGGCCTGAAATTCCTGCTGCGCCTGTTTAAACAGAGGTTTTCCAACAATGGTGCCGGTGGAATCACGTAAACCGGTCGCATGGATCAGATTGCTGTCGCGGTTTAGCTCAATATAATCAGCCGTAAGTTCAATATCCTTATATTTCACCTTGGCATTCTTATACATGAAGATCTTGTTCTTCGAATTTTGCATGGTGATTTTACCATCGGCAGTATATTCTACGGTCGCATCAAAATCTTCGCTTGGTTTCTTTATTTTCAGGGAGTCTAGAGAAATAGAATCGCGCTTTATAGCTGGCAATGAATCCCTTAAGGGTTTATAAATTTCTTTGGAAGAAAGTGAAGGAGCAATAGTCCGTTTGTTTCTGGTGTCTCTGTTTAAGACCGGTTCCTGAGCGAAAACTAAAGTTTGCCAAAACAGAATCAGTAGAAATGTATATTTTAAGAATCGTATAGTGCCCAAATCTAATGAGTTAGACCGTTTTTTATTCAATAGCTTATTCTATCGGTCCGACAGGCAAAAGTAAAAAATCCTACCGGACTAAAAGGGTTCATTGATAAATAATTTAATCTTCTATTTTTGTATAGGTTTACAATAATATGGACAGATCAATTTTGCTAAAGATGACGAAGAGATTATTTGAATGCGCATGTGTGAGAATGATTGGTCTGTTGATGATTTCATTAATTGTCAACTCAGCTGCCTTAGGCCAGAAAAAGGAGGCTATTTTACCCAAAGTGGTTATTATTGATGCCGGTCATGGGGGCAAGGATCCCGGAACGGTAGTTGGTAACGCGAAGGAAAAAAACATTGTATTGGATATTGCCCTCAAACTGGGCAATTTGATTAAAAGCAATCAAAGAAATATTAAGGTAGTTTTTACCAGGGATGGTGATTTTTTTGTTCCGTTGATGGACAGGGCACAGAAGGCCAATAAGATCAATGCCAATCTGTTTATTTCCATTCATGCGAACTTTTGTGGAAGTCCTGAGATCTATGGAACAGAGACCTATGTACTCGGTCTTCATAGAACAGAGGATAACCTGAATGTGGCGAAGAAAGAGAATAGTGTCATTTTGCTGGAGGATGACTATACCAAACGGTATGAGGGGTTCAATCCAAATCTGTCTGAATCCTACATTATGTTTGAATTGCTTCAGGATGCTTTTCTGGATCAAAGTTTGCGGTTTGCCTCGATTCTTCAATCAAATTTTAAGGAGCTGGCTCAGCGCCGTGACCGTGAAGTAAGGCAGGCAGGATTTTTGGTCCTGAGAGAGACTTCCATGCCCAGCGTGCTTATTGAAACCGGTTATTTGAGTAACAAAAAAGAAAACAGTTTTCTGATGACGGAGGAAGGCCGAAGTGAGATTGCTCATTCCATTTATGGTTCATTGGTCAGTTACCTGAATAAGATTGATATAAAAGACAATCTCACCCTTGTTCCGGAACATCAGGTGAAAGATGAAAGCATTCAGGTACAGAGAGAGAAGATCGACAAGCCAGTTGTTCTCGAGAAGCCAGAATCTGAACCATCCAGGGAACCGGTTAGAATTAAGGAAGGAAAATCCGTTACTACAAAAGAACCCAGATCAACTAAAGAGTCCAAAATTTCCAGGGTTTCCACCCCCAAAGCTAAGGCCCCAGAGATAAGGGAGACTGAAAAGAAACCAACAGTATCTGAACCGGCAATAGACAATGTGACAACTTACGCCTTCCAGATAGGGGTATTTTCAAAGAGAATTGAACCCGGAGCCAAATATTTCAAGGGGATGGCTCCGCTCAGGGAAATTGTAAAAGACGGCAGGTACAAATATTTCTGCTGTGAGTCTAACTCCCTGCAAACAACGAAGGCAAATTCTGCTGCTGTGAGTTCAAAGTTCCCTGATGCCTTTTTGGTTTCGATTAAAAACAACCAGATCAGGGTGTTAAAAGACGGAATTGAAAAAAAATAATGCGAAATTTTAAAGATATTGGCAGTACGTTGGCTATTTAATTTAAATCCTCTGTACCTTTGCAAAAAATAGATAGTTGTGAAAATCTCAAAGACATCCAAAATTGGTATCGTTCTGGTTATCAGCTTTACAGTTCTAGTCTGGGGAATTAATTTCCTAAAAGGACGCGATATTTTCAGGACAGAAATAGTTTATATAGCACGTTACAAGAATGTTGCCGGCTTAGAGCCTTCGACAGTTGTACATCTCAATGGCCTTAAGGTTGGATATGTGCGGGAGGTCTACTTTGCGGAAGATTTTTCCGGGGATCTGATTGTGAAAATCGCTGTATTCAATAAATTTCCATTACCAGTTGGCACGGTAGCAGAGATAGCCAGCAGTGACCTCCTTGGATCGAAGATCGTAAAATTAAATTTGGGCAAGTCGACTCAGCATTATCAAAACAATGATACGATTAAATCGAAGATCGAAATTGATTTTAAGGGGCAGGTAACAGAGCAGATTGCCCCGATAAAGGCTAAAGCCGAGCGATTAATTGTTTCGCTTGATTCAATCGTGTCTAGTGTTTCGCTGGTGCTAAACAGTGAGACAAGAAAGAATATTAATAAGAGTGTAGAGCAAATCAGCCTTACGATGGGGAATCTGGAAAAGATCTCCAGTGATTTAAATGAAGTAGTAACTGAACAGCGTCACAATCTTTCTTCCTCAATCGTTAATCTCAGGGAATTATCTGAAAATCTAAACAATGATTCAAAGCAATTAGGAAGCATATTGAAGAAGTTTTCGTCGATTGGAGATTCGATTAATCCGGCGGAACTGAAATCGACCTTGACCCATTTGAATAAATCTGTGACCGGATTGGAATCAATCCTGAATAGCGTGAATAATTCCAACGGTACTATTGGGCTCCTCATCAAAGACTCGACCCTTTATACTCGTTTATCTGAATCAAGTGATAACCTGAATCAGTTATTAATCGACCTTAAAAAGAATCCGCACCGTTACCTTAAAATTTCCGCTTTTGACTTCGGGAAAGAGGTCTATCTCGCCCCGGCAGTGACCTATAAGTCTGTTGAAAATATCGACTTTAAAGTTTTTTTATTCAGTTCAACTGTTAAAATCCCAATGGATTCACCTATATTTCAGGGAATTAGTAATGTTACTGAAAATATTGAGAAGTCGAAATTTTTGTACTTCGCCGGACAGGATAAGTCCTACGAAAAAGTTAGAATGATTCTAAATAAAGTGCAACTATCTTTTCCTCAGGCATCTTTAAAAGCTTATGAGGATAATCATGAAATAACTTTAACAAAAGCGTTAAAAATTTGTTCAAAATAAGTTTGGATTAATCTTTTTTAACTAATTTAACCCTTCGAAAAACGATTGATTTTTTTCATTTTTTGACTTCCGTCTGAAAATAAAACATCAAATTTTTTTTGGGAGATAAATAATGCAAAGTAACATCAAATCAGTATTTTGGCCTCTTGTAATTTCTAACTGACTGATATTCAAATAGTTAGAATTATAATTGAGATTATTTTATTGATTAACACATAATTAGATGATGAACTATACTATACATAATTAGTTGGTGTGATCCATTTCCGAGCAGCAGTTTAAATAAAGAATTTATTAAAATTTTCAGTACCGAAACCTAAATGGAGAAAGATCACGCAATAATTTGGGATAGTTGTTTGAGGATAATTAAGGATAATGTCCCAAACATCAGTTACAGGACCTGGTTCGAGCCTATTGTTCCGTTAAGACTGGAGAACAATGTGCTGACGATTCAGGTTCCAAGTCCATTTTTTTATGAATACCTGGAAGAACAATATATCGACATTCTGAGAAAAACCCTCAGAAAAGAACTAGGGACCGGTGCAAAGCTTGAATACAATGTAGTTGTTGACAACAATAACAGTACAAACAATAAGCCTTACACCATTAAGCTTCCAACCAATCAGAATAATAATTTAAAGAATAAACCTGTTTCAGCGATTCTTCCTTCAGACGAAATGGGAATCCGGAACCCTTTTGTCATTCCGGGAATTCAGAAGATTCAGATTGATTCGCAATTGAAAGCAGACAATACCTTCGATAATTTTATTGAAGGAGAATGCAATCGGCTGGCTCGGAGTGCGGGCTATGCAGTTGCCCAGAAACCAGGAGGAACGGCATTCAATCCACTGATGCTTTATGGTAATTCGGGTTTAGGTAAGACTCACCTGGCGCAGGCAATTGGTATTGAGGTTAAAGAGAGGTTTCCTGATAAGATTGTCTTATACGTAAACGCCAACAAATTCTTTATTCAATTTTCTGAAGCCACCCGGAACAATTCCAGGAATGACTTTTTGCATTTCTACCAGATGATTGATGTTTTAATCATTGATGACGTGCAGGAGTTTACCGGAAAAGAGAAAACACAGGAGACTTTCTTCCATATCTTCAATCACCTGCATCAATCTGGTAAGCAGCTAATTCTGACGTCAGATAAGTCGCCGATTGAACTAAAAGGCATGGAGCAAAGGCTTCTCTCCCGTTTTAAGTGGGGTCTGACCGCAGATCTGCAGGCGCCTGACTTTGAAACCAGGATGAACATACTCCGGAAGAAGATTTACAAAGATGGTATAGTTATTTCGGAAGAAGTTCTGGAATATATTGCCTCCCATATCAATAGCAACGTTCGGGAGCTTGAAGGAGCACTGATTTCTTTGCTTGCCCAGGCAACGCTTAACAAGAAAGAAATTACCCTCGATCTGGCAATCAGGATGATTAATAAATTGGTTAACAATACAAAACGTGAGTTAACCATTGACTATATTTCTAAGGTAGTTTCTGATTATTTTTGCATCCCGGTAGATTCATTATCTGTCAAGACCCGCAAAAGAGAGATCGTGCAGGCCAGGCAGATTGCGATGTATTTTTCCAAGAGCCTGACTCAATCCTCCCTTGCTTCCATCGGCTCACAAATTGGAGGAAAAGATCACGCTACAGTGCTTCATGCCTGCAGAACAGTTACTAATCTGAAAGAGATTGATAAAAATTTCAGACTAAGTATCGATGAAATCGAAAATAAATTGAAAATGTAATTTTCCATAGAGCAGACTGAAAGGTTTGCTTTTTTTTTATAAATATATTCACCTTTTGAACACTTCTCAATTTCTGATGCAAAGTGATAACTTTCTGACTATCGCAAAACCATCCGATGGATTGTTTAAAGATAAAGGGAGTAAGTTTCTTGCTTTTGCGTTTCCGGTCAGAGATGAAGAAGAGATCAAAGTCATTCTTTCCAACATCAGAAAAGAGCACTTCTCTGCACGGCATTGTTGTTATGCATGGAGTCTGGGAGCAGAAGAAGGTAGATTCAGAATCAATGATGACGGAGAACCATCCGGAACGGCGGGCAGACCAATTTACGGACAAATTCAGTCTTTTAAATTAACCAATATTCTCATCGTAGTCGTTCGTTATTTTGGTGGCACTCTGCTGGGTGTTAGCGGATTAATACAGGCCTATAAGAAGGCTGCACTGGATGCGATTAATAATTCGGAGATCATTACCGGGACCCTTGAATTTCTTGTAGAAGTTAAATTCGAATATATTGCCATGAATGATCTGATGCAATTAATCAAAGAGGAACAGCTCGAAATAATTGATTCTCAATTTGATCTGCATTCAAGGCTCAGGCTGAAAGTCAGGTCTGCCAAACTTGAAATGATAAAAATGAAAATTGAAAAGACCGAAGGAGTCATCAACTACAATATATTACAGGACTAACTGCCAATAAACAGAAAGATTATGAGCAATAAAAGTTTAATCTCGATCACGGATTTTTCAAAAGAGGAGTATTTGAAGATAATGGATCTGTCCGAAAAGTTTGAGGCAAATCCGAGTCAGTCTTTGTTGAAGGGAAAGGTCATTGCTACCTTGTTTTTCGAGCCTTCTACCCGCACGAGACTAAGCTTTGAAACCGCAATCAATCGTTTAGGCGGAAAAATCATCGGATTCTCGGACTCCAACTCTTCCAGTGTTTCCAAAGGCGAGACTTTGCACGACACCATCAGAATGGTTAGCAACTACGCGGATATGATTATCATGAGGCATCCACTGGAAGGGAGCGCCCGCTATGCCGCAGAAGTAGCCAGCGTGCCGGTAATCAATGCTGGGGATGGTGCCAACCAGCACCCGAGTCAGACCTTATTGGATATGTATTCCATCAGGAAGACCCAGGGACGGCTGGATGACATTAATCTGTTTCTCGTTGGTGATCTGAAGTATGGAAGAACGGTCCATAGTCTTTTGATGGCCATGTCGCAATTCAGGAATCCAATCTTCAATTTTGTTGCTCCACCAGAACTAGCTATGCCGGATGAATACAAGCTATTTTTATCCCAGAAGGGCATCCGTTATTTCGAGCATTTAGAGTTCAATAATATTATCAACCAGGCAGATATAATTTATATGACTCGTGTTCAGAAAGAGCGATTTATTGATCCAGTTGAATATGAAAAAGTCAAAAACGTGTATATCCTGCGTAATGAGATGCTTTCCGGGACAAAGCCAACGGTTAAAATCCTACATCCACTGCCGAGAATTAATGAGATCCATACCGATGTGGACAATAATCCGAAGGCTTATTATTTTGATCAGGCGAAAAACGGGGTGTTCACCCGAATGGCTATCATCTCTCATTTGTTAAATCTTCAATAACCAAATCGATATGGAAAAGCAATTGAATGTTAGTGCGATCAAAGACGGAACCGTTATTGATCATATTCCAACCAAAGCACTTTTTAAGGTTATTCAGATTTTGAAGCTGGATGAATTCAAAAATATGGTCACTTTTGGTAATAACCTGGATAGTAAAGCCATGGGTTCAAAGGCTATTGTGAAAATTGCCAACCGTTTTTTTGAGGACGAAGAGGTTAACAAGATTGCCCTTGTTGCTCCGAATGCGAAACTCAACATCATTAGAAACTATGAGGTAATTGAAAAACGTGTCGTTCAAATTCCTGAACAGGTAAACGGAATAGTACGTTGCTTTAATCCGAAATGCATTACTAACGCTGAAAAAGTCGTTACTAAATTTCAGATTATCAACGAAAAACCGATAGAAATGAAATGTTTCTATTGTGAAAAAATCACCAATGAGAATGAAATAAGGATCATCTAGCGCAACAATATGAAACCAATATTTGATTCGGTTCTCGTCAAGTTTATGGAAATCAAGTCGAAGACTGAGAACCGAGACCAGCTTTTATCCCTGACAGCAGAACTTCTGCGTTCGGAAATCTCTCATTACGACTGGGTCGGATTTTACTTACTTGATCCAACAGAACAAATACTGGTGCTTGGCCCATTTACCGGGAAACCAACTGAGCACACGCGTATCCCGGTAGGGAAAGGTATTTGCGGCCAGGTGGCCAACAGCAATCAGACTATGATTGTTCAGGATGTCACTCAGCAAGATAACTATATCGCTTGTAGTATGGACGTACAGAGTGAAATCGTGGTTCCAATACTAAAAGATGGAGATTTTGTAGCGGAGATTGACATTGATTCGCATGCCTATGCACCATTTTCGGAGGAAGATGAGCAGTTTCTTATGGCAATTTCCAGGGAACTGGCAGACTATTTTTAGCGGATACGATCGATAGATTTGACCAGATTTTCATCTTTTATCATGCCCCTTGAGGCTAGCCAGGCGAAAACAGCGGCAATAAGCGGAAATGTGGAGGTGATTTTAAATGAATAACTACCTGCTGTCAAGGTATTTCCTTTCCAAACATAGAAGTATATTAGCCCCGTTAAGATGATCAGAAGTGCTTCGGATAAATAGGTAAGTTTTATCTGAAGCGGCCGGTTCTTATACTGGAAAATAATCAGAAATATAAGTGCAAAAATCAGACCTGTAATGGCAAGCAATGGCCAGGTATTTAGCACAATCCCTCCATTAACAGCATTTCCAGGCACCAGACCGTTCAAATAAAACAGGAATGTTTTGCCTTCTTTACCGGATAATTCAGCAAAGGGTGAGAGATACAGTGCCGATAATAGAATGTTGGCGGCCAACAGGTATAAAGATTGAATTCTTTGGATCATAAGTAGAAAATTATAGGCTACAAAATTAAAAATATTAAGTACTATCCTACTTTTTTTTAACTTTGAAAACATCAAATTGTTTATCATGAGAGTAATTGAGCCTTCAGAGCTGATCATCAATCCGGATGGATCGATTTTTCATCTTCATATGATGCCGGAACAGCTGGCTGAAAACATCATATTGGTTGGAGATCCGGGAAGGGTAGAAATGATTTCATCCTTTTTTGATAAGATTGAATCCCGAACTGAGAACCGGGAATTCGTTTCTGCCACAGGTACTTATGGTTCAAAAAGAATCACAGCGCTCTCTACTGGTATTGGTACAGATAATATAGACATTGTCGTCAATGAGCTCGATGCCCTTGTTAATATTGATCTTAAGACCAGGCAAGTGAAGCAGGAACATCAATCTCTTAAGATTATTAGAATTGGCACATCCGGCGGTTTGCAGGATGATATTCCCGTCGATGCTTTTCTTGTTTCCAAAAAAGCCATTGGATTTGATGGTCTTCTGAATTTTTATCAGGGCAGAAATGAGGTCTCAGATCTGCCTTTTGAAAATGCTTTCAAGTCGTACGTTGGGTTGAATGAACTTCTCCCCTCTCCTTATGTGGTTTCTGCTGATCCTGATCTTTTTAACAGGATCGCAGATGAAGAATTTACTCCTGGTGTGACGATTTCAGCTCCAGGCTTTTACGGACCGCAGGGGCGTGAGCTAAGATTGAAGATAATTGATCCTCAAATCAACGATAAAATAGAGGCTTTCAGATTTGAGAATCAAAGGATTACTAATTATGAAATGGAGTGTTCCGCTATATATGGTCTTAGCCGTTTATTAGGTCATAAGGCATTGACTGTGTGCATTATAATTGCCAATAGAGTTTCCAAAAAGGCCAATGAAGATTACAAGCCAGTCATGGTTAAATTAGTTAAAAAAGTACTCGATCGTATTTGAAATGGTAACCTCCGATTCCACTTTGGATGCATTACTCTCCCTGCTGGATGATCGGGATGAGTTGGTCTATCACTCCGTGAAGCTAAAGTTACTTTCCTTGGGGCCGGAAGTTCTTCCCAAGCTGGAGGAGGCGCTTTTTTCTGTCGGTACCCCTGAGCTTGTCGAAAAAATTGAAGAAATCATCTCTCAGATAAAAAGGGAAATCCTGGTAGGAAAGATGAAGCAATGGATTGGCAATGAAAACAGAAGCATGTTGGATGGATGGTTACTGCTCTCGTCAATTCATCATCCCGGAATCGTGAAAGAGAAGATTGAGCAAGGCATTCATAAAATTTACATGGACGCCTGGCTAGAGATTTCTGAATCCATGACATCTTTGGAAAAGGTTGCAGTAATAAATCACATTCTATTCAGAATCAACGGTTTTGACATCTCCAATATGGATGTTCCACGCGTGGAGAATATTATCATTGACAATCTTTTATTTTCCAGAAAGGGGGATATATTCTCTCTTACCATGCTTTACCTCATCATAGCCCGAAGCCTACACCTTGAATTATTGCCCATTTTGTTGGCGAATAAGTTGCTTCTGGTCTATGAAGACACTTTGGCGACCTCTATTGCTTTTGGTTCTTCAGGTGACAAATACCTTTTTTATATTAATGTAGCGCATAGGGGTTCTGTGATCAGTCCCAAAGAGGTCCAGTTTTTGTACGATAAGTCTCAGAAATATAGTAAGGGAGTCACTCGGGTTGAAACTGATATAAGCCTGATATATAGACTATTGAAATTTATGAATATTGTATACACGGATGAGGGAGAACATCAGAAGAAACTTCTGACGAATGATTTTATGGAACTTATCGATGGAATGGAAAAATAAAGGCCGCCCAAAATGGACGGCCTTTATCGTAAGAAGTATATTAATCAGATTATTTAGCGTAATTAACGGCCCTGGTTTCACGAATGACGGTGATCTTAACCTGACCCGGATAAGTCATCTCATCCTGAATTTTCTTGGCGATATCGTAGGACAAGCTTTCAGCCTCTGCATCGGTCATTTTATCACTTCCTACGATTACCCTGAGTTCACGACCAGCTTGAATGGCATAAGTCTTGGTAACGCCAGGATAGGAAAGTGCCATATTTTCAAGATCATTCAATCTTTTGATATAAGACTCAACCGCTTCGCGACGGGCACCCGGACGGGCACCTGAAATGGCATCACAAGCCTGTACCAGAGGTGCAAGTAAGGTTTCCATCTCAACTTCTTCGTGGTGAGAACCAATAGCGTTGCAGATATCGGGTTTCTCCTTGTATTTTTCGGCAAGCTTCATACCAAGCAAGGCATGTGGTAATTCCGGTTCATCATCCGGCACCTTGCCAATATCATGTAATAGTCCTGCCCTCTTGGCTTTCTTTGGATTCAAACCCAGTTCGGCAGCCATGATGGCACAAAGATTGGCGGTTTCACGGGAGTGTTGGAGAAGGTTCTGACCATAGGAAGAACGGTATTTCATCTTTCCAATCAGACGGATCAATTCAGGATGCATACCATGAATACCAAGGTCGATGGTAGTACGTTTTCCTGTTTCAATGATCTCTTCTTCAACTTGTTTCTTTACTTTATTTACAACCTCTTCGATCCTTGCGGGGTGAATGCGGCCGTCTGTAACCAATTGATGCAGTGCTAAACGGGCAATCTCCCTTCGCACAGGATCAAATCCTGAAAGAACAATGGCCTCCGGGGTATCGTCCACGATAATCTCAACACCTGTTGCTGCTTCCAGTGCCCGGATGTTGCGTCCTTCGCGGCCAATGATCCGGCCCTTAATTTCGTCGCTCTCGATATGGAAAACAGTTACGGCATTTTCAATAGCCGTCTCAGAGGCTACGCGCTGGATGGATTTGACAATGATCTTCTTCGCCTCCTTGTTTGCGTTCATCTTCGCCTCATCCATGATCTCCTGGATGTAGGACATTGCCTCTGTTTTGGCTTCATTTTTCAAGGAATCAATCAACTGAGTCTTTGCCTCATCGGCAGATATTCCGGATACATTTTCCAGTTGCTCGATTTGTTTTTTGTGAAGGCGCTCCAGCTCCTCATTCCTTTGCTCCATCAACTCCAATTGAGTGGTCAGGGTTTCTCTGAGCGAATCGGCTTCCTGCTTGGCTGTTTCTGATTCTTTGATCTTACGCTGAAGTTCTTCTTTGCGCTGAAGATGAATTGCTTCCCTTTGTTTTAATTTATTCTCAGCATTTAAAATCCTTTGATTGCGTTCGTTGATATACAGTTCATGGTCTGCCTTAAGCTGTATGAATTTCTCCTTCGCCTGAATGGCCTTTTTTTCTTTGATGATCTCTGATTGAACTTCAGCCTCCTTAATCAGACTTTGACTTTTATTGCGTAGCAGTATATCCCATAGGAAATAGGATCCTGCCCCACCAGCCAAAATTGAAACCAGGCCTACTATAAATGTTGTGCCCATATTGAAATAATTATTAAATTAAAAAACCGCGATCCCAACCTCTTCTATCAGTCATAAACTGATGGAAGAGAATAAGATGCGGCAATATATAATGATAAAACTAACCTATATTTTCCTTCTCGAGAAACTCTGCCAAAAAGTCGTTCATATGCTCCAATTCTTCCACAACGGGAGAAGATTCTATCTGCTTCTCGCTATCGAATTTCTGAATCACAAATTGCAAAGTGGCCATTGAAAGACAATCTTGAACGTCTTTTGATGGATATCTTTGTTTGTACTGAACGACCTTATCGTTGATAATTTTCGCTGCTCTCCTGATACTCTCCTCTTCTTTTCTGTCAATTCGAAGCGGATAAATCCGATCGGCTATATTAATGTTAATCGAAAGCTTATCATCCATAGCAGGCGGATTACTTATTTAAAAGTGAAATACATTTATCAATCTCCCGCACCAATCTATTTATCTTAATTTTAGCTTCATGAGAATTTTCATTCTCACCCGCTAAAGACTTAGCAAATTTATAATCCTCTACTTTTTTGGTCAAATCCAGATTTGCATTTGTCAACAAACTGACTTGTTCACTCAGGCGATGATTTTCTTCAATGTGCATCTGACACTCGGCTTTCATCTTCTGATGTAAGCCAATCAACAAATCGAGTTTATCTTTAAATTCTCGCAATAAAAGAGTTTCGCGCTCTGTCATGTTCAAGGATTACTGCAACAAAGTTAAGATTAAATTCAATATACCAAAATTTTATCCCCGCCAATATAGACGCTTGAGGCAAAGTTTGCTACTTTAGCCTCATCCATTTCAACGAGATATGATTCATAAATTTGCCTTGTTTTTTGTCGTTTTTTTTCTGTCTCAGGCCCTTGCCGGTCAAGTGAAATATTTTCCACCGCTTAAGGGTCCCTTCTCTTTTTCCGGAGGTTTTGGTGATTTAAGAAGAAATCATTTTCATACCGGACTCGATTTCCGAACCGGTGGACAAATTGGATCACCGGTGTATGCTGCCAATGATGGCTTGGTCGCAAGGGTATCGGTTTCTCCATATGGTTACGGTCATGCCCTTTATCTGTTACATCCTGACGGTCAGACTACTGTATACGGACATCTCTCCCGTTTTAACCCCAAAATTGAGGCTTACGTCCTGACACAACAATACCTGAAGAAGCAATTTGCCGTGGATCTTACGGTCCCCCCGGGATTAATAACTTGCAAAAAGGGGGAGGTAGTTGCCTGGTCGGGTAATACCGGAAGTTCAGGCGGACCCCATTTGCATTTCGAGATCAGGGATACGAAATCTGAGAAACCACAAAATCCTTTGTTTTATCTTCCGGGGATTTCCGATAAGAGCTCGCCCCGTATCAATTCATTGTACCTGTATCCCGTAACCGGGAACTCGCAGATATCAGGCAGTAACCGCAAGCTAAGGCTCGAAACAGCTTCTGCCTCCAAGACCACAACCTTAAGGAATAGGCAACAAATAGAAGTCTTCGGAGATATTGGCATCGGTATTCAATCGGACGACGATTTCAATGGGACCGGATTCAAGTGTGGAATATATTCCGTCGAATTATTTCTGGACCAACATCAGGTGTTTTCCTTCCAGTTCGATCATTTGGCTTTTGACCAGGGAAAATACGTCAATAGTCACATCGATTACGAAGAAATGATCAGAAATAAAAGATGGATCCACAAGCTTTTTCTGCAACCGGGAAATAAAATGGAGATCTATCAGACTACTCCTGACAGGGGTATTCTTAAACTTTCTGATGGGAAGCCCCATGCGGTTAAAATTGTAGTATCAGATGCCTTTAAGAATACTAATACGCTAACATTCAATCTGGTATCGAAGAAGAAACCTTTACCAGTATCTAAGCAGACACATTCCAACACTTTTTCTTATGACAAGGCCAATGAATTTGAAGCACCCGGAATAAAAATCCGGATTCCGGACGGGGCACTTTATGACAATCTCGATTTTATTTATCATAGCAAACAGGGAAGTGGATCCTTGCTCTCTGTTATTCACCAGGTTCATAATCAATATGTCGCTTTGCAAAAACCCTATAGCTTAACCATCGATGTGAAGAAAATTCCGGTGAGACTTCAGGGGAAAGCCCTGATTGTTTCGGTTTCTGCTTCGGGATCTATTTCTCCGGTAGGTGGAGTCTTTGAAAACTCCCATATCACGGCGCAAGCAAGGGTATTTGGTGACTTCGCGGTAGCCCTGGATACGGTACCGCCAACCATCAAGCCGCTGAGTATTAAGGATAATTCAATGCTCACGAATCGTTCCAGAATAGAATTTAAGATTTCGGATAACCTCTCTGGCATAGATACTTATGAAGGAGAAATAGATGGAAACTGGGTACTCTTTGAATATGATGCAAAGACGAATTTATTATATTATACTATTGACAAAGAGAGACTTACCTTAGGAAAGAAACATCATTTACGTCTCAGGGTGACTGATGAGCGAAAAAATCAGGCAGAATACCATGCAAATTTTTATGATTAATCTCATTAAAAAAGAGCCTATCCAAGCGGCTGCTACCCAAAATCAACCAACTATTTCTATATTTTTGTCAAAATTGAATAAAGTTGCTCAGTATGGTTGAATCTCCTCTTCAGAAAATAGAATCATTTCACTGAATTATTACTGGAGATGGCCTTTTACTGAGGTTTAGGTGAACAAATATTTAACTCAAAAAATCGTAATGAAAAAAACCGGAATCTTTGTTGCATTAATTTTCAGTTTGATACAGATAAGTCGGGTCGAAGCCTGTACTAATTTTCTGATTTCCAAAGGCGCAACCGTTGCCGGAACGCCAATGATTACTTATGCTGCCGACTCACACACCCTTTATGGAGAGCTATACTACTGGGCTGCTGCTAATTACAGCGCAGGAACAATGGTTGACGTCTATGAATGGGACACCGGCAAGTTTATTGGAAAAATTCCTCAAGTCTCACATACCTACCAGGTTGTCGGTAATATGAATGAACACCAGGTGGCAATCGGAGAGACGACCTATGGCGGAAGAAAAGAGCTGGCCTCACAGAAAGATGCGCTTGTGGATTATGGAAGCCTGATGTACATGACCCTGCAAAGGGCAAAAAGTGCCAGGGAAGCCATCAAGGTAATGACGGAAATGGTTAGGGATTATGGATATGCCTCCAGCGGTGAGTCTTTTTCGATTGCTGACAAAGACGAGGTTTGGATTCTTGAGATGATTGGAAAAGGAGACGGACAAAAAGGTGCCGTATGGGTTGCCCAAAGAATCCCTGATGGATATATTTCCGGTCATGCCAATCAGGCACGTATCACTCAGTTTCCCAAGGACAAGCCGAATGAATGCCTGTATGCTCCTGATGTAATTTCATTTGCGCGCGAAAAAGGCTGGTTTAGTGGAACGGATAGCGAATTCAGTTTCTCTGACACCTATGCTCCTGTTGAATTTGGTGGCGCCCGGGCTTGCGATGCCCGTGTATGGGCCGGATTTAATAAGGTTAACAAGCAGATGGGTCAATACGAAAATTATGCGATGGGTAAGATCACTTATGACAAGAATCATTATGCTACCAATCGTATTCCCTTGTGGATCAAGCCGGATGCTCCGTTAACACTGGAGAACGTTTTCAGCATGATGCGCGACCATTATGAAGGAACAGCACTTGATATGACCAAGGATCCCGGTGCCGGACCTTTTGTACTTCCTTATCGCTGGAGACCAATGACTTTTAAAGTTGATTCGGTCAATTATGTTCATGAAAGGGCAATTTCCACACAGCAAACTGGTTTCTCATTTATTGCACAATGCCGTCCCTCCCTACCCGATCCAATTGGCGGAATTCTCTGGTTTGGCGTTGATGACACCTATTCAACCTGTTATATGCCTGTGTATTGTGGAATTCAAGCCGTTCCTAATTCATTGAAAGTAGGTAATGGCGATTTCCTAACCTGGTCTGAGACTTCGGCTTTCTGGACCTTCAATACTGTAGCCAATTTTTGCTATTTGCGTTACAACGATATGATTAAGGATGTAATCAAAGTACAATCACGCAAGGAGAATGAATTTTTCACTACCGTGAAAGCGACGGATCAGAAAGCTTTGGATTTCTGGAACAAGGGAGACAAGAAGAGTGCCCTTAAGACCTTAACGACCTATTCCGTTAACCAGGTAGAGACCACCGTGAAGGATTGGAAAGAGCTTGGTCATTACCTGATGATCAAGTATAAGGATGGAAATGTCATGAAGGAAAAAGATGGAAAATTTTTGAAGAACGAATGTGGAAAACAGGCTGAACAACCTCTTCATCCTTCCTATCCTGATTCATTTTACAAAATGATCATTGAAAAAGAGAAAGAGCATTTTAAGGCAAACGAATAATGAGTTTAGTTAAACTAATAAATGGCACCATGGTGTTTCAAAAAAGGAGCATGATGGTGCTATTTGCTTTCATCCTGTGCCTGACATCCGGATATAGCAAGGAGCAGGAATTTAATTATCTAAAAAACGGTATTTCCTTTACCCTGCCCGGCAGTTGGAGAACTATTTCGGATGAAGTGCTTCCTGGTAAGGGATATTATTTCTCCTCCGAAAGTAGTGGAAAAAATAGCTCCGGACTCTTTAGTCTGGTGACCATCAATACAATGGAAAACCCGGTAAAGGCTCTTCTGTTGCAGCAGACGAATATGAAAGAGGAGCCAATTTATAAAGACAACGGAATTGAATTTACGGAGATAACTGAAGGCAGGTTTGGGAGTATGAGTACCAGAACTGTCACTTATGAAGCGGTCGTAAAAGGGACCAAAGTTTCTGGAACCATTCACTGCTTCAACTGTTCAGAGAAAACCTATCTCCTGTTCTTTCAGACTGGAATGAAAGACCAAAAGACCAATGCGAAAGTCTTCAGGATGATTGAATTGACTTTTGCCTGCAGGTAATCCCTATCAATGATATGCATATAAAAAAATGTGCCCCGAAGTTTTTCAGGGCACATTTTTTATATGGAAAGGTAATCAGAATTTGAAGACCTTGCCTCCACAGACTACTTCCTGCAGTTTCTCATCGAAAGTTGCGCGCAATCCGGTGCGGTAGGCGGCATTTGCCATGATCACAGCAATCGCATGACTGTAACCGGCTTCGATGGGTGCATGAGTCTTCTGACGTGACCTGACGCATTCCATCCAGTTCAGCATGTGGGCCGAGGTTGAAGGATCCTTGCTGGTATCGGCACTCGTAGTCATGGCAACCTTTGGCAATTCAAAGCTCTCAAGCAGATTGGCCTTCAATCCCATTTCTTTGGCTTCCCTTTCGCGTAATCCGCCTTCCGAGGTAACTTTATTTGTATCGAGGTTCAGCATGCCACCATTGGAGTAATAAAGCTCTTTGGTTCCTCCGGCGCTGTTGCTAAAGCGGGAAGTATAGACTACCTGGAAACCCTTCTTGTCATCGCCATAGTCGAATACGGAAGTCAGGGTATCGGCATTACTTCTGCCATCCTTCCACTGGTAGATGCCTCCGTTGGTTGCAACGCTGCGGGGATGAGCCAATCCTGTGAACCAGTGAACGGTATCAATCTGGTGGCACATCCATTGTCCAGGAATACCGGAAGAATATGGCCAGAATAGTCTGAATTCCAAGTATTTTCGTGGATCCCAGGCAGCCTGAGGGCGATTTAGCTGGAAGCGTTTCCAGTCTGTATCAGCTTCCTTGAGCTGTTTGACGGTTTCGGGTCTTCTCCAGCGACCGGGTTGATTTACATTCCAACTCATCTCCACCATGACAATTTCACCGAATTTTCCGGATCTCAAATACTCATTTGCGGCAATATAATTGGCCGTACTCCTTCTTTGGGAACCAATCTGGACTATTGTCTTGTTCTTCAAAACTGCATTTAAGCCGGCTTTGGCATCTTCCATCGTTTCTGCGAAAGGTTTCTCGCAATAAGCATCTTTCTTATTGGTAGCAGCCTCTGCCAAATGTGAGGCGTGGGCAAAATCAGGAGAACTGATAATTACCGCATCAATATCTTTTCGCTGATATAATTCATCGTTGTTACGACATACTTCAACATCCCATCCGCCTTTTTCCTTCATGAAAGCCTTACCATCTTCTCTCCTTTTGCTCCAGAGATCTGATAGGGCAACAAATTGAAAATTCTGAGCTTTTGCATGATCGTTGAAACTTGGAAACAACGCACTGTTAAAACGATCTGAAAATCCAATAACTGCAACATTTACCCGATCATTTGCACCAATGATACGACCATAGCTTTTGGAGTTCATACTCAGACCACCAATAGTTAAGGCAGTTGCACCAACAGCCGATTTTTGAATGAATTCTCTTCTGTCCGACATCTTTTAATTTTTAAGGATGAATATCATGTTTTTCTTTTATTTCTTGACCGTGTACGATAACGAACAAAGTTAAAAATTATAAGAAATTATGAAATATGTTATAAAACACAAAATGATTGCAGGCTATGTCTATCATGCACTTTCAGCAAATAATTATAATATTTTTTTGTAATGGAAACAATTATTTTCCTTATAATCTAAACGATTTCCATTATATTTAGTGAATTAAATCAAGTACCAAAACTACCACTTCATGATCAATTTTGAAACATTCTTCAAGGTTTCTTATGGCCTTTACGTGGTATCCTCAAAATACCAGGATACTAAAGCTGGATACATCGCCAATACTGTTTTCCAGGTTACGTCGCAACCACCCAAATTCGGGATCAGTTGTAATAAAGATAATTTCTCGGCTGATATTATCAGGAAAAGCGGCGCTTTCGCATTTTCTATTCTTGGGGAGAAGGCGTCTACCGGGCTGATCGGAGATTTCGGTTACAGAAGCGGAAGAGAGATTGACAAATTCAAGGGAGTCAATTATTTTATTGGAGAGACTGGTTCCCCTATTATTAAAGACTCTTGTCTGGCATGGTTTGACTGCAAAATCACTGATACTTTTGATGTGGGAAGTCACCTTATTTTCATAGGTGAAGTGTTGTCCTCTGATTTGATTGATTCAGATGCCAACTCACTAACATACAAGTACTACCGAGATGTAATGAAGGGATTTTCTCCTAAGAATGCCCCGACTTTTGTTGATAAAACCAAGATTAAAGCGGAATCACCATCCATCAGTACAGCGAACGAATTGTGGCAATGTCAGCTTTGTCATTTCACTTACGAATCAGAAAAGGGTGACCCGATTTCAGGCATAACGCCGGGAACAAAATTTGAGGATTTACCTGACGATTGGTGCTGTCCGATCTGTGGTGCGGACAAAACAATGTTCGAAAAGGACTGAAGGCTATTTTACGTCAATCAGCTCAATATCAAAGACCAGTACTGAATTTGCGGGGATAGGTCCTATCGCTTGATTGCCATATCCCAACGCAGAAGGGATGAAGAATGTCGCTTTGCCACCCTTTTTCATCAATGGAATGCCTATTTGCCATCCGGTTATCAATCCTGAAAGTGGGGAGGAAAAAGTCTTTCCTGTAGCAGTCTGGTCAAAGACTGTATCGTCCAGCAGATATCCGGTATATTTTACTTCCACAGTACTGGCAAGTGTTGGTGATACACCGGTGCCTTCCACCGTCATAAAATAATACAATCCAGTAGGGCTTTTGATTGCATTTATATTATTGGCAAACAAGTAGCCTTGAATGAGCTGATCATCCAATTCCGGTTGATTTACAGTCGTTTTTTTACAAGAAGAAAAGACGATCAAACAAATAATTACAGCAAAAATATTCTTCATCACAAAATTTATTTTTTCCAAAATATTGTAGCCAGCAAAAAATGAAAGCGCAGGCAAAGATAAATTTTTTGTTCAATTTTTATACGAGACTGATAAATTGTACTTTTGTCGCCAGTTTGTACAAAATGAATACTTGTGTCGGAAAAAGTAAAAAAAGTAGTTGTCAATTTACTCAAGTTAGCCGTTTCTATCGGGGCAATCTGGTATGTTCTCTCAAAAATTGAATTCAAGGAAGTTATCACCCTGTTTTCTACTGCCAATTACTGGTACCTTACTGTAGCTCTGGTACTTGTAGCCATTTCTTATGTCCTCTCCGGGTTCAGGCAAAACCTCTCTTTTCGCAGTACCGGTGCGCATATCTCCCCTGCCCTGAACCTTAAACTATTTTGGTTGGGATTATTTTACAATCTTTTTTTGCCAAGTGGTATAGGGGGAGATGGTGTAAAAGTCTACCTGGTAAACAAGTACAGACAGAACGGAGTAAAGAAAAACATCGGGGCGATGCTGGTTAACCGTGTGGCAGGTCTCGTAGCGATCGGCATGATCACGATTTTTTTATATTATTTCTCAGGTGATGAATTCAAGATTGGATGGATTGGATGGCTTTGCGTTCCTGCCTTGTACACGTTCTATTACTTTGTTTTGAAGATATTCCTAAAAAGTTTTGTGCCCATTCATGCCGGACTTTTTGGTTGGTCCCTATTTTTACAGCTCGTTCAGTTGGTTGCCGCAATTTTTATTCTATACTCTTTCAATCAGTTTACAAATATATCGGAATACTTGTTTGTGTTTTTCTTGTCAGCTATTGCAACAGCCCTACCGATTACTGTTGGGGGAATCGGGGCAAGGGAAACGGCCTTTGTGCTGTTAGCAAATGTTTTTCACCTGGACAGGGAACTTGCGGTTGCCTTAAGTGTGATGTTCTATATTTTGTCGGCAATCTCCTCCCTGGGAGGAATATACTGGGTGTTCTTTCCACCATTCAGAAAAGAAAGTCTACCAGAAACGCCTCTTATTTCTGAAGAACCTTAATCACTTTTGAGGAGTCATATCCCCTACTCTCTGCCTTCAGCAATAGTTCGCGGTAAAAAGAATCTGATACGACAGGCTTTCTCGAGAGAATCCACAGATAACCCGGACCAGAGCTTCCGATGATCGCCCATTGATAACCCTCCTGGTCAAGTTCCAGAATATTATAGTCCGCATAGAAAAACAGGAAAAAGGATACCTTTAATTTACCCGGCTGGTCGGTCAGCTTTGCTTTCCCTTTTGCAGTCTTATGCTTACCTGACAGTGTTTTGTAATAGCCCTGATTGAGTACTTCTATCATGCCATTATCCATTTTGGTATAAGTAGCAGTACAGCCCACCAGATTCTTTTCGAAGGAATGCTCATACCTGCCAATCTCATACCAGGTACCCAGGTACTTATCAATATCCAGTTGTTTTACAGTTGTTTTATCAATCATTTTCTCCATGTTTTGAGTTCTGCATTCAGTAAAGCTAAGCATCAAAATGGTTGACAACAGAACAATCAGTCTTATCTTATTCATAAAATCAACGCATTAATTTAGGACTAATTTACAATAAATAACCCATTTCCATATTAGACTTCAACATGTTTATTATCCTTATGAAATAAATAATATAAGGCCGGAGTCACAAAAGCAGTCAGTAATAAAGAAGAAGTAAGTCCACCGACAATCACGGTTGCCAGAGGTCTTTGTACATCAGATCCGACCCCTGTATTTAAGGCAGCAGGTAGTAACCCGATTATTGCAATCAGCATAACCAAAAAGATGGGACGGAATTGGACAATCGATCCCTTGAATACCAAGTCCCTGAGGGACATATTTTGTTTGTCGTAGAGTTTATTCAGATAACTAACCCACAGTACTCCAGCCATCACGCAAACACCCGACAACGAAACAAAACCGACCCCGGCTGAAATACTAATGTTGATACCTCTTATCAAAAGTGCTAGAATCCCACCAACGATAGCAAAAGGGATGTTGGCCATTACTATTAATACATATTTGGTCTCATAATTAAAGAGCAGCAGCAGAATTGAAAATATTAGCAACAAGGTGATCGGAATGATCATCAAGAGTCTGTTCTGCGCCCGGGACAAATTTTCGAACTGTCCGCCGAGACTGTAATAATAATTTGGTGGCAACTTTATTTGCTTGTTGATGCTTTTATTGATTTCAGCGGCAAAGCTTCCCTGATCCCTGCCCCTGATATTCGTTTTCACTGTGATCTGACGTTGTTCATCATCCCGGGCAATGATAGTCTGGCCTTCTGACAATCTGATATTAGCGACCTGCGACAAGGGTATGCGCAATCCGGATTTTGTGGGAATGATGATTTTTCCAATCTGTTCGGGTGTCTTTCTGCTCTCTTTTGAAAATCTTAAAATAATGTCAAATACTCTTTCCTCTTCCCATAAGGAGCTCACAGGCAGGCCTCCTACGGCCATTTCGAGAACGGCATTAATGTCTGAAACATTCACTCCATACCTGGCGGCTTTCGTCCGGTCTATTTCAATATCCAGTTGCGTCTGCTTCTTTTCCTGTTCAATGGAAGTTTCAGATGCACCTGTTGTTGTCTTGGCTATTTTCAAGATCTTTTCCGCATAGACCCGGAGTGTATCGAGGTTTCTGCCTGTGACAAAAATGGCAAGATCTGAAGATGAACCTGTAGCATTCTCGGTTACCATATCGATAATAGGCTGACTTATCGTGAAAGTCGCACCGGGAATAAGGTTCTCGAGGTTGTTTTTAATCTTCAAAACCAACTCTTTTTTGGACATTTTACTTGTCCAGGATGAGTACGGTTGTTTTAACTGAATCATTGCCTCCACTCGGTTTGGTCCGAAAGGATCCGTGCCATCGTCGTTTCTTCCAAGTTGCGTCAATACGCCTTTTACTTCATCGTACCCGGAAAGTTCATTTCTCAGGATGGCAGGATATTGATTAGCAGCATCCAGGGATATGCCAGCAGGCAGAAATACCCTTACCCAGATGCATCCTTCGTCCAATTCGGGAAGGAACTCTGTTCCAAGTTTAGATCCTGAAAAGATCCCTGCAATAACGAGGATAGCCGCGCCTGTCAAAACTGTTTTCGGTACTTTCAAAGCCCATTTAAGTGCCTTACTATACAGTGATTGAATCGTGTCCCACACATAATTTTTGCCTTCAGCAGAAGTTGTTTTGAATAAATAGGAACCCAAAACAGGAACAAGTGTCAGGGAGTAAATCATAGAACCCAGGATGGCGAAGGAAAGCGTCCAGGCCATTGGTGAGAAGAGTCGTCCTTCCACCCTTTGCAGCGAAAACATGGGAAGCAGGGCTACTGTAATAATTATAACAGTATAAAGAATCTGCTTTTGGACCTCCCGCGAAGAACGAATGACGATTCCATTAATTCCACCATTCCGATCGGCTTCCGTGGCGAAGGCGATGTTTCGAAAGATAGCCTCCACCATGACCACGGAGGCATCGACGATGATACCAAAGTCGATGGCGCCCAGAGAAAGAAGATTTGCTGGAATGCCATATAAATACATGCAAATAAAGGCAAACAATAAGGAGAATGGGATAGCGAGCGCAGAAATGACCGCTGCTTTCCAGTTGCCAAGCAGAAGTGTCAGAACTATCAAAACAACCAGAATGCCTTCCAGAAGTGTTTTGGCAACGGTATGAACGGTAAGAGAGACTAGCTCGGTGCGGTCGTAAAAGGTCTGAACTTTTATTCCAGGGGGCAGAACCACATTGTTCAGTTCCTCTACTTTTTCGTAGACATTGACCATTGTCCTGGAGGGGTTCTCAAATTTTTTAAGCAGCACAATTCCCTCGATGCCCATGCTTTTAGAGGATCCGTTGCTCTTATTGACGTATCCGAGAATCCCGGTAGGGGGAAGATTTCCTATTTCGATGGAGGCAATATCTTTAATCAAAATTGGAACACCATTTCGGTTGTCTACTACAATATTTTCAATATCCGCCACCTTCCTGATCCTGCCAATACCCCTGATATTCATTTGGGTAGACCCGATCCGGATGTAGTTTCCACCTGTACTCTTATTGTTTGCCGCAATGGCATCTGATACATCCTGTACTTTGAGGTTATATTTTTCGAGTGTTAAAGGATCGATGATCACTTGAAATTGCCGGACTAATCCGCCGAAATTTGCGACATCTACCACCCCTTCTGCCTGGAGTAATTTTGGAACTATCACATAATCCTGCAGTTCGCGGAGATAGGTAATTGGCACTGAATCAGGAGCGTCAATAACATACCTGAAGATTTCACCCATAGCCATGGTCATTGGTGTAAGAACGGGTGAGACGCCTGCGGGAATTTCAGCATCCCTCAATTTCTCAAGAACGAGTTGCCTGGCAAGGTAAATATTGGTCTTCTCATTGAAAGTAAGGGTTACCACCGATAGTCCAAAAATGGTCTTGGAACGCTTGGATATTACGCCAGGTACTGTATTCAGAGCTCTTTCAACCGGAATTGTCACCTGCTGTTCCATCTCTTCGGCCGGAAGTCCGTTCAATTGTGAAATGACGCCAACATCCGTATCGCTGATATCCGGATAGGCTTCGATGTCAAGCTTCGACCAGGTCCAGCCACCAATTCCGGTCAGCAAAAGTGCCAGCAGGAGCACAATAGCCCTGTGTTTGATAATATAGGTGATTAATTTGCTCATTTTTCTGAAAATTAAATACCCATGTCAATAGCCTTCAACAAATAGACATTTTCCGATACAACTGCCTCACCTACTGTGATACCCCTCGAAACCTCAATATAATCACCTGCTTCAGAGGAAATGGCCACCTCTCTTCTCTCAAAAAGAACCGGACCTTTTTTAACAAAAACATAATACCGGGCATTTGCGCTGATTACCGCCTTTTTTGGTACCATCATACCTTCGTGTAGTGTTTCGAAATTGACCTGCGCGTACATGCCAGGTCTGATTTTATTTTGGGAATCCGCCAGGGAAAGGCGAACCCTGATCTTCCTGGTCTGACTATTCATCACATCTGCAATGACATCGATGTTGGCAACAAAGACTTCATTAGGAAAACTCGGAAAGAGAAGATTGTATTTCTGTCCCTTTTTGACTGTATTTAATTCTGATTCCGGAAGATCACAAATCAGCCAGACAGTACCAAAAGGTGCATTGTTCAGATTCTCAGGATTCAATCCGGATTCCCGCAATTGTGCTTCACTTGAGGCAAGCGCGGTTTGTATATTTAGCATTTCGGTGGAAGCATCATTGAACTCCTTCCCGGTAGCGGCTCCATTTTTATAAAGATCAGCCACACGATCAAAATTAATTTTGGCGGTCTTAAGTAGCGTAATATTTTGAAGATAAGTAGAATAGACATTTGTAAGATCGGGAGAATCAAAAAGGATGATCTTTCCTCTGGCCTCCCCGCCCGACAGATGGACCCTTCCTATTACATTGGCTGGCGCTGAAAAACTCATGGTAAGTTTTTTAAATTCAGCGATTTGAGATTTGAAAATCGCTGTTTTGCGTGAATCGGCGGGAAATTCAACATATTTACCATCTTCCTTCACCGAGGGTTCTGCCTCTGGTTTAGCTGGCTGATTGAAATTAGTATTCGGCTTACTACCACAACCGGCGAGTAGGACTGAAATGATGAGTGCTGAAAGGATTGTTATTCTCATTTTGTTAATATTTATTACTTAGGTTACAGGTAGAAAGTAACTGCAGGAAGCTCCTCCTGAAGTTGAACATGGCTTCATAATATTGATTCTGCATATCAAACCAGGTTTTTTCAGCTTCCAGATAATCAAGAATTGTCGTTCCTCCTTTGACGTAACTCAGACGGACTGTTTGAAGGACCGATTCTGATTTTTTGTTTAAATCCGTATATTTCTCCCAGCTGATTTTATTGGTATTGTACTCATCAAATGCATTTTTCACTTCCTTAGCTATTTGTAGAACATAGGCGTTCTTTAACGCATCTGCCTGATTAACTGCAATCTTCGCCCTTGCAATTTCTCCTTGATTCCTGTCTGAAACGGGCAATGGAATGGCAACAAAGAGTCCCAGGTAAGGAACCTTATTCTGTGGACTGTAATTGAACCCCACTTCTGGCTGTGGCTTTGAAATGGCCTTTTGCAGGGAGACATCGATTTTCGCTTTTTCCGCTATATTTTTACTTAGCAGGATTTCCTTGCGGTTATCGAGAGCCAGGTTTAATAAGGAATCATAATTCATGGGTAAAACAGCAGGAAACCAATTTTCATTATCATCCATCTTCAGGGTATCTTTTACCCCAAGCATCATCGAGAGATTGTTGTATTCACTCTTAAAGCCCTGTATTGCTTCAAGTTGCATAATCCTGTACTGTTCCAGGTTGATTTGAGTTCTTGAGAACTCTGTCGTGGTAATAACCTGATTTTTCAAACGAATTTGATTGACCCTCAATAGAGTATCAGCATTTAATTTTGCCTTATCTATCAATTTCACTTTTTCGGATGCATACCAGACATCCAGCCACTTGGAAGCCACCTCATTCAAGAGGTTCCATTCGTATTGACTCAGATTCGAATTAGCAATGTTCAGATCAGATTTAGCTTCTTCAATTTTGTATTTTAGTTGTCCGCCGACCTGAAATACCTTGGAAACCTGATAGGTCATCTGACGGTTTTCAGGTGAAAACAGACTGGTACCGGGAGCAAAATATTTGGATGAAGGGGTAATTTGAGAAGAGATGCTTATACCCGGATTCAGATGGAGACCGGCTGTAGTTATGGCTGTTTTTGCCAGTTCAACATTGTATTTTTCCGCTTTAAAGTAAGGGTTATTTTTCAATGCGAGAGAAAATGCATCACGAATCGATAGCGAAATCTGTGCCTGAGTCAATGAGGGTACCAGGACACAAATCAGAAAAAATATAAATCTCATATTACTGCCGTTTGTTTTAAGGCTTTCCAGGCTACAAAGCCCTTTCACTCTTAAGGGATTGAACGTAATACTATCTGGGAAAGTTACAAAAAAAATCACACGAATGGCTTCGGCGCCAGACGTGTGATTTTAAAAAATATTTTAGTTAAGCCTTTGATCTATAATTAATTCAGTCCTCTCTTTTTTAGCAAAGGCTCTATTCCAGGCGTTTTCCCCCTAAAATTGACATATTCTTTCATCGCCTCTTCTGTGCCACCTTTTTCCAAAATATTGGTACGGAAAGATGTGGCAACTTGCTGGTCAAAAATATTTCCCTTCTCAAGGTAAGCTTCGAAAGCGTCTGCATCCAGCACGGCTGCCCATATATAACTGTAATAACCACTCGAATACCCTCCCGGGAAGGCATGATTAAAATAGGTCGAACGATAGCGTGGAATGATTTCAGGAATCAGTCCGGCCTTCTCCATGGAGGTCTTTTCGAATTTTTCCACATCAATCTCTTCTGCTTTCGTGATGCAATGATAGTCCATATCCAGAATCGCCGCAGCAAGGAATTCAGTTGTAATGAAGCCCTGGTTAAACTTTCCAGCTTTGATAATTTTATCGACCAGTTTCTGAGGGATTACCTCACCCGTTTTGTAATGTTTGGCATACATTTTCAACACTTCCGGCTCTACAGCCCAATGTTCCATCACCTGGGAAGGAAGTTCCACAAAATCCCTTGCGACAGCAGTACCGGACAGAGTTCTGTAATGACATTTGGTAAGCAATCCGTGAAGTCCGTGACCGAATTCATGAAACAATGTTTCCACTTCATCAAAACTCAGCAAGGCAGGCTTATCTCCAGTAGGTTTTGAGAAATTGAAAGTATTCGAAACGACAGGACGAACATCCGCCTCTCCTTCATAATGATATTGGTCCCTGTAATTATTCATCCAGGCACCACCTTTCTTTGAAGCGCGCGGGAAAAAGTCCATGTATAGGATTCCAACCATAGAACCATCCTTGTCGCTAACTTCAAATACCTGACATTCAGGATGGTACAGCGGCATATTTTGCAATTGTTTGAAGGTCAGTCCATATAATTTATTGGCTACCGCGAAGGCGCCATCCCGCACCTTGTTGAGTTCAAAATAGGGACGTACTTCTTCCTCGTCCAGGTCGTATTTTTCTTTTCTTACTTTTTCTGAATAATAAAACCAATCCCAGCTCTCCAGTTTGAATTTATCCCCTTCGCGAACGATCATAGCCTGTATGTCTTTGGCCTCTTCTTTGGCACGTTTGAGTCCGGGGGCCCAAACTTTCCCAATCAGGTCGTAAACATTCTTTGGTGTCTTAGCCATACAATCGTCCAATACGTAAGCAGCCCAGCTCTCAAAGCCCAGCAGATTCGCTTTTTGCAGGCGAAGATTGACAATATTATTGATGACACTCTTGTTATCGAATTCATTGTTATTGTTACTGCGGCTATACATGGCTTTGTACAGTTTTTCGCGCAGGTCACGTTTCTTTGCATAGGTCAGGAAAGGAATCCAGCTTGGTTTCTGGAGGGTGAATACCCATTTCCCCTCCATTTTGTTGGCTTTGGCCTCATCTGCTGCTGCTGCGACCACTGTTTCAGGAAGACCTGCAAGATCTTCTTTTTTATCGACTACCAGTTTGAAATTATTAGTCTCGGCAAGCATATTATTACCAAACTTCAATTCGAGCAAAGCCAGATCGGTATTGATTTTCTTAAAAATCTCCTTCTTATCAGCTGGCAGGTTAGCGCCTCCGCGGACGAAGCGTTTATAAGTCTCCTCCAGTAACCTGGATTGTTCGCGGGTCAAATTCAGCTTATCTTTTTGATCATCAACAGCTTTTACCCGGGTAAACAATTTATCGTTCATATTAACTGCATCTGCATGCTGCGATAACAACGGGGCAACAACTTCAGCAATCTTATCTATGGAATCATTGGTATTTGCCTCTTTAACATTGAAAAATACGTTGGTAACCCGGTTTAAAAGTTCACCGCTCTTGTCCATTGCTTCGATGGTATTGGCAAAATCAGGCTTGGCAGAATTGGTGACAATCTGATCAATCTCCTTTTCATGCCTGCTGATTCCTTCTTTGAAAGCAGGTAAATAATGTTTGTTTTCGATCTTATCGAAAGGTGGCACTCCAAAGGGTGCCGTGTAAGTTTCGTAAAACGGATTCATCTCCTTAGCGGTTTTTTTTTCGTTTGAGCAAGAGGCTATTACCACGGTAAGAGCCATCAGTAACATACATTTTTTCATATGAATAGTATTTAGAAAATCGATCCCAAACATACAAAATCTGCCTTAAATACGGGATGATTTAAGTTAGGTTTAAAAAAATCATTCTACCTGAAGTCAGATGATGGATAAATTTATATTTTTGAGATATCAGAATATCCCGCCCTTAAATCTCAAACAGTCTATTACGATCCGTTATGAAAACAATTTTTATTCAGTTATTGCTTCTGGTGCTGCTTATTTCCTGCACTTCAAAGCCTGTTCCTCCTACTATTAATCCGGAAGCCTATAAAAAAATGTTTGATGGCAAACAGGTAAAGCTGTTTACGTTGAATAATCAGAAAGGAATGGAAATCACTGTGACGAATTTCGGAGCACGGATTGTTTCATGGATGGTTCCTGATAAGAAGGGTATTAAGGAGGACGTTGTGCTTGGGTATGACAGTATTGATGGTTATCTGAACTCCAATGAATCCTATTTTGGCGCCGCTATTGGTCGTTATGGAAACCGTATTGCAAAAGGCGAGTTTGCCATCGGAGACATTAATTATAAGCTCGCTCAGAACAACGGCGTCAATGCACTTCACGGTGGCGTGAACGGCTTTTCCAAGAAAATATGGGATGTTGTGCAGAAGAGTCCAAATGAGTTGAATTTCAAGCTTGTTTCGGCAGATATGGATGAGGGCTATCCCGGAGAACTGTCAGTCTCCATGACCTATCGCCTGACCAACGAAAACGAGCTGGTCATCCAGTATGGGGCTAAATGTGACAAACCGACCGTTATCAATTTGACTAACCATTCCTATTTTAACCTTCATGGCGCAGGAAACCGCACGATACTAGATCATTATCTTACCCTTAATGCCGAAAGCTTTACATCCATTGATTCCACTTTAATTCCTACCGGGGAAATCGCTCCGGTCGAAAATACCCCTTTCGACTTCAGGATGCCAACGGTAATTGGTTCAAGGATTAATGCCGATCATCAGCAGATCAAATTTGGATTGGGTTATGACATTAATTATGTGTTGAAAAAACAAGGGGATCAGCAAGTACAGCTTGCTGCTACGGTGTATGAGCCAGAGAGCGGACGGGTGCTTGAAGTTTTCACGGATCAGCCTGGTATCCAGTTTTATACAGGTAATTTTCTGGATGGGAAATATCCTGGTAAGAAGGGTAAAACCTACGGGTACCGTACTGGATTATGTTTAGAGACCCAGCATTATCCAAATTCACCCAATCAGAAATCCTTCCCTTCCGTTCAACTGGATCCTGATCAGGAATATACCCATACCTGTATTTACAAATTTTCGGTGAAGTAGACAGGTTATCTTTCGAGGTCCCTCACGTCAAAATAGACTGAAAGGATATCGGGATTTTTATCATTTAACTGCAGCCTGATTTTAGCCAGCTCATCTTCTACTGTGGATGCTTTGATTTTATTCTCCAGGTCGATTCCTATTACGAGAAGGAATTTACTTTTGCCCATCATCATGGCAGAGATGAAATTCACGCTGTGAATCACGGGATTTTGCATGACTATCTTCTTGAATTCCTCACGTAATTCCTTTGAAATATTCTCTCCGACAATAAGTTGCCGGAGTTCGTTGATCATAAAAAGAGAAATGCTGATCAATAGGATCCCGACCAATATGGATCCAATGGCATCGAAAACCGGATGAATTGCCCAGGAAAGGATCGTAGAAAGAAATACAATGCTCAAACCCACGAGTGCTGCGGAATCTTCCAGAAGGATCACGAAGAGATTTGTATCAGTCGATTCCTTCAAAGCCTTATAAATTCCAATGCCTTTGTGTGACTTTTTAAATTCGGTATAGGCCACATGAAAGGATTTTCCTTCGATGAAGATGGAGATAGCCAGTACGATAAAAGACCATTTGATATTCTGAAGTTCAGATGGTTGAATGAGTTTATGAACTCCTTCATAAATTGAAAAGGCGGCTCCGACAAAGAAGAGCAAGACAGCTACCAGAAATCCCCAAAAGTATTCTTCTCTGCCAAAACCGAACGGCTGCATATCGGTGGGTTTCTTCGCAGAACGTTTGCTTCCTATGAGGAGGAAGACCTGATTTCCACAATCCGCCACAGAGTGTACAGCCTCTGCCATCATCCCAGCGCTATGGGTAATGACGGAGACAATGAATTTGATGATGGTGATAATGATATTGCTTCCAAGGGCGAAAAAGACAGCCCTGACTGAACCGTTTTGTCCTGACATAATTTTGATTCTCCGATTTGTGCCTTCTACCGGAACATCCCGGCAATTTGACGTTTGATTTCTTCCGGATCCATATTCAGGGGGAAGACCTTTTCCGGTTTGAGGCTTGTAATCTGATGTTCGTTTTTGAATCTCTCTATTCCACCACCTGTTATATTTATCATTATCAATGATTTTTTATCGACAAGTCCCTCATTTACAGCCTTAATTAAGGATGCCAGTGCCACTGCTGCTGCCGGTTCGAGGTCGTTTCCCTCCAGTTCAAGAAAGTGTCCGGCCGCAATTTTAGCCTCCTCATTGGTAATACCCAGAATGGTTCCACCGGTATCAGTCATGGCATCAAAGAGTCCGCCCTTGAGTGAGTAAGGTGGTTTTCTGTTAGACAGTACCCGGGCATTAATTTCTTCGGCTTGCTTTCTTGCAAGGTTATCGTCCATCGGAAGGATGACCGGAGAATTTTGGTCCCATGCTTCTTTAATAGGCAAAAATGGGGCATTCTGGGAAAGCATCAGTTTCATCTTATTGTTTCCATAGCGACCGTCCTCCAGGAATCTCAGATTGGCTTCCCAGGCTGCGATGGCTCCTGTCCCACTGCCAATTGCCTGAAAATAGTAATCCGGAATTTTCCCGATGGTTGAAACAGCTGATAAAACGGTAGCGCCCATCCCATCCCGGCGGGCCACATTTTTGGCTCCGCCTTCAGGATAGAAACCGTCGAGTTCGATGGCCAGGTTTGAAAGATGAATTGCATCAAAATAGTCTCCTCCATGCTCACATGCAACAATTCTGACACAAGGATCTATCTGACCCTCAAACCATAAGGCATCCATATTATCCAAAGGAATGGACAGCAGCAAAGGAATTTTATTATCTGAACAGACTCTTGCAAAGGCCCTGGCTGTATTTCCTGCCGAAGCCACTACCATGACACCATTTGAATTGTTTGTCCTGGCACAGACCGAATAGGCCTCACATTCCTTGAAGGTTCCAGATTTCATGAAGGCTCCCTTCTCCGGCCAGTAACCATTAAAGGTTATGTACAATTGATCCAGGCCAAGAAGTTTGGACATACCTTCGCTTTTAAAGGTTACCGGCGCTCCTGATCCATGGAGCATTCTGCTGACTGGAAGCCAGTTTGAAAAAACGCACAGTCCTGAATTATCGGGGTTCAATTCAAATTGCTTCTTCTCATAAATGGCTCTTATCAAAGCAGGTGCATGAGAATGAGGACATTGAAGTTCCCAGTTCTTATCAGGAAATTCCGCTTCACAGCACAGAGATTTCAGATGGTATTTCGTCGGTTGGAATTTTGTCATTTGATCCATTTTTTCTTTTTGGAAGTTTCAAAATTAATCGAATTATCTTAACAAAAAAGCAGGGAGTATGAAAACCTCCCTGCTTTACCTAACCTAAACCTAACCTAAATAACCTTTCAAAGTGTGAAAGGGTTCGTTAAATATTTTTTATTGATCACATCAATTACACAACAATAATAATACAATTTTGGCGAAAATCCAAATATTTTGGTTCAATTAATTTGAATTCAACAAATATTTATTCTTTCATGTTGTGATAAACGTTTGTAACATCCTCGTCTTCATCAAATTTTCCTAAAAGCTTCTCAATAGCAGCCATTTGTTCCTCGTTCATTTCTTTTGTCTCAGAAGGTATTCTCTCGAAATCAGCACTTACTAGTTCAAAATTATTCTCTTCCAGATATTTTTGAATGGGTCCGAAGGCTTCAAAATCTCCGTAGATGATGATGTTCTCATCCTCCTCAAAAATCTCCTGAACCCCAAAATCTATCATTTCCAATTCCAGTTCCTCTATGTCAAGACCCGGTTTTCCAAGAATTTTAAACTGGCATTTGCGTTCAAACATGTAATCAACGCAACCAGTGGTACCCAGTGATCCGCCCATCTTGGTAAAGTAACTTCTCACATTGGCAACAGTACGTGTTGGATTATCCGTTGCTGTTTCAATCAGCATGGCGATACCATAAGGTCCGTAACCTTCATAAACGACCTCTTTATAGTCGGCCTGATCCTTTGAAGTAGCCTTCTTGATCGCTCTTTCAACGTTTTCCTTTGGCATACTGGCAGCCTTGGCATTCTGCATCAGGACTCTTAAGCGGGAGTTGGAAGTCGGGTCAGGTCCGCCTGTTTTGATACAAATAGCAATTTCTTTTCCAATTCTGGTAAAAGTCTTGGCCATGGCTCCCCATCGTTTCATTTTCCTGGCCTTACGGTATTCAAATGCGCGTCCCATATTTTTTGTACTATGATTTTAGGTTTGCAAATTTAATGCATTTTGACAATATCAAAACCCGCGAAACTGCGAATGTTTATCCTATCTAAGAATTTATTTGCTGAATGTTGTATTTAATAACATCTAACAGGGTTACAGTATGATGCATGCCGGGAAAATTCAATAATTTTTTATAACCCGCTTCTGTTTTGATTGTTTTCAATGGCAAACCTACCGGATTATGTTCATTATCCAGTATCATGCCGGCGTTTGTTTTTGCCATCCTGTTAAGATCACCAGCTTCGAGTGGGGCGGGTCCAAAGACTCCGGCAATCTCAAATCCCATCTCTTTTGCGATGGATTGTTGGAAAAAATTGACGATTACAGGGGTGGAATTGAGTCCTGATTTATCGAATTGCAATTTTGCCTCTATCATCAAATGTCGTATCGAGTCAATATTTTGAAGTGCAACCTTCTCGGTACCTAACTTTTGTGCTATATCCATCACAGACTTTTCGATGGTAGCCATGCTGTAATCGGTTTCTATTTTCAGAAGCACCTCCTTTTTCAGGTCCATGCCTGATTGCAGTCTTTTCACCATCGTTTCATAACCGGCAAAAATTATCAGCCTGGAGTGCATAACTAAAGAAATATCGGCTGCCCTCAGTTCATATTCAGATGGATGTTCCATCTCGAGGGGTGCCAGGATTATCACATTTTTTGCTCCCGCCGCTCTGGCGAATGCACCAGTCCAGGAATTGGTTGCCACTACCGTGAAATTGTTTTTTACGGGTTCGCTGCATTTGGCAAAAAGCAACAGGAATGCTATTATTAGAGTAAATATTTTCATTTTTTACGGATTATGATCAATACTAGGAATACCAGAGATGCTAATACAGCGATCGTTGAACTGGCAGGTAATTCGAAAAGTAAAGAAAGAAGGAATCCAGCTGTAGCAAACAATCCGCCCCAGAAAGAGGCCCAAAGAACCATTCCCTTATAACTTTTAGCATGATAGGAGGCAATCAGCGCGGGTAATAATAAGAGTGCGTCAAGAAGCAGTGCTCCAATGAGTTTCATGGCTGCTGCGACTGTAACAGCAGTAATAAGGATGATGGCATAATAAAATCCGGGTTCGTTCACGCCTGAAGTCCTGGCAATATCGATATCGAAAAATACGGCTCTGAGTTGATGCCTGAAGATGGCCTGAAAAAGAATCAACAGCACAGAAAATACCAGTGTTCCTACAAATTCAAATCCATTCAGCGTATACAGACTTCCCCACATCAGACTCAGCGTGTCTTTGGCTGGAACCTGGAAACGATAGATAACAATAAAGGCCAACGAGATGGAGACAACCATGAAGAACGCACTCAGCTGACCAGGGTCTGTTTGTAGTGAACGCGACATTCTGGTCATCAATAAAACCAGTAACAGGTTGATTACTAAAGTGCCGGCGAAAGGATTGACCTCCATGGCCAGAGAAATGGCCCCACCAAGAATGGCGCCATGCATGAGCATGAACCGCAATGGCAGCAGATTCATCCGCAACAGGTAAACTCCGGTGATTGGAAAGGCGATTCCGGTTAAGATAAGAACGATAAAACCCTTTAAAACAGGTGTGTAGCTAAGCGTTTCTAACATAGCTTTCCCTTTTTAATCGTTTTTACGGGCCAGTTCAGCTTTTCTACCCATTGAGAATCGTGCGATACCAGCAGCATGGTTGGAGCATCAGTTCTGCTGAGTTCAACTAATAAGGTGGCCAGATCATCCTTACCATGATCGTCCAGGTAAGAAGTCGGCTCGTCCAGCAGCAACAGACGGGCATTCTGACACAAGCACCTTGCCAGTGAAACACGTTGTTTTTCACCGCCTGAAAGCTGATGAAACAATTGATGCTGAAGGTGAAAACATCCTGTTTTTCGCATGGATAATTCCACCTGGTAATCCCTTTCGCTATCTGAAATATTTTTAGCGCAAACGCCAATCGCCACTACTTCGGCTGCAGTGATCGGAAAATTATTTTTAATGGTTTCCTGGTTAAGGTAACCTGTTTGTGCGCGGTTTTTACTCCAGTTGGCACTGCCAACAAGTTCATCCCCAATTAATATGGTTCCATTTTCGATCTTGTTCAGTCCAAGAATTGCGCGCAATAAGGTAGTCTTTCCGCTTCCGTTCTCCCCCTGAATAATCAATTGTTCTCCCCGTCCTATCTCAAGATCCAGATGATCTAAAACTTGTTTTCCGCCTATTGATACTGTCAGTGAATTGATTTTCAGAGTTGTACCCTGCACTTTTCCCGCTCTCTTCCTCAGAAAAAGGTAAGTATCTTCCATGCTCATCTTCTCTGTGATCAGGTCTTCGGTCCGGCATTGTATATGATCCACCATCTGATCGAAGGTGAATTTTACACCATGTTGTTCGAATACAGGCACCGCTCGCTCGCTTAAAAGATCGATGTGGCAATTACGTATTCCAAGCCTGACAATCAGGGCAGCCGCGGCTTTACCCGCAATTTTATCACGTAGGAATAGCTCTGCAGCAGGGATAACCGACTGTTTTAGAAAAGCCTCTACCTCAAAGAGCGGATAGAGCCAGTGCTCGTCGCTCGTAAAGATCTGCTGGTTATTATGGTATAGTATGAGTGAGTGTTCCAAGCGAAAAAATTTGATCAAAAGTATCTTTTTTGTCCGAGATTTCTATTTTTTACTTGCCATTTTCCTCCGGGGAAAAGTAACATCCCATTCAGGATAAATGCGAACAGAATCAACAGATTACCAACCATTGGATCGACATATATGCTTATTATTTTTCCGGTCAGGGCTGTCAGTCCGCCAAGAATCATGGCAAGATTGCTTTGCAGCCTGTTATTTCTGAATCCGACCAGACCGGCCAAAACCGGAAGAATGAAGGCACCGGAAAAAAAGGTGAGCGCAATTAAAAGTGATTGAACGATAGAAGTTACCTTGAGTGACAGCAGGATACTAAGGAGTCCGATGATGAACATAATCAGTTTGGTCAGGCGTATGGAGGCCTTTGAATCAAGGTCTTCCCTGATAATATTGGTAACAATTACGGAGGAAGTAAGTAACGTGGTTGAAGCCGAAGACATCACCGCTGAGAGGATGGCAGCCACCAGGAGGCCTATCCCCCATTCAGGTAAGACATGGGACATTACGGATATCAACGAGGAACCCTGTTTAAAATCAAAATCAGGGTACTGTCTGGCTGCAAAAATGCCCACATAGGTGATTAAGAAGGCAAAAGGAATTAATATCAAGGCGGTATAAAGAACACTTTTTCTCGCAACCTTCTCATTACTGGCACAATACAATCTGGTATAGATATCAGGACCTACCAGGAAAGTCGTGGAATAGGTCAGAAAAAGCACAAACAGATCCATTGGATGAAAGCTTGGATTAAATGGAAACGTCTTTTTTGGAGCTATTGCCTCTTTCTGTGAAACGCCAAAATAGAGATAAACCGCCACAGCCATTATGCCCAAAATAATGATAATAGCCTGTGATACATCAGTTTTAATGACGGAAACCTGTCCGCCGATGGCAGTATAGAAAATAAACAGCAGGCCGATACCCCAGACCGATGTTTCGTAGGATAATCCAAAAAAGCTGTTCATCACCTTGGCGCCACCGATGATTTGTGCTCCAATTACGCCAATCCAGGCGATCGGAATTACCAACGAGGCGATTATTTTGGCTTCTTTTCCATATTGATCACCAATCAGTTGCGGGAGGGTATATTTTCCGTAACGTTTCACCAAAGGAGCAACAAAGAGCAGCATCAGCAGGCCGATAGCCCCTGACAACAGGAACCAGGAGGCGGCCCATCCCTGTGTAAAAGCCAGATCGCAGCTACCCAGGATGGCTGAACTTCCAATGATAGTCGCCAAAAGAGAACCCGTTATCTGCCAGATATTTCCCTTGTTGCCGGCCACCAGATAATCACCTGCATGACGGATCTTTTGGGATGAATAAATTCCAATTCCGATCATCAGGAGCAGGTAGGCAATAAGAATAATGTATTTTGACACAGACAATTATTAAATGGAAATTTCCGATTGTAAAAATAGACAACATTATGGTTTGGCAAAAGTGACCGTTTTGAGATTATTACCTTCCCCGGAAGGGTAAAAACAATACAAAGGGTGATAATTATTAGGATTTAGAGTTCGGGAAATTTGTTACTTTGTATCAAAGAAATCAAAGAATCATGAAAGCAATCAGAAAGAGTCTGCCGCAGAAGGGTTTATGGATGGAAGATGTTCCGATTCCTGAACCAGGAGTTAATGAAGTGCTTGTAAAAATCAGTAAATCTGCTGTTTGTGGGACAGATTTGCATATCTATAAATGGGATGCCTGGGCGCAAAAGACCATTAAGACACCCATGACCATTGGCCATGAATATGTAGGGAAAGTCGTCAAAATTGGTGAAGAAGTTACGAAGGTAAGCCTCGGTGAGCGGGTGACTGTTGAAGGGCATATTGCATGCGGTTTCTGCCGGAATTGCCGTCGGGGAAGAAGGCATATCTGTGATCACACCGTTGGAATTGGGGTTAACCGCGACGGAGGGTTCGCCGAATATGTCGCCGTGCCTGCTGAGAATGTGCTTCACATTGATTCCCGGATTCCGGATGAGATAGTTTCCATCATGGATCCGCTTGGTAATGCTACACATACAGCGCTTTCCTTTCCGCTGATCGGCGAAGACGTGCTGGTTACGGGAGCAGGAGGCCCAATCGGCTGCATGGCGATCGCTATTTGTAAGTTTGTGGGAGCGCGGAATGTGGTAGGGTCGGAAGTGAGCCCTTACAGACGGGATTTAGCCAGAAAGATGGGTGCTACGCTGGTGATTGATCCGTTAAAAGAAGATATTTCGGAGGCCATGAAACAAGTCGGCATGGTGGCTGGTTTCGATATTGGGCTGGAGGTTTCCGGATCGCCTGTTGCCTTTGATAGTATGATTAAATCTATGTACAACGGAGGTAAGATTTCTTTGCTTGGAATTTTACCTGATACTACACAGATTGAATGGGACAAGGTTATCTTCAAAGGCCTGACGCTTAAGGGAATATATGGCCGTGAGATGTATGAGACCTGGTATAAGATGGAGAAAATGTTGCTTTCCGGATTGAATATTGCGCCTGTGATTACGCATCGTTTTCATTATACGGAATTTCAGAAGGCCTTCGAGATCATGGAGGAGGGAAATTGTGGAAAAATAATATTAGACTGGGAAAATTAATTTACTATTTTTGCGGTCTGTTTGCCACTTTAGCTCAGTTGGTAGAGCAGCTCATTCGTAATGAGCAGGTCGGGGGTTCGAGTCCCCCAATTGGCTCCAGCGTAAATCAATGAAAATCAGGGGAGTACAGAAGGTTTAAACCGGAAGTGTTCCTCTTTTTTTGCGATAAAATTGCTAAATGTTGCTAATAATTGCTTAAATTTGTTGTGGAAACTTGTCCAAAACTTGTCCGAAAATATCAAATAAGAATAACAGATTTTGGTAATTCAGAGCGTTATTATATCCAATTAAGAAAATCCTCTTTGCTTAGTCCAAGTTGTTTCAAACCATTCTTAATAATAAACTCTGGCACCGGATCTACATGTGTTTGAATGGTTATTGGTCTTAATAAATCCTTTCTTGACCAATGCTCATGACCTCCTGAAGTTCTATTACAAGAACAGCCTTGGGCAATTAAGAAATCCCGGTACAAAGTTAATGGAACGTTTCTAAGATGCTTTGCAGACATTGGAGGCTAATATGCAAATTCAATATCTTCTCTTGAAACTTTGTAGCTTTTATTGTTGACAATGTCATTGTACAAAGGATTTAAAGAAACTAAATCCGAATCTTTTGGAGGATTAAACTTTGGTTTCGTTTTTGAACCCTTTATTACCCACCCCAAGTCTTTAAGTACTTTATCTAAGGTATTCTTGTTGTTTGTATATCTGAAAAATTCATGAAGGGCTTCAGTGAAAGACTGTTTGGCCTCTTCCTGGCTATAACCATATCCACTTAGATCAAGTGCTGGAGAATAAACTATTGTAACATTTCCTTCTTCAAATTCCACCAATGCAAGGTCTACATGATACTTGTTGTGAGTAAAACCTAAATCGGCTTTCAATTGTAATTTATCCATCATCATCCTTATTGAATGGTCAAATATAAATTAAAAATTGAAACTATTTCTTTAATCGTTTTTAAAAACAGTCAAAAATGCCCTAATTCTTTCTTTGCAATTTTTAAAAATATTCGGAAAAGAAGATTCAAATTCAAATGAGCCAAGACCGTCAGAGGCATTACAGTCGACGGCATCCTTTTATTTGTCAAACTTCGGATCAATCAATCAGTTATTGAGGTAGCCGATGTGCTGAATTATTTAGCCAGAAGTTGATCTATTGGATTTGTACCAGGGTCTTTTTTCCAAAACCCAGGTATCCATAAGAAATTTCCAATAATCTTCCTTCAGGTACTTTGTATTTTGCTTTGAACAAACCAGTATTTTCGCCGGTTTCGATTAATTTTAGCTTCGAATTTATACCCTTGCCAGGATTTATCTCCACCCATCCTTCATCGATCTTGTTCCAGTTCTGGTTAAGAGCAGCTTTCAGTTCAACCATCACTGTTTGTCCAGGTTTAGCTGTATGGATTTCCCTTTGTCCGGTTTCATCAAGAATCCTGATATTCTCAGTGCCGAGTGTCGCAAAAGTCAGGGTCGCTTCCCAACCCCGGTTGGAAACGCACCATCCTTCTGTGGCATAGGCGTTTTTGCCGAAGACCTGACCATTATTCTGTCCAACGATCTTTTCAACCTGTTTCGCTATCGGAAACTGATTATCCAAAGGAGTGCCATCCAGGGTACCCCGTACCAGTCCTAGCTTGCCATATCCGTCAGGATGCGCCTGAGGCCACCCCTCCTCTACTCCTTCCCAGTATCCGCCAATCTTTACCCGATCCTCACTCTTGTTACTGAGATGAGTACCGACCGGGTTCACGCCAAAGACAAAATCGACCTGTGCCCAGCCGAGACCACGTAATTCCGGATCTTTTAACAGATAAGCCACTGCGAACATTGAACCGCCTAATGCTGGCGCGCCTCCGAGTTCTTTGGTTTTTTCGTGTGCCCACTCGGTTTCGCTATGCATCCGGTATTTCCAGAAGTTGTTTGTTTTTTGTTTCATGAACAGGGCCCATGCAGCCAGTTTCTCCCTGGTTCCTTTTGGAGCTTTGTCGGGAGCGACCATCAGGAAATAAGCGAGCGCCTGCGGGGTAATATGTTCGGCATTGCGAATCCACCACATGTGCCGGGGATTGTTGAAATCCCAGTTGTCAATGATATCCTGGGCACTTTCCTGGGCATACTTCAAAAACTTACCAGGATTCCCCCCTTTTTCATTCTTTTCACACAAATACATGAATAGGTTGCTGAATACTGACTGACCGTAAGCATTTCCCATCTCGTTGAACTCCTGAAAACCCTGGTCTACCCATTTGGAACTGTAGGTCCAGTAGCGAACGACTTTGTGCCGGTCGTATTTTTCCCAATTGTCGAGGCAGGCCTTTCTGTATTTTTGGTATTTTTCTACGGTAAGATAGGGCTTCAAAAAGGAATTATATGCCCCGCAAACAGCAGCCAGGTGGTCGAGTGTATTCCAATAATCGTAGTTCATTCTCGGTGTTCCCTCATACCCAAGTGAGCCATGCCGGAAGCCGGTTGGGCCGTTATAATCCACATATTTGTACGCGAACTCCGCATGCCAAAGGATCAAATCGATCAGATCCGGAACATTTTTATCTCCGATTTCTGACTTCCAATTATCGTAAAGTGCTGGATTACTTGCATATTGCAGAACTTCGAAGACGGCTTCAAGACCATACGCTCCACCATCCCGGGAGGGACCACCGCCGTATACCTTCGACATGTCGTATTTATTCAGGTCATCGTAACCACGAACATCCACAAAGAAGTCATAGGCAAGTTTGGAGGAAATTTTTTCCATCAGGTTGCCGGCAATCCAAAAGGGTACCGACTTCCCGCGCCCAGTCACTTCGACCACGTATTCGTCTCCGGCAGTCACCGGATTCAATTCGGTAAACCATCCCTGGTTGTTCAGCATTTTACCTTCAAACACTGTCACTGACTTGGTTATATCTATAATCTTGAAAGACGTGTTATCAGGGGCTCCGTAACAGACAAACCTTTTTGATTCGCCTAGATTGTAACCTGCCTGGTTGACAAAAGGGGCATAAACAGGTTGTTGTACAATGGTTTGCGACCTACCGGGAATGCTGCAAATTAACAAGGTTGCGAAGGCAATAAAATGTAGAAGATTACGATTCATGGTATTTTGATTTTTATAAGACTGATTTTATTGGATAGGTTTTGCCCGAGACCGTATTTGTTGAATATTCTTTGCCATTATAATTCACTTTCAGTTCATTTCCCAAAAGTGATTTGATGGTGCAGGATTTCAGTTTACTTTCCTTCCACTTCATATCAAGGATGAAACCTCCCCTCGCCCTTAATCCTTGCACCTCACCTTCAGACCATTTGTCGGGTAAGGCAGGCAAGAGCTGCAGGATGTAATGATTTCCCTCTTTTAAGTGACTCTGCAACAGCATTTCAGCGACTCCGGCCGTAAAACCAAAGTTTCCATCCATCTGGAAAGGCGGATGTGTATCGAACAAATTCTCAACGATACATTGGCGAAACAGTTGCCTTATCAGGTCGTAAGAGCGGTTACCCTTTCCCAGCCTGGCATATAGATTGATCTTCCAGGCAGTACTCCAGCCGGTGCTGATATCACCTCTGGCATTAAGTGAAATCAACGCCGCATTTGCCAATTCAGGTGTCTTTAGCGGAGAAATCTGCCTTCCCGGATGAACAGCGAAGAGATGTGAATTATGACGATGGTGATCGTTCTGGTTGTCCAGATCCTCCTTCCACTCCTGCAATTGTCCCCATTTGCCAATTTGAGGTCCGAGGAGTCTGGCACGCATATTTTTAATCTTTCGGCTGTAGGCTGTGTCTGTTCCCAGTACTTTTGAAGCCTCGAGGTAATTTGTAAAAAGATCATATACAATCTGTTGATCATAAGAAACTCCCGGATAAGGAGTCTTGTCACCTTCTACCATTCCCGGACCATGTTCGGGAGACCAGCCGTCGGGTGTCATGAGTTTGCCATCCAGGGAGATCAGATGGTCTTCCCAGTATCCTGCCACATCCTTAAGCATAGGATAGGCGCGATTCTTCAAGAATTCGAGGTCGCCGGTGAAGGCAAAATGCTCCCAGAAATGCTGGCTGAGCCAGGCACTGCCTGGACGGTGAATACCCCAGGTCGATGGACCACCCATGATGTTGTTGGTACTGTAGCAGATCCAGCCCTTTTCAGTTTTCAATTTAGGATCGGTCGATTTCTTTTGAACAGCTGCAAAGTTTTCAACCCATTGAAATAAAGGCAGATGACATTCAGACAAGGCAGTAGGTTCGGCTGGCCAATAGTTCATCTCAATGTTGATGTTGGTCGTATATTGTGAATACCAGGCTGGCTTGACTTCATAGTTCCAAATACCCTGAAGGTTGGCAGGCAGTGAACCTGGCCTTGAAGAACTGATCAGCAGATAGCGCCCGTATTGAAAAAGTAAAGCTTCCAGTGCAGGGTCCTGCGCTCCCTTTTTATGAGCGTTTAACCTTTCTATCGTCGAAAGTTCGGGTGTTGTTCCAAGGTTGAGCGACACTCTGTCAAAAAGTTGACTAAAATCCTTCACGTGTGCATTTCGCAGTGATTCATATCCTTTCTGAGCAGCTGAAGCCATGATTTTTTCCAACTTTTCATGGGGAGGGGCACCTTGAAAATTCTTGGTATGATCGTTCACAAAAGAAGTTCCGGCTGTCAGGAGAATAGTTACCTGATCGGCATTTTTCACTTCAATGGTAGAATCGTCTGAAGAGATTTTACCTCCTTTTGGCAGGACCATTAACTGTGACTCATATTCCATTTGGTTTTCTGGAATCTTTCCAGTGGCGACAATTTTGTTTCCTTTTACCTTAATCTGGGCATTGTGGGCATCAGTCAGCCTGATTATAAAGGATATTTTTCCTGGCTTTCCGGCGCTTAAATGGAGAACTATGACCTTATCCGGGTAACTTGCAAAATATTCCCTTTTTACATTGATGCCGTTTTCCTGGTAAGTAATGCGGTGAATTGCATCGAGCAGGCTCAGTTCCCTTTTGTAATTTACCTTGGTGGAAGAGGGAAAATCGAGGTATAAATCTCCAAAAGGCTGGTATGAGCCAACGGTCTGAGTAGTTCCGGTAATCAAGCTTTGCTCGTTAAACTGAATGTGTTCCTGATCTGTGCCCCCGAAAATCATTCCACCCAGGTTCCCATTGCCGATGGGAAGAGCCTCCAACCATTTTTCGGCTGGTTTTGTGTACCAGAGTCTTAAGTCACTATTTTTCGATTGGCCAACTAGTTGACCAACATATAAAAATAACACGGTCAGAAATAGGAATAGCTTACTCATCAGGATATTATATCATAAATTAGTTTCCTTTTTTTAACTCTTTGTACGATACCCAATCAAAAGTTGCTGTTGCAGGTGTTTCTGCATGGGCATACAATCCAAGATAGGTGCCAACAAATCCTCCAGCCATGGCGGTGCTCAAATATTTGCCATCCAAATCCGCTCCAAATTGTTTCCACTCTTTGTTGTCCAGGCTGTATTCCAATTTATAAAGGCTCCCCAGTACCCTGAATCTCAGATATATAAAATCATCTTCCTTCAAATCATAAACTTTGTTTCGCAGAATTTCGCCCGAAGCAGAGGCGCTTTGCAGATATAGTCCGCCAGCGTCTGTTTGAATGGTAAATTTATAATAGTGCTTTTCGTTTTGGAAGGCCACCAATCCGGCTTCCAATATTTTCCCCTTTTCAAGCTTTACCGCAGTGGCCATTTCAGCGAAAGCATGTTGCTGTCTTCTGCCAATAAATGAAGGATTCCCTTTTGCACTGATATCCAAAGGCCTGGCATTCAACAGTAAGTTATTGTCTTTTATTTCATACCATTTTTCTTTTGGGGTCCTAATGAAATTCCAATCCTGTTTTAGTTCCGGATGATCAAAATCGTCACGCCAATCAGAGGAGGAGGAAGAAAAGGTCTTATCCAGGACTGGCATTTTTATCGGTGCCTGGATGGTTGTCGGAACGGCTTTCCCCTGAGGCAGAATAATTGGCCATTCGCCACTCCAATCAACTGGCAGCATAAATGTCTGACGACCAGTATTATAAAAATCACCTTCATAAGGTTGACAACCTAAAAACACCGCAACCCAATCGCCTTTTGGTGTCTGAACCAGATCGGCATGACCGGTGCAAGTGATTGGATTCTGACGGTCCGGTGAAAGATCGCGTTGGGTTAATATCGGATTGCTTGCATAGACCTGATAGGGACCCCAGACAGATTTGCTCCTGAAGATCACCTCAGAATGATTTTCGGCAGTACCTCCCTCAGCTGCCATCAGGTAATAGAAGCCATTCTTCTGATAGATATGGGGGCCCTCGATCCAGATAGGCTTTTTAGCCAGATCCGTTCCTCCGTTGACAATAATTTTGCGCTCACCTGTCAATTTTTGGGTTTTGAGGTCAAACTGCTGAAGCCATAAGGCCCGGTGACCATTGTAAAGAGGCTTATTGTCAGGCGGCGGACCATTATTTACGATATAGGCTTTCCCGTTTAGGTCAAAAAAGAAGGAAGGATCAATGCCGTTGATCTCGGGGAGCAGAATTGGGTCAGACCAGGGCCCTGACGGATCTTTCGTGGTAACGAAAAAATTTCCACCACCTCCCACAAAAGTAGTTATCATGTAAAACACGCCTTTGTTGTACCTGATTGTTGGCGCATAAATTCCGCCGGAAATATCCTGATTAACCAGATTTAATTGGGAAGCACGATTGAGAATATGACCGATCTGTTTCCAGTGAAATAAATCATTACTGTGAAAAATCGGCACCCCCGGGAAATAGGAAAACGAAGAATTTACGAGATAATAGTCTTTACCGACGCGACAGATGCTCGGATCAGGATAAAAACCAGGAAGCACCGGATTTTTGATTACTTCCGGCAAGAGTGGTACAGCCACATTGTAACTCATTGATTCACTTTTATCTGCACGGGTGGCACCATATAAAAATCTTGGAATACCTTTTTCCATATACAGACAGGGTCTTTCCAATTTGGAGATACTGGCTACTCCACCTTCCCAGAAAAAGGTACTGCCGATTACTTTTGGATGGTAGGAAGGTTGCCAGTCATATCCATTTTTTGAAATCATCAAGGCAAATGCACCACTGTCACCCGTAAATTTGCCTACTACATCCCGCACAATAGCCAGGTATCTTCCCTGTTGAAACCATACAAAAGGGTCTTCTGCGACCATCCATTCATTGGCTCCGTCGTGCGCTTCGAAAATTGGTTGATCATGTTTTACGTACGGTCCGAATGGGGAATCTGCAAAGGCAACTCCAAAACGAACCCTGCCCCCATTGATTTTTCCGTTTTTACAAACCTGCTTGTACAAAAGGATCACCCGACCTTTATCGTCGAAACAGGCGGCTGGATTTGAAACCATCAGTGCATCGGGGGCAGTGGAATCCTTGCTGACGCTCAGAACTGGATGGTCCAGCCTCTTCCATTCTCCTTCCGGTGAATCCGCCACAGCAACACCAATACGCTGACTGTTACGATAGTGCCACCAATTGCCGCTGGACTTGACAGGTTGTTGAATTTCAGCAGTTGAGCTGGTGCCCATGTAGTAGAGATAATATTTGCCTTTGTAACTGATAATGGCTGGATTGTGCGTGGCGGAGCCATCCCAAAATTTCGGACCTCTCGCGGGTAAGGCCACCTTCAGATGTTTGAAGGGTCCTTCAGGATGATCGGCCACGGCTACGGCAATTTCTGAGGTAACCGGCCAGGAATAAAATCCGTCTTTCAAAGGCCATCGCGAATAGAGCATATAATATTTGCCATTTTTGCCTTTTGTGACGGATCCACACCAGACATAATGCCCGGGATCAATGAATTTATTAGCTTGTGGCACAGGCTGAACCATGGAATTCAGGTCCAGATTATCTATCATCGAATCAGTATTCCCAACAACTGCATTCTTTGATTGAGCAAAGAGCCCTCCCCCGGAAAGTAGAAACATCAAGATGCACACTTTCAAATCTATACGCTTAAAATATCTCATCATATTTCTGAAATTTACTACCTACGAGAAGACTACTTCGAGTTGAAATTAAGTTAATTCTTACCAAGATTCCGGGCAACAACGAATTCAGCCGTTTTGACTCCAATATCATTGAGCGCTTCCTGGTTGTAATGAACAATATCCTTGAACCATTTTCGTTTTGCAAAATCTTCCGTTTCACTGTAGCTTATGAAAACGCCTTTCATATTTGTGGCGACTGCAGCCTGTGCATTTCTAACAGCCAGGCACCCGTCAGGAGCCTTGTCTTGCTGATATCCGGTTTGAACGATGTAAAACGGAAGCTTCTTTCCCAACTTATCCCTAAAACGATTGATTAAATTTTTCAAGGCTTCCTGGTATTCGGCTTGCGTCATCTGACCATTTAATATGGCGTTAGCATCACGTTCTCCCTGCATCCAGATGATTCCGGCCAGTTTGACCCCTGCCTTTGCCTCAGCCATTTTGGTCTTTTCGATGGCCTGGTCAAACAGTTTTCCGTTGGTATCCCAGGTATCATAATTGGACATTTCTGCCTTTTTGTGGCAGGAGGCTCCTCCCCTGGCTGCCGTTACCATGTAAACCGTATTCCCGGTGAGCTCATTCAATCGCCTGGCAAACGAAGGCGCTACACTGCCTGTCCCGGCTCTATTAAACAATTTCCAGGGTTTGCCTGCAGGATCTTTAAGGGGGAAAAAATCGTTGATTGTCGCATCAAACTCGTAAGCTGTGCCAGGTAAGCATTTCAAGCTTTTAAGTGAGTCGCCCTGTCCAACTGCATTACTTTGGCCGGCAAGCAGAAAAAGCTGCATTTTTTGAGCAACAAGTTCCTGTTGAAATAATATGATAACAAAAATTACGAGTACAATATTTTTCATAGTAACCTATTGTATTTCAAATCAGTTAGCTCTGAAAAGCAATAATTCCAACAGTGCCGGAGCCTCCTTTTGGTTTTCTAACAGCAATTTGAATTTTTGAGCCGTAACGGGGGTAAAATCCTTTGTCAATCCGGTACCATCCGTTTCAGTCTTGAAAATAGATATCCATTTCGAACCATCCAGGTATTGAAGTTCTTGTACCTGTTTGATTCCACTCCAGGGGTGCCAGGGTTCAACTAAGGAAATGCATTGGATAGCAGTTGGTTTGCCAAGGTCAATTTCGATGGAGGCAGTTTTTTCCGCTTTTGCCGCCTGCCATTTTGACTTAGGATCACCATCGTTAAGGGCTTTTGTGCTGCTTCCTTCACCGACTGACGACGCTTTCATTAAGCCTCCACTTGATGGAATAGGCTGAATAACAGGTTCTCCGGCAAATTGAACGGCTACGACTGAAGCAATTTTATCAGGTGCATAGGATGGCAACTGGATAGTGGATTTATTCTGACCGGCATAAACTTTCAGACTGGTCTTTGGATCGGCGAGCAGCCAGGCCTTGCTGATTTTATTGGAAAATGGCACCACTAGCTTGCCGTCTTTCGGCCATTCGAATACATGCAGGTATAAATTCTGATCCTTCCTGGTAGCCCGGCCCCAGGAGAGATATGGGAATGGACTCCCGGTCGTTCCATAGATGGCTTCCCCGTTGATTTTGAGCCAATCGCCCATTTCGCGCAGATTTTGCTGACAAACTTCCGGGATTACACCATAGGCATTTGGTCCGACATTCAGCAAAAAATTGCCTCCTTTGCTCACAATATCGATCAATTTTAAGAGGAGATCGGAGGTACTTTTCCAGCGGTCGTCCCAGGCGTTGTATCCCCAGTGGCCATTCATGGTCATGCATACTTCCCAGTTCCTACCAGGAAATCCCGTTGCGGGAACAAATTGTTCCGGTGTCTCAAGATCACCTCCCATATTGGCTCCAAGACGGTTATTTGTGATAATATTAGGATAAGGTTTGAGCAGATCCGCCAATTTTCGGGTCATTTCAGGAGTCATATTAGTCGGCGTATCCCACCATAAGACGGCTACATCACCATAGTTCGCAAGAATCTCTTTTACCTGCGGAATCGCAATTTTATCCACGTAGGCGTTCATATCTGCCACGTGGGTCTGGTCCCATTCCACATTTCCGGATACGGCCCCTCCGGGATGATACCAGTCCTGCGCCTGGGAATAGTAAAACCCAAGTTTCATGCCTTGCTTGCGACATGCTTCAGCCAGTTCTTTCAGAATATCCCTCTTGAACGGAGTGGCATCCACGATGTTATAAGAATCTGCCTTCGATCCGAACATGGCAAACCCGTCGTGGTGTTTGGAAGTAATGACCATGTATTTTTGTCCGGCATCCTTTGCCACCTTAACCCACTCATCTGCATTGAATTGCGTTGGATTAAACTGTTTGGCAAGGGCTGAATATTCTGCCCTCGGTATCTTAGCCTGGTGCATGATCCATTCGCCGTAGGTAGTCTTGTCTCCCCATTTGCCGGCTGGGACCGAATAAATTCCCCAATGGATAAACATGCCGAATTTGGCATCTTTCCACCACTTCATTTTGGGATCATTTTGTTTGGAATTGGAAGCGCCTTCACCGTTTTGTGCCATAGAAACTGTTGCCACCAATGTGATCAGGCAGGAAAGAAATAATTTTCTCATCTTATAAAGGTCTTAATTATCGGGATGTTTGGTTTTTAACTCTTTAAATTTAATACCATCTGCCCTTGTTGCTATCTTATTGCATTAAATTATTC